>NZ_CP010817.1:3387111-4064534 GCF_000833025.1 Myroides profundi
TCTCGCTATAAACTCTAAGATATTCCCGTTATTATCTGTAAAATAAATAGACTTTGCCTTCCATGCTTCAAAATGAGTAACCAAATTCCCTTCCACATTCTCTATTAAATCAACATGCTTTCTTGACCAGATTAATGCTTCTTCTATCTGATTAGAAGGAATATTAAAAGCAAAGTGATATACATTGACAGGAGTATCTACCTCTTTAAACGTAAGAATAGTTTCTCCTGCTTGTACAGCAAAGCTCCCTTTCACCTCTTCAATAATATCAAAGTCTAATACCTCTGTATAAAACGCTCTTGTTTCTTTTAATTGATTTGTCTCTATATCTAAATTTACTATATACATCTTCTATTCTTTTTTATAAAACAAATATCCTTAAACAGACTCATACTTACATATTAATTCCTCATCATTTATTTATATCTAGATAGATAAAGACTATTAATCTCTTACTTAGCTTATATTACTATAAAGCATATAAGTAGTATAGTACATCTCTCCATACTTACTATCACTTAGCAAAAAATCAAAACCAAAAATACAATCATACTTAACTTCTCCTGATTTTGCTTCGTATTTCTGAGCCAGTACCTTGACTTCTTTCTCATTAAATAAATGTATCTCTAGAGTAGATCGATCTATATCCATTGCAGCAACAGCTTGCATCTCTTTACCATCAAACAACAGCGGTATACGTACTTCATTTAATTCTAAACTTTCAATATAGTTTATTCTATTTTGCTTTAGGTCATACTCAGTAGTATGTTTCTTTTGAAACCAAATATTATCAATTCCAGCGCGCTGTTCAGCAAGGCTATATCTAAAGTCTTTATTTAAAAAAGCATCTTTATCTTTAGCAGAATCATAATGATAACGATGTTGTCTTACTTCTGCATTATCTAAAAAAGCAATAATTAATTCTTCCGAAACTAAAGTATACTCTTTGATAGGTATACGTTTCTTATCTGCGCTTTTTTTATAAAAAACTATACCTCCTATAATTAAAACAATAAACAACAGATATATCATTACCAAAAACTTAAACTTGTTCCTCTAACTTAACCTATTACAATAAACAATTCTCCCCATTTACTCCTACTTCTTTTTTCATTCTGTAGTATTTATTGTAATATTAATTTCTATTCAATCACCTCATCTATCTATAAGCTCCACCATTCCCTCTTACCTCAAACTCATCACAACAATTTATCTCTTGTACCCACTCGATAAGATCACTTTCATCTACACATAAATCACTATAATCTTCTTTATTACCTACTTCAGTATACTTTTGCTTAATATGCTTAAAGCACATCATTGTTCCAAAAGAGCTATTCCCATAAATACTATAATCTCCATATAAGCAACCATAACAGTTCATTAATGAATATCCCTGAGGCAATTGAGCCTTCAATTGATCAAATGCTACCTCAACAAATCCACTCTTCCCTACCAAAACCTTTTCCTTCCACGTCAATTCAGTCCTAACTTCTTCATGAAAACTTGTAGTATTGGATTCTATATTGCTACCATGACTAAAGCACATCATTAACTCTACAGGTTCTGTAATCCCATCTGATGACAATAAGTATTGAGATACCGTAAATTCAAATTGACAATCTGTCAAACAGTTATCTAAATCTGAGGCGATAGTTATCCATGTACTATCAATAGTTTCCTCTTCTAAATCCCCTTGATAACCCAAATCAGTAAACTCTCTTCCTTTAAACAGTAATCCATCTATTTCTACAGAGAGATATTCTCCATCATTATGTATTTCTATAGGAATACTCTTATTCTTATGTGTATAAACACCTTGATACACCATCCTTAATCTTCTTTTATCTAATTTAGTATTTCAACAATAAACACTTTCTAAACAACTGAATTAGAACACAAATGTATAGCAAAATTGCAAAACAAGTTTATCTCTTTTGGATACTTTACATCGCTGTGCACAGCTCTATTAAGAAGCCATTATTTTCTAAAACATACCCTACTGTCTGTCCCCAAGGTTTTACTGTCATAGGCTCATATACTGTACCTCCTGCCTTTTCTACCTTCTGTATTGCTAATGCTACATCCTCCACTACAAAGCCTAACTCGATCCCAAAAGGTTTCTCTTTATTCACCTGTTGATATCCTTTACTCAAATTACTACTTGCCAACTCTACTTGTGCAAAAGCAATCGTAGTATCTCCTGATACCAACTCTCCATAATCAGCCTCCGGAGTAACGAACTTACGTACAAACCCAAATGCCTCTTCATAAAACCTTACAGTAGTCTCCACATCTACCACATACATAATGGTATAACTATATTTTATCATTTCTTTCTATCTAAAAAATTCTTCTTCTATTTCTTTAAACTCCTCTTGCTCATAGCGTTTGATACCTTTATCCTTTATCATAAAAATAGCTTGACAATGTTTATATAACACATCTGCTATATGAGAAGAAATAAATACAATACTCTCTTGAGACAAATGCTCTAGATACTTCATCAAATAATAATTAGCCTCTATATCTAGCCCATTAAAAGGTTCATCTAGTATATACATCTTATACTCTTTCTGAAGTACAGCATTCAGATAGACCTTTTTCTTCATCCCTGTAGAGAATTCTTTTATTAACTTATCTGTAGGCAACTCAAATAACAATTGATTACCCTGTCCTTTTTGTTGTATTAAATGTTGGTAAAAAGTATAAAACTCCTCTGCTGTTAACTCATCATATACAGCAGGTTCGGCACCACACCATCCTACCGCTTGCAGAGAAAGAATCTTGTCATTTAATTCAACAGTTCCTGTATATTTTTCTAAACCAAGCATGCATTTAAACAGTGTGGTCTTTCCCTCTCCATTTTTCCCATTACCCCATAAATACCTGGTTTATCTGTAGTAAATTGAATGTCTTTTAGAACAAGATGATTACCATAACTCTTTTCTTTAATATTTACTTTCAACATTCTTTATCTGATTTAATTGACGAATTGCTCGTTTATACAAAAAAGGCATTGCTATTAGCGGTAAACCTATTCCTATAAAGCAACTTGCTATAAACAATTGATGTTTTAATTCACTCTTATAAAAACGATACTTTAATACCGCATTACACATTGGTAAAACTAGAACTAATACTCCCCAAAACACATAATTCCAATCAAATGACAATACTAAAACCAATAGTAAAACGGGCATTATAACTAGTAAAGAATTAAACATCTGAACTTTTACCTGTTGCTCTAAATACTCTCCCCCATTTAATACACTTGTCATAATCTCTGTTTCCCTTTCTCTTTCAAAAGTTGGTATCATTGTTAAGATTCCTGCTAATATCAAACTCCCTATAACCAAGTTTTCGTTACTGTGTTTCACTCCCATTACACTAAACAAAATCACAATAGGCAATATCCACAACAATTTAAACTTCCTAAAACTAATCCTCCAAAATGGATCGACTAAAGAAAAAGGATACTTAACCACAGTTGACTGTTTCTTGGGGATAAAAGATAAGAGGTAGTATAACACGACTACACTTCCTAATCCTATATATTCTTGGTTTACTATCAGCACAACTAAAAAAGGAAAACTATACAACAGATATTCAAACCACAGTAATATCCGATAATGCTTATATACTTTTAATAATTCTATATCTATTCTACTCATGTGATATAGAATAGCATCTAGAAACACAAAATAAAATATACCTTTTACTATGGCGTAATTAAAATAGGCTAATACCGCAGTACCTATATAAAGTCCACAGATTAGCATCATCGCTACGTAATCTCCTTTAGACACATATTTCCTAAATCGTATTTCTATTAAATACTTCAAGAGAGTTAGCATATCTTTTAATTTATACCACAAGATAGGTATTAAAATGATCTATTTATTACAGATAACAAACAAAAAAGTCGAAGCACTAACTTCGACTTTTTTTATATCTTTTCATTAGTCCCTGTGAACTATTAACAGTACACTGTAGACCAATTCTTATCCCTCAAAATCACCACAATCATGAACATCAAAAGACTCTAATAAGCTCTTTAAAGTATAAAAGCCTGCAGGTCTATACAGTTCTTGATCGATTACTTGTCCTTTTACAGTTAATTGATACACAGGATAATCATCTACTCTTTCAAAAACGAACTCATTTAATGGAGTATGTATGGTTATTGTCTTATCCTTCTCCTCTATTTTAGTAATCTTATAAGAGATTTGTGTTTGCAAATCACATGCGTTCATCAAGTTTATCATTTCTCCATCTATGATAATATTAGCAACATCACAAGCGTAGCAACTTCCTCCAAACTCTAATCCATACTTCTTAGTCACTTCTTTAGCCTCTTTATCACTAATCTCCATTGGAACCAATAACTCGCTTTGTAACTGCTTTACTTTCTCACTCTCATGAACAGAAACTATCGTCTCCGCACCAGTCTGTTCTACAGTTTTCTCCTCAGTTGTATTATTCTGTTTGCAGCTCATCGTTATAGCTACTATACATATAAGCATTAACGCTCTTTTCATACCTTCTATATTTTCAGCAAATGTAGATATTATTACCACTAAACAGCATCCCTAAAAACAACTAATTTGAATACTTTCTCTAAACCCAGAATCAACGATAGGCAGTAACTATACAAAACAGGCCTGAATTAGTAATAAAACACACTTTAGTACTAGAACTATTAAGTACTATTTAATTAACGCTGGCTCTTGGGCTTTATCTGATAAGGATATAATTCATAAATAGCATTCGCTTCATTGATAGAGTATCCCATCTTATTATATTCCACGAATAACTTAAATGTATCATTTGCTACATTATCGTTTAGCTTATCTTGACAAAGAGCTTTATAATAATAGGCATCCGAAAACTCTTTATACTCCTTAATTGCCTTATCAAAATAGTCAATTGCTTCTTGATATAGTTCTTGTTCATACTTGATAATACCTAAATAAAACAAATCAACATGGTGTATATCTTGAAACACTTCTTTCTGTTTCTCTACTGCTCGTAAAAAGTATTGTTCTGCTGTATCAAATTCATTCAATTGTAAATAAGACAATCCAATATAGAAGGTATACGTATGATCCATTTCATACCTGTCTCCCCAGCGAATTAGACATTCTTCAAAATCTGCAATTGCATCTTTATAAGTCTTAAGAAATACACACTTAATAAAAGCCCTATAAGACAAATAACGCTTCACATCATAGCGTACAGCTTTATCTAGGTACTCCATACCTACCTCATACTTCCTATTTTTAAAATAAGGCATTGCTTTCTGTTGCCATAGATAAGCTACTGTACTATCCTGCTTCAACCCTTCATCTAAATTGGTTTGCCACTTATTCATATCTAAGTAATAATGATACTGATGAGCTCCATTAGTAGCATATTGAGTGATAATACTATCTTGTTTCACTACTTGCGCCTCACTAAGTTGGAGTTCTTCAATATATTTATTCTTTTCTATAGATGATTGACATCCTACTAATACAAATAATCCAAAGACAATAAAAAGGTATTTCATAACTATCTACATCTAAATTAGTTATTTAAAAATACTCTTTTTAAACTACTTATTCGTCTTTATTCATTATTTCTATCTTATACATAATCAAATCTATTGCTTCATTTCTCCAAATAATATCTCCATACTCTACGATAGCCTCACTATCTATAAAAATTCCTGTAGGATTACTCCAACACAACCATGCGATCATTTCTTCTCTTGTCCAGGTAGACAATTCTTCTTTTATCTCCACTGGAGACATACTACAAATCCTGTAATTAGGATGTAAGTGAGCTTCTATATCCATAACTAAGTACTTTAAAACTAAACACTTATTCATCATCAAAGAACATTCCAAATCAATGAATAATATCAAAATAATTATCTTTTACCCACAAAAAAAGCACTGTCATAAACAGCGCTTCTCTTCTACTATATCTTCTAAAGATACTTATATCTCATTGATTTTTTTGACAATCAATTCGCAAGTATAATCACTAATAGCTTTTATATCCTGCGTTTCTAATTGCTGATCGTACTCTTTTTCGAATACTGTACCATTGCCTAAGTCTATCACATAAGTCAATTCAGTAAATACACAAGCTAAACCTACTTCTATAGCTTCTGCTCCTTCTATTAGTTTGAATCCATCTAAACGGATAATAGATTGTATTCCTTCTGCTCTATTCCATACAATACTTGGATTGTCTAAATCTATTTCATTAGAAATCTCTTCTCCTACTTCATCCTCTTCTGATACCTCATCTTCGTTAATCTCCTCTTCAGTAGCAACACTTTCTTCCTCTACTACCACTTCCTCCTCACTAGTCATAGGCTCTTCTTCTACTGCTTGCTCTTCATTAGTGATAGACTCCTCTTCTTGGTGCTCTATAGTATCAGAAAGTAATTCTTCTAGCTCTTCTTCTGAAACATCTAAAGTATACTGTCCTATGATCTCATCGAATAAGTCTCCAAAACTATCTTTTACGTTATTCTCTACTTCTGTAAATAAAGGACGTATCGAATGTATAAATACAGACTCTAACCATGCAGCTGATTTCACCTTACTCTGCTCTTCCTCTTTCGCTTTTAATTGACGCTTAAGCATTTCTATTTGGTTGTAGAACTTCTCAGATTCTTCAATAGACTTCCCTTCTTGAATATCCACCACCATCTGTTGCGAACGAAGAATTTGTTGACCGATATGACCAAACAAATCATCTTTAGCTCCCTCATAACATAATACATCCGCAAGGTATTGCTCATACGCTTTGTTCTCCTTATCTGTAATCCAAAACGGAGTATATACGAATGCAATCAAAATCTGATTACTCAGCATACGTGCGATAACTCTATTCCCTCTATCAAAAGGGCTAATCTTCAAGAAATCAACATGAAAGTTTAATGCCACATCGATAGGGTGCGGTGCATATTTCTTTCCTTTCAGTATGTAATCGATAGCCTCATTCGTACGATTGATCAGTTCCTTCATCTCAGCTTTGACCTCTGCCACTCCCGTATAAGGATATTTATCCCCCTTATAAGTAACCATCTCATTAGGAGATTGCTTCCATTGTCCTATCGTTAGTTTCTTCTCTGCATCTTCTTCATACATCAGCTTAGCGTGAAGCTCTTTGATATACTTCTCAGACAGATGTACTTCTACTAATCCTCCACCTAACATATCTTTTAAGACCTCATCGTGCTTCTTGATTTCCATCAAATCACGAAGAGGCTTATTCTCCACATTCACCATTCCCGCAATCATGCTGCGTATCTCTTCTTTAGTCAGTGTATTTCCCTCTGTACCGTTAGAGTAATAGTTACACTCTAATCTATACTTCTCTGACAGCGTTACAAATTGCTCACTATTCAATCCTCCTAGTGCCTCTACCTGTTGCTGTAAGTTATCTATCTTTATTTTTACCTCTGTATAAGTCATCTTCACTGATTAATTTAAATCTATATACCTGATTCTATTTATCTTATAAAATCCAGCGTATATAACCTCGCTATTTCTAATCTCACACCCTTTATTTAGCACAAAATACAAATAGCTAAACAGCCCTCTAAGTCCTATTGTTTACTACAAAAACAACCTTCTTATGAACTGTTTCTTTTCGGCAGGCGAAGTTAAGAATTATCCCTCATCCTAAAAAATCATGTAGTATACTATTTAGATAATATTCTGAGAAAAAATAAGCCCTGAAGTTTTATACAATGGTATACTATTCTAAACAACAAAAGGATGCGCAAGTGACATCCTTTTGTTGTAGTTAAATTAGTTATTTAACCTATTCGCATTTTTAAAGTTTCCTTCCACATATAATTTGGAATAGGTTCTTCTAATTGCCATACTATAGACATAGGTTTAGAACCTTCATGTTTTACAAAATCTGCATAACCTAAAAACACATAACCTTGTGTTTTTTTAAACTCATTATACTTTCCCTCACGTACAAATAAAGCTATCTTCTTATCATTCTCTTTTTGGTTTATATATGAAAGTCCTTTGCTTGTATTCTCTCCTATAATACTCTGTGATTGCCAATGAAACAATACTTCATTAATTGCATAATCATCATACATTGTAGTTGGAGAAAAGTCTTCTTCAGTTTTTTGTAAATTAATAAACAATACTTCTGTATTCAGATCTGGATTTTCAGCTACACCTTCTCTATTAGGAGACTTTTTTTCTAATGTACTCAATTGGTAAGCAACTAAAATCTGTTCTCTTGTATATCTACTATGAATCCTCAACGGTAGCACATAAGACAATCCATCATACTTTATTTCTTCAAAAGTCAACAGTTCAATTTTATACAAAAGAAACTCTTTCATTTCTCCTACCATAGTTTTATCACTACCTATAATATACAATGATTCTTGTATAGACATAGTAGTTGAGGCTTTCTTCCAAAAATCATAATGAAGCATTAAAGCCATTAACTCAATTTCTTTTTTATTCCCTTTTACTTTACTTAAATCAAAACCTTGCTCTATTAACTGTAATACAAATTGAAAGTAATGATAAGATTCAGTAACCGCCCATTTATTAGTAAACATAGAAATATAGTGTTTACTTAACTCTTTATTCAGCCTTAAATCAACTCCTAAAGCATCTTCTTTTAAAATACTAAATAAACAATTCTTATACAGATGTTGTAAATCAATACAATAAAAAGTACAGAAATTCTGTATAGTTAATGGAAGAGTAGTATCCTGCCCAAAGCGTTTCAAGTATTTCAATAAACTTCCCTTATTAAAATTAGTAGCTTGTTTGATATTATTAAGTATATACTCCTTCGCTTGTTTTTCTAATACAATAGAACAACCTAAAGGTAGATGTGGAAAATCTTGTTCTATCTCATTTAACACGGTTGTATTCGTTTTACCTATCAATGCTCTAAACTTTTGTTCAAAATCATATTCTGAACGGGAGTTCCCAATAAAATCCAGTACTGTTAATACTTCCTTTCCCTCATTTAATCTCAATCCTCTTCCTAATTGTTGTAAGAAAATTGTTAAACTCTCTGTTGGTCTTAAAAACAGGACTGTATCTATTTCAGGGACATCTATTCCTTCATTAAAAATATCTACAACAAATAGATAATTAATTTCTCTTCTCTTTAACTTCCCTATTAATTCATCTCGTTTATTAGATTGATCTGATGTTAAAACTTCTGACTTCAAGTTTTTTTCTTGAAATCTTCTATTCATAAACTCTGCATGCTCCTTGCTTACACAAAATCCTAAAGCTGTAATATCTCCTAAACCTTTTGTATACTTATCAATATTATAAATAATCTCGCCTACTCGGATATCATTAGTTGTATATACCTTTGTTAATTGATTAGTATCATATTTACCTTGTTTCCATATCACATCTGTCAAATCTATACTATCTGAAATAGCAAAATATTGAAACGGACATAACAATTTATTGTTTAAAGCATCTGGTAAACGTATTTCTGCTGCTATTCTATTATTAAAATCCTCTACTATATTTCCCCCATCCATTCGTTCTGGTGTAGCTGTTAGCCCTAACAAAATATTACTCTTAAAGTAATTAAGTACTTTTTGATAGGTAGAAGCCTTAACATGATGTACTTCATCAAAAACGATATAATCATAATAATCTAAAGTAACTCCTTCTCCCTTCTGTATTTCATTATTTAAAGTTTGAATAGTAGAGAATACATGCTTCTTATTTCCCACTTCATATCCATCACCTTGCAGTTCACCAAAATTATTATCTCGCAACACTTGTCTAAACTTTGTTCTTGCTTGTTTCAAAATATCTATACGATGTGCTATAAACAACATCTTTGCATTAGGTTTACTTCTTAAATAAGCTTTAAAGTCAAATGCTGCTATCATAGTTTTACCAGTTCCTGTTGCAGCTACAACTAGGTTTTTAGTAGACTTATGAAGTGACCTTTCTACATTTAATTTTTCTAATATCTCTTTCTGATAATAATAAGGTTTCAGATCAAAAAATGTCATCACTTCAGTGTTATCAGATTTTCCTATTTTACTCTGTTTTAATGCCTCAGTTATTTTTATATAATCAATAGAACTACTATAACTCTCAAATTCTTCACTATTCCAATAAGATTCAAAAGTCTTCTTAAACTTATTAATTATCTGAGGTATTTCTTTAGTAGTCACTTTTACATTCCATTCTAAACCATCAGTTAATGCTGACCTAGAAAAATTAGAAGAACCAATATATGCTGTATGAAAACCTGTATTTCTATAAAACATATAGGCCTTAGCGTGTAAACGTTCATTACCTATGTTATATGAAATCTTTATTTCTGTATTTGGTAATTTAGACAGTTCTTCAATAGCCTTAGCATCAGTTGCCCCCATATAAGTTGTTGTCAATACTCTCAACTTACCACCTTTACTTGTGAATGCCTCCAAAGCAGGTCGTAGTAACACAATAGCTTTCCACTTAATAAACGAAACTAAAAGATCAACTCTATCAGAAGACAAAATTTCTTTCTTCAACTCACTATCTAAAGACAAACCTAAGTTCCCTCCAGTAAATAGTTCACTTTGCGTTAATCGCGAAACAGGTATTACTTCCTTTAAGTATTCTGATACATCCTTATAATCACATTCTAGTCTATCTATTACACCTGTCAATATTTGTCCATCTGCATTAATTATATCAGATGTAAAATCATAAGCCTCTATCTCTTGATGCAAATAAGTAATTAACTTATTAACCATTTCAATTTGACAAGAAACATGCTCTTCTTTTTTTACACCTTTAATAACATCAAAAGCTTTAGACAAAGCAGATGTAAAATGCTGAGCCAAATAAAAAGTTGCCTCTTCTATATCTAATTGCTTGTTCTCTACATAATAGTTAGGACCTAAAGTCGATAACCTTTTCTTTAAAGATTCTGTGATTAAACTCTCGTATATTCCTGTTTGCATCCAATACTTTTTACTGTCAATATATTAATGACTAAGTTCATACTTTCTTATAATATTTAGTAAAAATATTTTTCAAGTTATCTCTTAATACCCTAAAATAACTTAGGATTCTATTTACCCCCAAAATCAAAATTAATCATATTTATCAAAAGAAACTCATTTATCCGTTTCCTTAACTCCATATGTTTCTTATCAAAATACAATAAATAGTTCAATACTCTCTTATATTTTCATTCGAACTTAACTAAACTATTATCTTCTTATATGGGGTTTTCCGTAACCAACATCAACTCCCTCCCACCAATTCAAAAATTACACCCTATTTTATTCTTCAAAAAAACACCCTACCTTTCACCATATCAAAACATTACATAGATAATACGTTCTTTTATACTAAGCAGTTATGTATGGATGAAGGTAGACTGTGTCTAGCTTTAAGCGAAGTCCTTCAACACTTCTTCAACAATACTCCAAGATTGCTCTAGGAGAGAGGTAGTTTATTGAAAGAATCTTGAAGAAGTATTGAGGCAGTGTTGAAGAAATTAGATACGATCTTCAGAGGCGATAGTATCACAAATCAAAGTTTTAAAGCGATATAACCTCCTTATTTACAGATAATATGTTTGATTCCTTTATTTTATAAACAGCTGATTATCTATACCTTGTATAAAACTAAAAAACGATAATTATGGCAGAAATTAAAGAAGGTATCCTAGGTGGTGTACAGGGTAAGGTAGGTACAGTAGTTGGGTATAAATACAGAGGAAAGAATATAATCAGAAGTTTAGCCCCAAAAAGCACAAAGGAGGCTAGCGAAAAACAAATTATACAGCGAAGTAAATTAACGATAGTAGTCAAATTCTTGAAAGGGATAAAGGACTTCGTCAATATGCATTACCCTGTATTGGAGACCGAGGATAAGACTAAAACGGGCTATGATCAGATTCGCTCTGAGATCATGAAGAACGGAGTATTTCTGATTGATAATATGATTCATATAATTCCTCAGAGAGTATTATTATCCATAGGGGTACTAACTCCAGCGGCGATACAGAAGATTAGCTTTTTAAAAGAGAATAAGGTCAAAGTCAAATGGGATGATTCATTCATTAATTCGTTGACGAATACTGATGATCAATTGACGATGATTGCTTTTAACGATGAACTTAACGCCTTCTATATCGCTGAGAATATTGGCAAAAGAGCGGATAAATACACGCATTTTGAGCTTCCTGCTAATTGGCAGACGGGTACTATTCACTTCTGGAGTGTGTGGAGATCTGCTAATCATGCTATGCACAGCACTAGTGTATATCACGCACCTATAGAGTTAATCCGAAAATGATATGAAGCTGCTAAAGTCATAAATCAATAAGCGATGCAATAAATAAGGTACTAAAACGTATTGACTAGGATAGAGTTCTTTATCAGCTAAGAATAAAGAACTCTACCTTAATCATCTAGATCATCATTGACAATGAACAAAAGATTAATTCTATTATTAGGACTTATGTTATGCCTAATGAGCTTTACAGCTTATCAATCTCCTGTCTTACCATCACTCCCTCTATCGGAGGCCATCCTCATCGGAAAATGGAGATTAGACAAGGTGAACTTATACGATAAGGACAATACATTACTAGAAACAATCTCTCCTGAAACTTCTTCAGAAATAAAACCTAGTATCATAGAGATTCTCCCTAATCATAAAGTCAAGGTAATAGATAGTGGCTTAATTACAGAAGAAGGTAGTTCGTACCTACAGTTATGGTCTTTAGATAAAAATAGGCTTATCATTAAAAGCAAAAGAAAAGAAATGTTGTTAAAGATATCCTATTATACCTCTAGGCAATTAACTCTAGAAATGGCCAATCCTAACCCTTCTAATAAACAGTCTAAAGCGATTCTATTTCTAAAAAAACTTGATTAATACTTAGTCTTATTTGCTAAACAATAGGCTGATGAATGGGGAAGTTCACGATAACAATCTGTAAGTTCAACTGCGTTTTATGATAGTTCGCACTATTTAGCTAAGCTGTAGTATAGTATATATGTAGATTCACGGGCTAAAATCAGAATAAGGACCTATGAATACATACAATCCACACTTTATGTCACGTGCGATAGAACTATCTCAGCAAGCTTATCACTCTCAAAAAGGATTGCCCATAGGCTGTGTTATCGTAAAAGATGGCAAAATTATAGGTGAAGGCCACAATGAGATATTTAGTAGAATGATACCGACTGCTCATGGAGAAATGGTCGCGATCGAAAATGCGTGTCAGAACCTAAACCAACTTCTATTAGAGGGTTGTGAATTATACACTACGCTTGAGCCCTGCCCTATGTGCTTCAGTGCGATTTATTGGGCTAAGATTAAAACAGTGTATTACGCTTGTAGTAACGAAGATGCTGCTACCATAGGTTTTGACGACTCTTTTATACTTGACCAAATGAAGAAGAAAAAGTCAGAACAATTAATTCCTATGACTCAGGTAGAGAATACAGCTGCTTTTAAAGTACTACTAGACTGGCAAGACTTAGCTCAAGATGCTTCTCAACCCTGGCAAAATGAATACTCAAGAATGTCTCCTTAGGCATAAGCAGTTCATTATTTACTATATTTCAACATCATTATTACAACATTTAACATTAATCAATAGTATTAAAACAAAAAAAGCACAAATTAACATGTACTTTTCAGCATAATGTCCAATAAACTCATCTAAAAGTCTTTTAAAGACAAGTTTATTCTATTTAAACTTGATACATTTGCATCCTTTAGAAGTTTTACTTCTAAAAAATTAATATATTCGCAATAGAAGCTTATGATACATTTGCTTTAACGAATTAGGGAGTGATTAAAAACTCTCAACAAAACACACCACTGATTTAGCCTATTAGAATGCCTCTCTTTATAGAGGCATTTTTACTTTTATCTATGGTCGATGTTGTATCATACACTTCTCATATAAGCTAAGGATATTCGCTCGTGGAGTTACAGCAGATAGAGGTTTATACTTTTCCTCTTCTTTATAATAAATATAAGCCTCAGTGAATTGCTGGACAAAATAAGCTGTTAAGAAAAAGTCTTCTTTCTGTTCTTTTACTAAAAAAGGAGCTGCTTTCTGATTTGCTGTAGAGCATTTCTGTCTGATATCTGGTAGCATACTAATACTGACATTGTTCTCTCTCACTAATTTTAAGTTATAGAACTGTTCTGTCATCTCAGAGTCTATCGCTAGTTTATCATTATTATTGACACTAAAACTGTATCTATAATTACGAGGATCATCATACTTTAGTACAGTATTATATTCATATTGAAGAATATTGATCAGTCTATCCTTATGCTCATTAGGTACAAAGACTAATTTCTGATGAGAGACTACTTCTTTATGATCTACCTCCCCTGTCTTGAGAATATCTACTGTGATATTCAGTTCTATATTCTTATTATAGATATAAGGTTGGTCAAAGCTAATAACTGGATAAAACGAAACATCTGCTTGATAATCCCAAGCCTGCTTCGCTACTCCTGAGAGGATAATCTCACCACCTTCATTTAATATAGCTATACACACATTCCAAGATGAGGTGCTCGAAGTCTGATAGGGAATAAGATAAACAAAATGGGAGGCTGTAAGTGTGCTCTCCTTAAGAGCAATATTATCAAAATCTACGTATTGATAATAAGCGTCAATATCTAAATGAGTCATGATGAGCTCTACACTATGCTGTAGTTCATTAGAAGCTATAGTCTCCATCTGTTTATCGATATATACATGCTCTTGCCTAGCATAAATATGATTTATACTGATAAGTAAAAGAAAAAAAGCAATACGACTAAAAACCTTCATTAACTTAAATTAGACACCTATACAACATCAATTAACTAATTTAACAAATATATACGTTTTCAATAAGCTAAAACCATATAATCCTAAATAATTTTTTAACACTTACATCTAGATTACTTCATTACTTTAAATAAATCTATTCATTTGCGTTTATAGAGCTATACTTTATTCCATAGCATAACTATTTGCTCCATGATAGCAGTAAGAGAAAAGGGGAAAAAGAAGGTTATTCTATCAAGATTCAGGTTTAATCATATCTAGCCTTAAGCTTACTCCTGACAATACTTATACAGTCTAAAAGAAATAAAAATATAGATCAGCAATGTACTTACTATAGGGATCAGACTATAATCTAAAGTATAATAAACAGATTCTCTAATAGAGTAAGTACTCCATGAAGCTTCACGGTCTATAAAAACACTTAGGTTCTGTAGAAACCATAACCCCACTAGTAGAATACTATGAACAATAATCTGAATACTAAAGCGTGAAATCTTATGAATAAAATACAACAGTAAAATATAAAATAGGCTAACGAATAAAGAGCCTACAAATACATCTTGAAAGAAATTAAACGTAAGATCTCCTGAAGGTTGATCTTTAAAACGATACATCGCAATACTAGTTTGTGCAAAAGAAGTGATGAGAAACAATAGTCCATAATACATTAGGCAACGCCACTTTTTTATTGTTTTTTGTTTATTCTGGTTCATCTTTGTTACAATGACTATTTACTATATTGCTGCATATTTTAAAAACGAAACCAATGTACGATAACCCTTTTGATATTATAAAATTTTCTGCTGATAAACGTCAGTATATACCAGCTTCACTAGGGAGACAAAGTTGGATGAAAGAAACAGATGTATTACACACAGAGATAGATATTCCACTAGGTCAATCTCGCTATGGCGGCCCAGTCATCGACTTACCTCCTGGAGTAGATCATCCTCAAGGACTATACTATGCAGGTCAAATAGATTTGGCAGTATGTTCTCCACATGATAAAACAGGGATGTTACCCAAAACGGGGCAACTCATCTTCTTCGCAGACATTATGACTGATACGGGTAAAGTCATCTATACAGACGTACCTAATCATCATTTGGTAAGGCATATCGTAGAGCATGAGGACAATTTCTTCTATGGGGTACTGATCAATGAAGTCACTGCTGATACAGAGCCTTTCTCTGATCGATATAGAGAGCCTGAGGATGAATATGAAGAAGACGATGTAGATGAGGATGGAATGTACTGGGATTATTTCGGAGGAACATATCTGTCTAAAATATTCGGTATATTCACTCATTGCCAATTAGGGAAAGAAGAGATAGAAGAGTTTATTCATTCAGATAAACTAGTACTGTGGCAGATAGGTGAGAATAACTTTAATGACGATGGGGTGTTCAGTGTACTGATCAAAGAAGAGGACTTAAAAAACCTAAACTTTGACAACTGCGAATTCTATTGGGCACAGTCTTAAAAGGAGAGTCAAAATAGAAAAGTAAATACAACTTTAAAGATATTTCCTTGTTAAAATAAATTATCTTTAAGGCTAAATCAACCAACAAATTATGACAATAAAAAGAGCTTTATTAAGCTTGTTTATACTGGCTTCCTTAACAAGTATAGCACAAGATAAAGAAGTTATCCCTTTCTCTTATAACAAGAACATCAATCAATACAAGGGACTCTCTCCTATCACTAATGCTATAAAAGATCATACAATAGTAGCGCTAGGTGAAGGGACTCATGGTACTAAAGAGTTCAATACGCTAAGAATAGAATTAATCAAAGACTTAGTCACTAATCATAATTTTAGAATTATCTCTTTTGAAAATGCTTATGGAGATACTTATATGATTAATAAGGCTATTAACTCTAATGGAGATCTACAAAAAGAGATGAAAACAAACTTAGTCTCTGTATGGCAAACCAAAGAGATAGAGAATCTATTCTTATGGATAAGATCTTATAATAAAAAGAATAAAGAAAAGGTTATTCTAACTGGTGTTGACACCAACTTTCTTCACAATAGTGCCTTGATTCTATTAAGTGAAAAAGATTTAGCACGCAATAAAACTTACTATGAGAACTGCTTAAAGCTAGCTGAAGCCGCTAAAGTAATGGATTACAATTGGGCAAAATCTAATGATGAAACCTTTGAAAAAGATTATGACAACTTAATCAAAGTGGGAACAGAAGCATTTCAATTAACAAAAGAAATGACTACTAAATACGGTGATAAACTTTCTAAACACGCAAAGATTGCATTATACAATTTAGAACTAGGATTTAGAATGTTCTATGAAGTTGGTCAAAGAAATGAGAGTTATACTCGAGATTATGCTATGGCTGAGATAGCAAAGAGAACACAATCTCTACTTAATCAGAAGATGATTATCATCGCTCATAATGCCCATATTGGTCTTACTCCATCTTTTATTGACCCAATGGGAGAATACATCAAAAAGCAATATGGTGACCAGTTTTACTCTTTAGCAACTTTTACTGCACATGGTACTTTTAGTGCTATGAACGATAATATAGATGTAAAAGAAAGTAAATACGCTTCATATGACTTACCTACTGTGCAAGATAATTCATTAGAACAACAGATGGAGCAGTACACTGAGAAGAACTATTTTGTCAACTTTAAAAATACTCCTTCAAGTATATTTGATACACCTAAAAAAATGAATTGGATAGGGTATAAAATAATGACTGAAGAAGAACAAACAAAATACATGACTATTCCTAATGTGAAACTAAGAGAACACTTCGATGGTTTTATCTTTATGAATACAACGAACGCTTCAGAACATTTTTAATTACTAAAAAATATACTATGGGAATGATTGGAAACCTGCTTCGAGTAAGTCAAGCAGAACTAACAAGCTATGTACAGGATAGCAATTTATTTGAAGAAAGAATCTACAAAGATTACGATGAGAACGATATAGATGAAGCTTTGGTAGATATAGATAAGTCTTGGGAAGCAATTGCTTTTTTATTTGGAAACAATGCAGATGACTACTTAGATCATCCGTTAGCTACTGCAATATTTGGTTCACATACTTTAGATGAGAATCAGGATATAGGTTATGGCCCTGCTAGTTTTGTGACAACAGAACAAGTCAAAGAAATTCACAATCTACTGACTCAACTATCAAATGAAGAATTGAGAAAGAGGTTCTCTCCTCAAAAACTTAATGAAGAAGAAATATATCCTTCATTTTGGTCAGAAGCAGATAAAGAAGAAATATGGGAACACCTATCTGCTAACATCAATACAATACGAGAGGTTTATAGTACTGCTGCAAAAAACAATGAGGCTGTAATTACATTTATCAATTAAACTAAAAAAGCCTACTGAATATTCTATTAGTAGGCTTCTTTGATTATTTCTTATCAATACATTTTACTAAAGATTCAAAAGCTTTAGTATCTATTTTTAATTTTTTAAAGTCTGGTTCTTCAGGATCTAGAGCATTCATAGATTGATATATTCCATCTCGCTGAGGCTGTATAATAAACCAAGACACTACACTTTCTACCATCTGTGGTTGTTTAGGATTATCAGATAGATTATTTCGAACATAAGCTTTAATGATCACAGTCCCTCCGGTGGTATCTTCTATTCTAACATAATAATCCTTATTGGGATACTCAAAATCACTGTGTTTTATTATTTGAGCTAATTGAGTATTACAATCTTGCTTTACTGTATTTTTCCTCTCTTTTGCGAATACACTTATACTACATACCAAAAGAAATATAGTTAAATAACTTCTTATATCTTTTCTCTTCTCCATAGATCTCCATTTTTTATTTCTAACAAAGTAATCATAATTACAATAAGAAACGCTAAAAAACGACATTCATTATATATAATATTCACTTTTAACACAATGTAGTCTATAAAAAAAACACTTCAATGATAATAATGAAATATTACACAACAACAACCTAAACCCACTCCGAAAGATGTACAATTCTTATCATTTACAGAAAAATACATTTTAATCAATATATTCTCTTTCTTAGTAAAAAAACAACCTTTTCTAATGTTCACTTTATAATTAAACAAAACAAGGCCACTAACTCTTGTCAGTAACCTTGTTATACATATTTTTATAATCTATTAATCCTCTTTACTCCCATCATCAGCCATTCTGACAATCTTAGGTGTAAACATCGCTACTACATCGACTAACTCTCCCTGTGCAGCCATCACCTGATGAATATCTTTATAAGCCATAGGAGCTTCATCTTTACCTGCTCCTATTAACTCTACACCATGATCTGACAATACTGCTTTTATATCAGCTGCTTTCAGAGTCTTGATAGCTTGTGTTCTGCTCATCTGACGTCCAGCACCATGTGAAGCAGAGTTTAAAGCTTCCTCTTCTCCTTTACCTCTCACTAAGAATCCTGGCGCAGTCATAGAGCCTGGTATAATCCCCATCACTCCTTTACTCGCAGGAGTAGCTCCTTTACGGTGTACAATAACCTCTCTACCTTGGTACATCTCCTTCCACGCAAAATTATGGTGATTCTCCACTTTAGCTAATACCTCAGCACCTATTGCTTTAGTTAGTTTATCATGAATAACCTCATGACAAGCTGAAGCATAATCCCCTGCCAAGTTCATCATCGTCCAATACTCTTGCCCTGCCTCTGAGTTTAAATCAAGGTAAGCTAAGTTCTTTGCTTCATAAGGTAACTTACAGATATCTTTAGCGATTTGCGTATATCTACCTGCTATAGTCGCTCCCATTCCTCGTGAACCTGAATGTGTTAATAAAGCTAAGTAAGTTCCTTTATCTATATTCAATACCTCATCTCTCTCCATGAACTCCATCAATCCCCATTCTACAAAGTGGTTACCTCCACCTGAAGACCCCAGTTGTTCCCAAGCTTTATCTTGTAAGCTCTTAATAAAAGGGTTGAGATTAAACTCTCCTCTATCTAAGATATCATGTTGTGCTTTATATTGTCCTTGGAATCCATGCCCTGCTCCAAACTTAGTATGCTTAACCAACTGTTCTTTCAGTAAATCTTCCATACCGTAGAACTCCACACCTTTAATATCAAAAATAGACAACGCCATTCTACACCCAATATCTACTCCTACACCATAAGGTATCACAGCATTCTCAGTAGCTAATACTCCTCCGATAGGTAATCCATATCCTTGATGTGCATCAGGCATTAACGCACCTGCTACAGCCACAGGTAGCTTCACTGCAGTTTGCATCTGCTTAATCGCTCCGTCTTCTATATGATCGGCACCGTATACAGTATACCCTACAGCCTCCTCTCTCAGTGGAATAACCTCTTCTTCTACACGTTGTCCCACGCCTTCTATAATAGCAGTAGCCAACTTCCCGAATACCTTATCGTTTAAGTAATCTTCTGCATTAGTCAGCACAGCTTTATAATGTGCTAACATCTCCACCTTCGTATAACCTGTTCTTTTCTTATTCGCTTTTAGAGCAATACCCAATAACTCTGTTTGTGGGTATCCTAAAACAATTAAATCATTTCCATTAATTGGTGTATTATCTTTCATAGTTTCTCAATTTACAGTCAACGGTTTACGCTGTGAACTGTAAACCGTCCACCGTTAACCAATTAACTAATTCTTAAAATATTTTATATAAGCTGTATTGTGATACTCCTCTTTTGTTTCATAAGCAATGAGTACCTTAGCCTGTTTACTTGTTTTATCTATTGTTGTTACTCCTCGTATTGTTAAGAACACCAACTGTCCATCTTTTGTTTCTTCAATATTGGTCAATGGTTTAAACTCCTCTGTGATTGGGTAAGTTGCTAATTCTTTACCTTGAAAGTCTAATACAAACACCTTAGTCATAGTGTACCCTACAAGATGCTCTCCTGATTTGTGCCAATTCACAATTTCTTCTGTTGAACCGTAACTCCATTGCTCTTCACCTGTCTTAGCATTTAGCCCTATTAGAGCTTGAGCATCACTATCTGATTTGCGTACATGTATAACATACGTTTTTCCGTACAATACTGTATTACTATCAAAATTA
Organism: Myroides profundi; assembly: GCF_000833025.1. Classification (NCBI taxonomy): domain Bacteria; kingdom Pseudomonadati; phylum Bacteroidota; class Flavobacteriia; order Flavobacteriales; family Flavobacteriaceae; genus Myroides; species Myroides profundi. The sequence goes on from NZ_CP010817.1 coordinate 3,408,018, forward strand.
GTTGCTAACCTTGGGTATTCTTTAGACTGATACCTCCATTTATAAATAGATAGATTATCCTTAAAGTTGTTCTTTGGATCCATAATATCATCATTATCTCCCTTCACATTTCCATCTTGATTAAATGGTATTGCATAGAACTTACCATCTTCTTCTCCGAAGTACAATGTCTCATCATCACTTCGCATTTGTGTATAAAGTGGACTATCAAACGTAATTCCTTCATACATTCCATAGCTCGTAGGTGTACCACGTAATGAATACTTGTTTAAGTAAATAGCAGAATTAACGAATATGTTCTCTTGACATAACACAGGTTGATACATATTGAATTTTGTCTCTATACCTTCCGCTTTAAACTCCGTACCATCCTCTTTATTTAATATAACAAAGTAAGGATAACTACCTCCACCTGTAGTTACTGTATAAACCTTATCTTGGTATTGCAAAGGTTGTCCCATAAAGTATGGTTCACTACCAGCTTCTGTATCAAAGCCACCTGAAGTATCATCTACTGCCACATCCATCATACCTATCTGCCCTGCTTCATACATCCACTTTTCTTTCCCTGTTAGGATATCTAAAGCGACAAACTTACCACTCTCGAAAGGCATATATAGAGTAGTCTCATCGAAGTCAAACTTATTTCTGTTTCCTTCTCCATCTTGTGTAGAGGTATATTCCCACACTACTTTTTTATTGTCTAAGTCAAAATTGACTACCTTGCCATTAAAACTGAATACAACAGTCTGATTTGGTACATTAACGACAGTATCTTGCGTCTGTTTATTCTGACATCCAAAGAAGGCAAATAGCGCTGTAAGTGATACTAAGAGTTTTTTCATATTGTTTTGTTGTTTTTTAAACTGCTCGCAAATATATTATTTTTCACAATTCACTAAGCAGTGAATTAACTCACTTATTCAATAAAATCCTCTTATCTTTATCGTTCTAATCTCAGAATGAATGAAAGAACCCCGTCTATATGTTGACTTCAATGAAATGATAGATTTCAACATAGTACTACTCTCCCAAACGGACTATAAAACTAACTCCTTAGGTAACGCTATTTATTTACAGGAAGGCAACACTGTGCTAATCTATATGGATGATTCTGATGAATATGACACCCCTGATAACTTACTCGCTGAAGGTATTGTTATCCTTAACCCAATACCTAACCACATTGCTAAATGGTGTTGCTTAATCAACGACAAGGGTATTTATTACGAATCTGATGAAAGGTAAACAATGATTCATGGTATACCAGCTCACAGTCCGTAAACTGTGAACCGTCAACTGTTAACTATCTCGAAAACACCTCTTTCAATTGTTTCAAGACATTCCCACCACCAGACAAACTAATCTCTCCTACTTTATCAGCGATTTTCTCGATGTATTCCATCTCTTTTAATCGCATTAGCATCTCGTTCTCTTCCATCAGCTTCGCTGTGTTTAACAAGCTACGTGTAGCAGCAGTCTCTTCTCTACGAGTGATCATATTTGCCTGAGCTTTTTTCTCAGCGATTAACACCTGATTCATAATCTCTCTTATATCCCCTGGTAAGATGATATCTTTGATACCACAGTTTTTCACTTCGATACCTAAAGATACTATCTCTTCTTTCACCCCATTCAAGATTTCAGAAGACAAGTTCTCTTTGTTCTCCATCAATTCGTCAAAAGACATTCTACCGACTTTCTCTCTCAACATCAATTGCACCACATTATACATCTGTTTCTCCACCTCTTTGTTGTCCACATAAGCTTTCAACAAATCTTTTACTTGGTACACCAAGTTGAAGTTGATACGCAGCTGTACTTTATCTTTCGTCAAGATCTCTTGTCCATTCATATCCATCACTTGCTGACGTACATCGACAAGAGTAATTTGTACCTTGATATCATTCTTCCAATATCTGTATTCACCTGCATTCAAAATCTCTTGGAACTGTCCATCCACGAATAACAATCCTTTCTCATTAGCCCCTACCGTGTACATTCTCACGAAGTTTGACATATTGCCTTTCCCCATGATATTACGTGCGATAGCCTTGTTCACTTCTAATTCATCTGTAGTATATCGCTCAAAAGAGTACTCAGTAGCTGCCTTCCAGTAGATATGTCTACCAGCACCTAATGCTACGTTGAACACTTTATTCTTATACACCAACACCACTTCGTTATCCATCACATCGATCACCTCTAACATTCCTCTTAACTCTGTATTTAATAACAGAGCATCTATATCTCTACGCATACCGAAGTACTCAGACATATTGTATTCCATCACCTCTTTCTCACCCCATAACCAGTATTCACCAGCAGTATATACTCTCTGTAATTCTCCTTGTTTAAACACTAAGGCAACGTGATTTGTTTTTACTTGTAACTTTTTCATAACTGTATATTTTTAATATTTTACGTCTTTATCATAAAGAACAGTCTAAATAGGCTTCACTTATCTCAGGCGGAAAATGAAGTAAACTGTACAATAGAATAGTTTGTGTATAGTCCTGAATGACTCACTGAGCAAGTCATTCACTCTATATCATCCCCTATTCCTCTTCTACAACATAACTTGTTTTTACAGGCTTTGATAAGTTGTCTTTTATTCCCTTAGTCTAAGACTGTAAGAAGAAAAGACAGAAACACTATTTGACTGAACCTTTTTTATATGGAGAGGATTTTTAATGAAGTTCCTCTTCTTCTCCCAAAATTGCTTAAAAGGCAATTGTTCTGATCTAACCGCTAATCTATATTACCCTGAGGTAATAGTAGGATTCGAACCTACGACATGAACATTTTACTAATCCCATATTAGTTGTTCTTCTGATTACAAACAGGATAAGGTAAACTACTGTCCCTCACTTCTGCGCTATACCGAAACGCTTCCAAGGTTTGTATCTTTCGAACAGTACAAAGATGCACACCTACCTACGCAATCAAATTGCGCACTAATAAATATTTGTAAAATGTTCTATTAAACACTAAATATCAATTAATTACAATCACAAATAATTCAAACAAAAAACAACTACGCAATTACACTGCGTACGTAAAGAGAAGAATATGTATATTTGAAGTGAATAAAACGCTAAAAAGTAATGGCAACGAATAAATTAGCATTATTGCGCTATCGAATTATCGATGAATGTCTACGAAACAGATTCAGAAAATGGACGCTTAACGACCTTATCGAAAAAGTAGCTGATGGACTATACGAATACGAAGGTATAGACACTGGTATCAGCAAGCGTACAATACAGCTCGACATACAAGCGATGCGCAGTGATAGTCTAGGATATAATGCTCCTATCATCGTAGTAGATAGAAAATACTATACCTATGAGGATGCTAACTACAGTATCAAAAACTCTCCTATCAACGATGCAGATACAGAAAAGCTAAAAGAAGTAGTCGCTATACTAAAGCACCTCAACGGATTCAGTCAAGTAGATGAGATGAGTGAAGTCATTGCGAAGTTGGATAATAGTTTACTGACCCGTAGTACGAAAGCGCCCAACTATATACAGATGGAAGGCAATAGTTTGCTAAAGGGAATTAAATTCATCAGTCCACTATATAATGCGATTAAGAACAAACAAACCTTACTGATAGAATACAAATCTTTTAAGTCTAAGGAAGCCACTAAGAATATCTACTATCCTTACTTATTAAAAGAGTATCGCAATAGATGGTTTGTAGTCGTACGCAGTAGTACTCATAAGCATTTACTGACGTTAGCACTTGACCGTATCATCAACGTATATGCCTTAGCAAACGAACCTTATAAAGAATATGAAGGAGTAGACTTTGACCGATATTATAACGATACCCTTGGAGTGACTAAGACGGAACAGGACCGAGCTCAGAAAGTAATACTATGGGTGAATGCCTATAATGTTCCTTACGTAAAGACCAAACCCCTACACCATTCTCAGCAAGTATTAGAGGAAGATGAGGCAGGTATGAAGATACGCATAGATGTAGTCCTTAACTTCGAACTCGAAAGAGAAATACTTGGCTTCGGTGAAACGTTGAAAGTCATTGCTCCTAAAATATTACAAAAACGAATAATGAAACGAGTGATGAAAATGAACGAACAGTATATATCTACAAATGAGAAAGAAGAAATATAAAGCTATGTTGTACTTTCTAAAATAACTACCTTCGTTTTTTATTTTACAATATACCAAACCCCATACCTAATGGACAGACAACAAATAGAAGAAATATTCAATATGACTTTCGCAGGATTATCACTATTCTATCGTGACTGTGAGCTAAGTCAAGAATTAATCAATAAATATCATATTGGGCAGATTATACAGGAACGCGGTTTCACAGATGCTACTTATAAAGGAGGAGGTATTGCTACGAACTTGCGTTACCTTATTGCCTCTGCTCATGCTAAAGATGTAGCAGCTCTTGTACCTCAGATGGAAGAATATGGATTAGTGATGATACAGTCAGGTGCTTACTTTAAAGTATTGGATATTCACACTATTGATAACAAAACACAAATTGTATTACTGCATATTGCTGAAGAAACCAAAGAATTCTTTGCAACCAACTCTTCTAATATAGAAGATCAGATTGTACAGAAAGCAAGAGAAGGATTTGAAGCTAAACGAAATACACAACCTATACCATGCTTACAAAATCAAGAATGGATAGATAGAACAGCTCTACCTATAGGTATGAGTGATACAGGAGAATTCTTTATATAATAATCATTTTATTAAAATATCCTGAGAGTCTAGGTAATTGATATTATCTAGGCTTTTTACTTTAATACAAATTCATTTCAAAAAACAATAATCGCGAATGATTATGAATCACTTACATAAAAATACGTAAATTTATACTCTCAAAAAAGAAAGCACTTCCTATGACCAAAAGAATATTATTATTTGTAATTATGATAGGTTCAATATTAGGTATTTTCTTATTTGTACAATATAATAACACCTCTCCTGACCATTCTTATTTTAAAAGAATAGTAGTTCAACAAGACACAATAAGTATCAATATTGACTTCAATAGGATTCAACTCAATGAAGAAGAGTTTATAAAAGCTATTCCTGCATTTAACAATAGAAACAAAGAATATCTCCAACAAGATTATAATTCTGACACAAGTCTTGTACAAAAATACATCACCTTTCATTTAGAAGAATTACAGAGAGAAGAGCTAGCGTCATTGGGGATAAATGACCTATCTAAAGAAGGCAATACTATCTTATATCAAAAACTCAAACTAGTTCATATTTGGTTGTATCCAGTAGATGAGCTAAACAAGAAGTATTATTTAGTATTTGACTACAGTATTGGTAAAGAATACGCAGATGCCGTTATTGTAATAAGAACAGACTTACAGGGTCATTTGATAGATATTAATTGGGAAAGTTAAATCCTTATATTAATGCTCTAATAAATACCATTGCTCACTAAATTCAATAGAACCTTAGAAGTTCCATCTCTACTATACAAGAATAGATAGAGTTACAAAATATCTAAAAACCAAAAGCCATAGTGCAATATCTCCTTTTGATGACATTGTCTAGGGGCATCATAAGTTTTATAGACCATCTCACCTACTTCAAAAGGAACAGGCTTTTTAAACATTGGCCCGTCATAGACAAAGGTGTGAAACTCTCCATTCTCTCCACAAGGATCAACCCCATTAGGCAAATCTTCTATAAACTGCTTATCTATTGTACGCCCAACAAAACTTTTATCGAGATATTGCTCATTAACACAAACGACAATTGTTTTCAATCCACAGTCTACCATTTCGTGAATTAATGTTGTTGTATCTCTATTCCACAGTGGGAATACACCAGTGATTCCTAACCTTGCTAATTGTGCCTCTCTAAACGTTTTTAAGTCTTCTAAGAGAATATCTCCATAAATACTATCGAGTATACCCAAACGCTTATACTCTTCCAATTGATTCATTATAATAGCTTCATACTCTTGTAGAGAGAGCTTTTCATGAAGGTGTACTATATCTAAAGAGATTCCTATGCATTCTGCTTGTCGTTTTAATACTTCTTCTCTTATCCCATGCATAGATACCCGCCCGAAATGTTCATTAACAGTAGTCATTAGACGCACTACTTCTAGTTCTTTACTTTGTTCTATCTGATATAAGGCATAAGCAGCATCCTTACCACTACTCCAGTTTAAAAAAGCACTCTTCATTCTTTTGTTGTTTTTTGGTCAAAACAAGATATAAAAAAACGGTCTCACTACTGTGAAACCGTTCTATATTTATTTTATCAAGAATTAAATCTCTCTATTAGGATCGAATGCCTCTAATATTTGAGCCACTCTCTGTACGAACTGTCCTCCTAACGCTCCATCTACTACTCTATGGTCATAGCTGTGAGATAAGAACATTTTCTGACGGATACCGATAAAGTCTCCTTCTGGAGTTTCGATAACAGCAGGTACTTTACGGATAGCTCCTAATGCAAGGATACCTACCTCTGGTTGGTTGATAATTGGCGTACCAAATACACTTCCAAAAGTACCAACGTTAGTTACTGTATACGTACTACCTTGAGTATCGTCTGGTTTTAATTTACCAGCTTTAGCACGATTACCTAAATCATTAACCGCTTTAGCCATACCTACTAAGTTTAACTGATCAGCATTTTTAATTACTGGTACAATTAAGTTTCCGTTTGGTAATGCAGCAGCCATACCTAAGTTAATATTTTTCTTCTTAATGATATAATCACCTTCTACAGAGATATTCATTCCAGGGAAGTCTTTTAATGCCTTCGCTACAGCCTCCATAAAGATAGGTGTGAACGTAAGTTTCTCTCCTTCTCTCTTCTCGAATGAATTCTTCACTTTATTTCTCCAGTTCACGATATTAGTCACGTCTACTTCGATGAATGATTGTACGTGAGCAGAAGTCTGTACAGATTTCACCATATATCCTGAGATCAGCTTACGCATACGGTCCATCTCTACGATTTCGTCAGCACCGTTTACAGATACTGGAGCTGCTTTAGAAGCAGTTTGAGCTGCTGGAGCAGGAGTAGCCTTTGGCGCTTCTACTTTTACAGCTGCAGCTTGAGGTTGGTTCCCTCTATTTTTAATATAATCTAAGATATCATTCTTAGTTACTCTTCCATCTTTACCAGTACCCGCTATAGCTTCTAATTCAGCTACAGATACCCCTTCTTCCTTAGCTATATTTTTAACTAATGGAGAAAAGAACTTATCAGAGTCTGAAAAATCAACAGGCGTAGCTACTGTATCTTGTGCTACTGCTACAGTCTCCGCTACAGCTTTTACTTCTGCAGGTGCACTGCTTGCTGATGGAGCTGATGCAGGAACATCACCTTCTGTTTCTATGATTGCGATAGTTTGTCCTACTTGAACAACATCATCTACTTGGAATAAAATCTCTACTAAAGTTCCTTCAACCTCTGATGGAACCTCACTATCAACTTTGTCTGTAGCAATTTCTAATACTGTTTCATCAGCGTCAATATGATCCCCTACATTCTTCAACCAGTTTGTAATTGTTGCCTCTGCAACACTCTCTCCCATTTTGGGTAATTTCAATTCGAACTTTGCCATATTTATAACCTAAGGTTGTGTTTTCTTATACAAATTACAAATTTAATAATATTTCAGACTTTTTACAGCCATTTATAAAATTATCATTCTATCAAAAACTATACTTCTCTATCCTTATTTCTCTCATTACATCTATTTAAATAATCCATTTTTACATATTTTCTTTTGAATTTTATTCCAAACTACGCAATTCATTTTTTTAAATAAAAATGTCGAATTAAGTCAAAAAAGCTCTTCTCATAAGGATAGTTGCTGAAATATACAAAAAAACAAAGTACCAAAAACTTTCTTTACTATTAAAACTGTACAAAACAAAAAAACCGACCATCACTGGTCGGTTTTTCTTATCTCTAAAAATAATATTTTTTATTATTTGATAGTATTACGTTTACGATCTGTCTCTTTCAAGAAGATTTTTCTTATACGTAATGACTTAGGAGTCACCTCAACGTATTCATCTTTTTGGATGTACTCTAATGCTTCCTCTAATGAGAATTTGATAGCTGGAACAATTCTAGCTTTATCATCAGCACCTGAAGAACGTACGTTAGATAGTTTTTTCGTTTTAGTAACGTTAACAGTCATATCATCACTACGCGTATTCTCACCGATTACCTGTCCTTCATAGATATCCTCGTTAGGATCAACGAAGAATTTACCACGGTCTTGTAACTTATCGATAGAATAAGGAATAGCCTTACCATTCTCCATAGAAATTAATGAACCATTGTTACGTCCAGCGATTTCTCCTTTGTATGGTTGGTATTCTAAGAAACGGTGTGACATAATAGCCTCACCAGCAGTAGCAGTTAATAACTGGTTTCTTAAACCGATAATACCTCTAGAAGGGATTAAGAATTTAATAATCATACGATCACCTTTAGGCTCCATACTTAACATCTCACCTTTTTTCAAAGTAACATATTCTACAGCACGTCCAGATAAGTTCTCAGGAATATCAATAGTTAATTCTTCTATCGGCTCACATTTAACACCATCAACTTCTTTGATGATTACCTGTGGTTGTCCGATTTGTAATTCGTATCCTTCACGACGCATTGTCTCGATCAATACAGATAAGTGTAATACACCACGTCCGAATACCATAAATTTATCAGCACTATCCGTTTCGTTTACACGTAGAGCTAAGTTTTTCTCTAACTCTTTAGCTAAACGATCTTTGATGTGTCTAGATGTAACGTATTTACCTTCTTTACCGAAGAATGGAGAGTCGTTAATAGTAAATAACATACTCATTGTTGGCTCATCGATAGTGATAGTTGGTAATGCTTCTGGGTTTTCGAAGTCAGCGATTACGTCACCGATTTCAAATCCTTCGATACCTACTACAGCACAGATATCACCTGCGTGTACTTCAGATACTTTTTTACGTCCTAATCCTTCAAAAGTATGAACCTCTTTAATTTTAGATTTAACAGTTTTACCGTCTCTCTTAATTAAAGAAACATTCATTCCCTCTTTTAAAATTCCTCTATGTAAACGACCAATAGCAATACGTCCTGTAAATGTAGAGTAATCTAAAGATGTGATTAACATCTGAGGAGTACCTTCATTCATTTTAGCAGCTGGAATATGCTCTAAAACCATATCTAATAATGGTTCGAAAGAGTCTGTTGGTTTTTTCCAATCGTCAGACATCCAGTTGTTTTTAGCAGAACCATATACAGCTGGGAAATCCATCTGCCATTCTTCTGCTCCAAGTTCAAACATTAAGTCAAACACTTTCTCGTGTACTTCCTCTGGAGTACAGTTTTCTTTGTCTACTTTGTTAACAACCACACATGGTTTTAAACCTAAACTAATCGCCTTTTGAAGTACGAAACGAGTTTGAGGCATTGGTCCCTCAAAAGCATCTACAATCAAAAGAACACCATCAGCCATATTTAAAACACGTTCTACCTCTCCTCCGAAATCCGCGTGACCTGGAGTATCGATAATGTTAATTTTTGTTCCTTTATAGCTTACCGAAACGTTCTTAGAAGTAATAGTAATACCTCTTTCTCTTTCGATATCTTCGTTGTCTAAAATCAACTCTCCTGATGTTTCATTCTCACGAAATAATTGACAGTGGTGTAAAATTTTATCAACCATAGTAGTTTTACCGTGGTCAACGTGTGCTATAATAGCAATATTCCTAATTGGTGTCATATAGGGATTTTAAAATTAGAATTTCTTTCTCGCTGCAAATATATTCATTTAAAAATGAATAGTATCAACAAAAAAAGCTCTCAGTATTGAGAGCTTGATATTTTTTACTTACAAACCAAATCGTTGTCTCTATAATACTATAAAGCAGCAACGTGTTTTGTTAATTTTGATTTCAAGTTAGAAGCTTTGTTGTCATGAATGATATTTTTCTTAGCTAATTTATCAATCATAGAAACAACTACAGGTAATTTAGCAGCAGCATCTTTTTGATCTTCGATCAAACGTAAAGCTTTGATAGCATTACGAGTTGTTTTGTGCTGATATCTGTTTAATACTCTTTTCTTTTCGTTACTTCTAATTCTTTTTAAAGCTGACTTATGATTTGCCATTTCTTAAATATTTTATTAAGTCTATACTATTTTTCTCTTGTAGTCCGTAGGGGAATCGAACCCCTGTTACCAGGATGAAAACCTGGCGTCCTAACCCCTAGACGAACGGACCAATTAATTGTAATAAATAAAATTCTCAAAAAGAGAATCTGTAGTCCGTAGGGGAATCGAACCCCTGTTACCAGGATGAAAACCTGGCGTCCTAACCCCTAGACGAACGGACCAATTAATTGTAATAAATAAAATTCTCAAAAAGAGAATCTGTAGTCCGTAGGGGAATCGAACCCCTGTTACCAGGATGAAAACCTGGCGTCCTAACCCCTAGACGAACGGACCAATAATTGTAATATATAAATCTTCTAAAGAAGATCTGTAGTCCGTAGGGGAATCGAACCCCTGTTACCAGGATGAAAACCTGGCGTCCTAACCCCTAGACGAACGGACCAATAATTATAATCTATAAACTCTCAAAAAGAGAATCTGTAGTCCGTAGGGGAATCGAACCCCTGTTACCAGGATGAAAACCTGGCGTCCTAACCCCTAGACGAACGGACCAATAATTATTTATATATTTTTTAGTCAAAGAACTTTTGTAGTCCGTAGGGGAATCGAACCCCTGTTACCAGGATGAAAACCTGGCGTCCTAACCCCTAGACGAACGGACCAATTTGCATTAGATAAATTCTCGTTAAAGAACTCTGTAGTCCGTAGGGGAATCGAACCCCTGTTACCAGGATGAAAACCTGGCGTCCTAACCCCTAGACGAACGGACCATTTGTTTCTCTAATGCGGATGCAAAACTACAATAAATTTTTTATCCCGCAAGAGAAAAACAAAAAAAATTGAAATTAATATGCTTTTGCAAATAATACTCTACCCTTAGAAGGCTTGCCTGTTAGCACACATATTCCCTCTTCCTCTTTTCTATCAATTGGAATACAGCGAATTGTAGCTTTTGTAAGGTCTTTGATCTTTTCTTCTGTCTCACCAGTACCATCCCAGTGTGCAGAAATAAATCCTCCCTTACCTTCTAGCACTTCTTTAAATTCTTCAAAAGAATTCACCTCAGTGATATGCTCAGCTCTATAATCGTAAGCTTTCTTAAATAAGTTACTTTGGATAGTCTCTAATAGATCTTGGATATATTCTACGATACCCTCTTTAGACACTACCTCTTTCGTAAGCGTATCACGACGTGCAACCTCGAAAGTTCCATTTTCTAGATCTTTAGGTCCTACAGCTACACGCACAGGCACTCCTTTTAGTTCGTATTCAGCAAATTTCCATCCTGGCTTATAAGCTGTACGATCATCAAATTTGAAAGAAATATTTAATTTCTTAAATCTATCTGTAATCTTTTTCACTTCCTCACGAATAGCTTCTAACTGCTCGTCTGTTTTATGAATAGGTACGATAACTACTTGTATAGGTGCTAAGTTTGGTGGCAATACTAAACCATTGTCATCAGAGTGAGTCATGATTAATGCTCCCATTAGACGAGTACTCACACCCCAAGATGTAGCCCATACATGCTCTTGTTTTCCTTCTTGTGAAGTAAACTTAACATCAAATGCCTTAGCGAAGTTTTGTCCTAAGAAATGTGATGTACCTGCCTGTAATGCTTTACCATCTTGCATTAATGCCTCAATACAGTAAGTCTCAATAGCTCCTGCGAAACGCTCATTCTCTGTTTTGAATCCTTTTACAACCGGAATGGCCATAAAGTTCTCTGCAAAGTCTGCATATACGTCTAACATTTGTTCTGCCTCTGCCACAGCTTCTTTCTCAGTAGCATGCGCAGTATGACCTTCTTGCCATAAAAACTCAGCTGTTCTTAAGAATAGACGAGTTCTCATTTCCCAACGAACTACGTTCGCCCATTGATTCACTAAGATTGGTAAGTCACGGTATGACTCAATCCACTTTCTATATGTATCCCAAATAATTGTTTCTGATGTAGGACGTACGATTAACTCCTCCTCTAACTTAGCATCTGGATCTACTTCTATCGTTTTTCCGTCTTCTCCTGTTTTTAATCGGTAATGAGTTACAACTGCACACTCCTTAGCAAATCCATCTACGTGACTTGCCTCCTTACTAAAATAAGATTTGGGGATAAACAAGGGGAAATAAGCATTTTGGTGACCAGTTTCTTTAAATTTCTTGTCTAACTCTGCTTGCATCTTCTCCCAGATAGCATACCCGTAAGGCTTGATAACCATACATCCACGTACACCTGAATTCTCTGCCAAATCTGCTTTGACAACTAATTCATTGTACCATTTAGAGTAGTCCTCACTTCTTTTAGTAATATTCTTGCTCATTTTTAATATATTAGCAGTTAAAATTGTTTAACTCTTAATTAACTATAATAATTCCACAAAACTAACTAAATTTGTTTTGACCGACAATTAAAAAAACAACGAAATGAAAACAATTATCCAAACTTCTAGATTATTAAGCAAATTAGGAATGTTTTTGCTTATAGGAGGATTAACTGTTTCTTGTGGTTCGTATTATAATACCTCTTATCACGATGGTATATATAGTCAAGGTGAGAATACTCAACAATATCGCAACAATCAAAATCCTGACGCTAATTACTATGCGGAGTATTTCAAGTCAAAAAGTGACGAGTTCGAATATTTCACTGATGTAAATCAATATACTTCACCTGTCAATGACAGTGTTATTCAACACAAACCTAAACAAGCTGTATCTTACGGCTCTTGGGGGACAGAACCTAGCAGTGTAAGTATTAATTACTATAATAATAGTTACGGATACCCTTACTATGGACATGGTCGCTACGGCTATCCATACTACGGTAGTTATTGGGGTGGTTATTACGATCCTTTCTATAGTCCATACTATTGGGGTGGAGGATTCGGCATGAGCTTTGGCTTTGGCTGGGGCGGTGGATACTATGGTCATCCTTGGGGTGGTTATTATGGATATCCATATTATGGAGGTTATTACTCACACAGACCTAATTACTACTATAATAATGTATCTTATTCTAGAGGAGGAAGATCTAGCTATACTAGATCATCGTATAACTCTAATAACGCTTATAGAGGGAATAGCAACTCTGCTTATACGAGAAGTAACTACTCTGGAAGAAGTAGTAGCAACTACTCTAACAATAATAGATCAAGTTATAGCAGATCAAGCTACCAAACTAATAATAGAGGAAACAGTAACTCAGGTTATAACAATAGCAGCAGAAGTTCTTACTCAAGATCTTCTTATGGCACTAGTTCATATAATAACTCTCGCTATAACAATAGCTCTTCTAATAGTAGCAATAGCAACTATAATAATAACTCTAGAAGTTCTTATTCACGTAGCAGCTACTCTACACCTTCTTCTTCTTCATACTCGCGCAGTAGTGGAAGTAGTTACAGTGGAGGATCTAGAAGCTCTTCTAGCGGTGGAGGTAGTTCACGTAGTAGTTACAGTAGATAATATATAAGTAAACAAGACAGAAAAAAATGAACAAGTATTTTTATACATTAGTAAGTTCTATCTTACTATCCGCAGCAGCTTATGCTCAAGAAACTGCACCTACAGATGTCATGAGATATAATCAATCGGATCTAAATGGTACAGCTCGTTTTAGAGGAATGAGTGGAGCTTTTGGTGCAGTAGGGGGAGATTTATCTGCCACGAATATTAACCCTGCGGGGGGAGCTATATTTAATTATAATACAGCTGCCTTCAGTTTATCTTATTTAGCTAGAAACAATAAAGCTAACTACTATGGTACTAATACTTCCAAAAAATATGATGGTCTAGACTTAGGTCAGATGGGAGCAGTATTTGTTTTTAACAACTACAATGACAAGGCTACAATGAAGAAGTTCACCATAGGACTTAACTATGAGAGCACTAAGAATCTAAGAAACGACATATTATTCAGAGGAACGAATACACATAATAGCTTAGGAGACTATTTTTTAAACATGGCTAATGAGTCTAAAATACCTCATAATGTCGCACAACCAAAAGGTAGCTCTGCAGAGCAAGACTATATGTATGCTGGCCAACAAGCAGGCTTCATAGGACAACAGACCTACTTAGCACACGAAGCATTCTTAATCAATAAAGGTTCACAAGACGGAACATATACAGCGAACTATAATCAAAATAGTCAGTATAACCAAGCTAGATCATTTAGCAACAGTGGATTTACAAACAAGTTTGCTGCTAACTTTGCAGCACAACTGGGGCAACGTTTCTATGTAGGTGCAAACCTGAATATCCACGTAGTAGATTATACTCAGAGTAGCTTAGCTCAGGAGACTATCGCTACACCAGGAGGAAGAGGCTCTATTCAGTCTATGGGCTATTTTAATGAAGTCTATACTTATGGGACAGGATTCTCATTTAATATAGGAGCTATTGGACAGATTACTGAATCTTTAAGAGCAGGTGTGGCATACGAGTCACCTACTTGGTACTCTCTTAAGGATGAATTAATCCAAGGGCTTTCTACATCTCGTGTAGGTGAAAATGACGCTATAGTAGATCCTAGAGTAGTGAATGTATTTGATCGTTATAGGCTGAGAACTCCTTCTAAATATACAGGGAGTTTAGCTTATATCTTTAAAGATAAAGGACTGATCAGTGTTGACTACACATTTAAAGACTATAGCAATAACGAATTCAGACCTAAAGGTAATGATACTTACTACGGCTTAAACCAAGGAATCAATACCATGATGACAGGAGCAAGTGAAGTGCGTATCGGAGGGGAATACATCATCAAGCAAGTAAGTTTAAGAGCTGGATATCGCTTCGAACAGAGTCCTTATAAGAAGGATTATAAAATGTATGGTGATCTAAATGGCTACTCTGCAGGTATCGGATATACTTTCGGTAGTTCTCGTTTAGATTTATCTTACTCTAGAACTTCACAGTCTTATAATTCGTACTTAGTAGACACTACAGGTACAAACCCTTATCAGGCTGCTAATATTAAAACGACAGATAACTTTGTAAGTTTGACATACAACATTAATTTCTAATTAGATTAGAAGTTTAAATACTTAATCTCTTTATCGGATAAACTGATAAAGAGATTTTTTTATTATACCTTTGCAGTTCGATTTTTATAAAAATAATAATAAGCAAATAATGAAGTATATTTTTAAACTTTTCGCTGCAATATGCTTGCTTGCTACTGCTACAAGTTTTGCTCAAGAAGGTGTAACTACTCCACTGCGTTATACAGATTCTAACAAAGGTAAATTCTACATTTACTGGGGAGGTAACCGCGGTACTTTCAGTAATTCTGACATTCGATTTAGAGGTGATGACTATGACTTCATCTTACAGAATGTATCAGCGTCTGACAAACCTAAAGGATGGCATATCGACTACCTTAACCCTACTCGTATGACTATTCCACAAACGAACTTAAGAGTAGGTTACTTTATCTCTGATAAATATAATATCTCTTTAGGAGTTGATCACATGAAATATGTAATGGATCAAAACCAAACAGTAGGTATCTTAGGATACTACCCTGGTCAAGGTTCTTACGGAGAAACTATTCCTGGACATCCTAACCAAGTAAATCTAACTGAAGATTTCTTAATGTTCGAACACACAGACGGGTTAAACTACATCAACGTAGAGTTAAACCGTGTGGATGACATCTCTAAACTTTTTGGAGTATGGAACACAGATAAAGTTCAGATCAACTTAACTGAAGGTGTTGGAGCTGGTATTGTATTCCCAAAAACGAATACTACTTTATTAGGTAAAGAAAGATATGACGAATTCCACGTTTCTGGATTTGGTCTATCAGCTAAAGCAGGTCTTAACGTGACTTTCTTTAAACACTTCTTCGTTCAAGCAGAGTTAAAAGGTGGATACATCGATATGTATGATGTACGTACTACAGCTAGCAAATCAGATAGAGCAATGCACAACTTCTGGTTCGGAGAAACAATCATCGTATTCGGTGGTATCTTTAGATTATAATAAAGACACATAAACAAACAATATACCGAGAGGCTATCATTTATTTGATAGCCTCTTTTTTATTCTCATTATTTACCTTCCATGCTGTATAAATAGAACCTCAGCACTATTTGTTTATTTATAACCCCTACTCTATCTTGTGATATAGTCCAAAACGAAAGCTAAACCTATTCTTCTTCATTTTCTATTTTACTTCTATTTATTTATCTATTTCGCCCCTTAAAAATCGATTTATAGTCATTTTCCCCTTCTATTAACTCCTTTTTTTACTCAAAAACCGTTTTTTCCCTACTATCACTCTCCTCTTCTTATAAAACATTATATCTTTTTTTATACTCATATCGAGAACAAATAACAACAAAAACCTATATATCAATTCATTACCAAAAAAAATCTCTTTATTATCCTCTAACCTCAACACCTCTCTATCCTACTAAACACAAGCCTTCATACCTATTCCTTCAACACTTCTTCAACATTTCCCCAAGATTGCTCTAGTTTAAAGCCCTTTTCTTGAAGGAATATTGAAGAGGTGTTGTCGCACTGTTGAAGAGGTAAATACTATCCTTAAGAAACAGGGCTCATCAAAATCTTAAAGTGTTTTGTAAACACCCAAAATTAAAAGGCAACGATGGCATTGTACAATCAAATTTTATCTCTCACACCGATTGATTTATATCCCTCCTAAAATCAAGGTTCTAAAACAGAATGCTTATAATTAGACTACTAGATTCACATAATTATACTAAAGCGCTTAGTTTGTAGCTAAAAAAAATGTAATTTTGCAGTCCAATTTTTTTAAATCAATGAGAACCAAAACTTTAAAAAAGAATAAAATCAACGTAATTACTTTAGGTTGTTCAAAAAACGTTTACGATAGTGAAGTGTTAATGGGACAATTAAAAGCAAGTGGAAAAGAGGTAACACATGAGGCTGCTAATGATGAAGCTAATATTGTGGTGATCAACACTTGTGGTTTTATTAATAACGCAAAAGCGGAATCAGTAAACACAATCTTAGAATACGTAGAGAAAAAAGAGGAAGGTATTGTTGACAAGGTCTTCGTTACTGGATGTTTATCTGAGCGATACAGACCTGATTTAGAAGCTGAAATCCCTAATGTAGATCAATACTTCGGTACGACAGATTTACCTTTATTATTAAAAGCATTAGGAGCTGACTATAAACACGAATTATTAGGAGAGCGTCTGACGACTACTCCTAAAAACTACGCTTACCTTAAAATCGCTGAAGGATGTGACCGTCCTTGTAGCTTCTGTGCTATCCCATTAATGAGAGGAGCACACGTGTCTCAACCTATCGAGAAATTAGTAAAAGAAGCTGAGGGATTAGCTAAAAACGGAGTAAAAGAGTTAATCTTGATCGCTCAAGATTTGACTTACTACGGATTAGATTTATACAAAAAGAGAAACTTAGCAGAGCTATTAGAGAACTTAGCGAAAGTAGAAGGTATCGAATGGATCCGTCTTCACTATGCATTCCCTACAGGATTCCCTATGGATGTATTAGAACTAATGAAGAGAGAACCTAAGATCTGTAACTACCTAGACATTCCTCTACAACATATCTCTGACAATATCTTAAAGTCTATGCGCCGTGGTACTACACAAGCGAAGACAACTAAGCTATTAAAAGAGTTTAGAGAAGCTGTACCAGGTATGGCTATTCGTACGACATTAATCGTAGGATACCCAGGAGAAACAGAAGAAGACTTCCAAATCATGAAAGATTGGGTACAAGAAATGAAGTTTGAACGCTTAGGATGTTTTACTTACTCTCATGAAGAGAATACACATGCTTATAAATTAGAAGACGATGTACCTGAAGAGGTAAAACAAGCTCGTGCTAATGAAATCATGGAAATCCAAGCGCAAATCTCTTTTGATCTAAACCAAGAGAAGATAGGACAGACATTCCGTTGTATCATTGATAGAAAAGAAGGTACTGAGTTCATCGGACGTACTGAGTTCGATAGCCCAGACGTAGATAACGAGGTAAGAATAGATGCTACTAAACACTATCTAAAAATAGGTGAATATGCAGATATCCACATCGATAGTGCTTATGAGTTTGACTTATTCGGTACACCAGTAAAATAATATTTAAAAGCTGTTCTTCACTGAACAGCTTTTTTTGTACCTTTCTTTTAGAATCTAAAAAATTATTTAATCATTTAG
The DNA here is from genome assembly GCF_000833025.1 of Myroides profundi. NCBI lineage: Bacteria > Pseudomonadati > Bacteroidota > Flavobacteriia > Flavobacteriales > Flavobacteriaceae > Myroides > Myroides profundi. Next base: position 3,426,370 of record NZ_CP010817.1, read on the forward strand.
TCTCTGGCTACTCTTCGATCAAGGTGTTTATTTTAGTTTGTTTACACAACAATAATATTAAGGTAAAGTTGACAATACATAAAACATTCATCTTTGTCCTAATCAATTAAAACAGATACCATGAGATTTCAAAAGAGACTATTAGTTTTATGTTTAGCTATGAGTTCATTTGCATTTGCACAAGATAATAAAGTATTGCGTATCGCACATAGAGGTGCTATGGGACACGTAACGGAGAACACAGTAGAATCTGTACTGAAAGCTGTAGAGATGAAATCTGATGCGATCGAAATAGACGTATTTAAAGTAAAAGATGGAGCTCTAATGGTACACCATGATGATACTTTAGAACGACTAACGAACGGTAAAGGAAATATTGAACAATATACTCAAGCAGAACTACAAGCGCTAATAGTAGATGGCAAATATAAAATGCCTACCCTAGAAGATATTATTGCTGCTATCAATAGAAAGGCAGTATTAAATATAGAACTAAAAGGAGCGAATACTGCAGAAGGTACATACGCTATCATCCAACAGTTCAAACAAAAAGGATGGACGAATGCAGACTTTATCATCTCTAGTTTTAAATGGGATGAATTAGAAAAAATAGCTGCTCTAGATCCTAATTTAGACATCGCTGTACTGACTTCTAAAGAGCCAGCTGATGCTATCGAATTTGCACATAAGATCAAGGCTGTAGCGATCAATCCTTACTTCAAAACATTGAATGAGAAAAACGTGAGTAAAATCAAACAAGCTAAGTTAAAAATATATCCATATACTGCGAATGAGGAGAAAGATATCCAACGTCTAAAAGACTTAAAAGTAGACGGTATCATCACCAACTTCCCAGAGAGAATATAATACATTTTGGTTAGGTTATTTTAAGCAGAAAGGCGTATTCAGTGTGAATACGCCTTTTATTTTATTCGCTATTTATACTTTATATTGCTTCAAAGAAACCTGTGAAATACTGTAAGAATAGCACCCATAAGATGATAATCGTAGTACCTAATATCGCTCCAAATAATCCACCGAGTACGAAGTCCTTTTGCTTCAACATCCCTGTACCAAAGACGATGGCGTTAGGCGGTGTAGATACTGGTAAGAATAATCCACACGAAGAACAAAGTCCTACCACTAACCCTACAGGTAATAACTGATCTGTAGGTAGTACAATAGCGGCAATATTAATCACAATAGTAGCTGTAGCAGTACTACTCATAATATTAGAAAATAACACTGTCACTACTGCGAAAATAATCATCATCACGATCATATTAAACTCCATCCCTGCTAAGAACTGAGAGTAATATGGCGCTAGTAGCTCTTTAATAGCCATCCCTAGAGATAATCCTCCTGCTACTAACATCAAGGTATCCCAAGGCAATCTACGCACGTCCTCTGCTGTGATAATCCCCAACATCGGCAAGAACATAATAGGTACCATAGCGGCTCCTGCTGTAGGTATATGTAATCTACTTCCTAACATCCACATCAATACTGTCACTCCTAGGATAATAATAACGGCTAAACGCTGTAAACGCATACTATTCGTCATTTCTAAAGCTTTGTTTGCGAACGAAACATCTAATCCTTTCACCTTAGAAGTATACTTGCGCACTACGGCATACCAGAATGTCCCTAATAAAACCACCGCTGGTAAGAACCCTAATAACAACCACTGAGAAAACGTAACATCGAATCCTTTAGATTTCAATACGTTCACTACGATCAAGTTAGGAGGTGTAGATACCATACTCATCATCCCTGCAAAGGTAGCAGCTGCTGGAATACTGACTAAGATCGCCTTAGACATATTAGAGTCTTTCCCCTCTCTATCTATCAAGGGCATCACTGAAGCTAATACCATAGCTGCAGTCGCTGTATTCGAGATAATCAAGGATAGAACTGAAGTAACAATAATAATACCTAATACTAGCATATTAGGATTAGAACCAAAAATAGAAATGGTCTTCTTAAACAACGACAAGTCAAGATTGGTCTTCCGCATTCCTTCACTCAAGAAGAAACCTCCTAAGAATATCCAGATCACACTGTCTGACCAGGTATCTGATATCTCCTGGGGCGAAATCGTGGCTCCTTGTATATTCCCCATGGTATAGACGAGAAAACCTATAATCATAATCCCTACCGCAAAGGGAGGAATGGCTTCTGTCGCCCAGAGTAATATAGAGAATATTAAAATAAACATGGTGTATTTCTGAGCTTCACTAAAAACATCAGGAGCTAAGAAATAAGTACCTAACAGCGCAGCGACTAAAGAAAAGAAGAAAATACCTACCCTCGTTTTGATATTCCACATATTCCACGAGGCCTCTATTAGAAGCTCACTGTAGAATCGGATACCCGTTCTAATCTTCCTAATCTTGTCAAAGTAATCAAATTCCATATTCTTGTATTTAACCTTTAAAATTACAACAAATTAGTACATCAAGCCACTTTTACTATTGTATAATAAAAACAAAAGTGGAACTCTGACGAGTCCCACTTTTAAGAATTAGTGCATTAACCTTATAATCTATTAACTATGAAAGCATTAATTAAAACTATATTTTAACCCTATTTGTATTTGGTATGGGTTTCCTCTATTGACAGGAGTCCCTTTTGTATTTACTCTATAATTAAATTGTTGTGTAGCTTGATCAAAACCTGGTAAAGCAGCTGTCTCACCTTTCTTAGGTACACCTAAAGCATATAGAGACTGCGTTCTCATAGATTTATTCACTCCCCAATCTTTATTCAATAAGTTCGCTACGTTAAATACATCTGCTGATAGCTCAAACTTGTGTTTCCCTTTAACATGGAAAGTCTTCGCTATACGCAAATCAAATACACCATAGAAGCTATTCTTTCCTCCGTTTCTCTCTGCTATTTTACCATAGCTATCTTGGATATAATTTTTAAGACTACTGCTTACTTCTGGGTTATCCATAATCGCTTGTAATCCATCCTTAATATGCTGTGGAGTCTTTGGATCATTGATATCAAATACATACGCTAAGTCATTATTACCACTAACAAAATCTCCATTGGTATTACCCCCTGATAATAAGCTATATCTCGTTCCTCCAATACCAGAGAATCTCACTCCTACATTCACTCCGTAGAAACTAGGTGCATTACCATACACTACTAGCTTATGTCTAAAGTGATTATCAGAATAGCTCATCTTGCTTAGATCTCTAGGATCATCTGCTACTGGTAGTCCTAGTGTAGCCGAGTTAGCTACGTTTCCATTATAAGAAGTATTGTCCTTAGTAGAGTTCCAAGTATAACTTACTGCTATCTGTCCATCTCTATAATAGTTATAGTTCGTGTCAAATACTAAAGCATAGTTATTTACTTTTCCTTCACTTACTAATTCTAATACACGACCTAGTTGATTTGATTTTCTACCTTGTTTCCAATCAGAAGCACCGTTCGCTAAAATAGTTTCTGCAGGGACGAATACTCCTCTTCCTCCTTCATTGTCTAAAGTAAAGAATGGTTTATCCACCATATTTCTATCTTTATAGAAGTAGTTATTACGAGCTAAGTTCATATACCCTGTCACACTCACCTTAAATCTACTACTGAAGAAGTGTGTATACGATAAGTTAGCCTTATACACCATTGGTACTTTTGCGTCTTTTCCTGTGAAGTTGATTGTGCTTAACTGATGTTGAGTCAAAGAAGGTATAGTGTTTTTATCTTTTCTATAAGCTTCAAAGTCTGGAGTAGGTACATCAGCTCCCATTACATCTACAGTAGCTAACTTACTTCCATCAAAAGTAAGGTTGTTAATCAATGCATAGTTATTCACATCCGAACCAAAGATACCTCCACCTAGACGGATATAGTCTGTATTGTTCTCATTGATATTCCAATCAAACTGAATACGTGGCTGTACAATCAAAGACTTAAACTTATTGTCTGTTCTTAACCCTAGCTCATCATATACTAACTGGTTAAACTTAGCTGTCGGATACTTCGCATAATCTAAACGAAGCCCTAAAGTCATATCTAAACCAGGATATAAAGAAGTCTTCATTTGTCCATAGATACCCGCATTTAATATATTTCCATCGACAGTAAGATCATCTACTAAAGGTACTTCTCTATAATATCTATAAGGTCTTAGGTTCTCAAAGCTATCCATAGACGAATATCCTAGAGCAGGATCATTATTAAAATGGAAACGTCCATTCACTTCACTACCATATACTGACTTAGAATTAGTCTGCATCAGGTCAACACCGAACGTATAGTTTACTTTATCTGTGTTATAGTATAAATTATTTACAACCTGAAAAACATTGTTGGTGAACTTCTCTTGTGCGAAACGGTGTCCTCCCAACTGTATATTAGCTGAACGCACACCACCTCCAACATTAGAAGTTACATTCTCCACAATAGCACGTGATATATACCACCCTGGCAACTCTGCACTCTGATGACTATCCTGGAATGTATATAGGTACTGTACTTTTAACTCATTAGTCAGTTTAGGGCTGATATTCGTTCTTAATGTAGCTAATAAACTGTTGTCAACACTCTTATCTGTACCATAAGATTCGTATAGATTAATCTGTGTATTATCTCCTAATCCTAGTGGATTATAGTCATACGTAAGGTTATTTCTAACCGTCAATAAGTTGTTCTCGTTAATCTGCCAATCTAAACGCAAGAAGGCTGCATCAGAGTTTCTTCTCTTGTCAAATGTTCCATACTGAGGATTATTAGACACGCCATATTTATCACGAGCAATACCTACGAACTTATCTAAAGTCTGGTTAGTAATCCCGTATCTATCCTCATCTGCTGGTCCATTAATATCTGCAATCACTAGTGATCGAGTGTCTAACTGGTGATCCCATGCTACAAAATAGTGTAGTTTATCCTTAATAATCGGGCCACTTAAAGATAGTCCATATTGATAAGTAGAGTAATCTCTATCCCCTTTCTTATTTCCGTTAATATCATACGGACTAGATAACCAATCTGCACGCATATAAGAGAACATCGAAGCTGAGAACTCATTAGTTCCAGACTTAGTAACCGCACTAACGGTTCCTCCTCCACTTCGCCCTAATGTCACATCATACTGATTTGTCACTACCTGAAACTCACGTACTGCCTCCATAGACACAGAATAGGGAGCACCACTTCTACTAGTAGTTGCCCCTCCTGATGTAGGATTCTTAGCAGTAGTACCATCTATCGTAAAGTTAATAGAAGACCCTAGCTGTCCTCCTATAGACCCTCCATTCGATAAAGGAGATAAATCCGTTAGGTTAGCAAAATTACGTCCGTTAATCGGCAGGTTCTTTATAGAGCTCGCTGTAAAAGTAGTCGCTGCCCCCAATGACTCCTTCTGATTCTTTAAGCTCTTTCCATCAATAACGATTTCTTCTAAATGCTGATCATCTAATCCAATAACAATATCTACGAATACATTATCACCTTGGTTTACGTAGTACCCCGTTTTCTTAACTTCTCCACCAGTCTCATCTTGTGTAACAACGATATAAGGCCCCCCTAATGGAATTTCTTTAAAGACAAACTCCCCATTAGCATTCGTCTTAGTACGTGTGGTAAATCCTGTAGATGTATTTCTAATCATAACTTCTTTTCCCTGTTGGATCGCATTATCTTGTAATACGATCCCTTGGATAGAAGCTTGTGTGGTTTGAGCAAAAACTTGTGCACTAAATAAAGTCGCACATACCAAACCTGCTAATTGTATTTTTTTTTTCATTTACGTTACTACTAGTTGATTAATGAAGTCAAATCTATTCCTCCATTATTATCTCCAGATGTTTAGTGCGTAAAGAAATTGTCATTTTTAAATTCAAGAATTCAAAGAGTTATTATTAAAGTGTTAACTCATAGTCATCTTATACTAAAGTCTGTTTTTCTCTGTCATATCTATTTCTTTAGAACTGTATTTCACCTTTTGGTTTCCTAAATTATACTTCAAAGAAACAGCAAAACCTTGTGTATCGCTATAGTCTTTAAAGTAGTTATTTTGATTCGCATAGTTAGTACTAATGATCTGTCTATCACTACCAAAAACATTATACACATACAGATTAGCAGATAACTTATTCTTCAAGAACTCTCTACTCATGATAAAGTCTGTACGCTGATAACCACTTATTCTAAAAGTCCCTTGAACAGTAGGAGTATAAAAGTTATAGGTTAACATCGCTTTCCAGTTACTTTTCTTTTCAATATCAACAGAAGTACTTAATCGCCCTCCAAATATTAAAGCATCATTCTTATACAACTTCTTATCTACACCATAAAAATAATCTTCCTGCTGTTGCAAGTAAAGAAAAGGACTCACTGACCAAATAGGTAAAATCTGGTGAGAATAGTTTACAATCATACCTGCTAGTTGTCGTTTATCTATATTCGTATAATGATAGATTAACATATTATTTTCAGGTTCTTGATAAGAGATTTCCATAGATGGATTGCTCTCACGATTATAGAACAGTTCAATATTTAACTGATTCCAATTATAACTTAAACTAAAATTATGACTGATAGTTGGTTTTAAATCAGGGTCCCCTTGGAAATATGAAAACAGATTATAGTAACTCTTCGCAGGATTCATCCAAGAATACGAAGGTCTGTCAATGCGCTTTCCATACGAAAAACTCAATTGTTCTTGTTCTGTTAGATCGTACTTCACATAAGCTGTAGGGAATAACTTAAAGTATGACTGCGTATTACTCCCTACTCCTGTACTCTTCGTCTGAATACCTGTGTACTCTCCTCTCAATCCTGTTTTAACCTGCCATTTATCCCATTTTTTAGTAAATGAGGTATATCCAGCCCAATTGATTTCTTGATAATCAAATAAATTACTCTTATCTATATTAGGTTTACTAGTTTTAGTATCAAAAAAGTCTAATGAATATAAAGCTTTGACAATACTATACTTCCCTCCTACTTCCCAATTCGTCGTTTCTTTATCCACTGAATAATCTATACCTGTCACCCCTAATCGAGTGCGTTGATTATCCTTAGTTGCAAAAAAGCGCTCTGATGGTAACTGATCTTTAAAGTTTAGTTCAGTTAACACATCTTGATTATCTTTTTGATTTTCATACGTAAAATAAGAAGACCACAATAATTTCTTCTCTTGACTAAACTTCTTGTCTAACATAAAATACCCTGTATACGTATCCATATTAGCACGCTTCTTATTAAAAGTAGTATAGTTAGATTCTACAATCCCCTCTTTATTATAAATCAATGTAGGGATGACAAAATCTCCTTTGGTTTGTTCATTAATATAACCACTTCCTCCTACTGTCAGTGTCAGTGTCGTATCTACCTTTACATCCATCTCCGCATTAAAGTTATGTCTTCCTCTCAGCTTATTCTTACGTGTCAAATCTGTACTCCAACGCTCTCCGTTCTCATAGATAACGTTGTCTTCATTATAGCGTACTCCTGATCCTTTTGTATAAGAATAATTTCCAGATAAATTCACTTTATCACCAGAGTAAAAATGTTGTGTACCTAAGGTGTTAATTGCATAGGTAGTTTGTTTAAAACGATCTGTTACACTCCCTTTATATCCTAAGTTTACGTTCTTTTTTAATTTAATGTTCAATACTGCTCCACCCTGAGCATCATACTTCGCAGGAGGGGTCGTGATAACTTCTACGGCCTCTACCTGTGTACCATCTGTAGACTCAAGCATCTCTTTTAACTGTTCTCCTGTCAACATCACCTTTCTATCATTAATTGTCACTAATATACTAGAGCTCCCACGGATACTTAGGTTATCTCCTATCGCATTGACCCCAGGTGTTTGTTTCAGAATATCCCACGCATTCGTAGTCGCTAATGGTGTATCTTGTACATTAAACACTAGTCTGTCTATCTCTCTTTTTATAGTAGGACGCTTGGCAGTAATCATTACTTCTTCTAAAATAGCGTTATCTTCTGCTAACTCTACTACAGCTGGAGCCGTACCCAAAGCTATTGTCTGAGATTTAAACCCTACATAACTAAATTCTAATTGGGTAATAGATGCATTAGCGTCTAAATCATAAACACCTTGTTCATCCGTATAAACAGACTGTACTATCTTGCCATCTGCATCTTTTGCTACAACAGTAACAAAAGCCAATAGTTCCTTTTTATTGTCTGTTACTTTTCCTTTGATCTGAGAGTTTGTTGTTTGTGCATTTACTAATACACTTAACAATAATATGCTCCATAAAATAAGTATGCGTACCATAATTTCATTAATTTTAAACAAAGGTGCTGTATTCAGAAAAAGAAGGCGGTTAATGAACGGTTAATGAACGGTTAACAGCAAAAGCCTCTTGATGTATTACTCTCTTTTAAAGTATATTTGTGTATATGAAAAAGCTAAATTCTAAATATTACTTAATTATCTTTTGTGTATTCTATATCCTCTTATTAGGATTAATGGGATTCTATTTTAACCAAGCTATCCGTCTTAAACAAAAAGCTATAAATAGTCTAGCACATGAGAAAATAGATGATTTATTAGAGCAGAGCTCATATAAGAATATGAACCTGAATAAAGAGAGTGAATTATATAAACATTTCTTAGCTCTAAAAAAACAAGAAACAAGTATAGATATTATCAAAGAAAATTATAATCATAATAGTGAATTATTTACTACTAAAGTAGATAGTACCTTTAAAGAATTAGGTTATAAAGTAGCTGCTAAATTCACAATAACGCAGATTACCCTTAATGATAAAAATATAAACTTACTAGACGAACCTTTTACTTTCTTAGAAACAAATGAGAAAGTAGTTCGTCCTCAAAAAATAAATACTTCTGAATGGGAAATCAATGAGACGAGTACTCATGATCAAAATGACAATCATATAGAAGTAGAAAACGATAAGGATTTACATATCACTGTTCATCAAGAAAAGGAGATCGAGGTAGTTAATTATTTAAGTATTGTACTAAAGCAATTACTTCCTTTATTTATAGGTTCTAGCCTTATCTGTATCTTTATTTTAGTGCTTTACTATATCACTTATCGTACCATAAAACACAAAGAAAAAGAGGTGGCTAATCTCTACAATATGGTAGACAATGTCTCTCATGAGTTTAAACTACCTATCGCTACCTTAAAATACGGTTGTAAGAATCTGTCCAAAGAATATGAGTCTCCTACTATTAATCTTCTACTCCGTCAAGTAGATCGATTAGACCGATTACAGAATAGCCTTAACCCTATCCTATCAGATGAAGAAGAGAACTATATAAAAGAAGATGCTTTAGTACTGATAGAGGATCTTCAAAACCTTTATCCTGAAGTATTAATATCAATAGAATGGAGTGCTAAAGACGAACTCAATCTATCTAAAACTAAAATAGAAACTGTACTTCTTAATCTATTAGAAAACAGTATTAAATATGGTGGGACAGAGATTAAATGTATTATCTCTTCAGAAGCTAATCAGTATACTATCACAGTTATGGATAACGGAATGGGAATCGCTAAGGATAAACAGAGTGATATCTTCAAAAAATTCTATAGAATACGTGAAGGCAATATCCATAACACCCAAGGACTAGGTATCGGCTTATACCAAGTACAACAAATAGTAAAATCACTTCACGGAAGTATTAATATAAATAGTAAACTACAAGTAGGGACTACTTTTAAAATCACAATACCTTATGTATAAATTATTATTAGTAGAGGACGATATTGATTATGGTACTGTTATCCAACAGTATTTAGGTATTTGTGGTTTTGAGGTGAAGTGGTTCATTACTCCAGAAGAAGTTATAGAGACTGTAACACAAGAACACTTTGACTTAGCGATATTAGATATTATGCTCCCTCTGAAAGATGGTTTTACCTTATCGAAAGAGATTAATACGGTATTACCTAACTTACCTTTCTTATTCTTAACAGCAAAGAACCAAAGTATTGACCGCTTAATGGGGTTAAAGTTAGGTGCTGATGATTATATCTCTAAAACATGTGATCCTGAAGAACTAAAGCTTCGAATAGAGAATATCTTAAAGCGAACTGCTGTACCAAAGACAGAACAGTACTTATTAGGCAGCTATACTTTTAATCCTATACAGCTAAAGCTTAGTCATCCCTCTGAAACAATACGTCTGACAGAACGAGAGAGAGATCTATTACTTCTACTAATCAGTCATAATGGTGATATTATCTCTCGTGAAGAGATATTACAGAAGCTTTGGCCATCTGCTGATTACTTCAATGGACGTAGCTTAGATGTATTCGTCACTCGCTTGAGAAAATACTTTCAACACGATGAATCAATAAGTATCCTGAGTTTAAGAGGGGTTGGTTTTGAGGTGAACTTATCCCTTAAATAAGCTTGGTACTATAGTAGCAATATAAAAAGGGACTGCGAGTAAGATCACAATCCCTTTACTTATGCTATTTATCTTGAAAACGTTTGAGAAAAGTCTCGTTCAGTTTTCCTTTATCTTTGATTCTGCTTAAAGCTTCTAAGGCTTTCGCTTTATAACTTTCATCCTTAGTATCTTTAAATAATTCGTCTGAAGCAAGTGCATAATTGGCATTAAAGTCATCTAGCGTATTAAAGGTAGTTTGGCACTTATCTAAATATTCTAATCCTGCTTCATACTGGGTATCCGCTATAAAGAGTATTCCCTTCATTAAATATACTTCTTGCTGTCGTTGCTCCGTCCAAGTATTCTCTGTTATATATAACTCTTCTGCAATACTTAGCTTTTGCAATCCATTAGCTATATCTCCTAAAGAAGTAGCAGTAAGTCCTATTCCATAATAGCCATCAGGGTCATTGGGAAAGTCCTTGATCAATTCTTCATATTTCTTTCTCGCTAAGCCAATATTTCCGACTCTTAAAGCTGCTTCTGCTAACTCTTCTTTAAACACTGAATTACTCTTACTAGCTAAACTATCAGCGTAGTAATAATACGTTACTGCAGCTTCGTGTTTATCTTGTTTAGTTAAAGCTACCCCTGTGAAGAAATATGCATCACAAAGTGTTTTATCTCTTTCTATTAAACTAAAAAACACTTTGCCTGCGATATTATAATACTTAGGTGAATTAAGAGCTTCTAAGCCTACTTTATATAATCGTTCTACTTCCACATCATCAGATGGACAACTAAGCGCTAAATCCTCATAAGAATACTTATAAACGGTATTCTGGGCATAAACACAGTTATATGTAAGACACCAAATACTAATAAGTAGAAATACTACAATCTGTAGTTTATCTCTGGTAAACAATCTCACTGGTAGGAGATGCATTATAATATTCATTATTTTCTTGTTCTTTAATACGATCAGTAAACAACACACCATTCAGATGATCAAATTCATGTTGTATAATGACAGCTGTAAAACCTTCTATCACTTCTTGGAAATGTTCTCCACTTAAATCATAGTAAGTAATCTGAATAGCTAAGCTTCTGTAAACTTCTCCATATTCATTAGCAATAGATAAACACCCTTCTTCTCCTCTTCTCAATATTTTAGAATACCATACAATCTCTGGATTAATAAAGAACTCAAATGGTTCTCCTTTTTTATCCATACGTTGCACTAGAAAAACTCTTCTATTAATACCTACTTGTGGTGCTGCTATCCCTACTCCAGGTTTCTCTTCATTGCGAACAGTTTTATACATTCTCGCAATCAGATATTTTAAGTTCTCATCTGTTGGAAGTACTTCTTCACATCTCATTCTAAGCACTTGTTCTTCCACAGGGCTATCCACTTGATAGACATGCATTGGTTCTTCTACAGTACTTTGTTGTATAAGAAGATTTTCTATATCGTTTAACTTGCTGTAAGTATTCATTTTATTTTATTTGACCAGTCAAAAATATAACTTAAATCACATATAAATAAAAAAAGCCCAGAGAATCTCTGAGCTTTTTACTTATGCCGTCTTAGGAAGACTAGAAGGGGCTTGTATTGGTATTACCTCTGGTAGAGCTGGGATAGAATCATTCACAGATTTTACATCTGATCCTTCATCTTCATCCTCGTCATCATCCTTTGCTCCTTGTCCAAATACTTCACTTGCTTTATATCTACCTAACTTAATTTTAAAATCTTCTGCATTACCAGTTATTCTCATTGGTATTCCTATAATACCTAATGGAGGTAATCCTAATCTAAATCCAATATTTAAATCTCCATCTAAACTTACCTGTCCCTCGAAACGTGGTCTAAAACCAGCCATCTTCATTTTAGTTCGTTCAATAGTCATTACATTATCTTTAATAGATGATTTAATATTTACATCAGATAATGTTCCTTTTTCTAAAGATTTAGCATCCGTCTTATCCGCAATAGCTCCTAAAAGTTTAAATCCTTTAAAACTAATATTTGCTAATGACAATGTACCTTGTCCTTCAATACTCTTCATTACAGGGAACATACTACTGTTTAATTTCCCTTTCAAGCTATAATCTAAAGAAACTGTTCCGTAAGCATCCTTCGCCATTGTCACCATTTCTCTAAACAAAGTAATTTCTTTATATGCTCTTTGAATATCAAATTCAGAAGCTTTTAAATGATAACTAAATAATGCACTTCTATAACCTGTTGGTTCATAAGTTCCATTCATAGCAACATTTGTTCCTATCAGATTAAACTTAGTATCTTTCAAATCAATACCACCTTTAGAAACAACTAGATTACCTGTAAAGTTTTCAATATTGTATTCTGTGTATTTAATCTTATCAGCTACTGCATTAAAGGTAATATTGATATCTTTTGGAACTTGAATAACACCTGCATTAGATGTATTTGCTGTTGTGACATTACTAGTTTTATTATTTGCAAACATCATAAATTCATCAACATTCATATAAGGAGTCTGCAGATCAAAGTTCCCTTTTAGGGTATCACCTTTCAGCATATATCCGATTACATTAGTCAAGTACCCATTCATAGAAAACTTAGAACTACCATAAGTAGCTTCAAATTTCTCAAACTTCATCTTTTCTTTATAGAACTTAAACACTCCCTTCTTAATGTGTAATGGTTTAGGAAACATATCAGAAGTCACAGTTATATTGTCTACTTCAAATTTCCCACCATTGTTTAGTTTATCAAAGTCTCCTTTAACAGCATCACTTTGTAATCCACTTAAGAAAAGACTTGTTAATAATCTACCGCGTACATCTATACCGTCTATCTTAAACAACTTATACAAGTTTCCAATATTCAATGTCCCTTTTGACTTCACATTATAATTTAAGTTATTTAAATTATACAAACTAGCAGCTAATTGGAAAGGCTCTCCTGCTATTTTAAAGTCAATTGGTAAGACTTTAATTGTTAGGTCATTTAAAGATCCACGCTTACTCTTAATAATAGTGTGGATTTGAATATTCTCTATTGGTAAGTCTGGTATACGTTTAAATTGAACATATCCGTTGACAAACTTAATCTCAGAATCAATAACAGGGAATAGTTTTCTCTTAGGTTCATATGTTCCCTTTATACTCCCCTTTGCATCAATCACTCCTCTAAGTACAATATCTTCTATAGGTATAAATTCCTTTATATTCTCTAAGTCAACTTTAGCGTCTACATCAGCTTCGATATTATAATCATGTAAATTTTTTAAAAAGACATTACCTTTTATAAAATTACTCATAGCAGATAATGAAATATCAGAAATTCTAACAGAAGTATTTTTATAATTAGAATCTTTAGCTGCTACGTCAAAGTTAAAATTAATAGCTTCTAATGCTTCTGGTAATTGTTCTAATTTAAAATATCCATCTTTTATAGATCCTTTTAAATCGAATTGAGGAATACTAGTGATAGTACTATCTCTATATACCTTACGTAAGGTTCTTCTTTCAACAACACCTTTAGAATAAGTTCCATCAAAAGCACCATCCAAAGCTAATTCACCTCGCATAGCAAATCCTTCAATACCTATTGCTTTTTGAAATAAATCAAGGTTAACTATTGAATTGATCTTTCCTTTTGCATTAATAACAGTCAAGCCCTCGACTTCTGCATTGATATCAGTATGTTTATTATCTAAATCAAAAGCCAACTTATTAATAGATACTATCCCTTTTTCTATATCTAACTTTGGCATTGAATAAGCAAAGTCAAGTTCTACATTTTCTAGAGGTTTACTAACTTGTTTATTTTGTATAAATCCATTCTTTAATTTCAAAGACAAATCAACATTAGGACTTAAAGTATCAACTATAACATATTTACCTTTTAATAAAAACTTACCATTAACATCTCCAGCAAACTTAGTATCATCCAACCAATACTGATACTCTGGTGGTATAACTGATAATAGCTGTTCTAGAGTAGCATTCTCTGTTTTAATATCAAAGAGCATATCATAACCATTCTCTATAAAACCAAAATGTCCTTTAAAATCAACAGGTAAACCTTTAATACGTAAATCATTCTTTTCAAAGACAAAAGTCAAAGACTTTGTATCTACTTTAGTTTGAAGTTTAGCTAAAATAGGTTTTTCTTTCACATAGTGCACACCATCAAAGTTCAGGTCAAAAGAATGAATACTTGCTTTACTAAGTAAATCAAATACATCATCACTCATATTACCTTGTCCAATATAATCAAAATCAGAAGCTATAAAACTCAACTTACTCGCTAAATCATTATATACTATTTCCGCATTATCTATATGAAGTTCATCTATCTTTAATTCAAGACTCTCATCACTTTCTTCTTTCTCATCAGATGGAACAAAAATATCATAGTTTGCTTCTCCCTTTTCTGTAACATTTATGTGCACAATAGGGCTATCTACATATATTCTATTAAAAGACAATTTACCATTTACTATACTAAAGATATCAACACCTAAACTAACCGATTTAGCTTCAAATAAATGATCAGAATACAATGAATCCAATTGTACTCCCTCTATACTAGGGTTAACTACTGTCGCTGTTAATAAAGGGAATCTATTATAAAATGATAGATCAATTTTTTCAAAATCTACATCACCTTTGATGGATTCTTTCATTAATTCCTTTACCTTAACATTTATTTGATCTGCATAAAATACTGGTACAATATACATTAGTGCTAATACTAATACACATAATACTCCAATGCCTATTCCTAATCTAATAAGAACTTTTTTTACAGTTTTCAACATAGCTTACCTAATCTTCAATATGCGTACAAAGTAACATCTTTTTTTCGCAACTTTAACAAACTTAAACAGAAATCTAGTACAACATATTGTCCAATGAAACAAAATACACCTACCCTATATAAACAAAAAAATCCCCAACCTCACACGAGATTGGGGATTTCTAAAGAAAGGCGGCGACATACTCTCCCACTGGTTAGCAGTACCATCTGCGCTAGCGGGCTTAACTTCTCTGTTCGAAATGGGAAGAGGTGAGCCCCGCTGCAATAACCACCTTAAATCGGTTGTTACTTTAACGTAACTAATATTTTTAACTATATTGATATTTTAAACTTAACTATATTTTAGAAAGTTGCCCTCCCCTTGTTAAAAACAAGGGGAGATTCACATAAGCTTACGGGTTATTAGTACTACTCGACTTTGACATTACTGTCTTTACATCTATAGCCTATCAACGTTGTAATCTCCAACGACCCTTTAAAGAAATCTCATCTTGTGGTGGGTTTCGCACTTATATGCTTTCAGCGCTTATCCCTTCCCAACGTAGCTACTCTGCGATGCCCCTGGCGAGACAACAGATGCACTAGAGGTTGGTCCAATTCGGTCCTCTCGTACTAGAATCAGATCCACTCAAATTTCTAACGCCCACAGTAGATAGAGACCGAACTGTCTCACGACGTTCTGAACCCAGCTCGCGTGCCACTTTAATGGGGCGAACAGCCCAACCCTTGGGACCTTCTCCAGCCCCAGGATGTGACGAGCCGACATCGAGGTGCCAAACCCCCCCGTCGATATGAGCTCTTGGGGGAGATCAGCCTGTTATCCCCGGCGTACCTTTTATCCTTTGAGCGATGGCCCTTCCATGCGGAACCACCGGATCACTATGCTCTACTTTCGTACCTGTTCGACTTGTTAGTCTTTCAGTCAAGCTCCCTTATACCATTGCACTCTACGCACGGTTACCAAGCGTGCTGAGGGAACCTTTAGAAGCCTCCGTTACTCTTTTGGAGGCGACCACCCCAGTCAAACTACCCACCAAGCAATGTCCTCCTCAATCAAGGAGTTAGATCTCAAATAAGCAAAGGGTGGTATTTCAACAATGACTCCACAACGCCTAGCGACGCCATTTCACAGTCTCCCACCTATCCTACACATCACTTATCCAAGAACAATACTAAGCTATAGTAAAGGTGCACAGGGTCTTTTCGTCCCACTGCGGGTAATCGGCATCTTCACCGATACTACAATTTCACCGAGCTCATGGCTGAGACAGTGTCCAGATCGTTACACCATTCGTGCAGGTCGGAACTTACCCGACAAGGAATTTCGCTACCTTAGGACCGTTATAGTTACGGCCGCCGTTTACTGGGGCTTCAATTCAATGCTTCTCAACAATAAATCATCGATAACATCTCCTCTTAACCTTCCAGCACCGGGCAGGTGTCAGGCCCTATACGTCATCTTACGATTTTGCAGAGCCCTGTGTTTTTGATAAACAGTCGCCTGGACCTTTTCACTGCGGCCAGCTTGCGCTGGCGACCTTTCTCCCGAAGTTACAGGTCTATTTTGCCTAGTTCCTTAGCCATGAATCTCTCGAGCGCCTTAGGATACTCTCCTCGACTACCTGTGTCGGTTTACGGTACGGGTACTAATAATCTAAGTTTAGAAGCTTTTCTTGACAGCCCTTAGGCACACTATCTCGTTGTCCGAAGACTCAAAGTACTATCGCATTTCTCCAAGTCTGACGCATTTTACTATCAAACCTATAGGTACGTGCTTCAACGAACTATTCCGTCAGTTCGCGGTGCTTTCATCACTGTGTCACTCCATCACAATTATTAGTAGTACGGGAATATTAACCCGTTGGCCATCGACGTCCCCCTTCGGGTGTGCCTTAGGTCCCGACTAACCCTCAGCTGATTAGCATAGCTGAGGAAACCTTAGTCTTACGGCGGGGGTGTTTCTCGCACCCCTTATCGTTACTTATGCCTACATTTTCTTTTCTAAAAGCTCCAGCAATTCTCACAAATCACCTTCTGCGCCGTTAGAATGCTCCCCTACCACTTACGCATTACTGCGCAAATCCATAGCTTCGGTAGTATACTTATGCCCGATTATTATCCATGCTCGATCGCTCGACTAGTGAGCTGTTACGCACTCTTTAAATGAATGGCTGCTTCCAAGCCAACATCCTAGCTGTCTGGGCAATCAAACCGCGTTTTTTCAACTTAGCATACATTTGGGGACCTTAGCTGATGGTCTGGGTTCTTTCCCTCTCGGACATGGACCTTAGCACCCATGCCCTCACTGATGATTATCATTACTTAGCATTCGGAGTTTGTCAGGAATTGGTAGGCGGTGAAGCCCCCGCATCCAATCAGTAGCTCTACCTCTAAGTAACTATCGATCATCGCTGCACCTAAATGCATTTCGGGGAGTACGAGCTATTTCCGAGTTTGATTGGCCTTTCACCCCTACCCACAGGTCATCCGAAAACTTTTCAGCGTTAAACGGTTCGGTCCTCCATTTAGTGTTACCTAAACTTCAACCTGCCCATGGGTAGATCACACGGTTTCGCGTCTACCACTACTGACTAAAGCGCCCTATTAAGACTCGCTTTCGCTACGGATCCATGACTTAATCACTTATCCTTGCCAGCAACGGTAACTCGTAGGCTCATTATGCAAAAGGCACGCCGTCACCCCACAAAGAAGCTCCGACCGCTTGTAGGCGTATGGTTTCAGGATCTGTTTCACTCCGTTATTCACGGTTCTTTTCACCTTTCCCTCACGGTACTGGTTCACTATCGGTCTCTCAGGAGTATTTAGCCTTAGCGGATGGTCCCGCCAGTTTCAATCAAGGTTTCACGTGCCCCGACCTACTCAGGATACCACTATTCTTATCTTCTCTTACCAATACGGGACTATCACCCTCTTCGGTTTACCTTTCCAGGTAATTCTCATTAAATCCGCAAGAAATGTCGTGGTCCTACAACCCCAAAATTGCCGTAACAACTTTGGTTTGGGCTATTCCGCGTTCGCTCGCCACTACTTACGGAATCACTTTTGTTTTCTTCTCCTCCGCCTACTTAGATGTTTCAGTTCAGCGGGTTCGCCTCCTATTAGGATACTATATCTTCAATATAGTGGGTTGCCCCATTCGGATATCTACGGATCAACTCGTGTGTGCCAATCCCCGTAGCTTTTCGCAGCTTATCACGTCCTTCTTCGCCTCTGAGAGCCTAGGCATTCCCCATACGCCCTTATTTTGCTTATGTGCTTACAATTCTTTCGAATCGTACTTTCTATATATTTCTATATCTTTTTATTCTTTCTAACTGTTTTGTTAGTTAAGTTTTATCAATATGTCAATGAACTTATGGACTTTTGTCCTTGTGGAGAATATCGGAGTCGAACCGATGACCTCCTGCGTGCAAGGCAGGCGCTCTAGCCAGCTGAGCTAATCCCCCATAAGTTAGATAGTGTGTTATCTGTGCCTTGTGGGTTGTGGATAACGCAACCTCTAAAATATTCCTTTTTGAACTAGTAAACTAGTAGTCCCGGGCAGACTCGAACTGCCGACCCCTACATTATCAGTGTAGTACTCTAACCAGCTGAGCTACTAGACTCTGTATTACTTAATTCTTTTATTCTTTTTTTTGGTATTAACAGCGAGAGTAAAGTATCATACTTATTAATTATTCTCTAGAAAGGAGGTGTTCCAGCCGCACCTTCCGGTACGGCTACCTTGTTACGACTTAGCCCTAGTTACTAGTTTTACCCTAGGCAGCTCCTTGCGGTCACCGACTTCAGGTACCCCCAGCTTCCATGGCTTGACGGGCGGTGTGTACAAGGCCCGGGAACGTATTCACCGGATCATGGCTGATATCCGATTACTAGCGATTCCAGCTTCATAGAGTCGAGTTGCAGACTCCAATCCGAACTGAGACAAGCTTTGGAGATTCGCATCCTGTTGCCAGGTAGCTGCTTTCTGTACTTGCCATTGTAGCACGTGTGTAGCCCAGGACGTAAGGGCCGTGATGATTTGACGTCATCCCCACCTTCCTCACGGTTTGCACCGGCAGTCTTGCTAGAGTCCCCGCCTTAACGCGCTGGTAACTAACAATAGGGGTTGCGCTCGTTATAGGACTTAACCTGACACCTCACGGCACGAGCTGACGACAACCATGCAGCACCTTGTAAATTGTCCGAAGAAAAATCTGTTTCCAAATCTGTCAATCTACATTTAAGCCCTGGTAAGGTTCCTCGCGTATCATCGAATTAAACCACATGCTCCACCGCTTGTGCGGGCCCCCGTCAATTCCTTTGAGTTTCATTCTTGCGAACGTACTCCCCAGGTGGGATACTTATCACTTTCGCTTAGCCACTCAGTCCGAAAACCGAACAGCTAGTATCCATCGTTTACGGCGTGGACTACCAGGGTATCTAATCCTGTTCGCTCCCCACGCTTTCGTTCATCAGCGTCAATAAATACGTAGTAACCTGCCTTCGCAATTGGTATTCCATGTAATATCTAAGCATTTCACCGCTACACTACATATTCTAGTTACTTCCATATTATTCAAGCTCTGCAGTATCAATGGCCGTGTCCTAGTTAAGCTAGGAAATTTCACCACTGACTTACAAAGCCGCCTACGAACCCTTTAAACCCAATAATTCCGGATAACGCTCGGATCCTCCGTATTACCGCGGCTGCTGGCACGGAGTTAGCCGATCCTTATTCTTACAGTACCGTCAAGTCTCTACACGTAGAGAGGTTTCTTCCTGTACAAAAGCAGTTTACAATCCATAGGACCGTCATCCTGCACGCGGCATGGCTGGTTCAGAGTTGCCTCCATTGACCAATATTCCTCACTGCTGCCTCCCGTAGGAGTCTGGTCCGTGTCTCAGTACCAGTGTGGGGGATCTCCCTCTCAGGACCCCTAATCATCGTCGCCTTGGTATGCCGTTACCACACCAACTAGCTAATGATACGCATGCCCATCTTATACCGATAAATCTTTATTATCAATACGATGCCATATCGATAAACCATGGAGCATTAATCCGAATTTCTTCGGGCTATTCCCCTGTATAAGGTAGGTTGCATACGCGTTACTCACCCGTGCGCCGGTCTCAAAAAAGCAAGCTCTTTCTACCCCTCGACTTGCATGTGTTAGGCCTGCCGCTAGCGTTCATCCTGAGCCAGGATCAAACTCTTCATCGTATATTTTTAATTTCGTAAATTAAAAAAGTATAATCCCAAATCTTGCGATTTGCCTTACTCTCTTATTTGTATGCTGTCAATCCAATATGTTTATGAACATGTCTTCTTATTTCTAAACCTCACTTGTTTTTCAAAGCGAGTGCAAAAGTAAAAACTTATTTCGAATTAGCAAAACTTTTTTAAAAAATATTTTTCTTTATTTTTTCACTAAACTCCCGTTTTTACTGAAGCGGACTGCAAAGATACTACCTTATTTTTTACTTATCCAAATTTATTTTTATAAATTTTTTAAAGCTTATTTTTCAGTCGCTCTTGCTTCACTTTTTGTTTATGATCGTCTGCCTCTAGAGTCGTTATCACTTCTCTAATGCGGATGCAAAAGTAGTATCTTTTCCATTACTTCCAAACTTATCTTTGCCTTTTTTTTAAGGTTTTTGAAAAGTATTTCATAACTCTCTATTATATCACCTTTTACGAGTGAAAGTTTTTTTGTCTTTTTTAAAAGATTATAGCCTTATACAATCTCTATACTATATATACGTAAGGTTGGATGGCGGAATGTATTTAATATTGTACTCTATTGTATATATGTAATAATTGAGAATATGCCTTCATATAGCCTTTCTGTCTATGTATAGATGTTACTTTATCCTATATAAAGGTGTTTTATCTTCCTTTTTATAGTCTCTATACTTATATAGGTATGTATTTTTAGAAGAAAAGCCCCTTATAAAGTACCTATATCCTTGTTTTGAAGAAAAACAGGCACACTTTTTTTATTCTCATATTGAGCAAAAAACAACACAAATAACTGTTTATCAATAAGTAAAGCATATTATCTATACTCTCTTTATAAAAACACAACACTTCCCAATCCCAGTAATAACAAGCCTTTATGCCTACTTCTTCAACACCGCTTCAACATTTCTCCAAGATTACTCTACCTGAGCACCTCTTTCTTGAAACAATATTGAAGAGGTCTTGTCGCACTCTTGAAGAGGGTTAACTTATAGTGGCAATAAAAAAGCCCTAGACTATATAGTCTAGGGCTGTATATGAATATAAAACTATTCTAAAATATTATCTAATCGTAATCGTGCAGTTAGACAGATCTTCTATTATTGCTAAAGATTCTACTCTTACTCCTTGCTCTTCTATTAACTTACGTCCATCTTGAAATGCTTTTTCTATAATGAATCCCATTCCTACTAAATTAGCACCAGACTGTTTTATTAAATCTAGTACTCCTAAAGCGGCATTACCATACGCTAAAAAGTCATCTACAAATAAAACATTGTCTGTAGGCTGAAGAAAATCATTACTTATAACTACATCATACGTTCTATCCTTAGTAAAAGAGTGTATCTGTGTATGTAACATATTCTCCATTGTGCTAGGTTTTTTCTTCTTAGCGAATACCACAGGAAGATTTAATAAATATCCTGTCATAATAGCTGGAGCAATCCCACTAGCCTCAATAGTCATAATTTTATTCACATTAGTTCCTGCAAATCTTCTTACGAATTCTACTCCAATAGATTTCATTAGTACAGGATCCATCTGATGGTTGATAAAACTGTCTACTTTTAAAATTCCTCCTTCAAAACATCTTCCATCTTGCAAAATTCTCTCTCTTAATAATTCCATATATGTTGTGTTGTATAATTATAAAATGAAAAGGACGACTAAACTTCCTTTGAAAATTGCAAGCGAATTTACGCATAATCCTTTTATCCCTATCCTAGTTCCTTTAAATTCTTTACTCAAGCAAGAAAAAACAGCCTCTATTCTTATATTAATTTATACCATCCTCTTAAAACTACGTCTTAACACAAAAATCACTACAATAAAAATAGCCCAATCAATCAAAGCACTTGCCCAATAAATACCATTAATCCCAAAAATACGGGGCACAACTAACATAATAGGAACATACAACACTAGCTGTCTAAAAAGCGCAACCAAACTAGCTGGCCTCGCATTCTCTACAGATGGAAACCAAACCATCCCCATGAATATAGCTGGCAACACTAACAAAACACTCATATAGACACGAAAATTCATCAATTGATCTATTGAAAATAGTTGGTTTGGTATCATTAAGGATAAGACATCCTGAGGGAAAAACATTACTAAACACCAGAAGGGTAATAATAGTCCTACTCCAGTCCAAGTAAATAACACATACGATCGCTTAGTACGAACATAATTCTGGACACCATAATTCATCCCTGCTACTGGCTGAAGTGCACGCATCAATCCGAACATAGGTGTACACAATAATAAATAAAAACGATTAACAGCAGTAAAGAAGGTAATGTCACTATCTGTACCATACTTAGACAAGGCATTAAAAATGACTATATTCTGAATGACAACCATAACCATCATAATCATGGCAGGCATTCCTAGCTTAATAATAAGTCTAGTAATCTGCTTATCATTAAAAAATGACCAAACATTAGTCTTAAAAGATGATTTAGAAAAATGATAATACCCTACACCTAGAATAGTATAAATAATCATCGATACATTAGTAGCCCAAGCAGCACCTACTACCCCACCTCCTAATGTAGAAATAAAAATAGGCTTAAGTACTATATCGATTATTAACCCTATCGCTATCATTAGAGCCGCAGTCTTCATCTTTCCTTCTGCGCGAATCATCATATTCAATGCTAAACCATGTACCCAAAAGAAAGTACCTAATAGAATAACCTTATAATACTGAGAAGCTAAAATAGCTATCTCTCCTCTGCCTCCCATTAAATAGATTAGTTCATCAGCAAAAATATAGGCAGGAAGCATAAAAGCCACGGAGAATAAAATACTAAGAAAATTAACTGAACCTAAACATCTAGCCAGATTACTCTGATCATCTGCTCCTATCCAAATACTAATAGCGGCACCTGCACCCGTGCCTATAAGGCTACCGATAGCTTGTCCAATCTGTGCTAAAGGAAAAGCTATCCCAACAGCTGCCAATGCTGTATCATTAATCAGGTGCCCAACAAAGACACCGTCTAAAAAGTTATTTAACCCAAATAAGACCATCGCTATAATAGCTGGCCAAGACATCTGCCACATCACATTAGGCAAATTGCCTTTTAAAATCAATTGTTTCTGTTTATCCATATTTATAAGCGAATGATTTAATAATTCTCACTGATAAACATTAGAAACAAGGATAAGAAGCTCTCTCTCTTTACAACTTAGTCGCTTTTAGAATAACAAATGGACGCACAACAGCTTGTCCCAGCTTATTAGTTGTATTCTCCATATACTGCCATTGTTCTATATTATAGAAACCGATATTAGTCAATAAACGAATAAGCCACTCTGTCTTATGAAAATGGAAGACTTCTTCTGTAGCGAAAGCTTGTTTTAAAGCAAAGTCCTTCTGAATATACGATAAAGTTAATTGGCCTTCTGAACGTAAAATACGATATATCTCTTGAAAATACTTATTTGGCTCTTCCCAAAAATAAATAGTGTTGATCGAAAAGAAACCGTCAAAAGATTTGTCTTCAAAATCCATTCTTCCTGTATCATTCCCTAAAGACAATTTGACTTTACTTTCTTTTATTAGCTCTTTATTGAATTCGGTTGCTTCACTTAACATGACATCAGATAACTCAATCCGTTCATAACTCAAACTTTTTTCTTTAGAAAACAAATATGGCAAATGGCGACCATTACCAAATCCTAATTCTAGAATATGCATCCCTGCTTTAATGTTTAAGCGGTCAATAGTTTTATAAATCATATTGCTATTGGATGCATACATCCTATTTCCAACCCTAACTCCATCATCTCCACTAGGACATCTAAGCTGTTTTGCTAATTCAATATTATCCATTGGCTCCATATACTATAAATTTTGACCAAATATAGTTATTTAGAATTAATCTTAATAATTATATTTGTGCAAATTTCCTTCATGTAACTAAAATAGTTGTTACCTTAAAAGGAATAAACTTTACGCAAAACGGATTATTATGGAAATGATCATTAAGGACATCAATACAAAAGAGATCTTACTAGAGAAAAGATATCAAACTTTATACTCAGAAACAGCTAATCTAGATAAATGTAAGACCATACGTATCCAAAATGATATAGTAGAAAATAAAGTAACGGAGTACTATAATCAGAATTCTATTCTAATCTTCGGGATGATGAATATAAAAAAGGATATCTCTATAGAGATGTATACAGATGAACCATTCTATGAAATGCACTTTTGTCTAAATGGTAGATCAGCTTTTAATTCGACTTACAACAATGTAAAGTTTAATAAAAATCAACACAACCTATATCTACAAAAAGAACTACAAGGTACTTTTAAACAAAATGAAAACAGCAATGAATATCTGGAAGTACTATTCCCTCAAGAGCATGTGGACTCCTTAGTTAATCAATATGAAGGTCTGATCCCTTCTATCAATAAAACAAATAACCAATTGTTTCAAAATAATGCTGTAGTAAACACAGAGATAAAAACAGTTCTTACCGAAATCTATAATACAAATAGAACTGGTGTCATGAAACAATTATACTTAGATGTAAAGAGTAAAGAATTACTCTTATTACAATTCGAGCAATATATACGCTTAAAGTCCAATAAAGGTTTGACAAAAATATCTCTATCTGATAAACAAAAACTGGCAGAAGCTAAAGAACACATAGAACAAAACTATCAAGACCCTCTGAGTTTATCAGAACTTGCACTAGAAGTGGGATTAAATGATTATAAACTAAAGAAAGGCTTCAAAGAGGTCTACAATACTACAGTATTCGGATATGTGTATCAATTAAGAATGGAATACGCTCATAAATTATTGCGCAACACAACTATACCTATCAAAGAAATAGCTCACTACTGTGGATATGAGCATGTACAACACTTCACTTCGGCCTTTAAACGTATGTATCAAACTACGCCAGCTAAATACAGAGAGGCTTAGAATTTCTTCTTTAAGGGGCTTATCAAATTTCTTTTGAAAGCTCTGATTTCCTTTTTAGGATATGGTAGTTTAGTGATATCAACATCTCCTACCCCTTGAACTCTAACCATAATCTCAAGAAGAGTAATTTTGGCTCTAGTGTTATCTTGTGTGATGACAAACTTAACTAAATTAGACTGATAATAAACACTATCTCTCTTCTCCTCTTCTATATCTAGTAATCTACCTAGTACATATTGATCATTTAGTTCATAATGTATCAAATTATTAACCGAGTCAATTACAATAGGTCTTTGAACAGGAGTAAGTTTATTATTCCACTCCTGCACTTTTTCTACTTGAACTTCATTTAATTTTTGAATCAGTTCTCTCTTCGTTCCCTTAAAATAATACTCTTTGTTCTGAATAGGATAAAAAGTAGATACTTTAGGAATCTGAGAAGTTGCCATAAAAGAAAAAATAGAAAGATAAATCACTCCTACTTTGGCACTGCGATATGATCTATGGATAGTTATATTATTAAATACATAATAGGACAACAACACACTGACTAAAGCCATATAGTCAGTATAGTCAATTACCCGTCCGATAGATAATCCAAAACCATTAAGCCATGATAACACAGGGGTAGATAAAGGACTTTTAAACCATATAAACAATAACACTGTACTTATATGAATACCTTTAGTATATTTTGGGAAAAAGGCAGACCAAAAAAACGGGAAGATAAATAGTCCTGTAAAATCTGATAGTTTGCCCGTTATCACATTAGAAAACTGTTCTTTCAGCCAAAAATCATTACACAGAAGCAAGGCTAAGCATACTAAAAATAAAGGATGTAGAATCTTATTAGAATGTGTTACTATAGGCATCATAGACAGATTAAAAACTTAAAAGTAATAAAAAAACCCCAAGAGCGACAATCTTGGGGTTTTCTAACAAAAATAAACTAACAACTCAATAAACAACAAATACTTGAAGTACTGTATGATTACATTGAATCACATACATAACCTGCGACAACAAATAGTTATGTAATATTATTAATTACCTTAATAGGCTATATTCAAATCTTGGGTATCCACGTTCACCTTTTTCATTCATAAAGCTCAATACACGCATCTTATAGTAGTTGCCTTTTGAATCTTTAATTACGTAAAAGATATTAGTAAATAATTTTTTATCATTCGCTACATCTCTCCATGTACCACCTATAGTACGCAAGTCTAAAGACAGTGCTCCTTTATCTACATCAGCTAAAGAGAAATTCTTATACATTGTTTTATCCTTCTCAGGTATTGTAACTTTATAAGCAGTAACACCCGCATATCTATTATTTACAATAAAATCTGAATAACCATAAGAACCTTTAGGATCTCCATTTTGATCAACTGTATTTGTAAATACTGTGAAGTTCAAATCCCACTTTTGTTTAGTTGGTTCAACATTAACAATATTGTTAGTATCGAAACTAAAGAAAACAAAATTATAAGCTGGCTTCTTCTCTATATATACTTCTTTATGTGTACTATCATTTAAATCTGCATACTGCAGTAGGTAACCTTGATCTTTTCTTAGTATTCTAATCTTCTTCCATCCTCTTGTATCACCAGTTACATTTACAGAACCCGCAGCAACACTAGAAGTACCAGGTTTAAAACCTAAGTTTACTAAATAAACTTTATTATCATCTGCATTAAGCTTAACTTCCTTAATCGCTGTAGCTGTAAGATCTCCAATAGGAGCATCAATATAAGCAACATTGGCAGGGTCAAACGTTCCTATCTGTACTTGAGTTTTTAAACTCGTTACATCACTTTCTCTCACTTTATCAATATCTGTACTTGATAAAGCACTTGTAGCCATATAAATAGATCCGTTCAATTTAACTCTAAACTCTTTATCTGCATAAAATGCTAAGTCCCAAGAATCACGTTGTACAGGATACATTGCCTTTCCTCCTAAATCAACATATACTTGCTTTGGTTGGCTTGGTCCACCAATAGGAGGTGTTAACACTCCTCCAATAGCAGTA
Organism: Myroides profundi; assembly: GCF_000833025.1. Classification (NCBI taxonomy): domain Bacteria; kingdom Pseudomonadati; phylum Bacteroidota; class Flavobacteriia; order Flavobacteriales; family Flavobacteriaceae; genus Myroides; species Myroides profundi. Next base: position 3,453,775 of record NZ_CP010817.1, read on the forward strand.
TCAAAACTAACCACCATCACATTATATCCTTGTATCTTAGGTTCTTTAGCACTATAATTCACCTTATATACATCAAACTGAACTGTCTTATCAGAACTATCATAAGGATAGATTAAGTTATTGAACATAAAAGAAACCTTGCGTTCCCCTTTTGCAAAAGGAACTGTTACAATTCCTTCTTTAGCACCAGGCAGCGTATTAAAATCTACATCATACTTAGCATTAATACCTGACACCTTTAACTCAATACTTCCGTCAACTGTAGCTGGTTCAGAAAATATTATAAATAACTCTTTATTATCTTTTATCTCTCCGTAGCTGATTGACTGTTCTTCAAATGCAACAATAAAATCTCTTACATCCCCATTACCATTCTTAGAATCCTTTTCACATGAAGTCATCATAAAAAAAGAACAAAGAATAATTCCTATATGTCTTAAACTCTTCATCATTATTAAAATCCTAATTTATATTGTAGTTTCACAAAGAAGCTTCTTCCATACCCTAAAGGTTGTGTTGCATTACCAGAACTATGTGCTGTACCAGAACTAGTCGTAGAAGTCAATGCTTTTACATCAAATACATTTCGAACACCTATAGTAGCAAATAACATATTCTTTAAGAATGGCTGACGAACACTAATGTCCATCCAAGAATAACTCTGTTGTTTACCTTTAATATAATACTCTCCAAATAAATCGGTCTCCATCTTATACTTATATTCTTCTCCATTAAACTTATAATAAAGAGAGAAAATAGTCCCAAGAGAAGGTAATTTATAACTAACATTAGCTGTCACCTCAGGAGTGTATAAGAATTTGTCTGTATCATTAGGAGCTCCATATATTTGCTGAGCTGATCCAGAGTATGTAAATCCTAATCCCACATCTAATGTTCTCCAACGCATTTGATTTAAAAATGTAAAACCAATATTTCTATAACGATTTACATTGTGATATTTAAACTTTAATCCATCAGGATCAACAACCTGAATTACATCAATTTTATCTTGAACATTAAGAATACGTCCTGTCATGCTTGTGTTAAACTCTAAGTCATCACTTAACTCTACTGCTTTCTTAATATTTAAAAAGAACGTCTTTCCTTTTTCAGGATTCAAATTAGGATTCCCCTGTAAGTCGTGATTTACATCTACAAAATAAGTGTATAGTTCTTCATAGTTTGGCAAACGAGGTGAAGTTCCCACTGTAGCACGTACTTCATAATCACCAGGTAATACATACTTAAGCATTAAACTCATAGCATGCTGACTATCGAATGTATTAGAAGTCATTAAACGATATCCTGGTCGAATCATAAACTTAGGAAGTACATCTATCTCTGAAGATGCATAAAAATCATAACTCCCTAAAGATTTACTTTGAGAAGATTCACCAAGTGATTCACTCATCGAAGAATATCCTTTACTATTCGCTACTTCATACCCTACTTGGAATTTAGCACGTTCCCATTTTATAAAATCACTAAAGGTACCACGTGAGAAAAACACTTCTCTACTCTCACTTTTGAATTTATTTCTATCAAATTTCTCATCATACTTAATACGATACCTGTAAGAGTCATTCTCACGCTCTTGCTTCTGATAAGAAAAAGATAAATCAAAACGAAGAATATCCTTAAGCTTCCCTGATGTATTTAATATATTAGACCATCTTTTTGTATTTATTATACGATCTTTAGCTATAGGATCTATAGTTTCAAATACAGGATCTTCATTGATATTAAAGGTCTTGTTATAATCTTTCATTCTCTCATCAAAGTATTCAAACTTATAGAATACACGATAAGATTTATGGTGATAATTCAAAAGAGCCTTTACATTATTTTGATTCTTTGGCAACCATTCATGTCCTCTTTTATCTTCGTCTCCATAATAGGTTAGTCCTTTTCTATCATTATACCAACCTTTAAAGTCATTATGAGTATAACTTACACTTGCGTATAAATTATCATTTATATTATGTCCAATCGTTAATCCTTGGATATGCTTTCCTTTATTTTTTAAATCATACTCATTACCAACAGTCTCTTCTTGTGTAAAGAAGTTCACATTCCAATCGTGAATATTATTCTTCTTGGTAATAATATTAATAATTCCAGTCACTGCATTCGCTCCATAGTCAACCCCCATTGCCCCTTCGACAATTTCTACTTGTTCGATATCATCTAGATTAATCTGAGTAAGATCCGTATTATTACCAAATCCCTCATCAGATATCATAGGAACATTATCAACTAATATTGTAAAATACTGAGCATCTAAACCAAACATTTTCACAGAAGACCTACCAGTACCTGCATTAGGTAAAATAGATATATTCATTACCTGATTTAAAGCATCTGCTAAAGTCACAGCTCCGAGATTCTCTAAACGTTGTCTATTCAAAACAGTTACATTATTAACTGCTTTATTAATAGACTGTGGACTGTACTGTCCAGAGATCACAATTTCTCCTAGATTAGCATTAGGTGGCGCGATTGTATCTTGTACTTGAGCAATACTCAAAAGTGGCAATGCACAAAAAGCACTCAGTACAAATATGGTATTACGCTTCATTTATCTTTAATTATTTTTTATTTAGATAGATTCTCGATTGCAAAGATAGAAAAATATCTTATTTAAAATGAATTTAAATAATTATTTTCAGAATAAAAAAACGAAGCGAATGCTTCGTTTTTTTATATAACAACCAATGTATCCTTATTTTTTTGGTAAAAACACCTCTGCCATCATACAGCGAGCACTTCCTCCACCACAAGCTTCAATTGTATCTAAGCTACTGTGTAAAATCGGACAATGCTTTTCGATTGCCTTAATCTGATTAGCGTCTAAACTATTAAAAGCCTGAGTAGACATTACTAAATAACGTTGATCGTTTGCTCCTTTTACTTGTAACATATTACCAGCAAAATTATTAACTTGTTCTTCAGTAATAGTAATAACTTCTTTTCCTGTGCTCTTTAAACTATTTAAAACAGTTTTTCTCTCTTGTTTATCATCAATACAATCTGCACAAATTACGGCAAATGTTTCAGCTAAACACATCATAACATTAGTGTGGTAGATATGCTTTCTTTCTCCATCTACTGTTTGAAACGCTTCAAAAATTACTGGATCTGTCTCAAAATCCTCACAAAACTCAATAACTAAACCTTCATCAGCACGTGGTGATAATGCACAATACGTCTTCTCATTAGCTCTGTCTAACAATAAACTTCCTGTACCTTCTAAGAATAAATCATCTTCTTCTGCCGATGTATAATCCCATATATCATCATCGATTTCAAAACCTTCTTTCTCCAAGATATCAAATATATCCTCTCTTCTCTCCAGTCTTCTATTCTCAGCAAACATTGGGTAAAGAACTACTTCTCCACTTTCGTGAAAAGAAATCCAGTTATTTGGAAAAATACTATCTGGCGTATCAGGATCTACAGTATCTTCTACTACAATAACATTAACTCCAACAGCTCTTAATTTTTCTACGAAAGCATCAAATTCTTGTTGCGCTTTTGCATTAACTGTAGCAGGAGTTGTATTATCAAGTACTTTTTGATAATAGTTATTTACCGCAGTTTGTTCGTTCATACGAAACGCCACAGGGCGAATCATTAATATTGTATTAGTAGTTTGATTCATAACATATATTTTAATCACGTATCAAAGGTAATGTAGAACATCTTAATAACCCCTCTTGTTTTGCAATTTCTGCATAAGGAATCTCTTCTACAACGAAATTATTTTCTCTTAACCAATTATTCAGTCTTGTGAAATTACGTTCAGACACAATAACTTCTGGGCTAATAGAAAATACATTCGAAAACATATGATACATTTCTTCTCTTTCAATGTGGAATAAGTTGTCTTTACCGAAAATTTCAACTAATTGATAGTATTCTTTCTCATCATAAAAACCACCTTTATAGATTATTCCTTTATCATTTCCGATTGGTTGAAAACAACAATCTAAATGCAATGCATTATCACGTGGTTCTGTTCTAGACTTCACCAAGTCAAATGATAAAACTGTTTTATTAGGGAATAATTCTTTAATAAAATCAACACCTAGTTGATTTGTTCTAGCTGTAATATATTCTTTATAATCTGGACGCTTGTAGCTTCCTATAAAAATATAATCATTCCATGGCATTACGTCTCCTCCTTCAAAGTGTACTTCTTCTGGAGCAGAGATTATAGATGCAGGATTAATTTGATCTAACACATACTGAATTGCATGTAATTCACGATCTCTATCTGGTAGGATATTCGCTTTAATGAATTTATCTTCAATCACAAATCCAATATCACGCGTAAAAATTTGATTGTAGTCTTCAATGATTTCAGGTCTATACACCTTTACATCATATTTTTCGAATACTTTATTAAAAGCATCCATTTCTTGAATCATGTCAGATTCTACAGGATAAGTACCTGCTTTAATATGCTCCAACGACTTTGGGTCGTAAGCTTCTTCTACTGTAGGTGTGGGTCCGATACTATTAGCTGTACCTAGGACCACAGCCCGCAATCTCGAGGTTTCATTCTTAACGTTTAACTTAAGCATAAATATTGATTTTCCACAAATATAACAAAATACTCTATATAGAAATTACTAAGTTACTAATAAAAAAAGGCACCTTAAAAAGGTGCCTCTATATAAAGAAAACTATTATTTTCTATCTTTCATTGGAACGAATGATCTTAAAGCTTCACCAACATATAACTGTCTAGGACGTCCGATTGGCTCTTTATTAATTCTCATTTCTTTCCACTGAGCAATCCATCCTGGTAAACGTCCAATAGCAAACATAACTGTGAACATCTCAGTAGGGATACCTAAAGCTCTATAAATAATTCCTGAGTAGAAATCAACATTAGGATATAAGTGTCTTTCTACGAAATAAGGATCTTTAAGCGCTGCTTCCTCTAATTTTTTAGCAATATCTAAAACAGGATCATCAACTCCTAATTTCCCTAATACTTCATCAGCTGCTTTTTTGATGATTCTAGCTCTTGGATCGAAGTTTTTATAAACTCTGTGTCCGAATCCCATTAAACGGAAAGAATCGTCTTTATCTTTAGCTTTGTTTAAATACTTTTCAACATCACCACCATCATTCTGAATTGCTTCAAGCATTTCTAATACAGCTTGATTAGCTCCACCATGTAATGGTCCCCATAAAGCAGAAACACCAGCAGATACAGATGCAAATAATCCTGCATGAGAAGAACCTACCATACGTACTGTAGATGTAGAACAGTTTTGTTCATGATCTGCATGTAAGATAAATAACTTATCAATTGCATTTTTTATGATTGGATCGATTTCATAAGGCTCTGTTGGCAAAGCAAACATCAATCTTAAGAAGTTATCAACATAGCTCTTAGTGTTATCATAGTAATTTAAAGGATATCCTTTAGCTTTTCTATACGTCCAAGTTGCTATTACTAAGAATTTACTCATTGTCTTACACACAGCCTCATATAATGACTTAGAACAATCAGCATCTACTACTTTTGGATTAAATGCAGTTAAAGCACTAGTCAAAGAAGCTAACACTCCCATAGGGTGTGCAGTCTTAGGAAAACCGTCAATGATATTTTTCATTTCTTCATTCACTAATGAATACTTTCTAATATCATTCTCGAATTTTTCTATTTGTTCTTGAGTTGGTAACTCTCCAAAGATAATCAAATAAGAAACTTCTAAGAAGTTAGAATATTCTGCTAATTCTTCAATAGAATATCCTCTGTATCTCAAGATTCCTTCTTCTCCATCTAAGAATGTAATTGCACTCTTGCATGCACCAGAATTTTTATAACCTGGGTCATAAGTAATAGCTCCAGTTAAAGCACGTAATTTCAACACATCAATTGCTACTTCATTCTCAGTACCAACTAATACAGGAAACTCATGTCTTTTACCGTCAACCTCTATATAAGCTGTTTTAGACATATTGTTATTATTTTATTTTTTTTACAAGTTTTACTCACTACTAGTATAAATATTCTAGTAATTTTTCAGAAGGAAAGATAGGAATTATTATGCATACATACAAGTCATATTCATAAACTAATCATTAAAAATGAACAAAAAACCTCATTTTAGAGACTATTAAAACGAATAGAAAAATAAGACACACTAAATAATCATAAACACAACAGAACAGTTAAAAAAAAACATTATTCATAATAAATTATTTTTCAAAAATACCACTGTAATCTAACCTAAGTACTATATAATAAAAAAGCGGTAGATATGATAATATATCTACCGCCATTAAATTTATAAAGGATTATCTTTTTACTTTAAAAGCATTACCTTGAGGATAATAAGCGATATCACCTAATTCTTCCTCTATTCTCAATAATTGATTATACTTTGCCATACGATCTGATCTAGATGCAGAACCAGTTTTAATTTGTCCGCAATTAAGAGCCACAGCTAAATCAGCAATAGTACTATCTTCAGTTTCACCTGAACGGTGAGACATAACAGAAGTAAATCCAGCATTTTTAGCCATATTAACAGCAGCTATAGTCTCAGTAAGAGTACCTATTTGATTTACTTTAATCAAGATAGAGTTACCAATACCTTCATTAACACCACGCTCAAGTCTAGCTACATTAGTAACAAATAAATCATCACCTACTAACTGAACTTTATTACCAATCTTATCAGTTAAATACTTCCAACCATCCCAATCATCTTCATACATACCATCTTCAATAGATACTATTGGGTATTTCTCAACTAATTCAGCTAAGTAATCCGCTTGCTCTTGAGAAGTACGTACTTTACCTAATTCACCTTCGAATTTAGTATAATCATATTTACCATCAACATAGAACTCAGAAGCGGCACAATCCAAAGCAATCATAATCTCATCGCCAAATCTATAGCCTGCATTCTCAACTGCTAATTTAATAGAATCAAGAGCATCTTCAGTTCCTTTTAATGTAGGAGCAAATCCACCTTCATCACCTACTGCAGTACTTAATCCTCTCTCATGTAAAACTTTCTTCAAATGATGGAATATCTCAGTCCCCATTTGCATAGCATGTGTAAAAGTTATTGCTTTTACAGGCATGATCATAAATTCTTGAAATGCAATAGGAGCATCAGAGTGAGACCCACCATTAATAATATTCATCATTGGAACTGGTAGCGTGTTTGCAGAAACACCACCTACATAACGATATAATGGCATTCTTAACTCATTTGCTGCTGCTTTAGCTACAGCTAAAGAAACACCTAAAATAGCATTTGCTCCTAAATTCCCTTTATTACTAGTACCATCTAATTCAATCATCAATTGGTCTATAGTGTTCTGTTCGAAAACACTAACACCTACGATGTGCTCAGCAATTATATTATTTACGTTATCAACAGCTTTTAATACTCCTTTACCTAAGAAAGCTTTACCACCATCACGTAACTCTACTGCTTCGTGCTCACCTGTAGAAGCTCCAGATGGAACTGCAGCACGACCTAACATACCACTTTCAGTAATAACATCTACTTCTACTGTAGGATTCCCTCTAGAATCTAATATTTGACGTGCATGCACACTAATAATTGTACTCATAAATTGTGTCTTAAAATTTAGTATAAACAAATTTACAACTTTAATTGAACTTACTTAATACAGATAAGAAATAAAGTTTATATATAACGAAAGGAACTACACTGTAGCTCCTTTATTATTTTTTATATTCTCGACAAACTCATCAAATAAATATCTTGAGTCATGTGGTCCAGGACTTGATTCAGGATGATATTGTACAGAGAAAACATTCTTACTCTTCATCTTCATACCTGCAACAGTACCATCATTTAAATGCACATGAGTTAACTCAAGGTTAGTATGTTTAGCCAACTCTTCTTTATTAATCGCAAAACCATGATTCTGTGATGTAATCTCTCCTTGAGTAGAACCTAAATTCATAACAGGATGATTTACTCCACGATGTCCACTAAACATCTTAAATGTACTCACACCTTGAGATAAACCAATCAATTGATGACCTAAACAAATACCGAAAACTGGAAGCCCTGAATCTATAACTTTATTAACCGTATCAAGAACTCCTAATTTTGCTAAAGCTTGTGGATCACCAGGTCCGTTAGAAAGAAAATATCCATCAGCACCAAATGCTACTAATTCATCATAAGAAACATTGTAAGGAAACACCTTTACATAACAATCTCTCTCTTCGAAACAACGTAAAATATTTGTTTTTATACCAAAATCAACTGCCGCAATTTTATGAGACGCATCAGGATTACCAAAGTGGTAAGCTTCTTTAGTAGATACTTTAGAAGATAACTCTAAACCTTCCATTGAAGGAACGTTCTCTAACATCACTTTTAACTCTTCAATTGATTTACCATCTGTTGAGATGATAGCATTCATAGCACCATTATCTCTAATATGAGCTGTAAGAGCACGTGTATCAACATCAGAAATAGCTATAAGATTAGCCTTTTCTAAATAAGTCAATAAATCCGATTCTGAATTTGGACGTGAATGATAATAACTAAAGTTTTTACAAACTAAACCAGAAATCTTAATTCCATCAGAATCAACTTCGTCAACATTAACCCCATAATTACCAATATGTGCTGTTGTTGACAACATTATTTGACCAAAGTAAGAAGGATCTGTAAAGATTTCTTGATAACCTGTCATTCCAGTGTTAAAACAAATCTCTCCGAATGCTGTACCTTCTACGCCAACCGACTTACCAAAAAAAACAGTTCCATCTTTTAAAACTAAAACCGCCTTCTTTCTTTCTGAATATTCCATTGTATTGTTGTGTTGTATTAATTTTTAGCAAAAATAAAAAAAAAAGGACATCCTTATAAAGAATGTCCTTAATATTATAAATAACAAAAATAAATTTTGTTGATACTATTCATTAGTTTCAGCTTCATTAGAAGTTGCCTCAGTCGCAGGAGCTTCAGCAGCTTTCTTTTTACCTCTACGAGTAGAAGATTTTTTAGCTTCTTTCTTAGCAACATTGTATAATTCGTTGAAGTCAACGAATTCAATCATAGCCATATCAGCGTTATCTCCTAAACGATTACCTAACTTAATAATACGAGTATATCCACCTGGACGATCTCCTACTTTTTGAGCTACTTCTCTAAATAGTTCAGTAACTGCGTCTTTGTCTCTCAAATAAGAGAAAACAACACGACGGTTATGAGTATCGTCAGTTTTAGCTTTAGTTACTAATGGCTCAATAAACTGCTTTAAAGCTTTAGCTTTAGCTACAGTAGTATTGATACGCTTGTGCTCGATTAAAGAACAAGCCATATTAGCCAACATAGAATTTCTATGTCCAGCTTTTCTACCTAAGTGATTTATTTTCTTTCCGTGTCTCATTTCTTACTAGAATTTAGACTTTGCAGTCTAGTTTATTCTTTATCTAATTTGTATTTTGATAGATCCATCCCGAAATTAAGTCCCTTAACAGCTACTAACTCTTCTAATTCAGATAAAGACTTCTTACCGAAGTTTCTGAATTTCATCAAGTCGTTTTTGTTAAATGACACTAAGTCTCCTAATGTATCTACTTCAGCCGCTTTCAAACAATTCAATGCTCTAACTGAAAGATCTAAATCAACTAGTTTAGTTTTTAGAAGCTGTCTCATATGTAGAGATTCCTCATCATATGATTCAGTTTGTGCAATCTCATCTGCCTCTAAAGTAATTCTCTCATCTGAGAATAACATAAAGTGGTGTATTAATGTTTTTGCAGCTTCAGTTAACGCATCTTTTGGATGAATAGAACCATCGGTAATGATATCAAAAACTAACTTTTCATAGTCAGTTTTTTGCTCAACACGATAGTTTTCGATAGCATACTTAACGTTCTTAACTGGAGTATAAATTGAGTCAGTAAAGATAGTACCAATAGGAGCATTAGGTTTTCTATTCTCTTCAGCTGGTACGTAACCTCTTCCCTTCTCAATAGTAAGATCCATATTAATAGTTACATTACTATCCATATTACAGATAACTAATTCTGGATTCAGAATTTGGAAACTAGAAATGAATTTCTGGAAATCACCTGCAGTCAACTGTTCTTTACCAGAGAAAGAGATACTAACAGTTTCATTATCAACATCTTCAATTTGACGTTTAAAACGAACTTGTTTTAGGTTAAGAATGATTTCAGTAACATCCTCAACTACACCAGCGATAGTAGAAAACTCATGATCTACTCCTTCAATACGAACTGAAGTAATTGCATATCCTTCAAGAGAAGAAAGAAGAACTCTTCTTAATGCATTACCTATTGTCAATCCATATCCCGGTTCTAAAGGTCTAAATTCGAATTTGCCTTTAAAATCGGTCGAATCAATCATGATAACTTTATCGGGCTTTTGAAAATTAAATATTGCCATATTTGTTTCGACTGAATGTCAATTATTATTTGTTGTACAACTCTACGATTAACTGTTCTTTGATGTTTTCAGGAACTTGAAGTCTTTGAGGTACAGAAACAAATGTTCCTTCTAACGTTTCAGGATTCCAAGTAATCCACTCGTAAACAGCGCTAGAATTAGATAATGAACGTTCGATAGTCTCTAGAGATCTTGATTTTTCACGAACAGCAACTTTATCACCAGGTTTCAATTGGTATGAAGGAATATTTACTAATTCCCCATTTACAGTAATATGTCTATGAGAAACGATTTGACGTGCAGCTCTACGAGATGGAGCAATTCCCATTCTGAATACTACGTTGTCTAATCTTGACTCACATAATTGAATTAATACCTCACCAGTAACTCCACGAGCTGCAGCAGCTTTTTTGTATAAGTTTCTGAATTGTTTTTCTAAAATACCGTAAGTATATTTAGCTTTTTGTTTTTCCAATAACTGGATAGCATATTCAGATTTCTTACCTCTTTTTCTTGCTAAACCATGTTGTCCTGGAGGGTAATTTCTTTTTTCTAAAGACTTGTCATCTCCGAAAATTGCTTCACCGAACCTACGTGCGATTTTTGTTTGTGGACCAGTATATCTTGCCATTTCTTAATAAAATTGAAAAAAGGTAGGGATTATGAATTCAGGTCACTTTCCTCCGATAATCTATTCCTACCTTTGGTTATACTATAAAATTAAACTCTTCTTCTCTTTGGAGGACGACATCCGTTGTGTGGCATTGGAGTAATATCGATAATCTCTGTTACTTCGATTCCACCGTTATGTAAAGATCTGATTGCAGATTCTCTTCCGTTTCCAGGTCCTTTTACATAAACTTTTACTTTTTTCAATCCTGCCTCAAGTGCAACTTTACCGCAATCTTCTGCAGCCATTTGAGCAGCGTAAGGAGTGTTCTTTTTAGAACCTCTGAATCCCATTTTACCTGCTGATGACCAAGAAATCACTTCACCTTTTTTGTTAGTTAATGAAATGATGATATTGTTAAACGTCGCATTAATATGAGCTTCACCTGTTGACTCAACAAGTACTTTACGTTTTTTTGTATTCGCTTTAGCCATATTACTACTTATTATTTAGTTGCTTTTTTCTTGTTAGCAACAGTTTTTCTTTTACCTTTTCTTGTTCTAGAGTTGTTCTTAGTTCTTTGTCCTCTTAATGGAAGACCAGCTCTATGACGGATACCTCTGTAGCATCCGATATCCATTAAACGTTTGATGTTTAATGAAATCTCTGAACGTAATTCTCCTTCAATTGTGAATTGACCTACAGCTTCACGGATAGCTCCGATCTCGTCGTCATTCCAATCTTGAACTTTTTTATTTTCGTCAACTTTAGCTCTTTCTAGAATTTCTTTAGCTCTACTTGAACCAATTCCAAAAATATAAGTTAAAGCAATGATTCCTCTTTTGTGTTTAGGTATATCTACCCCTGCGATTCTTGCCATAATTATCCTTGTCTTTGTTTAAATCTAGGATTCTTTTTATTAATAACGTAAAGTCTACCTTTTCTACGTACTATAATGCACTCGGCACTTCTTTTTTTAACTGATGCTCTTACTTTCATTTTAATAGCCTCTTTAATATCTATAAGTAATTCTTGCTTTGGTCAAATCGTAAGGGCTCATCTCTAATTTTACTCTGTCACCAGGTAATAATTTGATATAATGCATACGCATCTTACCTGAGATATGGGCGATTACTACGTGTCCATTTTCTAATTCCACACGGAACATAGCATTTGATAATGCTTCAATGATTGCTCCGTCTTGTTCTATTGCTGATTGTTTTGCCATAAAAACTAAGCTGTTGCTCTTCTATTTTTACCACTTGTCATCATACTATCATACTGTTTGTTCAGTAAATAAGCATTGACTTGTTGAATTGTATCGATTACAACACTTACCATAATCAATAACGATGTTCCTCCATAAAACATTGCCCAACCTTGTTGAACTCCTAATAAACTTACCACGATTGCAGGGAAAACTGCGATTAATGCTAAGTAAAGAGAACCTGGGAATGTAATTAAAGACATGATTCTATCTAAGAAATCACCTGTCTCACTACCTGGCTTAACACCTGGTATAAAACCGCCACTTCTCTTTAGATCATCAGCCATCTTATTAGTAGGTACTGTAATTGCGGTGTAAAAGTACGTAAAAATTATGATTAATAAAGCAAAAAGTGCATTATACTCCCAACCAAACACATTATGAAATGTTGTACTGATTGATTTAGCAGTATCTGAAGTTGATAAACCTGCTACTGCAGCTGGCACAAACATGATCGCTTGAGCGAAGATGATTGGCATAACTCCTGATGCATTTAACTTTAATGGAATCCACTGACGATTACCGCCTAACATAGATTGATCATAAGTTCCTGAAGCACTTCTTCTTGCATACTGAACCGGTATACGTCTCACAGCAAGAGTTAAATAGATACAAGCAACGATGATTAACAACCATAAAATTACTTCTATAACCACCAACATAGGTCCTCCATTATTTTCAGTAATTCTTGATTGGAATTCTTGGATGAAAGACATTGGAAGTCTTGCAATAATACCAACCATAATTAATAATGAAATCCCATTTCCAATACCTTTATCAGTAATTTTTTCACCTAACCACATTGCAAAAACAGTTCCGGTCACTAGTATAATTACTGAAGAAAACAAGAATGAGAAAGAATTGAAACCTAACAAAAATGCATCCGGTGGTAATTGCACATACAAGTTATAGATGTAACTAGGTCCTTGTAATAAAGTAATACCGATTGTCAACCATCTTGTTATTTGGTTCATCTTCTTTCTACCGCTTTCTCCATCATTTTGTAGCTTTTGTAGATAAGGAACCGCGATTCCCATCAACTGAACTACTATGGAAGCAGAAATATAAGGCATAATACCTAATGCAAATACAGATGCTTGCGCAAATGCACCACCTGTAAAAACATTTATTAACCAACCGATACCTTGATCAGTTTGATCAGTTAAAGCTTGCAATTTCGTTGCGTCAATACCTGGAAGGGTAACTTGTGTACCGAAACGGTACACAAGCAATAACCCTAAAGTTATCAAGATTTTGTTCTTTAACTCTTCAATTTTCCAAATACTGGCTAATGTTTCAAAAAACTTCTTCATCTTGTTTATTAAGATTTTATAACGTTACAATTTCTCCACCAGCTGCCTCGATTGCCTCTTTAGCAGATGCTGAAAACTTGTGTGCAGAAACTTTTAATTTTGCTTTTATCTCTCCACGCCCTAAAACCTTAACTAAACTATTTTTAGAAGTTAATCCTAACTCAACTAAAAGAGCAAAATCAACAGTGTCTTTTACTACTCCGCTATCAACTAAAGATTGTAATTTTTCTAAGTTGATAACATCATATTCTACTCTATTGATGTTTTTAAAACCAAATTTAGGAACACGTCTTTGAAGTGGCATTTGCCCTCCTTCAAATCCGATTTTTCTTGAATATCCTGAACGTGATTTAGCACCTTTGTGTCCTTTTGTAGAAGTTCCTCCTTTACCAGACCCTTCACCACGACCAACACGTTTGTTTTGGTTGTGTACTGAACCTTTTGCTGGTTGTAAATTACTTAAATTCATACTCTACAATATTATTTAGCCTCTTCTACAGAAACTAAGTGTTGAACTTTACTTACCATTCCTAAGATTGCAGATGTAGCATCATGTTCTACAACTTGACCAATCTTACGAAGTCCTAAAGCCTCTAACGTTCTCTTTTGTACAAGAGGACAATTAATTTGGCTTCTTACTTGTTTTACTTTAATTTTTGACATAACTCTCTCAAATTAACCTTTAAATACTTTTTCTAAAGAAATTCCTCTTTGTTTTGCAACTGTAGAAGCACTTCTTAAACGTAATAAAGCGTCAAAAGTAGCCTTCACCACGTTGTGAGGATTTGAAGATCCTTGAGATTTAGATAATAAATCTTTAATCCCAACAGATTCTACAACCGATCTCACAGAACCTCCAGCGATTACTCCAGTACCTAAAGATGCAGGCATCAATAATACTCTAGCTCCACTGAATTTTCCTTTTTGTTCGTGAGGAATAGTATGACCATTTAAAGGAACTCTAACTAAGTTTTTCTTTGCATCCTCTACTGCTTTAGCGATTGCTTCAGAAACGTCTTTTGATTTACCCAAACCATGACCCACTACACCGTTTTCGTCACCTACTACTACTACAGCAGAGAATCCAAAAGCTCTTCCCCCTTTAGTAACTTTAGTAACACGGTTTACACTAACCAAACGATCTTTAAGATCAAGACCAGTTGGTTTTACAAATTCTACGTTTTTATAATTTTGATACATAACTAATTAGAATTTTAATCCAGCTTCTCTAGCGCCTTCAGCTAATGATTTAACACGACCGTGGTATAAATAACCTCCTCTATCGAAAGATACAGTTTCTACACCAGCTTTCAAAGCTTTCTCTGCAATTAGTTTCCCAACCGATGCAGCAGTTTCAATATTGGTTCCTCTTGTTATCCCAGCTTCTCTTGAAGATGCTGCAGCTAGAGTTACTCCATTCACGTCATCTATGATTTGCGCATAGATTTCTTTATTACTTCTGAATACAGAAAGTCTTGGTTTAGCAGCAGTACCGCTAACAATCTTTCTAATTCTGAATTTAATACGTTGTCTTCTTTCAGATTTTGTTAATGACATAGTCTTAATTTTTAAGCTGATTTACCTGCTTTTCTTCTTAACTCTTCACCCACAAACTTGATACCTTTTCCTTTGTAAGGTTCTGGTTTACGGTATGAACGGATTTTTGCTGCTACTTGACCAACTAACTGTTTGTCAAATGAAGTTAATTTAATAATTGGATTTTTACCTTTTTCAGATATAGTTTCCACTGTAACTTCTTTTGCAATATCCATTACGATATTATGAGAGAAACCTAAAGCTAAATCTAACTTTTGTCCTTGGTTAGCAGCACGGTATCCTACCCCAACCAATTCTAAACTGATAGTAAATCCTTCTGAAACTCCTTTAACCATATTGTTGATTAAACTACGGTATAATCCGTGTTTAGCTCTTTCAATCTTATCATCAGAAGAACGCTCAACGATTACTTGGTCTTCTTCAACTTTAATACTAACTGTATCAAACTTTTGAGAAAGCTCTCCTAATTTACCTTTTACAACAATCTCTCCTTCTTTAACGTCAACCGTTACTCCAGCAGGGATTGCTATTGGACTTTTACCTATTCTTGACATCTCTTAGTCTTTTTAAATTAGTATACGTAACAAACAACTTCTCCACCAACATTCAATTGTTTCGCTTGTTTTCCAGTCATCAATCCTTTTGATGTTGAAACGATAGCGATTCCTAATCCGTTAAGGATTCTAGGAAGATCTGCTGCAGAAGCGTATTTACGCAAACCTGGTTTACTAATTCTTTGGATATCTCTAATTACAGACTCTTTTGTGTCTTTATCATATTTCAAAGCTATTTTGATTGTTCCTTGAACTGAACTATCATCAAATTTATAGCTTAAGATATATCCTTGATCGAATAATATTTTCGTGATTTCTTTTTTGAAGTTCGAAGCTGGAATTTCAACCACTTTGTGGTTAGCTCTCACAGCGTTTCTAACTCTTGTAAGGAAATCTGCTATTGGATCTGTATACATGTTTTTACCTTTAAATCTTAATTACCAACTTGCCTTTTTTACTCCAGGTATCAATCCATTATTTGCCATTTCACGGAATGTAACACGAGAAATACCGAATTGACGCATATACCCTCTTGGTCTTCCTGTTAACTTACATCTGTTGTGTAAACGAACTGGAGAAGCATTTTTAGGTAACTTTTGTAATCCTTCATAGTCACCAGCTTCTAAAAGAGCTGTTCTCTTAGCAGCATATTTATCTACTAATGCTTGTCTTTTAACCTCACGGGCTTTCATTGATTCTTTAGCCATACTTAATTCTTTTTAAAAGGTAATCCTAATTCAGCAAGTAAAGATTTCGCTTCTTTATCTGTTTGAGCAGATGTTACGAAAGTGATATCAAAACCAGCGATTTTGTTAACTTTATCGATATTGATTTCAGGGAAAATGATTTGCTCAGTAACACCTAAGTTATAATTTCCTCTTCCGTCAAAACCATCAGATTTAATACCTGAAAAGTCTCTTACACGTGGTAAAGCTGAAGTTACTAAACGATCTAAAAATTCATACATTCTCTCTCCACGTAACGTTACTTTTGCCCCGATTGGCATTCCTTTTCTTAATTTAAAAGTAGCAACGTCTTTCTTAGAGATAGTAGCTACTGCTTTTTGTCCTGTAATTTTAGTTAATTCCTCAACAGCGTAATCAACTAATTTTTTATCAGAAACAGCAGCACCAACTCCACGGCTAACAACGATTTTCTCAAGTTTTGGAACTTGCATTACGTTTTTATAACCGAATTCCTCAGTAAGAGCAGAGATAACTCTGCTTTTATATTCTTCTTTAAGTCTTGGTATATAAGCCATAACTATAATACTTGATTTGATTTTTTAGAAACTCTAACATTTTTTCCGTTCTCGTTTTTCACGATAGCTACTCTAGTAACTTCGTTAGTCTTAGGATCTACGATCGCTAAGTTAGAGATTTGGATTGGAGCCTCTTTTTTAACAATTCCACCTTGAGGGTTAGAAGCACTAGGCTTCACGTGTTTAGAAATGATATTCACCCCTTCAACAATAGCTTTGTTCTTTTCACGTAATACACGTACAACTTTACCTTCAGTACCTTTATGGTCACCAGCGATAACGCGTACAGTATCTCCTGTTTTTATCTTTAGCTTAATCATGTTTAGAACGAATTATAACACCTCTGGTGCTAATGATACAATTTTCATGAATTGTTTTTCACGAAGTTCTCTCGCAACCGGACCAAAAACACGAGTTCCTTTCATCTCTCCAGCAGCATTTAACAATACACATGCGTTATCGTCAAATCTGATGTAAGATCCGTCAGCTCTTCTCACTTCTTTTTTAGTACGAACTACAACTGCAGTTGAAACGCTACCTTTTTTCACGCTTCCGTTTGGAGTTGCTTCTTTAATTGAAACTACAATTTTATCACCTACAGAGGCATAACGACGTTTCGTTCCTCCTAAAACACGGATAGTCAAAACTTCTTTTGCACCCGTATTATCTGCTACTTTAAGTCTAGATTCTTGTTGTACCATAATTATTTCGCTCTTTCAATGATTTCAACTAATCTCCAACATTTTGATTTAGATAATGGACGTGTCTCCATGATCTTTACAGTATCACCAATGTTGCAATCATTTGTTTCGTCGTGTGCAACGTATTTTTTCGTTTTCAACACGAACTTACCATATAATGGGTGTTTTACTCTCTTTACTTCAGACACAACAATAGATTTCTCCATTTTATTGCTAGTAACAACACCTATTCTCTCTTTTCTTAATTTTCTATTTTCCATCTTTCGGCAGAATACAATTATTGTAACTCTCTTTTACTTAACTCTGTATTCACTCTTGCAATACTTCTTCTTACGTTTCTCAACTGTAATGGATTCTCGATTGGAGAGATTGCGTGAGCAGATCTTAAGTTATTATATGTGCTAGTCAACTGTACCAGTTGCTCTTGTAATTCAGCTACAGATAGATTTACTATTTCTGATTGTTTCATGATAAAAATTTTATTATGCTTCGAAATCTCTAGCAATTACAAATTTAGTTTTTACAGGAAGTTTTTGAGCAGCTAAGCGTAACGCTTCTTTTGCTACTGAAATTGGCACTCCACCAACTTCGAACATAATTTTTCCTGGTTTTACCACAGCAACCCAGTATTCTACTGCACCTTTTCCTTTACCCATACGTACCTCTAGAGGCTTTTTAGTAATAGGTTTGTCTGGGAAAATTTTAATCCATAACTGCCCTTCACGTTTCATGAAACGAGTAGCAGCGATACGCGCTGCCTCGATTTGACGTGAAGTGATAAATGCAGAGTCCATAGATTTGATTCCAAACATACCATTTGAAAGTTCATGCCCTCTTTGAGAAATCCCTTTCATTTTACCTTTCTGTACCTTACGGTATTTTGTTCTTTTAGGCTGTAACATTTTTCTTCAGTTTAAAAATTACTTTCTTTTGCGTGGGTTAGATTTACCTTTTGGAGATCCTGCTGATTTAGATTGTTTTTTATCCATTCCAGCTAACGGAGAAAGATCTCTCTTACCGTAAACCTCACCTTTCATGATCCACACTTTAATCCCCATTCTACCATAAGTAGTGTGAGCTTCAGCAAGTGCATAATCGATGTCTGCTCTGAAAGTTGACAACGGAATTCTTCCTTCTTTGAAAGTCTCAGAACGAGCCATTTCAGCACCGTTTAAACGACCAGAAATCATAACTTTGATTCCTTCAGCGTTCATTCTCATCGCTGCAGCCATAGCCATACGGATAGCTCTACGGTAAGAAATTCTGCTTTCTATTTGACGAGCGATACTAGCAGCCACTAAGTATCCGTCTAATTCAGGACGTTTGATTTCAAAGATATTGATTTGAACTTCCTTATCAGTAATCTTTTTCAATTCCTCTTTTAACTTGTCTACCTCTTGTCCACCTTTTCCGATAATGATACCAGGTCTAGCAGTAGTGATAGTAACGGTTACAAGTTTTAAAGTTCTCTCGATGATTACTTTAGATACACTAGCTTTTGATAAACGAGCATGGATATACTTTCTGATCTTGTGATCTTCAGCGATTTTGTCACCGTAGTCATTTCCACCATACCAGTTTGAGTCCCATCCTCTGATAATACCAAGGCGATTCCCGATTGGATTAGTCTTTTGTCCCATACTGCTTATTAATTGCTTTGTGTGTTATTATTAGATCCTAATACGATTGTTACGTGATTAGAACGTTTTCTGATTCTGTGTGCTCTACCTTGAGGTGCAGGACGAAGTCTTTTTAACATCATTCCTCCATCTACTCTGATTTCTTTAACGATCAATCCAGCTTCTTCAATGTTAGCGTCGCTGTTTTTCGCTTGCCAGTTAGCAATTGCAGACAAAAGTAATTTCTCTAAATTACGAGAAGCATCTTTTGAACTGAATTTTAATATATTTAGAGCTTTTTCTACTTTCTGTCCTCTTACTAAATCCGCTACTAAACGCATTTTTCTAGGAGAAGTAGGGCAATTGTTTAGCTTTGCAAAAGCAACTTGCTTGTTAGCTTCTTTAATTTGCTCAGCTCTTTCTCTTTTACGAACTCCCATAGCTTCTTATTATTTTTTACCTTTATTCTTTGCACCAGCGTGACCTCTAAACGATCTTGTTGGTGAAAATTCCCCTAATTTATGTCCTACCATGTTCTCTGTTACATAAACAGGAACAAACTGACGACCATTATGTACTGCGATAGTTTGTCCAACGAAATCAGGTGTAATCATTGAAGCTCTTGACCAAGTCTTGATAACTCCATTTTTTCCACTTTCTACGTTTACTTGAACTTTCTTCTCTAATTTATAGTGAACATAAGGTCCTTTTTTTAACGAACGTGCCATGTCTTAATCTTTTATTTCTTTCTACGTTCAACGATATACTTATTACTCGACTTAACTTTAGAACGAGTTCTGTACCCTTTAGCAGGCATCCCGTTTCTAGAACGTGGGTGTCCTCCTGACGAACGACCTTCTCCACCTCCCATTGGGTGATCTACTGGGTTCATTGCTACTGGTCTAGTTCTAGGTCTTCTACCTAACCATCTTGATCTACCTGCTTTACCAGAAACGATTAATTGGTGATCGTGGTTAGACACTGCTCCGATAGTAGCCATACATTCTAATAAAATCAAACGGATCTCTCCAGAAGGCATTTTAATAGTAGCATATTTACCATCTCTAGCAACTAACTGAGCGAAAGTACCTGCTGAACGAGCGATAACTGCTCCTTGTCCAGGACGTAATTCGATACAAGATATAACAGTTCCTAAAGGAATTTTGCTTAAAGGCATAGCATTACCAACTTCTGGTGATGCATCTACTCCTGAAACTACAGTTTGTCCAACTTTCATACCGCTTTGTGCAATAACGTATGATTTAGCTCCATCAACATAAGCAATCAAAGCGATGAATGCTGTACGGTTTGGATCATACTCAATTGACTTAACAGTAGCTGGGATACCAACTTTAGTTCTTTTAAAATCAACTATACGGTATCTTTGTTTATGACCACCACCCATGTAGCGCATGGTCATTTTTCCTTGACTATTTCTACCTCCAGATTTTTTTTTCGGTGCTAGTAAACTACGCTCCGGCTTATCAGTTGTTATAGCGTCAAAACTATTTACAACTCTAAAACGCTGACCTGGGGTAATAGGTTTTAATTTTCTAACTGACATTATTTATTAGATATTTGAATAAAAGTCTATACTATCTCCTTCTTTCAATTCAACTATTGCTTTCTTGTAAGCATTAGTTTTAGCGTTGATCATTCCACTTTTCGTGTACTTAACAGAACGCTTTGCAGCATAGTTCATAGTATTCACGTTAACAACAGAAACTCCATAAGCAGCCTCAACTGCTTTTTTAATTTCAATTTTGTTCGCTTTTCTATCAACAACAAACCCAAAACGGCCAAAAGTTTCGCCGTCTTTAGTTATTTTTTCTGTAATTATAGGCTTAATTAAAACACTCATGTTCCTATTATTTACTTAAATTTTCTACAATTCCTGCTACAGAACCCTCAGTTAACACTAAACTTCCAGCATTCAAAATACTGTAAGTACTTAATTCAGAGTTAGTTACAACAGCAGCCTTCCCTAAATTGCGTGATGACAAATATACATTTTTATTTGATTCACCAAACACAAATAGAGATTTTTTATTTTCCAATCCTAAACCTTTCAATACGTTGATGAAATTCTTAGTACTTGGAGCCTCGAAATTAAAGTTCTCAACTACGATTAAATTTGATTCTTTCACTTTGATAGAGAAAGCAGATTTTCTCGCTAAACGTTTTAAACTTTTGTTTAATTTGAAAGAGTAGCTTCTTGGTCTTGGCCCGAAGATTCTTCCTCCTCCACGGAAAACTGGCGATTTAATACTTCCTGCTCTTGCAGTACCAGTTCCTTTTTGTTTTTTAATCTTACGCGTACTTCCAGAGATCTCAGCTCTTTCTTTAGCTTTGTGAGTACCTTGTCTTTGATTTGCTAAATATTGTTTAACATCAAGATATACTGCGTGATTATTTGGTTCTATACCGAATACTGAATCTAAAAGCTCAACTTTTCTACCAGTATCTTTTCCTGTGATATCTAAAACTTTTACTTCCATTACTTCTGAACGATTACATAAGAGTTTTTGTGTCCTGGAATTGCTCCCTTAACCACAAGTAGATTTTTATCAGCTACTACTTTTAAAACTCTAAGGTTTTGTACTGTTACATTTACTCCTCCAGTTCTTCCTGCCATGCGCATTCCTTTGAATACTCTTGATGGGTAAGAAGAAGCTCCAATAGATCCTGGCGCTCTTAAACGGTTCTTTTGACCGTGAGTTACCTGACCTACTCCACCAAAACCATGACGTTTTACAACCCCTTGGAATCCTTTACCTTTAGATACACCTTGTACATCTACATATTCTCCTTCAATGAATAAATCAGCAGTGATTACATCACCTAATTTATACTCTCCAGCGAATTCTTTGATTTCAACAACTTTTCTCTTAGCAGATGTTCCAGCTTTTTTAAAGTGACCTAACTCAGCTTTAGTAGCATGTTTATCTGTCTTGTCATCGAAACCAAGTTGTAACGCTTCATACCCGTCAACCTCAATGGTTCTGACTTGGGTAACGACATTAGGACCCATTTCGATTACTGTACATGGAATGTTTTTTCCATTCTCATCGAAAATACTAGTCATGCCGATTTTTTTACCAATTAACCCAGACATAAATATTAATTATTAATTATAAAATTTTATTTTATTTTCTAAAAGAACTAAGTATTGGTGACTATAACACCAATACTTAGTCTCTGATATTCTTATTGAATCTCGTTATTTATCACACTTTGATTTCAACTTCAACTCCACTTGGTAACTCTAATTTCATTAAAGCATCAATTGTTTTAGAAGATGAAGAATAGATATCTAACAATCTTTTGTATGAACTTAACTCAAACTGCTCTCTTGCTTTTTTGTTCACGTGAGGAGAACGAAGAACAGTAAAGATTTTTTTATGAGTAGGTAATGGAATAGGTCCAGTTACTACTGCTCCTGTACTTTTTACAGTTTTTACGATTTTCTCTGCTGATTTATCAACCAACATATGATCGTAAGATTTTAATTTTATTCTGATTTTTTGACTCATTTTACTCTAAAATTAAGCGTTACCTTTTGCTTTAGTGATTACTGCCTCTGAAATGTTTGATGGTGTTTCAGAGTAGTGAGAGAACTCCATTGTAGAAGTTGCTCTACCAGATGATAATGTTCTTAATGTAGTTACATATCCGAACATTTCTGATAATGGAACAGAAGCTTTAACAACTTTTGCACCAGCTCTATCATCCATGCTGTTGATTTGTCCACGACGACGGTTCAAATCTCCAACGATATCACCCATGTTTTCTTCAGGAGTCAATACTTCTAACTTCATGATAGGCTCTAAGATGATCGCACCTGCAGCTTTAGCAGCAGCTTTGTATCCCATTTTAGCAGCTAATTCGAACGATAATGCATCCGAGTCAACCGCGTGGTAAGAACCATCAATTAAAGTTACTTTCATAGAATCCATTTCGAATCCAGCTAAAGGCCCTTGTTTCATCGCCTCTCTAAATCCTTTCTCTACAGAAGGGATATATTCTTTAGGAACGTTACCACCTTTAACTTCATTCACGAACTGTAATCCAACGAATGGTTTTCCATCAACGTCATCAGCAGGTCCCATTTTGAATACGATATCAGCAAACTTACCACGTCCACCAGATTGCTTTTTATAAGCTTCTCTATGTTGTGCATCACGTGTAAGAGCTTCTTTGTACTCAACTTGTGGCTCTCCTTGATTAACTTCAACTTTGAACTCACGTCTCATACGGTCGATCAATACGTCTAAGTGTAACTCACCCATACCAGAGATTACAGTTTGTCCAGACGCTTGGTCAGTTTTAACTGTAAAAGTTGGATCTTCCTCAGCTAATTTAGCTAAAGCAGTACCCATTTTATCCATATCCGCTTTTGTTTTTGGTTCAATAGCGATACCGATTACTGGGTCTGGGAATATCATACTTTCTAATACGATAGGATTTTTCTCATCACATAAAGTATCTCCAGTTTTGATATCTTTAAATCCTACAGCAGCTCCAATATCTCCAGCCTCAATGTATTCAACTGGGTTTTGTTTGTTAGCGTGCATTTGGTAGATACGAGAAATACGCTCTTTGTTTCCAGAACGAGTATTCAATACATAAGATCCAGCATCTAAGTGTCCTGAATAAGCTCTAAAGAATGCTAAACGACCTACGAATGGGTCAGTAGCAATTTTAAATGCTAATGCAGCGAACGGCTCAGTTACCGATGGCTTACGTATAATTGGCTCTTCAGTATCAGGATCTGTACCTTCGATAGCTTCCTTATCCATTGGAGAAGGTAAGTAACGACATACAGCATCTAACATGAACTGAACACCTTTATTTTTGAATGAAGATCCACAAGTCATAGGGATGATGCTCATATCAAGAGTAGCAGCACGTAAAGCTACGTGGATTTCGTCCTCTGTGATTGAGTTTTCATCTTCCATATATTTCTCAAGAAGATTTTCGTCATAAGCAGCAATCTCTTCGATTAATTGACCTCTGTATTGTTTTACATCGTCAATCATATCTGCAGGGATTTCAACAACGTCAAAAGTAGAACCATGATTCTCATCATGCCATACAATTGCACGGTTTTTAACTAAGTCAACGATACCTTTGAAATCAGCCTCATCACCAATAGGTAAAACGATTGGCACAGCGTTAGATTTCAACATATCTTTAACTTGCTGACATACTGCTAAGAAGTTAGATCCTTGACGGTCCATCTTATTAACAAATCCCATACGTGGAACTTTATAGTTATCAGCTAATCTCCAGTTAGTTTCTGATTGAGGCTCAACACCATCAACAGCACTAAATAAGAATACTAATCCATCTAATACACGTAAAGAACGGTTTACCTCTACAGTAAAGTCAACGTGTCCAGGAGTATCAATAATATTGAAGTGGTACTCATTACTTTCTGGTAAAACTGTCCCTTGGTTTGTTGGGAAATTCCAAGTACATGTAGTAGCTGCCGATGTAATAGTAATACCTCTTTCAGCCTCTTGCTCCATCCAGTCCATAGTAGAAGATCCTTCGTGAGTCTCTCCCATTTTGTGGTTTTTACCTGTATAGAACAAAATACGTTCTGTAGTTGTTGTCTTACCAGCATCGATATGCGCAGCAATACCAATGTTTCTTGTATATTTTAAATCTCTTGCCATTGTATATAGTTTCTGTATGGATTAAAATCTAAAGTGAGAGAATGCTTTATTAGCTTCAGCCATTTTATGAGTATCCATTCTCTTTTTAACAGCAGCTCCTTCTTCTTTAGCAGCAGCTAAGATTTCAGACGCTAGTTTTCCAGCCATAGATTTCTCATTTCTTTTTCTCGCATACAAAATCATCCATTTCATCGCCATAGAAATTTTTCTATCTGGACGAATTTGCATTGGGATTTGGAATGTAGCTCCACCTACACGACGAGAACGAACTTCTACGTGTGGCATAACGTTAGTTAATGCTTCTTTCCAAATTTCTAATGAAGATTTTTCTTCATCTTGTTTTTTCTCCTCAACGATCTCTAAAGCATCATAGAATACTTTGAAAGCTGTTGATTTCTTACCGTCCCACATTAAGTTGTTTACAAAACGCGTAACTAATTGATCATTAAATTTTGGATCTGGTAAAAGAGGTCTCTTTTTCGCCTGTCTTTTTCTCATGTCTTCTTCTTAAACGTTTAAACGATTATTTTTTGTCTTTAGGACGTTTTGCTCCGTATTTAGATCTTCTTTGAGTTCTACCGTTTACTCCGGCAGTATCCAAAGCTCCACGTACGATGTGGTATCTAACACCTGGCAAATCTTTTACCCTTCCACCTCTAACTAATACTATCGAGTGCTCTTGTAAATTGTGTCCTTCTCCTGGGATGTATGCGTTTACTTCATTACCATTTGTTAAACGTACCCTTGCAACTTTACGCATTGCAGAGTTTGGTTTTTTAGGTGTAGTAGTATAAACACGCGTACAAACTCCTCTTCTTTGAGGACAAGAATCCAAAGCAACCGATTTACTCTTCTTAGTCAATTGGGTTCTCCCTGTTCTTACTAATTGTTGAATTGTTGGCATAATGTTTATTAATAATTTCTACAATATATTATTCCGCACTATATACGGGGTTGCAAATGTATAACTATTTTTTATTTATTCAAACCTCAAAGCATTAATTTTCAACATAATTAATTTTTTTTATCAACAATTCTCCTTTTACCTCTTTTTTTCTCTTTATGCGATAGTTATTCAAAAGTTATCAACATTATTTCTCTCCCTTTTTAGTAATCCAGCCTTTGTGCCCAATCTTCTCTTTCACTATTCAATAACACCAAAAAAAAAATAAACCTTAGCACTCTTCTCCCTTTTATACATCACCACAAAAAACATTCCTCTTTACAGCTTTATGACACAACAGCACACCTCTTATTATACATTATAGTATATACTATCTAATATTTTTATAAATACCATTAAATCCAAATACTTAAAATCTATCTTTGCACGTTTTTTTAAATTATATTATAAGTAACTTTGCCCCATGGAACAGGACAATCAGATATTTGGTATTCGTGCAATCATCGAAGCCATAGAAGCAGGAAAAGATATAGATAAGGTATTCATTCAGAAAGAAGCTTCTGGAGAGTTAATGAGTTCTCTTCTTAAGACACTAAAGAAGAACAACGTAAACTTCTCTTATGTACCTATCGAGAAACTAAATAAACTAACTAATAAAAACCATCAAGGAGCTGTAGCGAATATCTCCCCTATCTCTTTTACTTCATTAGAAGTATTAGTAGAAGGTGTATTAGAGAAAAAAGAGAAACCTCTTTTCGTTATCCTTGATCAGATATCAGATGCTCGTAACTTCGGTGCTATTATACGTACTGCTGTATGCTGTGGTGCTGATGGTATCATCATATCTAAGAATGGAGCTGCTCCTGTAAACGGAGATACAGTAAAAACATCTGCCGGAGCAGTATTTAATATTCCTATCTGTAAAGTGGACCATATTAAAGATGCTGTATTCTATCTACAAGGGTCTGGTGTAATAACACTAGGTGCAACAGAGAAAGCAGAAAAAGAAATCTATGATGTAGATCTAAATGTACCTGTAGCGATCATTATGGGAAGTGAAGATAAAGGTATCAACCCATCTGTACTTAAAATCATAGACGAGAAAGCAAAGTTACCGATGTTTAGCACGATAGATTCACTAAATGTATCTGTAGCTTGTGGAGCATTTTTATACGAAACAATCAGACAAAGAAGATAAGATTTGAAAGACGTAAAGGTATTATTAAAGAAGCCTAACTACCCTGTCAGCGATGAGTTCATGGAATACTTAACCAAGTATAAGCGCACTACTAAGACTAGTGTGATCTATGATGACTTATTGCGCTTCAGTGGTTATATCAATATCGAGGACAGCAATGGTAATGACACGCTATGGTTGCGTGTATATTATCCAGAGTTCGAGTATAAAGAGATAGAAGCTAGCCTTACTAAGATATATACCTTACTTCACTCTGATGGTGACATTGAGACACTACAGTATCTAACTATTGATCATATTGACTTCTGTTCGTTTGGAAATTCTAAACCATTCAGAGTGAAAGTCCGAAATATACTCAATGACAATATCACCAACTTCTATGTAAAGAGAGCTGATGCCTCTCGTATATATGGATTAGAACTAGAAGAGATGCTGTCACCGAATACGATGAACTATCTCGTACACAATGACACCTTAATAGAAGAACACATATTAGGTATACCTGCTGATGTATTTATCACAGATCACCTACCTAAATGTACTGAAAGTGAAAAATCTCAGATCGCTAAAGAGTTTGTCAAGTTTAATGAACGCTGTATGATCGGTCTGCTGGGTGATATGAGATCTTATAACTTCGTCATCATACCTACTCATGACTTCGATCAGGTGGTCTATAGAATCAGAGCTATCGACTTCGATCAGCAGAACTATGAAGGCAACCTCAAGTTCTACCTTCCTCAGTTCTTTAAAGAGAACTACACTATCGTGAAGATGGTATTAGAGAAACTGAAACATACTTCGATAGAACAGTATCGACGAGAAGTGAGATCTGTGATCGTCAGAAGAGTACTGAGTAACAAAGAGAGACTAGACGAACTGATCCACGTGATGATACAGGATACAGTCTCTACTCCAGAAAATGTAGAAGAGTTAAAAATGTCATTACACAAATTAACTCACGAGAAGTCTTTCAAATATTGTAACAATATGGGAGAGATACTCGAAACAGCAATAGACTTCGTAGTCAAAAACTATAAAAGCACCTTCTAAGGTGCTTTTATAGTTTATATCGTTATCTGATTTGATACTGAGAGATCAGTACTGGTAATGTCTTTCTATAAGGATCTTTACTCTTCTTTTGTTTCGGTATGATAATAAAGTTGCCTTGCTCATCGAAGCACCTCATAAAAGGGTCTGACTGAGGATCAAAGTTAGGGTCTTGCCACTCATACTTATACCCCTGCTCTATATGTTCAGGAAAAGAGACTAAAAAACTAAGAATCAATCCTGTCAAAAAGCCACTCAAATGCCCTTCCCACGAAATACCACTCTCTACATGAGGAAACATATACCACACCGTACCACCATATAGCACTACGATAACCAGTGATAATGCCATCAGTCTATAATATCGCGTCTGTACCCCCTTAAAGAACATAAAGCTCACTAACACATAGACTAATCCACTAGCTCCGATATGATAACTATCTCTACCTATCAACCAAGTACCAAAGCCTGATAGCAGAATCCCTAAGATCAGTACCACCAACGCTTGTTTCTTATAGAAATACTGCAACATTAATAGTAGAACAAAAAGGGCTATAGAGTTATTATACAAATGCTTTATCCCACCATGTATAAAAGGACTAAACACAATTCCCCTCAACCCCACTACTGTTCTCGGCAATACGCCATACTCGTGTAACTCATAAAAATTATTCCAATCCATCCAATACACTCCCCATATCAGTACAATGACGAATAAGGGTAGTAAAATTAGATTAATAGATAATGGAGGTAATTTCTCTTTACTCATATATTCTTTCCTTTCTTCCTAAGTACATCTTATTATATAAGGTTCATATTTACTCCCTATACAAAACTTATCCATAAACACCTCTCGTTATGAAAAGCTATTATACAATGTACTCAAATTTTATATAGGTTAAATATAACTCATTTTATAACGGATTGTTTTTTCATTCACACCATTTTAGCATTGAGACGAGTATCACTCTCCTTAAAAGTATCTCTATTTAGTAGTTATCATATAAAAAAAAGCAATTCATTTTTTTATTTACAATCACAAATTCAGGCCTAAAAAGAACAATTAGCAATATCATTACCTCTTTTTTTTGAAAAAAGGGTCTAAAACAAGCTCATAATCCCTAAATCAAAGAAAAAATAAACTATTTTTTTTATTCAACAAAACAAACAAACATCTAAATATCAACCAATTAAAAAAACACTCTTAAAAAACAAGATATTTAAAATATACTCTCATCCTAGTAAAATAAGGGGTTCCTTTGAATTCCTTCGACAATAGTGGGACAATAAGCACTGAATACTGGACTAGAGAAGCCCTTTGTCCAAGAATACTTCTTCTATACTCCCCGCATTCTCCTTCAAATAAGCATAAACATCAACATAAGCTTATACACAGATATTCATGCTCTAATCAATAACTACTGCGCCTTAAACATTCCATTACTGAAAAACATCATTATCTAAAAAAGAGATTGTATTTTTGTGAGAAGAGATTTAATTACGATAATGGAAGCACCTTTAGCAGAACGAGTACGCCCGCATACACTGAGTGACTATGTCAGTCAAGAACACCTCGTGGGAGAGAATGGTATCTTAACGAATCAGTTAAAAGTTGGGTTTATCCCTTCCTTAATCTTTTGGGGACCTCCAGGTACAGGTAAAACTACTCTGGCAGAGATTATCGCAAAAGAAAGTGAGAGACCCTTCTATGTATTGAGCGCAATTAACTCAGGGGTGAAAGATATCAGAGAAGTAATCGAAAAGGCAAAGTCTAACAGTGGTCTATTCACTGCTAGAAACCCTATCCTATTTATCGATGAGATACACCGCTTTAGTAAATCTCAACAAGACTCTCTATTAGCTGCAGTAGAGCGTGGCTGGGTCACGTTAATCGGTGCCACTACTGAGAATCCGAGCTTCGAAGTTATCCCTGCTCTTCTCTCTAGATGTCAGGTTTACACACTTAATGCATTTACAAAAGAAGACTTACAGCACCTCCTAGAGCGTGCGATGAATAAAGATCTATTCTTAAAAAAGAAAAAGATAACCCTGACAGAGACAGAAGCTCTATTTAGAATATCAGGTGGAGATGGTCGTAAGCTACTAAACACCTTCGAACTTATCATCAATGCTACTCATGATGACGAAATAGAAATCACCAATGAACGCGTAATGCAAGTAGTACAAAAGAATACTGTACTATATGATAAGACTGGCGAACAGCACTATGATATCGTATCTGCTTTTATCAAATCTATCAGAGGTAGTGACCCTAATGGAGCTGTGTATTGGTTGGCGAGAATGATAGAGGTGGGTGAAGATGTGAAGTTCATCGCACGAAGACTACTTATAGCTGCATCAGAAGATATCGGTAATGCTAATCCGACTGCGCTCATTATGGCTAACAATACCTTCCAGGCAGTATCTGTCATAGGATATCCTGAGAGTAGAATACTACTTAGCCAGTGTGCTATCTATCTAGCGACATCACCTAAGAGCAACTCTACCTATCTAGCAATAGGTAAAGCACAGCAACTCGTCAAACAAACAGGTGACTTATCTGTACCTATACACTTAAGAAATGCACCTACTAAACTAATGAAAGAACTAGGTTATGGCAAAGAGTACTTATACTCACATGACTATACAAATAACTTCGTAGAACAAGAGTTTCTACCAGACGAACTAGAAGGTACTGTACTCTATGAACCTGGTGTGAACAATAGAGAGAACAGCACTCGAGAGTTCTTGCGAAACAGATGGCAATTTAAATACAACTATTAAATAGAAAGACCTGCTTATAGCAGGTCTTTTAGTTCTATTAATTTCTGTACGTGGTAGATCTGAGGTGTTACTTTTTCTTTTGATTGGCTGTAGTAGATTGCATCCATTCCTACGCCTAATGCTCCTTCTATATCTGCTAAGAAGTTATCACCTATCATCACGGAGTCTTTCACTCCTACCTTTGCTTTATCTAAAGCGTAGTTAAATATCTCAGGATTTGGCTTACTCACTCCTGCCATTTCAGAATTAGTCACTGTCTGAAAATAACCTGATATTCCTGATCGATCTAACTTTTTGCCTTGTACTTCATTAAAACCGTTGGTAATAATATGAAGTTTATACTTATCTTGTAAATAGTCAAGTACTTCTATCGCACCATCAAATAAATAATTATGATTAGGCATAGCCTTTAAATAATTATCCCCTAATAGCAACATCTCTTCAGTAGTAGACTGATACCCTAACTTAGCAAAGGTATCTCTGATTCTACCTATTCTAAGTTCTTCTTTAGTAACTTGATTTAAACTATACTTGTCCCAATACTCATTATTGATCGCAACATAGTGGCTTAGAAAAGCCTCTGTACTAAAAGGTAATTTTAATTCTTCAATTACATCATTAAAAGCTAAAGCAGAATTTTTCTCAAAGTCCCATAAGGTATGGTCTAAATCAAAAAAGATATCTGTCTTACTCGTTAAGCTTTTTACTCCCATTTTTTATAATCTTTTGTTTGAGTTACAAAAGTAGGTATTTTAGAACTAAAACTACTTATAAAATACTCTCATCTGCAAAGCTGTAATAACTATACTCCGTAACAATCAAATGATCTAGTAACTGTATGTCCATAATACGCCCTGCTTCTTTTATCTTCTTAGTAATCTGTATGTCTGCATCACTTGGCTTGACCTTACCACTAGGGTGATTATGCGTTAAGATTATCCCGACAGCCTTCTGCTCTAGTGCTGTCTGAAATAACAGTCTTATATCTACTACAGTACCTGTGATTCCCCCCTTGCTCAATGGCGATTTAAACTTAACTTTATTAGAGTTGTTCAGATATAACACCCAAAACTCCTCGTGTTCTAGATCACCTATAATAGGATTAATAAGTTCAAACACATCACTACTAGTAGTGATGATAGGCTCTTCTATACGCTCACTTAATCTCCTTCTCTGCCCTATCTCTAAAGCTGCAATAATCGCAATGGCCTTCGCTTCTCCTATTCCTTTAAACGCAGTGAGCTTAGAGATACTCTGTTTCGCTAATACACTTAGATTATTATTATACATCGCTAATATACGCTTACACAGCTCTACTGCAGACTCCTCTCTATGCCCTGATCCTATGAGTATCGCTAATAGTTCGGCATCACTTAAGGATGTCTTCCCTTTCAGCATTAGCTTTTCTCTAGGCCTATCATCTTCTGCCCATTGTTTGATCGTGATCTTTTGGTGTTCCATAGTCATTGTTTTATACTATTCTATCGTACAAAAACTAAACCTAATGAAGCTATTCTATATAAAGCTTGTATTAAAAAGCAGTCAGTATTCAAACAAAAAAAGGTTATCAAATACAACTGTACTTAATAACCTCTTTAATAGTATTATAATAATGACGTATGCCGTCTATTTATTCTTTACTTTCTCACTAAAAGCTTGCATATCTAATCCACCATAGTTACCTGAACTCATGAATAACAATACAGCATTGCTTAAGTCTAACTGCTCTAAATATTGTTTGAAATCAGCAGCGTTAGTATACGTAGCTAATCCTGGTCTATTAAATGCAGTTTGCATTTGCTCTTGAGAGATCTCTGGCATATTCTTAATCTTTAGCGCATCTAAAGAATAGAATACAACTGCTTCGTCTGCTTTAGCTAACGCACCTTCATACTGTGATAAGAAGGCAGAGTTAAGACTACTGTAGGTATGTAGTTCTAGACATGCAATTACTTTCTTATTTGGGTACTGTGCTTTCACCGCTTCTGTTGTAGCGATCACTTTACTTGGTGAATGTGCAAAGTCTTTATAGATCACTGTCTGGTCTGTCTCTACTAACTTCTCTAATCTCTTAGATGCTCCTTTAAATGATGCGATAGCTTCGTAGAAATCTTCTTCATCTATCCCCATATTCTGACAGATCCACTTCGCTCCACTTATATTACTAAGGTTGTGCTTACCAAAAACTTCTAACGGCATAGGCCCGTCATTCGTATCTAGGTAAGTCTGTTCATTCTCGATAGTATATGATGGTGTAGTATAAGGTATCTTTCTAATCGGATTAGTAGCTTCTTCTACCAATTGGTTTACCACAGCGTCTTCTTCGTTATAAACTAAGATTCCACCGTTCACTAGCTTTCCAATAAAAATCTTAAACTGCTCTACATAGTTTTCAAAAGTTGGGAATACATTGATATGATCCCATGCTATACCACTTAACAAGGCGATATTCGGCTGGTAGATATGAAATTTAGGACGAAGATCTAATGCTGATGATAGGTATTCATCTCCTTCTATTAACATAAATTCATTATCAGAAGTAAGATTCACCATTCTATCAAAACCTTCTAACTGTGCTCCTACTAGATAATCTACTTCTACATTATGATAATGCATCACATGTAATATCATAGAGGTAATGGTAGTCTTACCATGAGACCCACCTATCACTACACGTGTTTTATTCTTAGAATGTTCGTAGATAAACTCAGGGTAAGAATAAATAGTTAGTCCTAATTCTTTTGCTTTTAGCAATTCTGGGTTATCCCCTTTAGCATGCATCCCTAGAATAATAACGTCTATCTCTTCTGTTATCTTCTCTGGGAACCACCCTTCTTCTTTTGGTAATAATCCCTTAACTTCTAATCTAGACTTAGAAGGTTCAAATATAGTGTCATCACTACCTGTTACAATATCTCCTTTTGCATGTAAGGCTAATGCCAAATTGTGCATTGCACTTCCTCCGATTGCGATAAAATGTATACGCATTATATAAGTTTTTTACTGTCAATTCTACTAGTTGTAAAATTACAATTTAAATAACAATATGAAATTCTTTTTCTTTATATTACATTCAATTTTTAGCTAATATACCATGCAACATGATAAATCCTATTACGAAATAAACAACAACAGAGATACGAGTCTTGTTTACTACATTATCTCCTTTGTCTGTTCGGTTATTGCATTCTTTATCTGTTGGATTCCTTTTGTCAATTTTATCTCTATCTTTTTTAGCCTTATAGGTCTTGCCTTCGGAATCGCAGCCTATCGAAGAGCTAAAAAAGCTCTTGTCAGTAATACTATGCCCTTAGTTGCTATTATTATTTCACTGTTTCCACTAGTAATCTCTATAGGCACTACATCGGTACTACTCATCTATATCAATAAATAGATACTTTATAAATATAAAAAGCTCAAGTGACCTTGAGCTTTTTTCATTCTTAATAATTCAGTCCTAAATACTTTCTAAAGTAACCACATTCTTTAATTACTTCTTGGTAATATTTCGTATCACTATACTTAGCAGCTAATTCTGAGAAGCCATTCCACTTCTTAAACATGACATCATCACCCCATGCTCCCATATAATAATCCTTATTATGATAGGTCTGTACATAAAATTCATTTCGCTCTAACTTAGCATCGAAGTAAGCTAGCTTTGCTTTTTCTTCTTTTGTAGTCGCATATTGCTTAGCTATCGTATAGTACTTTCTAGCATTATTCATATTCAAGATGCTAGACTTATTCTCCATACCGATACTATTACTGCCATACTCATCCCAAATACTGTTGTAATACAACACGCGTGCATTACCAAAATATGTAGCATTATAATAAGCATTACCCACTAAAAGTGCATTGCTAAATACATCTGTACCATTAGCAATATTCGCCTTCATATCTCTTAGTTTCTCTAAGAATGATAGCTTCGTATATACCGTAGTCTGCTTAGCTGCATGATCACAATCATTACAGTCCTTGATCTTTCCGTTAAATGGGTTACCTAAAAGTGTAGCTGTGTTATACATCAACACCGTGTACTCATCATCATAGGTATTCTTCTTCTTGATAGGTTCTGCCTTCTTCATTTCTACAATAGCTTCATCTATCTTATCTTCATAGAACAAATGAATCGCTCTGCTCTCATAGATATCACTAAGATTATACTGATATAAAGAAGTGAACAACTTTTCTATCTCTGAATGATTCGTCTTTAACAAGAAACTCTCCATAGCACTAGACTGTTTCTTATCCTTATAAAAAGCTACACCTTGAGAGTTTAATATCTCTGCCATGATAGCATTGCCTTGCTCTTTATAAGTAGCTGATAAAAACTGTCTAATCCAACCTGCTGCGTACTCATATCTAAAAGGATCACTATAGTCATTCTTCACTAGCTCTGTATAAACCCATTTCAGTTCTGGCAATAGTTTTTCTTCTGTATTCTTATCTAACTTTTTGACTTGAGATACTGTATTAATCAAGGCAAATAATCTGATTTGCTCTGCTAATAACTTATCTCCTTTTTTAGAATAATCACTTGCTTCCTCTATTTGCTTAGTAGCACTCTTATACTCTCCTTGGAAAATATCCATATACCCTGCTGCTAACTTCCACAACACTGGATTAGCAACTTCTTGTGGTTTATCCGCTACAGACTTTATCCACTTCAGTGTATTCTGATCTATCTTCTTCTTAATCGCCTTGAAATACTCATCACGAGACTTAAAACTACTTTCTGCAAATACATTGACTGCTTGCTCTTGCATATTCACCCATCTCGTCAAGATGTAGTCTATATGTGGGCTCTTAGGGTTAACATCATAAGCACGCTTCATAGATTCACCTAGGTCATCATAGTATCCCATTATAGACCATATAGCAGCTTTCACATCTCTATCATCTGTATTCTCCACTATTTTTGTAATAGCAGCTTTATCAAGAGGCTTAAAGTTATACAAAGCAACTTGACGCATAGAAGGTTCTCTATCAAAAACAGTTGCGTATAATAGGTTTGACTTCGCAAAATTAGCTTGCTCATAATACGCCCCTGCTACATAAGACATTGCTCTATAATACAATGTATTCTGAGGTTGGCTACTCGCTGTAGATTCAAAATAAGCAATCACACTACTCTTGTCTGCTGAGTAGAACTTAGCTTTCATCACCTGAAACCACATTCTGTTTGCAAAAAAAGTATCCTTCTTATCCATCTTCTCATAGAAGCTCTGTACTTTATTAGCATAGTCTGTTGGTAACTGCTCTTTGACTTGTTGCTCATAGTTCCAATATTCGAACTCTTGAGCTGAATACTGTTCTACTGTTTTAGCAAAGTTTAGAAAGTTAATAAAGTTCTCTACTCTCTTATTCTTTAAGTCTAAGTCATAGATACTACTTCGTTTCTTTCCTTTTCGCAGTTCACTATATATAGAATACATCGTGTCTATCTCAAACTCATTAGACACTAAACATTCTTTCACTACATCAGCTGGTACAGCATTACTTAAATATTGTGTCCACTCCTTAACAATATCCTCATTATACATACCTGCGTTATACATATATGCACCATCATAGAACTTCTCATAAGGTGCAAAAAACAAAGGCTTATATGAGTTATCTACAAATGCTTCTGGTGTAAAACTTGAAACAGAGGAATAACTCCACCACCCATCAGCACATCCGTATGAGTACACACCTGCTCCTAACAGCAGTGATAAGCTACTCGCATACAACAATCTTTTTCCAAACTTCTTTTTCATAATAAGGGATATTTCTTGAATTTAAATCATATAGTATAATTTCAGAGGGGCACTTCCCACTTGCCTTCTCTAAGTCTTTTTTCATCTCTAACAACTGCTCACTAGTAGTCGTTTCTACTTTTATCTGATCGCCCACTAAAAACAATTGTCCAAAATACATTCCTTCTTTTGTCACACTATATCTAGTCTCGTCTATTCTTTTAAAAGCACTTATTTTATCCACTTCATCTGTACGGACTCTACTGATTAAACGAACAACTTTATTTTCTCTAGTATGTACTACCCATGAATAAATAGGAAAAGCATACTTCAGCTCTAAAGGATAATCAGCCAATGCGCCTATATATTTGCCCCCTATATTACGGTCGTAAATAGAGTTCAATGAATCTGCTGAGATAGTCCCCATATTATAATACATCAGTACACCATAGTCTACTTTAGGGATTCCTGTCTTAGCAGCGTACTTCACTTGGTGTAGCCTAATCGTAGATGACACCTTCCACTGGCTTTCTTTCTTAATCGACTCTATTAATTCAAAAAAAGAATCCTTACTCTTCAAGCTCCAATCGCAGTCTAGCTGTATCTCTGTTATCTGTATATGGTTGTGTTTATTAATCTGATTGATATAGTCTACTATCTTTTTTGACAATTCTCTATCTACCTTACTATTCACTAATACCTCATTCTTTATATATACAACAGGAACAATCTCTAGATCAGGAATAGAGTCTTTAAACAGTATAGGTCGTATAGGTATAGGAGAATCTCCTTGTAATCCAATATCAAAATAGCGAATATAAAGCTTGTCCACTTCTAACTCTTTAAGCGTAGTTCTTTCTAGTGAGTCTAACTGAAAGTTAGTTCTCCAATAGTAAAAAGACAACTTGGTCTGCAAGTCCTTATCTCCTTTAGAGACACAGCTAACTAAGAATATTAAACAGATAAATAACACATACTTTTTCATGATGTAAACTTAATTCACGAAACATTTATGCACAAAAAAAACGCCTAAATAATTTAGGCGTTTTGTGAATTTTAACTAAACGTACTATTTTACAATAGTCATCTCATCTACAATATGTTTAGCATCAGCGAACTTATCTATAATGAATAGTACGTAACGAATATCTACGTTAATTGTACGTTGTAATTTAGGATCATAAATAACGTCTCCTGCCATAGCTTCGATATTACCATCAAATGCAAGTCCGATCAACTCTCCTTTTCCATTTAATACTGGAGAACCTGAGTTACCTCCTGTGATATCATGGTTAGTCAAGAAGTTTACAGGCATGTGCCCAGCTTTATCAGCATATACACCATAATCTTTCTTATTATATAAGTCGATTAGTTTTTGTGGTGCTTCGAACTCTTCGTCACCAACTTTATGTTTAGCAACTGTACCTTTTAAAGTAGTAAACCAGTTCTCTGCTGCATCATTTACTTTATTTCCTCTTGGTAGGTCTTTTACAGTACCGTAAGTTAAACGTAAAGTAGAGTTTGCATCTGGATAGTATTTACCTGTAGGGTTACTTTTTTGTACTCCATCTACAAATAATCTATATGCTTTTTGGAACTTATCCTCTAATGCAGTTACATTATCAGGCATAGCTCTATAGTGCTCCATAATAGCTATAGATAACTTCAACATAGGATCACGAGAAATAGTCACTCCTTTAGGATCTGCTAAGAATGCATCGATAGCCTCTTGGTTAGCAAATACACTCTTCTCAAAAATCTCATCTACATACTTTTCAAAATCACCATTGTACTCTTTGTTGATTTCTGCTACATAAGGAGCAATTGCATATCCTGTAGATTTAGTAGCATAAAGAGCTAATTGTTTAGCTAACATTTCTCTTTCTAATGGCTCATAAGTACTACCATAGATACTCTTAATGTACTCTTTAAACTCAGGTAACATCTCAGCACGTTTCTTATCATCACCAGCAGCATACGCTTCCATACCTCCAGCTAAACGATATGGTGCAGCTACTAAATTAGAAGTACGCAACATTGTCATTAAATAATTGTCATGACGAGACTTCTCATTAGTCGCTTTGTACCATGCGTTAATATCAGCTATTACATTTCCGTATTTAGCAGCGTTCTCTTTTTTAGAAGCCCATTTATGGAAATCTTTTTCAGCTTTTGTTTTAGTTGCTACAGTCTGATGTTGAGTCAATGCATCAATCATACCTTGACGGTTCTTCCAGTAGTTAGCTACACCTGCATATTTAGATGCATAGTTAAGACGTACTGCATCGTTTGTAGCCATGTATTTCTTCATTACATCCATTCCTAACTTAGATCCTTCAACCCAAGCTGGATAAGCGAACTTAATGTTTTGCTCTACTCCTTGTGCAGGCATCCATCTATTTGTTCTACCAGGATATCCTAATATCATAGAGAAGTCACCTTCTTTTATACCTGTGATAGATACTGGTAAGTGGTGTTTAGGAACCATTGGTACATTATCTGCAGAGTACTCTGCAGGATTACCATCTTTATCAGTATACACACGGAATAAAGAGAAGTCACCTGTGTGACGTGGCCATTCCCAGTTATCAGTATCACCTCCGAACTTACCGATGCTGTTAGGAGGAGTTCCTACTAAACGAACATCATTATAATCTTGATATACGAAATAATAGAATTCATTACCTTGAAAGAATGATTTTACAGAAACAGTATATTTACCATCACCATCATTCTCTTTTTGAATCTTAGCGATCTCTTGGTTGATTGCTTTCTCTCTTTCAACTTCAGACATCTTATCATTAACAACGCTTAAGATACGCTTTGTTACATTGTCCATTCTTACAAAGAAACGAACAGAAAGACCTTTAGCAGCTCTCTCACTAGCTTTATCTTTTGCCCAGAATCCATTCGTTAAAATATCATCTTCTGGTGTAGATAATTTAGCTATTTTATCATATCCACAGTGGTGATTAGTTAGTACCAACCCTTGATTAGATACAATCTCTGCTGTACATCCACCATCAAATTGTATAATAGCATCTTTCAACGAATGATTATTGATACTATATATTTCTTCAGATGTCAACTGTAGTCCCATCTTTTCCATATCGCGCTGGTTTAAACGCTCTATGAACATTAAGAACCACATTCCTTCATCAGCCTTTACCGTCGTAGGTATCGCTAATATGAATGCGGTTAAAAATAAAACGATTTTTTTCATATTAATTAGTATGTTAGAAATGCGAAGATAAATTTAATTCTATAAATCCTCCTCAATTGTTGTAATTATTCTTTGTCTGATGATTGTTTATCAGCTGTTAGCTTTTCCTCTTTACAAGCGTCTAAAGGAATATTATTATGGTTATCATATCGATTCTGTAACTCATCTACTACAGACTT
Organism: Myroides profundi; assembly: GCF_000833025.1. Lineage (NCBI taxonomy): Bacteria > Pseudomonadati > Bacteroidota > Flavobacteriia > Flavobacteriales > Flavobacteriaceae > Myroides > Myroides profundi. The sequence continues at coordinate 3,493,856 of NZ_CP010817.1, forward strand.
ATCCCATAGTTTTATCCCTGTAATATAAGCAGTTCTTGCAATTAAGAATGCTGCAACCGGTGAAGTGATAAACAAGAAAAATATAATAGCTAACACTTTAGTCGTTGTTGAAAACTCTGCAAAATGTATAGCTGCCGCTGTAAGAATACAACCAATGCCTAAAGTCGCTGCCTTAATCGTAATAGACAGTCTTGTATAGAAATCAGGCATACGTACAATTCCTATAGAAGCTATTAACACAAATACTGCTCCTACAGTACTTAATATCATTATCACAATATCAATCATCTCTATTCCTTTTTAATAAATAATAGGCAAAAGCCACTGTACTCAAGAATGCTATTAACGCTAATATCATTGCCACATCTAAGAATATTGGATCATTAGCAATCAAGCTAAACACTCCAATAACCCCTACTCCTACTGTAATCAGTAAGTCTAGAGCAACTACTCTATCTGATACACTTGGCCCTTTCAGAAATCTTATAAATATGAAGATTAAAGACAAGCTGATGATAGGCATAATTACATATATTAAATAATCTTCTACTGTCATCGCAATATCTCTAATAGTTTAGTTTCTGTTCTCTCTTTCATATTCTTAATAAACTTGTGTTTATCTCTTAAATACATAGTATGTATATAAACATAACTTTTATCTTCTGCAATATCAATCACCATAGTACCTGGAGTTAAGGCAATGATATTGGTCAACATCGTAATCTCAAAATCTGTCTTAGCATCTAGATTGTACTTAATGATACCAGGTGTTGTATGATAATTAGGTGTCATTACATCTATCGCTACACGTAAGTTAGCCTCCATCATATCATAAAGAAAATAGAGGATAAAGATCATAATCTTCGGTACACGATAGAAATATTCCTTATCTGCTTGCTTAGATCGTCTCGTTAGCATCCATAAAATAAAGAATCCTGCTGCACCTCCAAAGATGAAGTTAGAATAATTTAACTGTCCTGTTAAAGCAACCCAGACAAATGTCAATAATAAATTAAGTAAAAAGTACTTCAACATAATCTGCTTATTTTAAATGATGCATTACTGATTCTATATAGATTGATGGGTTCATTAATTCGTATGCTACACGTTCTGCTACTTTAAATACAAAAGAAGCATTAAACCCGATCAACAAGGATACTACAGCTAATCCAATAACTGGTAATACTAAGGCTATTTTACCTCTAGTATGGAACGGTGCGAAATAATCTACCTCTTCCGCATTCGGTTTTGGCAAATCTTTCCAAAACACTTCTGACCAAATACGAGCTACAATAAATAAAGTAATAAAGCTCGCAAATATCAAGGTTCCTAATAACACATAACTCTCCTGCTTAAAGGCCTCCTGAAACAAAAGAATCTTTGGCCAGAACCCAGACAATGGTGGAATACCTGCTAGAGAGAATAAGATAATCGCAAAGACGATAGACAGCTTAGGGTAGTCCTTATAGAACCCTCCTAATCGATAAATATCTTGCGTTACACGTATCTTTTGTATCAGACCACTCATCATAAAGAAGTTACTCTTCACAATGACATCATGGATTAGATAAAACACTACTCCTACAAAAGCTAGCTCTGTATATATACCAATACCCGCTATCAAATACCCTATATGACAAACAATAAAGTAAGATAATATTCTTCTAATATTTCGCTTATTGATTACTCCTAGTGCTCCACTTATCATCGTAAGAATAGCAATAACTATAAATACTTGTAATACAAAGTCATCAGGTTCGAATACTACTGTGAATACTCTTATCATAGAATACACTCCCATCTTAGTCAACAATCCTCCAAACACAGCACCAATAGCTGATGGTGGCGTATGGTAAGATGATGGCAACCAAAAGTACATTGGGAACACCGCTGACTTAATACCAAAACCAACAAAGAATAACAATGCGGTCACTGTTACTAATCCTCTATTTTCCACTGCTGCTACATGCTCAGGCAAGTCTGCAATATTCAAGCTACCTGTTATCCCATATAGAATCCCGATAGCGGTTAAGAAGATTACTGAAGCTAGCATATTCATAGTTACATACTTCACAGCACCTTCCATCTGTCTCTTTTTTCCTCCTAATGTCAATAAAACAAAAGAAGAAATAATCACTACTTCAAACCACACATAAAGATTAAATATATCTCCTGTCAAAAAGGCTCCCATCAACCCCATAATTAGGAAGTGATAGATAAAGAAGTGCCCATATCGTATACGACTAATATTAGTCGCAGCTGTTGAGTATATACCTACAGCTAATGACACAATAGCTGTAAGCATCACCATCGTAGCGCTCAAGGTATCACCTACGAAAGTAATTCCAAATGGGGCTTCCCAGCCTCCCATTTGTAAAGTCATATTTCCATTCTCCCATATTAAGGTAAACAATCGCAAACTCACACAGAAGCCGATAATGTTACCTATCACACTCACCGTCTTTTGTGCCTGTACATTCTTCCAGAAGAACAACAGGACTATAGCCGTCAGCATGTGCGCAAATATAGGTGCTAATATAAAGTTCGAAATCATATATCTAAATCTTGGATATTAAGTGAATCTAAATCATCTGTTCCAGTTGTCTCATGCACTTTTTTCAATAGAATAATAGCAAAAGCTGTCAACCCAAAACTGATAACTATGGCTGTCAAGATTAATGCTTGAGGTACAGGATCTGCGTACACATCTGTAAAATGCTTACTCTCTCCATTAATGATAGGCGCTTTACCTTTGGTTAATTCCCCCATCAAGAAGATTAATATATTGGCTCCATTACCTAGCATCATAAATCCTAAAAGTAACTTAACCATACTTCTACGCAAGATCAAGTATATCCCTGCAGAATATAAGATTCCAACTAATAATACTAATAGTAATTCCATACTTATCTCTTTTATTCACTTTCTGAAATAGTTAATAATATAGTCAGCACTACACCAACCACTACTAAATAAACCCCGATATCAAAAAACAAGGCAGTTCCCACAGAGCCTATAACAGCTACATTATCTGCAAACCACACTCCTGTCATAAATGGTTTTCCCAAAATTACAGGCAAAAAACCACTTATAAAAGAAAGTGTCAAGCCTATCGGGATTAACATTCTCGGTGGAATCTGAAACAGTCTTAACGTTCTTCTAGTCGTATAAGCAAAAGCATGTAATACAAATGCTATAGACGCTATCAACCCTCCTACAAAACCTCCCCCAGATAAATAATGTCCTCTCAGTAATACAAAAAGAGAGAATAATAATAACAGAGGTAATAAATAGTTAGTCGCTGTCCTCAATATCGTTGAGTCCAGCTTCTTTATATCGTACTTATTTTTGTTCTTCATCTTCTCTATATTTTAACATACTGAATACTCCTAATGCCGCGATAGATAATACTATCGTCTCTATCATAGTATCAAATCCTCTAAAGTCTACTAAGATAACGTTCACCACATTCTTACCTTTAGCAAGTACATATACATTCTCTGCATAATATCTACTGATATCTTTATCTGCTGGAGATACTAAAGCTTGTAAAGTGATAATAGAAATCAGAATACCAAATGCAATAGAAATAACGGCATCTCTAAACTGTATCTTTCTATTACCTAATTTTAAGAATGGAGGTAACTTAAACAGTACCAAAATAAATAGTACAGTAGTCAAAGTATCAATAGCGAACTGCGTCATTCCTAAATCAGGCGCTCCGTAGAATACGAATATTAAACAGATACAATATCCCACTACTCCAGTAGCAGCTATTGCAGTCAATCTAGAGGATGTATTAATTGCAAAGACAATTGCTACAACAGCAATTAAGAATACGACTAACTCATAAGCTCTGAACTCAGACAGTCCAGTCGTGTTCACACGTAGTGGTACATCTGCAAATAACTTATATCCTACTAATCCCACAAAGAAAACAATGATTACAGCTAGGTAAGATCTTAGATATCCGTTATGGAAGATCCAAGTATAACGGTATGCTAGTACTCTGAAAAACTCTACGATGATAGAGAATATATTCTTAGGTGATACCTTCTCGAAGTTCTCTACTACACATAACGGATTCTTCCATCTCTTAAAGATGATATACACTATCGTACCTAGCACTATCGTACATCCACTTAATAATAAGCTAGTATTTACACCATGCCATATCGCTAGAGGCATCTCTACGACAGAACCGTACATAGCACTAAAAGTCGCTAAGATGATTTCGTGATACGCTATCGCTGGTAATACTCCTAATAGTAAGGTAAAGAATCCTAATACTACAGGAGGAGCTATAAGTGCCCAATCAGGTTGATGAGAGATACAGACGTTCTTAGTCGCTTTGCCAAAGAAAGGCTTTATACCAATTAAGAAACCTGAGCCCGTCAAAAACACATTTGTGAAGAATAAGGCACCTACTAATATCATCGCTAAAGTCTCATCCATATAATGAAGTCCACTCTCATAGATCAACTCTTTCCCAATAAACCCAAAAGTCAGAGGAATACCTGCACATGATAATGCAGCAACAACGGCTGCAACACTTAACAGAGGGAAATACTTACGCAGTCCTCCCAACTCATTAATATCACGAGTATGTAAAGCATGATCTATAATACCTGTGATCAAGAAAAAAGCTGCTTTATACAATGCGTGTGCTAATACGAATACCGCCATAGCATATAGCGCTATCTGAGTACCTATCCCTAACAAGAACATTAATAGTCCCAAGGCAGATATAGTAGAGTAAGCTAATATTCCTTTCATATCTTTTCTAAAGACACTGTGAAAAGCGCCGAATAGCATCGTCACGCCACCTACTACTAGTAAGATTGTGTTCCACTCCATCTTACCTCCTAGTATAGGAGTGAATCTAGCCACTAGATACACACCCGCCTTCACCATCGTAGCAGAGTGTAGATAAGCTGATACTGGTGTAGGAGCCTTCATCGCTCCTGGCAACCAAAAGTGAAAAGGGAATTGTGCAGACTTAGTAAAAGCTGCTATGAATAAGAAAATGATAATTAATAAATAGAAAGGACTCTCTCGTAACACATCACTCTGTCCTAATAATTCGTGGATAGAATATGTTCCGGATATAGTTCCTACGATTACACCAAAGGACAGTAAGAAGAACCCTCCTAATCCTGTAATGGCTAAAGCCCATAATGCACTCGTTCTAGATTCTTCTTCTTCATTATTAAAACCAATCAAGAAGAATGAGCTTATACTCGTAAGCTCCCAAAAAATAAACAAGGTAATTAAATTGTCAGAAGTGACTACTCCTAACATTGCTCCCATAAAAACAGTGAGGTAGCAAATAAAACGGTGTAACAGAGGATGCCCTCTTAAATAAGAAGAAGCATATAAATATACCAATGTTCCAATTCCAGAAATCAATAATCCAAACAAAAGTGATAGACCGTCTATTTTAAAGTCTAAATTGATTCCTAATGAAGGAATCCATTCAGTGCTAAATAGGACACTATTAAATCCGTCTTTTACAGAACGTAAAAAAGATAATAGATATAAAAAAATTGAAAATGGAAGTAGGGATATTAATGCTACAAATTTAGTTTGTACAAACTTCTTTAGAAATAATACTCCAAAAGCAAGTACAAAAGTGAGAAAAATTAATGTTAGCATATTTTGTTTATTTCTCTAAATATATATTTTCAGTTTGATGTAAATATATACAAAAAAAATAAATTTTAACTTATAACTTGCCGTATAACAACAAATAACATCCACATTTTTCTCACCTTCACCCTGCCAATAGGGAATTAAAGGCAATTCCCTTAATTTAATCTTATTTATTCAACATTTCCCATAATTTATCCTTTAACTCCATTAGCCCTTGTTGAGCCACAGAAGAGATAAACATATATGGTACTCCATCTAATTCAGCATCTAGCTGTTCTTTTAATTCTGATTTAAGCTCATCATCTAGCATATCACACTTAGTAACTACTAAAAGACGATCTTTATCCAGCATTTCTGGATTATATCTTCTTAGCTCATCTATTAAGATGTCATACTCTTTTTTAATATCATCAGCATCCGCAGGCACCATGAATAATAAAGTAGAGTTTCTCTCGATATGTCTTAAGAAGTAATGACCTAAACCTTTACCTTCTGCAGCTCCTTCGATAATACCAGGAATATCTGCAATCACAAAAGATTTAAAATCTCTATACGACACGATACCTAAATTAGGCTTCAGTGTTGTAAACGGATAATCCGCTATCTTTGGTTTAGCTGAAGTAAGTACAGATAGTAATGTAGATTTACCTGCATTAGGGAATCCTACTAATCCGACATCAGCTAATACTTTTAATTCTAATATAACATCTAGCTCTTCACTAGGCATTCCAGGTTGTGCATATCTAGGAGTCTGGTTAGTAGATGATCTAAAATGCCAGTTACCTAATCCTCCTTTACCTCCTTCAGCTACAATTCTCTTTTCGCCGTGTTCAGTAATTTCGAATAATACTTCACCTGTCTCTTTGTCCTTCACTACAGTTCCTAATGGCACCTCGATAATTCTATCGTCACCATCTGACCCTGTACTTCTAGAACTTCCTCCATCACCACCGTGACCTGCTTTAATATGACGTGCAAATTTAAGGTGAAATAAAGTCCATAAGCCTTCGTTTCCGACTATGTATACGTGACCTCCGCGACCTCCGTCACCACCATCAGGCCCACCTTTTTCAATAAATTTTTCTCTGTGTAAGTGTGTAGATCCTCTACCTCCCTTACCAGAAGCTACATATATCTTTACGTAATCGACAAAATTCCCTTCAGTCATTTCCTTTAATTTTTTTCGTCCTTATTGCACCATACAATAGGAATTGGGCGGCAAATGTAATATTTTTTAGCGAATGTTATAAAGTACCTTATATTAAAGTATCTATAACTTTGCTTAAACGTCCTGTAATTTCTTCGATAGAACCAATTCCATCTACAGCGTAGAATTTATTTTTTGCTTCGTAGAACGCGATAAGAGGAGCTGTCTTCTCATTATACTCTGTATAACGTGTACGGATCTTAGCCTCATCTTGGTCATCAGCTCTACCACTAGTCTTACCTCTCTCTAGGATACGTGCTACTAATACATCATCATCAGCCTCTAAACCTACAGTTCCTGCAAAAGTGATTCCTTTCTCATTCAATAGTTTTTCTAGTGCTTCAGCTTGAGCGATTGTACGAGGAAAACCATCGAATAAGAATCCTGATTTATCCATATTCTTGCTCACCTCTTCTGCCAACATATTAATTGTAACACTGTCTGGAACTAGTTCTCCTTGATCCATATATACTTTAGCTTGTTTACCTAGCTCAGTATCGTTTTTTAAGTTAAAACGGAATACATCTCCTGTAGAGATATGTGTTAAATTATACTTTTCTTTTAAAAACTCAGCCTGTGTACCTTTCCCAGCACCTGGTTTTCCAAATAAAACTATTGCAATCATTATTTATTGTTTATTCTGTTAGTCTAATCTTTATTCTTTAATTTGGTATATCTCTGGTATATTTCTACCGTACTTATCATAGTCCATTCCATATCCTACGATAAACTTATTCTCAATCTCAAAAGCTACATAATCTAAATGAATATCTTTCGTATAAGCCTCTGGCTTTAAACATAGCGTACATATACGTACTTCACTAGGCTTATGCTGATCAAATAATTTCTTTAACGCTACTAGTGTATTCCCAGTATCTACGATATCTTCTATAATAACTACTCTTCTATCAGTAACATCTATATCAAGTCCTAATAACTGATTAACTTGATTAGTTGATTGAGTTCCTATATATGAAGCCATTTTAACGAAACTCATTTCACATGAGCCTTTATAGTGCTTCACCAAATCAGAAATAACCATAAACGAACCGTTTAAAACCCCTATAAATACAGGAACATCTCCGTTCATATCCATTTCTATTTGTTCTGCGATTTCACGCAATCTAGTATCAATCTGTTCCCTAGAAATAAAAGGAACAAACACTTTATCCAATACTTGTATTTCCATTGTGTCGAAGTTGTTCGTAATTTGCAAATATACAAAAAGAATACAGGTTTATTCGTTTCTATGCAAAGGATTTAACCTAAATAACCAAAAAATAAACCTCTATAATTTACTTTTTGGCCATTTGTTTTTAAAAACAAAAAACGTAGCGCTATTACACGCTACGTCTAAAACAAACTAATTCAATCTAACTCTAAAACCAAAGTTTATAGTTCTATCGTTGAGATTATTTTCACTACTTAAAACGTAATTTCAATTTTAATGAGCCAATTCACAACTCATAACCTACCAAATATAAGTTAATTTTTTTAACTAAAAAATATTTATTTAATATTTTATTACCATACCGAAATAAAAAATAACCAATCAATACCCCACAAAACTATAACTATCATCAAACAAACAACATATTAACTAAAAATTAATCACAAGAACCTCCTTTCTTAACTATACAAATAGTACTTCTGTAAAAAAACTTTTCACGCTATTTCTTACGAGAATATAATTCTATTCTTATCAAACTCTCATTATCTCTTCTACGATATCCTCTTATACTTAGATATAATGTATAAAACTCTTACTTCCACATAAACAATATCCCAATCCATCATTAATACATTCATACCCCTTGAACTATTCCACTATTCTCCATTCATATATACCTTGATCAGTAAGTGATATCAATCTGCTCGGGTAGTGATAGGCTATTTTTGGTACTTTTAAGCCGACCACATGCCGACCACCCCTTCCAAAAAGGTAAAAAAGACACATCTTCCCCTATAATCTTTACACCTATATTTTATATCAGCTCCATCCAATAACATACTCTAGATAACCAGAGTAAGCTATTCAAAACCTTTTTAAAACAGAATAAGCTCTTTTCAAAATCAATGTTCATTACATCTTACCCTTAAATATAAAACCAAACTAGGCATGAGGTGAATTTTAGACTTACTCTTTTATATTTTTAAATTATCTTTGCTCAATAACAATACAACTACACAATGAATTACTTTTCTACTGATTTCCGTTTGGGAATATTAGGAGGAGGTCAATTAGGTAAAATGCTCCTATATGACACTCGTAAATTTGACATCGCTACCAATGTACTAGACCCTAGTAAAGATGCACCCTCTCAGTATGGAGCACATCAGTTCTTCCAAGGGGATTTAATGGATTTTGAAACTGTTTATCGCTTCGGTAAAACAGTGGATGTCTTAACGATCGAAATAGAAAATGTCAACTTAGATGCACTAGATAAGTTAGAAGAAGAAGGGCTTAAAGTATTCCCTTCTCCTAAGACACTTCGATTAATCCAAAATAAAGGAAATCAAAAAGATTTCTATACTACTCATAATATCCCAACTGCTCCTTATAAGAGATTCTCTGATATAGAAGCTCTAAAAACAGCAGCTACAGCTAATGAAGTAACGATGCCATTCGTATGGAAGTCAGCTCAGTTTGGGTATGATGGTAATGGAGTAAAAGTAGTTCGCACGATTACTGACTTAGATGCACTACCTAATGTAGAGTGTATCGCTGAAGTGATGGTTCCTTTTAAAAATGAATTAGCTGTTATCGTAGCTCGTTCTGCTTCTGGAGAAATCAAAACGTATCCTGTAGTAGAAATGGAATTCCACCCAGAGGCTAACCAAGTAGAATATGTGATTTGTCCTGCGCGTATCGATAGCGCTGTAGCAGATAAGGCAAGAGCTATCGCTCTTCAAGTTTCTGAGAAATTTAATCATGTAGGTTTATTGGCTGTGGAGATGTTCCAAACGCAAGATGACGATGTACTAGTGAATGAAGTAGCTCCTCGTCCTCATAACTCTGGGCACTACTCTATAGAGGCAAGCTATACTTCTCAATTCGAACAACACATCCGTGCTATTCTAGATTTGCCATTAGGGAATACAGATAGCAAAGTGGCTGGTATCATGGTAAACTTAGTAGGTGCTGAAGGCTATACGGGTCAAGTTTACTATGAAGGAATGGAAGATATCTTAGCGATAGAAGGTGTGACTCCTCATATCTATGGTAAACGCGAGACTCGTCCTTTTAGAAAAATGGGACATGTAACAATCGTGAATAGTGATATGGTTAAAGCTAGAGAAATAGCGCAGCAAGTAAAAGAAACTATTAAAGTAATCAGCAAATAAATCTTATGAAAATAGCAGTAGTAATGGGCAGTACATCTGATATGCCTGTAATGCAAGATGCAATCAATATTATTAAAGAATTCGGTGTAGAAGTAGAAGTGGATATCGTATCTGCTCACAGAACACCTGAGAAACTAGTAGACTTCTCTTCTAATGCTCATAAGCGTGGTATCAATGTGATCATCGCAGGAGCAGGAGGAGCAGCACACTTACCTGGTATGGTAGCTTCTATGTCTCCACTTCCTGTGATCGGAGTACCTGTTAAATCTAGTAACTCTATCGACGGATGGGACAGTGTACTATCTATCTTACAGATGCCTGGTGGTGTACCTGTAGCTACAGTAGCCCTTAATGGTGCTAAAAATGCTGGTCTTCTAGCGATACAGATATTAGGTAGTCAAAACGAGGACCTTCGCAATAAGATGGTAGACTATAAAAATGGATTAAGAGAAGCGGTGCTTAAAGCAGCAACCGAAATAAAAGGTCTTTAGACCTTTTATTTAAATTAAGAATTATAAATTAAAAATTAAGAATCATCACCCTACGGGTGAGGGATGACTCAGCAACTTAGATATAACCGAAATATGGAGTAAGTATATTACTTCATATTTCGGTTATTATTACTTTAAAACCTATAACTACCTTGTTACTTTATGAAACAAGAAAATATAATACAGACTAAAACTTATGATTTTGCTGTAAGAACCATCCGCCTATATAAACATCTATCTGCGACTAAAAAAGAATATGTACTAAGCAAACAACTTCTTCGTTCTGGTACTTCTATAGGTGCTAATGTTGAAGAAGCCCTTGGTGCACAGACAGAAAAAGACTTCTACGCTAAATTATCTATTGCTTATAAAGAAGCTCGTGAAACTCATTACTGGATTAGATTATTAGCAGACACAGACTTTTTGACTATTCGTGAGAAAAACAGCTTACTTCAGGATTTAGATGAGATTCTAAAAATCATTGGTAGTATCAGAATTACTATACAAAATAAAGAAAGAGTTACACAGAATAAATAGGTATTTAAGCTTTCGTAATTCTTAATTCGTAATTTGAAAATCGTAATTAAAGAAACAGGCTGTGTTGGCATGCGGTTAAGATATCTCTGACGATTCTACTTATAGGAGAGTTATTATTCACCCCGTACATACCTAAATAAGGTAAGTTCTGTATCACCTCATCTCTCCCTTGATACACCACTTCTTTACACAGTTTATCTATAGCATTACACTCTACTTCTGTTAGCTCAGTACCCTCTTGTACTTTCTGCCATGACGTAGATGCTAAATCATAAAAAGCTTCTCTACGCGCGTGATATGCTGCCTGTAGTTTCACTAACAATTCTGTTTGGAACTGTTCATAAGCGCCTCTTTTGAGTTTATTAAAATATACCTCTACTTCTTGTAGAAAGTGGTATTGCATTCCCAACTGATTCACAGCTAATGTAAACTTTGCAAACGGATAAAACGGGAACTTATAAAGTGGGGTGTCAATAGTACACGCCTCACTTGTGATACTAAAACTGCGTGATTTAGGTACGCGTAATTCTTTTGCTACGATAGAATGACTCCCTGTAGCTATTAGTCCTAAAGTATCCCAACTATTCTTAGTTATTACTTCAGAAGGCAAAAAGAAAAATGACTTGTATACAGGTCTACCCTCTACATCATACTGCAATTCCCCGTTGACTTCGAGATGGCAATTCGCTGTAAAAACTGTGCAATGGTGTAATCCTGTTACGATATCCCAAGTCCCATTGATAAGATAATACTCTCCATCTTCTCTTGCTACTCCACTCACCTTACCACTGCCACCAAAACACACTTTTGTATCCTGAAAAACTTTGTTACTTTCATTAGCATCTAAAAATCCTACAAACATATTAGCTCCTGCACATAGTGTCACGGTCCATCCTAAACTCCCATCTATAACTGCTAACTGCTCTTCTACTCTTAACGCATCGATAAAGTCTACTTCTAAACCATTATATTGTTTAGGCACAAATAGGTTGAATAAATTGTTTCTATACAGCACTTCTAGTTGTTCTTCTGTTAGATGACCTAATTGTTCTGCTGTAGTTATATTGTCTTTAAGTATTTGCACATCGGCATCACTTAGATACTGTTTCATAATATGTTGTTTTGTCTACAACAAAGCTACCGCATTAAAACACTTTAAACAAAAAAGACCTCATCAGTAATACTGATGAGATCTCTTCTATTGACCTATTTTTCTCTATTCTAAACTATCAGGTAACAATAAACTAAACTGACTCGCTGTAAGAATATCTCCTATGATACGGTTCATCTCTGTGGTATAGTCCATAGCCCCCATTCCTAAATAAGGTACAACCTTCAGAACAGCGTTACGCCCTTTATAAACAAGATCTTTACACATCTTATCTATAGCTGCACTCGTCTGATCTGATAATTTCCCATTCAATAGAATCTCTTCACTAGAAGACTGGACCAAGCTATAGAAAGCGGCTCTTCTCTCTATAAACTTTTCTTCATATTGGTAGAACAACTCTGCTTTAAATTCGAAGTACTTATTATATAATTCTCCTGTAAAATACTTTTTCAGTTCATCCATAAAATGCTCTTGCATTCCTAAATGGTTAGCAGTCAAAGTTAATAATGCAAACGACATAAAGGGGTACTGATAGGTCTGTTCATTAATAACAGGATGATTACTATCTATCTCAAAGGCTCTATTGCTACTCACCCTAAACTCCTTAATCTTAACGCTATGACTCGCAGTAGCCTTCAGCCCAATAGACTGCCAATCCTCAATAACAGTTACTTCTTTTGGGAAAAAGAAAAACGTTTTAAAATAAGGCGAACCGTCTTCATTATAAAGCAATTCTCCTTTCTCTTCTATCTGACAGTTTAAAGTCAATACAGTACAATGGGGCAACCCTACGATATAATCCCAAGTACCGTTCACAATATACCCATCTCTAGATACCTTAGCGATACCATCTATCTGTCCACTTCCTCCAAAACACACCTTCGGATCTTGAAAAATCATTTTAGCAAGAAAGCTCTCTAAATACCCTACAAACATATTAGCCCCTGCGCACATGGTCACTGTCCATCCTAGACTACCATCTACTCTAGCTAACTGTTCTTCCACTTGCAAAGCCTCAATCAGACTTACTCCTAGTCCACCTAAATATTCTGGCACAAACATATTAAACAACTTATTATCATAGATAACTTGTAATTGCTTATCCGTTAATGTTCCTAATTTAATAGATTCACCTACTTCACTTCTAAGAATATCTATATCCTTGGATGATATTTGCATCATAACATATTGATTAATTACTTATTATAACAAACATATTAATTCTAAAAAACTATTAATATGTGATTATTCACACCTAGTGCAAAAAACATTCCAATATTATTAACAAGCCATTATTTAAAAAAAACTTACTTTTATACTATATAAATAAATTAGAAAATATGTCGGCATTGAACTATCCATTTAACACCGTACATGGTACAGCACCATTTACCCAAATTAAAACGGAAGACTATATACCTGCTTTCCAAAAAGCAATACAAGATACAAAAGCAGAGATAGACGCTATTACTGCTAACGTTGCAACACCTACCTTTGAGAATACGCTAGAGGCATTAGCCTACTCAGGAATGGAATTAGATGTATTATCTAATATCTTCTTTAACCTGAACTCGGCTGAGACCAATGATGAGATGCAGAAAATAGCGCAAGAGGTAGCTCCAATGTTATCTGCATTAGGCAATGATATCTCTTTAAACGAAGAGTTATTTAAACGCGTAAAAGCAGTTTATGAACAAAAAGAGACACTAAACCTTACTATAGAACAAGAAACCTTATTGACAAAGAATTATAAAAGCTTTGTCCGCAATGGTGCATTGTTATCAGAAGATAAAAAAGAAAGATTAAGAGCAATAGATGCTGAACTGTCTACTACAGCCTTAAAGTTTGGAGAAAACGTATTAGCAGAAACACATAAATACCAACTACACATCACAGCCGAGAAAGACTTGGCTGGTCTTCCTGAAGGTGCTGTAGAAGAGGCAAAAGCTTTAGCTGAACAAGAAGGTAAAGAGGGATGGATATTCACATTAGACTATCCTAGTTATATCCCTTTTATGACCTATGCTGATAATCGTGAGTTGCGTAAAGAGATGGCTATCGCTTCAGGTAAAAAAGCCTTTCAAGATAACGAACACAACAATGAGGCTAATGTCTTAAAGATCGTAAACCTACGTCATGAGAGAGCTAATCTACTAGGATATGCTACACATGCTCACTTCGTATTAGAAGAGCGTATGGCACAGAGCCCTGATAAGGTAAATGCTTTCTTAGAGGAGTTATTAGCAAAGGCTAAGCCTGCTGCGGATAAAGAGTTTGCTGAATTAACTGCTTTTGCTCAAAAAGCAGACAAAGTAGATGTATTAGAGAAATGGGATGGTTCATATTATTCTGAGAAGTTAAAGCAAGAGCGTTTTAGCTTAGATGACGAATTACTTAAACCATACTTCCAGTTAGAGAATGTATTAGACGGTGCTTACCAAGTGGCGAATAAGCTATACGGATTAGTATTCACTGAAGTACACTCTATAGAGAAGTATCATGCAGATGTGCGTACATTTGAAGTAACGAACGAACAAGGAGATTTCATAGCGGTATTCTATACAGACTTCTTCCCACGCAAAGGAAAGAGAAACGGTGCATGGATGACTTCATTCAAGAACCAATACATCAAAGATGGTATCAATGAAAGACCGCATATCTCTATCGTGTGTAACTTCACTAAGCCAACCGCTACTAAGCCATCGCTACTTACATTTAACGAAGTGACGACTCTATTCCACGAGTTTGGACATGCATTACATGGTATGTTAGCAAATACAACTTATCCATCGTTGTCTGGGACTAATGTGTATTGGGACTTCGTAGAATTGCCAAGTCAAGTGATGGAGAACTGGTGTTATGAGAAAGAAGCTTTAGAGCTATTCGCTAAACACTATCAGACAGGAGAGACTATCCCTATGGAATTAGTAGAAAAGATCAAAGAGAGTGCGAGCTTCTTAGAAGGAATAGCTACAGTACGTCAGTTGAGCTTCGGTTTATTAGATATGGGATGGCATGGTCAAGACCCTACAACAATCACAAGTCTAAAAGACTTCGAAACAAAACAATTTGCCTCTACTCAACAATATCCTGATGTAAAAGAGAATGCAATGAGTACTTCATTTTCTCATATCTTCCAAGGTGGTTACTCATCTGGATACTACAGTTATAAATGGGCAGAGGTATTGGATGCTGATGCATTCGCATATTTCAAAGACAATGGTATCTTCAATAAAGAAGTAGCTACTAAGTTTAAAGATTATGTATTATCTCAGGGAGGCACTGATCACCCAATGACATTATACAAGAAATTCAGAGGTCAAGAACCTACTCCTGATGCTTTATTAAAAAGAGCGGGATTGTTATAGACTAACGGTGGACGGTTTACAGTTAACAGCTGTAGACCGTTTAGCTGTTAGCTACATTGAACAACTAAGCCCATTGCGTTGCAATGGGCTTAGTTGTTTTATTAAGAATTATCTATATTGTGGTTACTAGGTGGTAGACGCAATGTATTGCCGTCTCTACAGCAAACTACTAATCATCAATTGTAAACTATAAAAAACACTCTTCACTATAGGTATAAGCATCTAGTGTAATAGGTATTTTATTAGCTTCTTTAAGATCGTGTTGTGCCTCATTATAACGCTCTACATCAGCATCTGCTTTAGGATCCTTTATACTTCCTAATATTCCATTGATACGGTCAAACTCGCGTTGTTGATCAGCTTTAAGATATGCTTCTGCTACTTTACATACTTCTTTAAAAGTTTTACCTCCTACTTCTTTTAAGAAAGCTGCATCTGTCTTATCATGATCTATTCCATCGTCTTCTGTATAGATGACATTCATATTTCCGATGATTTGTATTGCCTTTTGAAGACGCAATTGATCTGCATCTCCTAAAGAAGTCATCATCTTATCTTCTGACTCCATGTAGGCATCCATATTGTCTGCGGCTAACTTTAAGTCAGCTGTCTCTGACTGTACTTGAGGAGTCACGATTTGAGTCTCTTCTACTACTTCTGTTTTCACCTCTTTATCCTTGCAACTAACTGTTAAAAGTGCTAGTGCAAATAATGTAATTCCTACTTTTTTCATACCTATTGATTAATACGACAAATGTAAAAATATACCAAGTAAATATACAATAGCTATAAACAGCTATTTTACACTCCAAAAAAGAAAGGAGAGATAATCAATACCTCTCCCTTCACCAAAACAAAACCACTATAAAAATATAGTCTCCTTACTTATTATGAAATTTATTATTATGCTAGATCTCCAAACTTCCCAGAGTTAAAGTCATCTACTGCTTGTACTAACTCATCTGTTGTATTCATTACGAATGGTCCATAATGTGCGATTGGTTCATTTAAAGGCTCTCCTGAGATTACTAAGACTACAGCATCTTTAGTAACTTCTACTGTAAACTCTTCTCCTTCTCTCTCCATATGAGCCACATGATCTGTAGCTACTACTGTTCCATTTACTTTTACTTCACCTTCTAACACTAACAATAAAGTAGTGTACCCTGAAGGAAAGCTAAAGTTAGTACTTGTACCTACTTTTGCTTTTAAATTGTACATATGAATAGGTGAGAATGTAGAAGCTGTACCTTTAGTTCCATTATAGTCTCCTGCTATCACTTCAATTACCCCTTCACCGTTAGGCAATGTATATTTGGCCATTTTATCATGTTCTATTGCTTGATATTTAGCAGGCCCTTTTTTATCCTCTCTCTTTAAGTTTACCCATAACTGTACCATTTGAAACTCACCACCTGTTTTACTCCATTCTGTTTCATGAAACTCTTTGTGTAAAACTCCTGACGCTGCAGTCATCCACTGTACATCACCTTCTCCTATGATACCTCCACCACCGCTGCTATCTCCATGCTCTACACGTCCTTTATATGCTATTGTAACAGTTTCAAATCCTTTATGTGTGTGTACTCCTACTCCTCTTGGGATTTCTGAAGGTCCAAATGTGTATTTAGAATTATAATCAAACATGATGAAAGGATCCATCTGTTGCATATTCATATTAGGCATACTTGGAATAAAGTTGTGCACTCTAAAACCATCTCCTACAAAGTGTGCTGGTTGTGGTTTTACTACTTGTTTAATATTTCTTGTTTTCATATCTCTTTGTTTTTTGTATTACAAATTTACAACCTCATCACCCCTTAAACACTTAACCTACAACAAGAAGTATACCTCATAAAAAAGGAGGTTTACCTCAGCAAACCTCCTTCTGTTTATTTATCTAGCTACACTAGTTCTTAATCTCTACTCGTATACCTTCGCTATGAGTACTTAGCTCTGGTGCGTACATACTCTGCATGGTTGTAATACCATTCGAGAATTGACCACTTACATTAGCTCTTAACTCATACTCGAACACATAACTTCCTTTTCTCAATCTCGATATAAAGAAGTTCGTAGATGCGTCCCTCGTTTCTTCATAGTATCCGAACTCTCCTTTCCATCTATACCCTGATAATACATTCGTAGGTTCAAAGCCACTAGCACGCATATCTTTTAAGTGAACATAGTCCATATCCCTATCTGCACTTATCTCTAAACGTACTGTCACTACATCACCTACTTTAATTGGAGACTCTTTAGTGATTTCACGTAGTACTTGACCTTTCTCTGTATTCGCTTTTATATATAACTTTTTAGTTAACTTAATACCTGTCTCTGCAGCATTAATAGCGTCTAAATCTTCGAAGTACTGCCAATACATCGCGCCATAAGCAATACCAGGAGATGTCTTATTTACTTCTACAACACCTTTTTTAGCTGTCAGCTCTGCTTTAGTCCAACTCTGTTTGATATAACCACTACCTGCCTGAGCATTTGCTTCTGTGTCTATAGGATATCCTCCTACTTTTACTTCAAGACCTTGCTCTGCATCTAACCAAGACTTACCTGTATTTAATAAGGCATATACAGCCTTTGTAGTTGCTTTAGTAGATCTCCATCCAGTAGTTTGTTTATTCTTTAGTAACCAAACTTTCATCTGTTCTATCGCATTAGCGTATTTCTCTTTATTTACCTCGTTGGTAGCTTCTAGAATTGCTACTTGGGTTTCGATAGGAGCCTGATACCATAACCATCCTGCAGTATTATTCTTCCAATACATTCCCATCTCATCAGACTCTACTGCTGTCTCCATAATCCCCTTAACAATACTCTCTGCCTTTTTATCAGAACCAAATCTCTTAGCTATCACAGCTCGTATAGCCTCTTGATAAAGATTATTAGCAGGTTTCTCACTCTCGATACTTTGACGAATAGCTGTTATCATAGGAGAGTATTTCTCATTAATACCGAAGTCTCCTATAAAGTAACTACGTGCGTATAAATAATGTGTACCTAAACTAGGTACTTTACCCTTCACACCAAACTTCACTTGCTCTTCATAATCTTTGTATTGTGCTTGATCCATATATTCTATTGCTCTCTTTAGCATCGAAATATAATTCACATCACTTGCCCAAGGCGCATCCATTGCACCTATGCGTTTCAGATTACCAAAACCTTCTACAATAGTTTGTGTAATATAGTTATCTGATTTTCCTCCTTTAAACCAAGAGAATCCCCCATCTTCGTTTTGTTGCTCGATTAACTTATCAATATCCGACTGAAGATCATATTGCATTTTATTCAAATCAAACAAGACTGCCATACGCTTCATTTGTTCAGCCTCACTTGTTGCTTCTCTCACCCATGGTGACTCAGCTAACAGTATACTCTTCAACTCTTGATTCTGTTCTAACTTAGAAGACATTTCTCCTTTTACATTCCATTGATCAAAGACAGTCTTAATCTTAGGATTGTCATTTAATATCTTCGTTGCAACAGCATTAGCAAACACTTTACTAAACACTTGCTCTGAACTATCATAAGGATATTCTTGTAAATATGGTAAAGCAAACACAGCATTCCAAATCGGATTAGTCGTTAACTCTAATGTCAATTTATGATTCTGCAGTGTATTGCTTCTATTCGCTTCATACTCTTTAAACTTGAATATCTTATTCTGTCCTTCTTTGATATAGATAGGCATTGTCTCTGTTACTAGCATTCTATTAGTCAATACTGGTAGTACAGACTCTTCTCCATCACTATAATTATCTGACACAGCTACTATTCTACACGATACTACATCTACGCTATTCGGAACTTCTATATCCCAACTTACAGCACTTGACTCCTCCTTATTGACAGAGAACTCTCCTGTTTTTTCTACCAACAACTCATTCGTATAAGCATTAAACAGTTGAAGAGTAGCTTTACCTTTTCTATTAGCATCAGATAGATTAACTACTTTAGTAGATAAAGTTAGCTTATCTCCTTGTCGTAAGAAACGAGGTAAGTTAGGCACTACCATTAACTCTTTTTGAGTTACTACTTCTTTTTCTGCATAGTCACTACGCAAATCCTTAGTATGAGCAAATGCCATAAACTTCCATTTAGTCAAAGCTTCAGGCATTGTGAACTCAAACTTCACATCACCATTCTCATCTGTCTTTAGTGTAGGGTAAAAGAAAGCTGTCTCTTGTAAGTTTTTACGAACAGTCGGTGCAGGAGCATCTGTTTTTTCTACACTGTTACCACCATTACTTACGTCCTTAGACTCAATCATAGGAGCACTTTCTTTAAACTCCTCTTGAGATGAAAGTTTAGGAGCAACAATATTTTCAGCCATTGCATCTCCACTCGTAGCACTCACCTTACTCATCCCTCTCACTCGCATTGTTCCAGAACCAATTCTAACTTTAGGTTGGAAGTTTAAGCCGTAAGTATTAAATACGATTGGTCTATCTATTATAAACTTAATATAATCTACTGTCTCACTTGCTAATGAATTAAAGTAACTTATTCCCTTGATATTACTAAAATCATACATACTAAACGAAGGTCTGTTGTAATAATGTACAGGAACCTTAAGAGTAGTATTTAGACTATGTGATACGAACTGATCTAAAGAAGCATCATACATAGTAGCCAATATTTCAGACACCACTTGCTCCTTCTCTTTCCCTTTTACTTTTAAAGACCACTTTTCTTTAGCTCCTGGTTCTACCTTATCTCTAAAAGACTCAATAACTAAAGACAGTTTACTCTCTTCTCCTTTTAGAGCAACACTAGCCGCGTCTTGTGCTACTATATTGTGTTTTAATGCTAAGGCATAAACATCTACTACCTTATAATCCTGTTTAATAGGAATATCTATTGACGAACCTCTCTTATTGATCTTCATCACTTTTTGATAAACCTGTTTACCGTTTGCTTTTACTTCTACGAATGCATACGTATTATTCTCAGCACTGCGTATCTCTACACTAGCCTTATCTCCTACTTTATATACTTTGTCCTCTGCTTTTAATTCCACTAAGACCTTTGAAGACTCTTTTGACTCCTCATTTCTTAATGTAAAGCGTTTCTCTATCTCATTCTTCTCACCGTTCTCATATACATATCCCTTAACAATATAAGCACCTGAAGACAATTGTTTAGCTCCCTTAAATACAACCTCTTTTGTATCTGCTGTATTAAATGATGTACTAAACACAGAATTACCTATTCCCCACTGTGCAGTGTCTTTCTCATCTCCGTAATCTAAATGAGGGAATAAAGAGATAAACTCATTGTAATCATACAACTTATAATCTCCTTTATCCAAACCAAAATTATCAGAGATACGCTCAGGATTAGGAGCTAATAAAGGGAATATACTTAACTCCCCTTGAGAAGCATAGTCTATCCCATTTAGGTTCTTCGTGCTAATCGTAAACTTACTCAAATCCTTTACTGTAGAAATAAAAGGAAGATTAACAGCTAGCTCTATATTCTTCTCTCCTACTACAACATCTATACTACTGCTATGTGTTTCTCCATTCTGGTCTATTACATCTGCATAGATATAATAAGTAAAGGTACGAGGCAGCTTACTTTCTTTTTCTTCTTTAGGCAACGCCTTAAAGCTGATAGTAAACTTTCCTTTCTCATCCGTTATTGTCTCTCCCTGAATCATTGTCTCAGGATTCAAATATCTACTTGGATAGTAAGGTCCACATATCCAATAAGGCCATATCTCTTGTCGTTCTACTCTATAGACTACTTTTGCCTTATCTATATTAGCCCCTAAGAAAGCCTTTGCACTTCCTTCTACTATTACCTCCTCATTTAGCTTATAGATCTCTTTAGGTTTTTCGAACTCTACTTCAAACTTCGGACGCTTATATTCTTCTACTGATAGATGGCTCCATCCAACAGTCTCCTCTCCTAATATGACCTCTACACTATAATTACCTAATCTACCTACAGATGGTAATACAAACTGTCCATTGACAGAACCAAACTCATTGGTCAACAGTTGTTGTGTAGTCAATTCCTTTCCATTAGGATCATATAGCTTTATAGATACTTGTGCCTTAGCTACGACTTGTTCACTTAGTTTACTCTTTTTAGAAACTATAGATTTAAAATACAGGACTTGTCCTGGTCTATAGATACCTCTATCTGTTAGTACAGTCGCTTTATACTGTACATTATCTTCTTTTTCTTCTTGCTGATAACGATTATAGACATAAGAAGAATAATATACCTCTTCCCCTTTTATATTAGCATAGAGATATCGATCATATTTAGCAAAATCAAGATTAGCTTCTCCATTCGAGTCTGTCATTATCACCGTTTCCCAATAATTACTATTAGTTCGCTTCTCGTCTTCATTAGCGATGTGAATACTAATATTGCTTAATGGCTTACCCGTTCTTCTATTATAAGCACGTAATTTCCCTTCGCTTATTTCTATAATATTAGGTGTCACATTGACAAGGCTCACTTGTACATCAGACTCTCCTTCTTTGATTTGGTCAAAAGGAACATTAGAAAATGCTATAAAATACCTACCTGCCTCTAACGGATGTAGTGCCACCACAGTCTTGTGCATTTCATAATCAGAGAAGGTACTCAACTGCAATGCATAAGTATCTATAGAAGTATATTCCTTATCTAATCTGTTATAGGCCTCTATCCCCTTATGAAAGGGTACGTTGTTACTTCTCTTAGCCTGGTTGTTCTTATACACGCGTACATATACCTTATCCCCATTCTGATGTCCTATGCTCACAGGTATAGCCTGATTATCTAATACATACTTATTGATATTATAAGTGTATTGTTTGCGTTCTGTATACTTCTTCAGTGTACTTAAGTTCTCTGCCGTCTTGGTATTAGGAAATAACTTTAAAGCCTTATCTATTAGAGCTACTAGTTCTACTCCATTTAGATAATTAGCATACCCCTCGTACACAAGAGGCTCATTAGGATACGCTGCTAATAAGCTTTCAAACTTCTCTTTTCTATCCTCACTAGATTCTATAGTAGCTGCTAGATACATCTCTACATACACATAGAGTGTAGGATCATTCTTTACTTTTACATCTTTTAGAAGAGATGTTTTTAACTCTTCCTTCTTTTGCTCTAGTGTTCTACGTTCTTCATCTGACAAATCAAATGAGTTATACTGTAGATTATCTAAATAATTTAGACGCAATGCATCATACACTGTCAGTTTAGTCCTATTAACACCTAAGTTAGAAACATTAGAGCTAAACATATCTCCCCAATTACCAATAGACTCACCTTGCTCTTTAGAAGCTAGAGCAAGACCACTTTGATAATACTTTTCTATTTCTTTCTTAAACTCTTCAGCAGTCCAGTACGCGATACCCGAAGCTGTACTTTGTTCTAAAGTTGTTCTGCCTCTGAGTTTATACTTATTCGCAGTGTAATAAAGCTTAAATATCTCAGCGATATATGTGTCAATAATAGCCTTATTAATTCCTTTAGCGTTTCTTCTTTCTTCAGCGAATTGTTTAATGATTGTATTGACATCATACTTATCATCTTCACTGACTAAGATATTTACTCTTGCCTCATAGAACATTGCTTTGATCATACTAGGATAGTCATTGTGTCTTTTAGACAACTTCTTTACTTCCTGTATATTTGGCAACATGCTCTTTACCTCAGCATTCTCTTCTTGTTTCTGAATAATATTCCACAACTCCTGTATTCTCCCATTCGAGCTTTGTCCAAAGCCGATCATCGGAGCAAGAATCATAAGATACAAACCTAACTTCTTCATAGTTTTATAATTGAATCCTTAAAGATAGAGTTTTTATAAATTACTTCTAAAAACTTGTACAGCAAATGATACAAAATAGTCGTTAACTCTACATTAAATAACGCCTACGGTTCTACTTTTTTCTAAACGTTTATATAACCTAAGCTTCACAAACGCATAATGCGAATAACTTGTATAATGAGGCGTAATCGAAGTTACTTTGTGATATACAAAAACATCATTATGAAAAGAATTATTCTAAGCCTTATCTTATGTGTATCACTAGTATCATGCTCTAGCGATGACAATAAAGTAGAACAAAAAGAAAACAAAAAGTATCAAACTGAGAATGTCGTTTTATTAGTAATCGACGGACCTAGAATGACAGAAACATGGCAAGAAGCTACACAAGCACATATTCCTAACCGTATTGCTCTATTAAAAGAAGGTGTTTTTATCAGCAACTTTAGAAACAATGGACTAACGAATACTAACGCAGGACATACAGCTCTTATCACAGGTGTATATGACAGTATTAAGAATAACGGTAAAGAACTTCCTACCAATCCTTCTGTGTTACAACAATGGTTAAAACAAACCAACAAAGACAGTAGCAAAGCTTGGGTTGTCGTATCTAAAGACAAACTAGAAGTACTAAACAATACTAAGAACCCAGATTGGAATAATAAGTACATGCCTAAAGCAGATGCAGGAGTAGCTGGTAATGGTACAGGTTATAGAACAGATGAAGTAACTATCGAGAACTTCAAAAAAGTAATCACAACTGACAAGCCTAATGTAGTTGTTATCAACTTAAAAGATGTAGATAGCTATGGGCATGCTAACAAATGGAATGAATATATACAAGCTATCAAAACCACGGATCAAAGCATTAAAGATATATGGGATTTCTTACAATCTCAACCTGACTATAAAGGCAAAACAACACTAATGGTATCAAATGACCATGGTCGTCACTTAGATGGAGTAAAAGATTCTTTTGTTAACCATGGAGATGCTTGTCTAGGATGTCGTCATATCGAATTCTTCGCTATGGGGCCAGACTTTAAACAAAATACAACAATCAGTACAGGTAGTTATGAGCAAATAGATGTAGCTAATACAATGGCTGAACTATTAGGTATAAAACTAGAATACAGTAAAGGAAAAGTGATAAAAGATATCTTTAAGTAAGTCTATACTTTATTTCAACAAAAAGAGCTATTAGAGAGAATCTCCAATAGCTCTTTTTTTAGTTATAAGTAATAATTTATTTTATTGGTAACAAAGGATCCACAAAGGCAATAACAGGTCTAACATATAGCTTTCTATCCCTAATAAAGCCCACATCACTCACTTGTCCTTCTACAAGTACTTTCACTGATGTTACTCCTCCAGGACTTACATTAAAGTCTTCTGACTTATACTTTTTATCCTCTACAGTAGTTAGTTCTAGATATCCCTTTAATTGGTTTGTAGTAACAGACTTCACATTGTACATGAACTGACTATACATTTTTGAATCTCTTTGTATAACAGTATGAATCACATATTCTGTATAAGCATCTTTATCATTACTCTTAAGTCCATTGTCATCTGATGAGCAACTAACTAATAATAGCATCATCATGATCATAGACATCAATATCTTATTCATAAAGCAATTTTTATTACAAAGAAACTGCACAAACAAAACAAGACACAATGCTTTAACACTACACCAACATTAAGTATCCCATTTGTATATAACCTGTAGATGATCTATCCTGCCTTTGGAAATTTATACATAGGTGGATTAAAGAAATCTCTTGAAGGCATTCCCTTATTCGGAAATGCATCAAAGTTGATAGGGGTAGCATACACTTTATAGCTCTTTACATAATCTCTTTCAACTACTACTCCTTCTTTCTTCACTAAAACTTCTCTATGTTCTCCCATATTAAGAGAAAATCTATCCGACTTTATCTTCTCATTATTTATAGTAACTACTTCTACATACCCTTGCATAGGTGTACGCACTTTAGATCTAATAGTAAAATAAAAATTAGTGTACTCCTTAGCTTTTCTAGTTTCTACAGATGTACCATTGTACTGAATACTGACATCTTTATTGTTTACTTCTAAATCTTCTTTTGAACATCCAGTAACAAAAACCATGACTAACATCATGATAACCAAACTTATATTTTTCATGTTATTATTATTTTAGGGCGTCAAAGTAAAATAAAAACAACAAAAGTTTATACCAAAAAAATATTATTTAACGTAAATACAAAACAGAAAACAATAAAATTAAGATTAAAAAATATAGTTTATTAAAATAGCCATCAAAAACCAACCACCAATACTAGAAACTAAATATAAAAACTAGTTTACACTAATATAAAACTCACTACCACTCCTCAAATGTATAACTATGACTGAAGCTCAAATCAAAGTTCTGATATTGCTCTTTGATTAATTCTATACACTCTTCTCGAGTCCCTTCCTTCTGATAAGAACCTTTTTTACTCACTATCGGAATATCTATAATCCACATATCATCTCGTAACCAACCGAACTGTAGCGTATCATCCTCTCCCTTAAATATTCCAATAAAAGTACCTTCTTCTGTCGATAACTTTTTAAAACACGTGATTACCTCTAGCTCTGTAGCCACCTTAGACTCTTCTCCTTCTTGACCTTGATCAGTAAGTGCGTCATAGTAAAACAACTTTATCATATCTATCTCTTTATATCTCCAAAATTAAACAACTCTACGCAACTTTTAACAACAAAAAAAGAGCATTACCTCAGCAATGCTCTTTCTTTATATCTTAGTTACTTGTACGCTTTGGTCCTCTTGACTCTGGCCACTCTTGACGTTCTCCTTTATTGTCAAATGGAAGAACAATCTTTTCTCTAGATACTAACTCTTTTTCCTCGCTTGCTTTATAAGCCATGATAGCGATCAGAATAGCGTTGTTCTGTACATCGTCATAAACGATCTTATCAGCTGTATCTCTATTCGTATGCCAAGTATAGTTACCATACCCCCAGCTCAATGAGCTCATCATAAACCCAGGTATATCTTTACTTACAAATGATACGTGATCTGAACCACCTCCTGAAGGCGATCCTGGGAAGTGAGTCTTAATTTCTTTCTTATATTTCTCAGGCACTGCGTATAGCCAGTCTGTGATATATTGATAAGAGTTTAAGAACCCTTGTCCAGAGATATTAGCCACACGTCCTGTACCGTTATCTTGGTTGAATACTACTTGTATCTTATTGTGTAGTTCTGGGTGATCTGCTACGAAAGCACGAGACCCATTTAATCCTTGCTCTTCACTTCCCCAGTTACCGATTAGGATAGTACGTTTAGGATTTGGCAATACCGCTTTTAAGATACGAGCAGCCTCCATCATCGTGATAATACCTGTTCCGTTATCCGTAGCACCTGTTCCACCATCCCAGCTGTCTAAGTGTGCAGATAAGATTACGTACTCATCTCCTTTCTCTCCACCTTTAAGCTCAGCAACTGTATTATACGTCTTCGCAGTACCAAGATCTTTTGACTGTGCATTCACATGGATATGAGGTTTCTTACCATTCTCTGCTAATCGATATAGCATTCCATAATCTTCTAATGCGATATCTATAGTAGGCACTTTTTTAGTCTCTGCTCCAAAGATTCTATTAGATCCCATGATACCTGTCCAGTATGACATTACCACACCTACAGCACCTGCGTCTTCTAATACTTTAGGCAATTCCTTAGCTGTATATCCTGTATTTTTGATACGAGTAGCCCACGCTTTCTCAGCTGCAGCTTTCTCTTCTTTCATTTTAGTATAAGACTCTTCTGTAGCAAAAGTTTGCCATTGGTAGTCTGGTCTCCCTGTAGGTTGATGCATAGAGATCATGACATACTTTCCTTTTACAGAAGGTAACCAAGCATTAAAGTCAGCCTGAGAA
This sequence comes from Myroides profundi, assembly GCF_000833025.1. Taxonomy (NCBI): domain Bacteria; kingdom Pseudomonadati; phylum Bacteroidota; class Flavobacteriia; order Flavobacteriales; family Flavobacteriaceae; genus Myroides; species Myroides profundi. Next base: position 3,521,304 of record NZ_CP010817.1, read on the forward strand.
GCTACATCAGCTAATATCACTACTTCTCCATCTACTCCTCCTTTTTTAGAAGCAGGGCTCCATGCTAGTTGCATTCCCTCTAATGATTTAGTACGAGGTGAAGTCATCGTAATCTGTGTTGTACCACGCTCCCATGCCTTCCATGTTCCGTATTCTTCATTACGCGCCTCGAAGCCCATAGAAGAATACTGATCCTTTACCCAGTTATGTGCTTGCATCATCTGTGGTGTTCCAACTAAACGAGGTCCGATGACATCCATTAGTTCAAATGCATATTTTTTTAACTGAGAATTAGTAGTTCCTTCTTTTACGATAGCCTCTACTATAGGATCTTGTTTTTGTGCTAATACTAGCGCACTAGACAGTAAGGTCACCCCTAGTACACTATGTGCAATCGTCTTACTGATTACGTTTGTGATTTTCATATTGGTTAGTGTTTAGTTTAAGATGGGCAAATTACACATTTTAACCATACTTCCAAGGCTATTAATCGCCTATTTCACCATAAACACTAGATTATACAAATAAATTCACAATAATCGGCTTCTATAAATGCTCATCATTTAATTTTATCCTATTTTCTTTACATAATTAGAGCTATACTAATCATAATACTCATACGTGATCTCCTTCTCACTTACCAGTACACCTTGCTCCACATATACTTCCTGCTTCGTAATATTCCCAAAACTATCGTATCCCTTATTCACTACAGTATATTTAGTATCTGTAGAGGCTAACACATCTTTTTGTATATACCCATTCTGATATCCACTATCATCATATATAAACTTCGTCAATGAGTTTATCTGTTCACTCTCTCCATCCTTTGCTATCATCTGCATAGAACTTGTCTTTCCTTCTTTATCTACTGCCCCTTTTATAGTATTACTCATTGAGGGAGTATTAGTATAAGATGTAACTACAGTATACGCAGCAGGAGAAGACCACTTCTGTATTGCTTCACTTATCACAGCTCCTTCATAGTCATATCCTTTTAATACGCGTTGTTGTCCATTATACGGTTCGTATTTAAGGATACCATTACTACTAAACTCTAATAACTCAGTATCTAACTCATTGTCTAGAGACTCCATCGATATCTTATATCCGTTCTCATCATATAGACTTATTCTTTGTGAAACGACATTAGAATCAGACAGTCGTACAACCTCTGTTACAGTCTTTACCTTTCCTCTGATTCCCTCTAACTTCGCATCACTATAGGGGGTATTACTTCCCTCTGACTTACATCCCACTAGCATCATTGCTAGCACCAACATTAACTGCTTAATCATTTCCTTTTCTTTAGCCTTTTTTTATTATTCATAATATTCATACGTATACTCTACTTCTTCATTGGCATCTATATCCTCACTAGATATTTTTTGCCTTCTTATATTAGCATACTTATCGAATGTCAAATTAGTTACTTTAATCTTACCATAAGACTCACTCGTAAGTCTTGATTTCTCCAATACTTTGTACCCCTTCTCATCATACTCGAATATACTCCTAGATATAGTATCCACTTGACTTCTCCCAACATATTCCCTTAATGATGTTATATATAATTGTCTCCCTTTATTATCTACTTTTACTACCTCCTTATGTATCTCTCCTTTTTCTTCTTCATTCATTTTAATTAGAGTATAATCTTGACTAGTAAGCCACTTAGTCGTTGTCACATCATATAACTTGTGATCTGCCCCATACGCTTTGCTAATTCTAGCACTATCTTGATAAGGTATATATTCCATTCTAACCAATAAAGAATATTCTCCAGTCTCAGTCTCATCTAAGAGCACCTCTTCTGATATCTTATATCCTTGCTCATCATACAGAGTGATTTGCTTACTTGCTGCTCCTAATAAAGCAACGAAACTAGTAGCCACTCTACTCTTCACCTTTCCCTTTAATCCTCCTAACTGCGTATCAGGTATAGGGGTTAGTCTTTCTTTTTTATTACATCCTATCAGCATGATTACCAATAGCAATAGTATATATCTTTTCATATCGAATTTTATGTTAAAGATACACTATTCCTTAATTATCTTATTCTAAAATTATTACGAAAAATGTTATCATCTTAATTTTTCTCTACCAAATCTCTTATCAAAATAAACAGTCCTATCCTAGGTAAAACAAGAGATTAACAATAATATACCTCCTACTTCTATACCCCGTCTTGAAAATGTACCTTTGCGCAGATTTTTAATTAAAAGATTTTTAAAACAATGAAAAACCTTAAAGGAATTCTATTCGCATTGATTTCTTCGGGTACATTTGGTTTGGTGCCTTTGTTCTCCTTACCATTGATACTGCCGAACTTGCGACCAGAAGGAGTGGTTACTATAGGCATACCGACCATTCTATTTTATCGATTCTTATTTTCATCTGTGACTATGGGCGCAGTATGTTTGTACAAAAAAACAAGCTTAAAAATTTCTATTAAAGATCTAGCAGTCGTCTTTTTCTTGGCGTTATTGTATGCCGCAACAGCCAAATTCTTAGTCGATGCGTATGAGTATATAGATAGTGGACTAGCCACTACTGTACACTTCTTATACCCTATATTCGTCAGTATTGTCATGATTATGTTCTATAAGGAGAAGAAATCTATCGCACTCTTAGTAGCGTCTATTCTATCTCTAGTGGGAGTGGGTATGATGTGTATACACGGTGAGGCTTCGCCTTCACTGATCACAGGTCTAGTACTCTCTGCCCTGACAATATTCACTTATGGACTGTATATCGTAGGCTTAAATAAATCTAGAATATCAGAGATGAACTTTGATTCATTGACCTTCTATGTATTGTTAATGGGGTGTTTAATCTTCTTATTCTACTGTCTTTTCACGACAGGAATACAGACGGTGACACTAACGAGTGATTGGATTAATCTTATCCTATTAGGAGTATTCGCTACCTTCATTTCTGACTTATGTCTAGTATTAGCAGTGAAGCACGCAGGTAGTACAGTTACCTCTATCTTAGGATCTATGGAGCCTGTAGTAGCTGTACTAGTAGGTACCTTATTCTTCGCAGAGCACTTCGACTGGATGTCTGCTATAGGTCTACTATTCGTATTAGGTGCTGTAACCTTAGTTATTATTGCTAATCAGAAGAAATAGTTATTGGTTAACAGTTATCGGTTTACGGTTAACAGCCTTGCCTAATGGGCATAATATATTGATATAATAAGACTAAACGGTTTCACACCTTCACAAAAAAACAAAAAAACGATTTCATAAAAAAAGCCTGCTAGTATGTCTAGCAGGCTTTTCTATTCTTCTTTATTAAGCTTCTCTTTCTAATACATCATCAAGACTCTCTTTACGTACATCTACTAATTTCATCTGTGGATAGACAAACAGTTGTTGTTTTGCATAAATATCTTTAATGATGGCTAAGCATTGTGCTTTATCAGCATACATCTGTGGGTTGACTAATGTAGGAGGATTTAACACCTCTACTAAGATACGGTCTTCATCACAGTGAAACTGCATCGTGTGTGCACCTACCGTAATACCGACGAAGTTATCCACTAAATCTATCGTCTCTGAGAATATCTCTATACATTCTTCTAGTGTTAACTCTAGATTCTCTTCAGATAGATTCTCATAATAATCTGTATAAAATACTGTAATCATACTGCGCTTTAATTGTTATAACACCTTCTAGACAACGCTATCTCAGTGGAAGTACAAAGGTATCGTTTTTTTCATTTTTTGCCTTATCCTCCTGAACCTTCTCTGTAATTAATACTCCTCCGTCAAAAGAACCTATCACAACCTCAAGAGCAAATACATGAAGAATACGTGGAGTATAAAAGGATATTCCTTCGACAAACAACCTCTTAGCTCCACCATTATCGGTGTATTGTCCCACTATTGTCGAGCGATCTGCGATAAAACCCCATGAATACTGGCTTTAAGACAGGTGTATGATAATATTAAACTTAATACAAAAAACAACAATAAACTATATATCAAATACTTAACAAAAAAACTACTCAAAAAAAACGTACAATTTTTTTCTATTAAACACCCATAAACCTCCAAAAAAGCGGGATTTCTAAAAAAAAGGTGTTCAAAATTTCTAAAATGAGAGAAAAAAACGACTAATAACTAGATGAAAACAAAAAAAGTAATGCTATTTATTTGTGTGATACTTTCTTCTGAAGGGAGTTGTTTGCGCTCCATACATATAGTTGTAAGAGATAAAAGAGGATACCTCCTAAGATATAACAGCCTATATCATATAGATCTGCTGTATAACGAGAAGTGTGCTGAGGAAGGTAATATTCAAAATAAAAGGTGTAGTATAAGACTACACTAGTGATCATCAAAGGTGACAACTGATATGTACTCCCTTTCCACAGGCGTAGAATGACTAATATCACTGCCATCGTAAGGGGAATAGAAAGAATATCGTTGACATAATTATTAATAAAGGATGGCAACTCTACCTCCAGCCGCTGTGCTGTATAGATAGCTCCACCCACTACTAGCATAGTGATAAAAGTCCAATGCTTCAATACACTCATGCTACTATCATCCCGATTAGCCAAGCTATAAACATCGTCACTGCCATCACAGTAAACCAAACGCCATAGACTAACTTAAAAAATAAACGTACTAGCAGCCATGGGTGCTTCGTCATACGGAGTAGAAACTTCTCTATCGCAGAAGGCTCTTCGGCTAACGCCTTAGCGATGCGTTCGCGTTCTAGATGCTTGCGTTCTTCTTCACGTTGTTGTACCATATTCAATGCCTGTCCACACGATATACAGTTATCTGTATCTACATTAAATGTTCCGCATTTAGAACAGCGAATATGTACTTGTCCTTTAGTCATAAATCAAAATAATCTTCTGTCTTCAAAACTACTATTTTATAACACAATAAAAAAAGCCTTTACTCCAATAAGGAAATAAAGGCTTCTTCCGTTAATAAAAATATAGTTATTACTTTTGATCTACGTTATGTTGTCCATGAGCACCTCTTCTGTGTTCCATCACTTCTAGATTCTCATCTACGAAGTATGCACTACCGAATCCGTTCACATAAGAACCTTTAACTGGTTTAAAGTTAAACATGATGAAGTCTTCTAAGTTATCTAATACTTCTACTACCTTACCATGTCTTTCTCTTAAGTCAGCGATTGCTTTCTCGTATAATGGGTTTTCTTTCTCGATTAATTCCGCTTGAGTATCTAAAGTTAAACGGTGTCTAGCATATAATTGTTTAGATACGCTCTCATCTTCTACAAACATGAATGATACTTGCTTGCGATCACGTAAGTTCTTTGTATGTTTTGCCATAAAAGAAACTAATATCTGAAACTCATTTCCTACTCTAGAATAAGGAGCTGTACTTACTAATGGTGTTCCGTCCTCGCTGATAGTAGCCATCATTACTGACTTACACTCATTGATTAATTCTTCGATTTTAGGAGCCTTAGGCTTTACTTTATGTTGATCGAAATTTGGGTTTATTGTATCTGTACTCATCTCTTATAAATTTTAATGAAGCGAAGATAATAAATTATTTAAACTAAATAAGAATAAGAAAGTAGCTTTAACAACATTATACCATAAAGACACAAATAAATGTACTAACTATCCGTACTAGGTTTAAATAAATTGCCTAGAAGCGTGTGTTTAAAAATAATTGTATTTTTATCGCCTAGTCAAGACAACAATGAAAAGAACACTTTTAATAGCACCACTATTATTACTATTAATGAATTGTGGTAGTTTTAATTCTACTACAAAACGAAAAGGAAAAACATATAAAGTAACAGTATTAGACCATGCTGTAGAGAAAAGTTACTTACTAATCACAGAAACTTATGCAGATGGAAAATCAAATACAATAAATAAAGAAAAAGAGAATACAGAGACAGAGGTACGCAACTTCTTATTTACTTATGATGAGAATGGTCAATTAGTCAATACACACTCTAGTAATATCATCAATGAGAAAGCTGCTAACCCTTCTAACTTAGGAGTGGCTCTAAATGCTAAAAAGCAATTAACAACCATTTCGCTAGACGAGGATACTGATAAGTTAAAGGCTATTTATAAAGACAATATCCTTCACCAAATCACACATTACGAGCCAGAGTTTAAAGAGCTAGTCGTTAGTACATTTACATATGATAAGCATCAGCTGCCTGTGCATGCTCGATTAGGAAATCAAAGCAAACCTAATGAAGTCATCGATCTTGACTTCACGTATGACCTTAATCAGAATGTACGTACCTATAAGAATCCTCTAGAGCTATTCTCTTTTAACTATGATGATAAGCAGTATATGCTAGCAGGGCAACCTTATTACTATAATCCGTTCTACTATATGTCTATAGATTGGCTGACCTTCACGTCTTATGCTCCTAAAAACAACATTGTGGGGTTCGAAGATGATGAACACATCACTACGATAGACTATACCTATAATACAGAGAATCTGCCAATCACAGCAAGGGTTAGAAAGACCTCTAAAACAAATGCTCAAGATAGTAGAGTGACGTGTGAATATGAGTTTTATTATAAAGAGCTAGAGCTAATCCGTTTAAAAAAGAAGAAAAGATAAAACCATGAAGTCTATCAGCTTAGTCCTTCTACTACTACTTATATTTCCTATTGCTTGGGGACAACCAATCACAGTAGTAGAAAGAGTAATAGAGAAACAACATATACCGAAAGCGCATATTATATCTATCACCCCTAATCCTTCCACAGATCAAACTGATGGAGATACTGAGGTATTTATAAGACACTATGATTTTACATACAATACGCAAGGTGTCTTAATATCGACTAGTAGTTACACTATAGAAAATGATATGCCTAGTTATCCCTTTACTACATACATAGAGATGAAGGATAAGCATACTATTAAAAATATTGATTTAGGATCTGATACGAGCTCTTACAAACTAGAATACATAGATAAACTACTTAGTTCGTTTATATTTACTAACAGTAATTTTAGAGAAACGAGAACTAGTACATATAACTATAACACGAACTTATTACCAAGTCAGATTACGATTAGCACTATACCAGAACAGACGAATGCTATTGAAATAAGTTTGGAGTATAACGATAAGTTAAGCTTGAACAGAGAAATATATAACGGTCAATACACTGACTATACTTATGACAATAAAAAATATCCTTTCTGCTATCTGCCATACGGATATACTATATCTAGTTTCTTAGGGAGTGAATCTTTAATATTTACAAATTATATTCAACAAAACAATGTAATTAGAATTGAAAATGTTAAATTTATAACTTCTATAGACTACACATATAACAAGAAAGGATTCCCTATTACTGCTAGAATCACAAGTATAGATAAGGAGGATAAGAACAACAAAAGGCTTTTATATGAGTATGAATTCATCTATAAAGAATTACATATACCAATAATGAAGTAATATATTATAAAAATACTATGAAAAGAAGTTTGTTATTCACCCCACTACTACTATTCGTAATTAGTTGGAATAGTTATAGTACAGCAAGTCCTATACCTGCTGTTCAGATAAAGAAACTAACTGTAGTAAGCCAAGTTGTTGAGAAGAACTATGTTCCTGTAGATAGTACAACTCTTATTGATGATGTGAATGTCGTAGACAGAAGTACATCTAGTACAGAGGTATCTATCACTAAATATGACTTTAATTATAATGATTTAGGTCAACTGACTTCTGTGGAATCATACTTAGTAGAGGATGGAGCACCTACTAGTTCCTTCACTGCTACCATGGAGTTAGATGAGAATAATCTACTGCGCAAGGTCATCTATGGAGAAAATAAAATGAGCTTAGACCTCGTATATGACAATAAAATACTGCAGTACACAGAGTTTAAGGATTTATACTATGACGAGTCTAGAGTAAGTAAGATCGTGTATAATAGACTAGACCTGCCTAGCTCTATAGAGATATCTTCTAAGCCTCAGTATTCTGATCCTGAAGTAACTGACTTTATCTATAACCCTAATAATAATCTAAAGTTAGTCAACCTAGATAACAATAAGACAATCTATACTTATGACCAAAAAAACTACCCATTTGCTTACTTGCCTTATGCGTATAATGTGTCAAACTACCTCAGTGCTAACGAACTGATGTACACTAATTATAGTCAACAAAACAATATCGTTAAAATAGAAGGTGATGATCTTCTAACTACGATAGAGTACACTTATAATGCTCAAGATCTACCTCTGACTGCTAAGGTAAAAACAATAGTCAAGTCTATGCCTAATGAGCAACCAAGTATCTATGAATATGAGTTTACTTATAGAATAATAGAGCTGATGTTGTAATACAGAAAATATGAAAACAATAGTATTTCTAATAACATTATTGACCACAACTACATCACTTGCACAACAAACTAAAAAGCTGACTTTAATAAAAGCTATTACAGAAAAAACGCATGACTCCAACTACTCTTTCGAAGATGATGATGATAGTGAAGAAGTATATGAATTGTTAAGGTCAACAACAACATTTTTTACTTACGATAAATCAGGTAAGATAATATATCTGTCAGAATCAATGGAATACCTAAACAGAAAGATTGATGAGTACTAAAATATACTTTGCCTCACTACTTCTACTACTGATTAATGGACACAGCTATGGTCAATTAATCGATAAACAAAAAGAGAAGACGAAAACCACTTTTGTTGATTATATAATAGAAAGAAAGTATTACAAACACGACGATTATGACTCTATAGGTAATAAAATAGATCACTGTATCAAGTTTAGAACCAATAAACACGTATTTGAATACAATAAAGATGGATTGCTATCTACCCTAAAATCGGAGGAGATTGCCTCAGAAGAAATAATGATGATGAACAACCTTCACTTTATATATTCGCCTAATCGCTTGTTAGAAACCATCTACCCCTCTAATAATTCATACAGTCTAAGAAATACCATCTTTTGGGATGACTCGACTGATTTGGAATATACCAATAATAGCTTACAAAAAATCCAGTCAGGCTCGTATAATAATCCTAATACTTTTATAACAATAAAGGAAATAAAGAACAACCTACCTCGTAAAATACATTACGATGATAATATATGTGCCTATCCATTAAACAGTAGTAAAATAGACTATGTAATAAGATATAATACACACAACAACATAAAAACAATAAAAACCAAAAGAAATACACGCAAGTTTAAATATGACAAAAAAAAGTATCCATTTCACTATTTCCCTTTTGCGTTTACCTTAAACTACTCGTTGCTCCCCTATCCGTTGATAGGTACCAACTACATACAACAGAACAATATAACTGAAGTACAAAATACCGACTACACAGATAAAATCACATATACTTATAATGATAAAGACCTACCACAAACAGTAAGAATAACAAGAAGGTATAAAAACACTAAAAACATTGTTTACCCTCTTTACGAATATGAATACGAGTATTACTATAAAGAAATAGAAATCACAGAATAGAAAAAAGGTTAGCCGATGGCTAACCTTTTTTGTTATTATAAATCTAACTGATAGATATAATCATCCATTACATATCCCTGTCCGATATCAAAAGTCTTAGACTCTATACACTTCATATTATTGCGGATATAAAAGTCTATAGCTCGTTGGTTATTTTTATTCACAGTAAGATATACCGCAGTAGCTCCCTCTCGTTTAGCATACTCTACTACATGCTGAAACATAAACGCACCTAATCCCTTTACTTGTTTATACACATTAGTATATAATTTAGAAAGAAACACACGGTTGTCCTCCATAAGCTTATAGTTTGTGTAGCCTAATAACTCGTCCCCTTGCATTAACAGTTCCCATTGGTACCCTTCTTTTAGTTCACCTAAGATACGCTCATCACTATACATCATTGGTAGCATATAGTCTATCTGTTCTTGTCCGATAATATGAAGATATGTATCCTCCCAGATCTTCTCTGCTAAAGGAAGAATTAAGTGTATATTACTTTTATCTACAGGTATAAAAGTGGTTGTTTCTGCTAAGTTATTCATTGTTATGATTCTTTATAAGATGACGAAAATACGATAAATGCACTGAATTCAAGCTTTCCATACAATAATTATCAATCACTTGACAATAACAATATTTTAAGTAATTTTGTTAAAAAAATTTAACTATGAAAAACAATTTAAGAATACTAGCTCTATGCTTAGTAGGTATGTTTGCGGTAAACTGTTCCTCTGATGACAATTCAATTACAGAGCCAGGCAAAGAAGAAGTAGATCCAGGTAAAGAAGAGTACAAATCCATAGTACTTGTTTTATCATCTGAAGAAAATGTATTTAATGTAGAAGACAATAAAGAAACTTTAGAAAGTACAAACATTGTAAAGTTCAATTATAATGAACAATATCTTCTTACAAGTACAACCTTGTCTATTCCTTTTGGAAATACAAATGCTGGAGACAACATTGGAGATACAAAATACATTTATAATGATAAGTTACAATTAACCTCATTAGAATATAAAGGTCAGATACAATATCAATTCTTCTATGAGAATAACCTTTTAATTAAATCTATTGAAGACGATATTACTACTAATAATATCACAGAGTACAAATATGATTCTTCAAATAAAGTTATCGAAATAATAGGATATAATCAAGATAAAAACTCTACAACTCCTATCGCAAATAAATCATATACAAAGTATAAATATAACTCTGATGAATTAATTACTCATGTTATTGATAGTGAAAATGATAAATATTCAGCTGAAATAACATACTATGACAAAGGAAAAACACTATTTGAAAATAGTATACATAACCCTCAATTAGGAAATAGTGAATATCTATATGAACTTGAACTAATATACAACCCTAAGAAGAATATACATAGTATCACAGATCTCTATAGTCAATACATTTCTACATACGAGTTTAACGAAGAAGGTTATCCTATAAAAGAAACTACTATTGAAAAAGACTTAAAAACAGGATCTATAGAGACAAAAACAGTAACTACATATACTTATAAAATAGTAAAAGTAAAAAAATAACAAAAGGCGTTCTTTCGAACGCCTTTTACTTTATATCCTAATCAGATATTATCCTTTATAGTTAGTCAAGAAGTCAACTAGAGTACGTACTCCACTTCCTGTACCACCATTACCTTTATAATCTCTAGGAGCATCCATCCAAGCTGGACCTGCGATATCCATGTGTACATAAGGTGCTTTAGCGAAGTGCTCTAAGAACTTACCTGCTGTGATAGTACCTGCAAAACGTCCACCGATATTCTTCATATCTGCTACGTTAGATTTCAACAAATCTTTATAGTCATCCCAGAAAGGTAACTTAGCTAAACGCTCGTGTACGTTGTATCCAGAAGCGATAATAGCATCGATAGTCTGCTCATCATTCCCCATAATACAAGATGCCATATCTCCAGCTACTACTAAAGCTGCACCTGTAAGTGTAGCTGCATCAATAATAACCTCTGGATCATACTGAGTAGCATAAGCAATAGCATCTGCTAAGATCATACGTCCTTCTGCATCTGTGTTTAATACCTCGATAGTCGTACCGTCAAACATAGTGATCACATCACCTGGAGCATAAGCATTTCCTCCAGGACGGTTATCTGTAGCAGGAACTAATCCGATAACGTGAACATTCACATCGTTTAAAGCTGCTGCATAGATAGTACCTGCCATACATGCTGCACCTCCCATATCACTCTTCATAGAGTCCATAGAACCTGCAGTTGGTTTTAAGCTCAATCCTCCTGTATCGTACACTACTCCTTTACCTACTAATACGATAGGTTTTTTATTGATCGGATTAGCTGGCTTGTACTCCATAATAGTAAAAGTAGGTTGATCAATAGATCCTTTATTAACAGCTAATAAACCACCCATCTTCAAGTCTTCAATCTCTTTGCGACCTAATACTTTCACTGAGAAGTTAGCCTCTTTACCTAAAGCTTCTATTTCAGTTGCTAATTGAGTAGCATTTAAGAAGCTTACAGGTTCGTTTACCATTGTACGAGCCCAATACACCGCTTTTACAGTATTGTTTAAGTCGCTGATTTGTTTAGCTGTAAAATCTCCTTTTACCTCAACATTACTCAAAGCGAACTTCATTTCTTCTGCTTCTTTGAAGTACTTTAAGAATTGGTAGTTTGACAACATAAATCCTTCTACTAAAGCTAATGTAGAAGCTCCATTACCTACGATAGTAAGGTTGTCAGCTTTTTTATCTAATTGTTTGCGAACGCTATTACCAGCTAAACGCATTTTTTCTAAGTTCTCATTCTCTTTTACGAAAAAGAAATACTGACTTCCCACTTTAGCAAAGTCTTCTTCTTTTTTCCCTTCTTCGAATGCTTTTACAAAATCATTTAAGAATGCAGGAACCTCAACAATTCCTTTGTTCTCACTACTTAAAACGAAAACAACGTTCCCGTTTTCTTTCATGTTATTTACTAGTTGTATCATCTTTGTCTTTTTATATTACTGCAAATATAACATTTTTAGACGCAACTAAAAAAGAGCTTTTCTTAAAACTCTGCTATAATCTATAAGTATCCAAAAAAGATATATTTTACGTTTTTAGACAAGTATTTATCGAATAACAATAAATTTTATTTGTTTTATAAAAAATTAAATATACTTTTGAATTACAATTAACCAACTAAATTACTAACGATGATAAAATTACTAATCCATTGGGCTATACTTTTAATAGCATTATGTGAACGATTAATAAACGTATTATTTTAAACCTAGATTATGAAGCTGAAATTACTTACAGTTATATTTATTGTATTATATATAGCCAATCTTTGTGTACACTTTAGAGATTTTCAACAAGGGTATAATAATGCTCCAGAATGTCATGATGATAAAGTGTATACTACTTTGATCGTTAAACAGACTCCTAGTGAAACCTCTGACCTTCATTTATCTCTAACAGATAAAAAAACTACTGGTATACAAATACGTGAAATAAAAGAGACTATTGAAGTAGAAGTTCCTAAACAATATTCGAACGGGATTAGTAATTTCTTCATAGGTTTATTAGGTATCCTTACTATACTCCTTTTCCCAGTTATCATTATTGTATTTATAAAATTCTTTAAAAACTTATATAATGGTAATATAGCATCTAATAGTCAAATAAGACGACTACAAATTCTAGCTTATTTTCAACTACTTCTACCTGTATTAGGGAATATATTTATTTATTATTCAAACAAAGAACAACAAGAAGTAGCTAATATTTATAACCTCAACCTAGTTAAGTATGACTATGATTTTTCGTTATTTATTATTCCTTTAATTCTGTTATTGATTGTTGAAGTATTAAAGCAACATTTAACTTTAAAAGAAAATGCTGAACTAACCATATAACTTGATCTTATGAAACTAAAATTTCTAACTATATTATTAATCTTTGCATACTTATTTTCCTTTAACAACCACTTTAAAGATATGAAAATAGGTTTTGATGAAGGATATGACAGCGCAAGAAGCATTTCAACAAATCCTTACTATATAACAATCAAAAACAGTACAGAATACAATGCAAAATTAACTACTAATCATAACTCACCTAAGATAGCAGTAACTGATTCAACAAGTAGAATTCGTGTAGATGATGTTCCTTTTAGTTATTCATTTCTTAGAACTGTTATGATAATGAGTTCATTTATTTTTATCGGCTTTATAGTCTATGCCTTATACAATAGCTTTACTATTCTAAAGTTTTTGTACAAAGGAGAAACTGTTAGCCGTATTCAAATTAAACGTATAAAAGTACTAGCTTCTATACTTTTAGGTCTTGCTATTTATGAGAATATACTCGAATATCTATCTACTTACGAAGCATCAAGAATAGCATCTCTATATAACCTAGAAGCTGTAAAAGGTGATTTTAATTTCACAATGTTCTTTATTCCTTTAATTTTGCTGATGATTGTAGAAGTATTGAAACAACATTTGCGTCTAAAAGAAGATGCAGAACTAATTATCTAATCAATGTATTATGAAATTAAAAATACTAACAGTCATATTAATATTTATATACACACTATCCTTTATTAACGAATTTAATACAGCAGATATCACAGGCGCATTTAATAGAGGACGTGAACAAGGGAGTGGCACAGAAAGTAATATTCATTATATAACTGTCAAATCTCCTAAAAGAGAGAGTTCAGAGTTTATAAATACATTAAACAATGATAGTATAGAGGTAGAAGATTCTACTAGCATATTAAGAATAGAAGACAACACTTCTAATATATTATTGACAACTAGCAAATTCTTTATTATGTTTCTATTCACAATCGCTTTAGTCTATTCCTTTAGCAAAACGATTAGGTACTTAAAGAAACTTTTTAAAGGTAACTATCTTAGTCTAGAACAAATTACTCGTCTGAGGCAACTTGCATACGCATTATTGTTATGTGGAATACTAGGCAATCTAGTAGCTTTCATAGATAATTATGAAGCATCGAGAATAGCATCACTATATAACCTAGAAGCTGTAAAAGGTAACTTTAATTTCACAATGTTCTTTATTCCTTTAATTTTGCTGATGATTGTAGAAGTATTGAAACAACATTTGCGTCTAAAAGAAGATGCAGAACTAACCATATAACCCCACGATATGCCAATAATAGTAAACCTTGATGTCATGATGGCTAAGCGAAAGATATCGCTTAATGAGTTGGCTGAGCGTGTAGGTATCACCGTGAGTAATCTATCCATACTCAAGACCAATAAGGCGAAAGCCATACGCTTTAGTACATTGGAAGCAATCTGTAAAGAATTAGATTGTCAACCAGCTGATATACTAGAATATGTAAATGAAGACTAAGCTAAATGCTTGGTCTTTTTATTTCCAAATACTTGCATTCCCTTGAATGACAACAATTAACCACCATACAATAGGTACACTCTCTACCCAGAATAGCGTAAAGAATTTGGTTCGTTTCGGTGAAGCATATACAATAAAAAACAGCGTTAATAATACGATCAACATATTATTCCATGCCTGTATAGGCTGATAGCCTACTTTAAAGAATTCAATAACATAAAAAGGAATTAGTAATAATCCTAATAGCCATTTGGTATTAGCTATTCCAAGCATCTGAGGTAAGGTCTTCAAATACTTATCGTCATACTGTAAATCAACGACTTCAAATATTCCAATTAGAATAAACACTAAGATAAAACGCTGTATAAACTTAACTACAATATCCCAACTGACTGGTATATCAGCATTCATCACTGGTACTATAAGCGTTACAGTAGCCCAACACAGACATACGATATACACTTTAAGTCCTGCTAGATTGCGCAGATTACTTCGGTTGCTACTGATGGGTATAGCGTATAGTACTGACAACACCAATAAGCTCAAAGTAACGAATTGTGCTTTCCAATTCAACATAAAGAAGGCAACAGTACCTATCAGCAACGCGATAATACTTATCCCGATAATAACTTTCAGACGTAGTGTAAATGGGTTCTTATGTCTATAGATTACTTCTGCATACTTAATAAAGTTATAAGAAAATAGCGTTCCTGTAAAAGCTAAAGTAGACACGACTGCATCAAATGGAAGGTGACAGAAATAAAATGTCATCTGCACTAAAGCAAAGACTGCTAACGAAACGTGAACACTTCCGTTTAAATAAAGAGCAACTATTCTGTTTTTTAACAAATCCATATTAATTATCAATCTAACTAGTGTAATGCTTATTTACTTTTCAAAATTAATCGATATAAACATACAATTGTCAGATTAATGGTTATTTTTGTGTGATTAAACACAACTTTTATTTATTGTCCAAATGAAAACAAACGCATTTGCATTAAGACACATTGGTCCTCGTCCTGAGGATATGGCAGAAATGCTTAAAACAGTGAAAGCTGATAGCATCGAACAATTAATCAACGAAACTTTCCCAGACGCAATCCGTCTTAAAGAAGACTTAAACCTTGCTCCTGCAATGACTGAGTATGAGTACTTATCTCACATTCAAGCATTAGGAAACAAAAATAAAATATTCCGTTCTTTCATCGGTTTAGGATATAATGAGGCAGTAGTTCCTGCAGCTATTATCCGTAACGTATTTGAAAACCCAGGATGGTATACAGCTTACACTCCTTACCAAGCTGAAGTAGCTCAAGGTCGTTTAGAAGCTTTATTAAACTTCCAAACTACTGTTATCGAGTTATCAGGTATGGAGATTGCTAATGCTTCATTATTAGATGAGGCTACAGCAGCAGCTGAAGCAATGATCTTATTATTCGACGTAAGAACAAGAGATCAAAAGAAAAACAACGTAGTGAAGTTCTTCGTTTCTGAAGAGATATTACCACAGACTTTATCAGTATTACAGACTCGTGCTACTCCATTTGGTGTAGAGTTAGTAGTAGGTAACCACGAAGAGTTTAACTTCTCAGAAGAATACTTCGGAGCGATCTTACAATACCCTGGTAAACATGGTATCGTAGCTGACTACGCTGACTTTATCAACCAAGCAAAAGCAAAAGACATTAAAGTAGCTGTAGCTGCTGATATTATGTCATTAGTATTATTAACTCCTCCAGGAGAAATGGGAGCTGACGTAGTAGTAGGTACTACTCAACGCTTTGGTATTCCATTAGGATTCGGAGGTCCTCACGCTGCTTTCTTCGCTACTAAAGAAGAATATAAACGTAGTATGCCAGGTCGTATCATCGGAGTATCTAAAGATGCTGATGGTAACTTCGCTCTACGTATGGCTTTACAAACTCGCGAGCAACATATCAAACGTGAGAAAGCTACATCTAATATCTGTACGGCTCAAGTATTATTAGCTGTTATGGCTAGTTTCTACGCTGTTTACCACGGACCTAAAGGATTGACTAATATCGCTTCTTTAATCCATGCTAAAGCAGTAACTGTAGCTACTGAATTAGGTAAATTAGGTATCGAGCAAGTGAACGCTAACTTCTTCGACACAATCTTAGTGAAAGCGGATGCTGCTAAAGTGAAACCTATCGCTGAAGCAAACTCTATTAACTTCAACTATATCAATGCAAACACTATCTCTATCTCATTAAACGAGACTGTAGAATTAGCTGATATTAACGCTATCGTTAATGTATTCGCTCAAGCTACTGGTAAGACAGCTACTGAGGTAACTGCATTAAGCACTGAAGTTAAGTACCAAGATAAACTAAAACGTACTTCTAAGTTCTTAGAGCACGCTGCATTTAACAGCTACCACTCTGAGACTGAGTTAATGCGTTATATCAAAAAATTAGAGCGTAAAGACTTAGCTCTTAACCACTCTATGATCTCTTTAGGTTCTTGTACAATGAAATTGAATGCTGCTGCTGAGATGTTACCATTGAGTAACGCACAGTGGAACAACGTTCACCCATTCGTACCTGCTGACCAAGCACAAGGATACTTAGAGATGTTACACGGATTAGAAGAGAAATTAAATGTGATTACTGGTTTTGCTGGTACTACATTACAACCAAACTCTGGAGCTCAAGGAGAGTACGCTGGTCTTATGGCTATCCGTGCATACCACCACTCTAGAGGAGACTTCCAACGTGATATCGCACTTATTCCTGCTTCTGCACACGGTACTAACCCTGCTTCTGCAGCAATGGCAGGTATGACAGTAGTAGTAACTAAAACTACTCCAGAAGGTAATATAGACGTGGCTGACTTAAAAGCTAAAGCTGAACAATATAAAGACAACTTATCTTGTCTTATGGTTACTTACCCATCTACACATGGTGTATATGAGTCTGCTATCATGGAGATTACTCAAATCATCCACGATAACGGAGGACAAGTATATATGGATGGTGCTAATATGAATGCACAGGTGGCAATCACTAACCCTGCTAATATCGGAGCAGATGTATGTCACTTAAACTTACACAAGACTTTCGCTATCCCTCACGGAGGTGGTGGACCTGGTGTAGGACCTATCTGTGTGGCTGAGCACTTAGTACCATTCTTACCTACTAACCCTATCGTTAAAGTAGGTGGTGAGAAAGGAATCACTGCTATCTCTGCTGCTCCTTATGGATCTGCATTAGTATGTTTAATCTCTTACGGATACATCACTATGTTAGGAACTGAAGGATTGAAGAAAGTAACTCAACAAGCAATCTTAAATGCTAACTACATGAAGACTCGTCTTGAAGAGCACTACGCTATCCTTTATACAGGAGAGAAAGGACGTGCTGCACACGAGATGATCGTTGATGTACGTGAGTTTAAAGAAAAAGGTATTGAAGTAACAGATATCGCTAAACGTCTTATCGACTACGGTTTCCACGCTCCTACAGTATCTTTCCCTGTTGCTGGTACATTAATGATCGAACCAACAGAAAGTGAGAGCAAAGAAGAACTTGACAAATTCTGTGATGCAATGGCTTCTATCCGTCAAGAAATTGAGAATGCAACTATCGAGAACCCTGTAAACGAGCTTAAGAATGCTCCTCACACATTAGCATTATTAACTGCTGATAACTGGGATCTTCCATACTCAAGACAGAAAGCTGCTTACCCACTTCCTTATGTAGCTGAAAACAAATTATGGCCTACTGTACGTCGTATTGACGATGCTTACGGTGACAGAAACTTAATTTGTTCTTGTGCTCCTATCGAAGTTTATATGGAGAACTAATCTTAACAGATTTATCTATACAGAAAACGCCATCATTACGATGGCGTTTTTTTATGCTCTACTATGTTCTTTTTAACTAAAGCTACTAGGTAGCACCTCTATAGTTATCAACAATATTGTTCATAACTATAATTCATCTTATTCACATTACAAACAGTGATAACCTCAACACTAAATAAAAAATAAACACCACTAATACAATAACTTACAAAATAAATAGTAATTATAAAGAATAATATCTCTCTAGAGTTATCAACATTTTTACTCCATAAATAATTTTTATCAACAGGGTTATCAACATAGTTATAAACACTGTTGTTAACTATAAACTATCGTATTCGAAATAACCTCTTTGTTCTTTAATATGAGTAATCATCTCTTTATAAATACTATTATGACTAAGCACCTCAGCATTACCGATGATAATCATTTGCTCTTTTGCACGAGTCAGAGCCACATTTAACTTACGGTCTACTGACTGATCATCATTAAGACTCACTACCCCATCTAGCTGAAGTACTTCATTAATGGTAAACGAACAAATAATAATATCTCTCTGTCCTCCCTGAAAGCGTTCTACTGTATCGACTACTATATCTTCAGCATTTAGAATATCACTACCTTCTAGTTTATTTTTAATCAGTGCTATCTGATTCTTAAATGGAGCTATAATTCCAACCTGTTTTGTCAAATCTGTGCTACATCCATTTAGTTGATTAAGCTGCTCTATCTTCTGCAATAGACAAACAACAAAATCAGCTTCTTTCTCGCTTGTTTTCTTTTGTTGTCCTGCATGGTGTTCTTCCACATTGACAAAGAAGACTCTCTTCTGTGCTAATATTGTACTTAATAGATCATTATCTACAGACTTTAAGTTTAACGGAGCTACTTGTCTCTGTAGACTACTTTTAGCTACCGTAGTTAAGTTCTCTAATGTATAAGCCTCTTTTAGTTTGCCTTCATAGAATGCTATATTAGGAAATGCAGCTATCTCTCTATGCATACGCCCTTGATAGGTCAATGTATCATGTGCATAATTAAGCTTATTCAGTTCACAGAAGTTATATAATCGTTCGAATAATGAATTGCGTCTATCCGCTAACCCGATCTGTTCTAGCAGGGGATTATTAGTCTTAGATAACGTATCACTCTGTACCACTATCGCCGGAAGCTGTTTGTGATCACCGATCATAATGAACCTCTTACACTTAGGTAGTAGCCCTATAATCTGAGGCTCTAATATCTGAGAAGCTTCATCTATGATAACTGTATCAAATTTCTTTAGTTTGAACACGTCATTCTTACTAGACATAGTAGCCACTGTAGACAGAAACACTCTATTATTACGAATAATATTAGACAAAACATTTCTAGTAAATCTCCTACCCGATTTCTCTAACGCATCACTCTCACGTTTAATAATCGTGCTGACTAGATAATCAGCATATTTCTGACTACTAGATAACGGGCTACCTATACGCACAAACTTATCTATAGCAGATACATGCTCTAGCGCATCCGTCACCGCACCACATAGCTCATCCACAGCCTTATTAGTATAGGCTAGAAGTAATATATTCTGATTGGTATTGGTATATAATTCTTCTACGAGCTCCTTAATGATATGAGAAGTCTTACCTGTACCAGGAGGTCCATTTAGCACAAAGTAATCTTCTGCTGACAACGCATTATTTAATATCCTATTCTGTTCTACAGAAAGAGTAGGCTTATAGAACCCATAATTTATCCCTTGTCTAGGAGGTAGTACATTGAGGATTACCTCTCTCTTATTCTTCGGTGCGTTCATAAACGCATATAGACTCTTATACATACTTGTAAAAGAAGAATCCATAGAGTCCCGTTCTAGCGCCCATAAGCGATATTGATTAAAATAATTTATCCCTCTCTGCTTATGACGAAACACTACTGCCACCGTTTCTTTGGTAATGCTCTGTATCGTACATTTAAATATCTGATGCTTCACTGCTGTATCCGTATCATGATCTCGAGGATATAATACACAGACATCTCCCTTTCTAAAGTTGACAAAGTCATCTACTAATGTTCGCCTGAAGATAATTTGCTTCTCTTCTTCGAAGATTTTATTCTCTATAATCTCTAAATCATATAAGATACTATACTTATCTTTTTTGACCTCAGCACTATCTATCCATAAGCTTGCCAACCCGTGACTTCCTTCGTAGTCACTCGCTCCTAACTTACTAATGTATTGTTCTCTTGCGATAAAGCTGACAAAAGAATAAAAATAGGTACGCTCTAACTCTGAGCACTTCTCTAGCACAGATGTAAACATATCTATCTGCTTATAGAGCATATCCTTAAACTTGGTATTCAGATTAGGGTTACGCACTATATTCTCCCCTTTTACATAGTGGAGTAACAGCGCTACTTTCTCCAGATCATCTGACTTTAAGATATGTTCATTTAATACTATTCTATTTCTCAACTCACATATCGCCTGCACTCGACGAAGGTTAATCTGATCTTTACGAAGATTATTAGTTCTTGGTTTACTATAAAAAATAAAGCCACTCAGATACTTCTCATTACCTATCTCTCGATAGGGTATATCATATACCACAGATAGCATGAGGTGATATAAATACAGCTGTACAGTGTGATTAGGTTTCACCCCTACCCCGTCATCAGGATAGACCGTCCCACCAGACTTCAGCTCCACGATAGTTGTCTTTAGATTATCTTTCTTTATACTATGAAGAAGGTCTAAACGTCCCTGTACCCCATAAGTATTACACAAAAAACTCGGTTCTAGGTTAATATCTCCCTCATTCGTGATACCATAATGTACGAACTCTTCAAGATATACTCTCTTGATCGTATTAAAATGAGTTTCACAGTCATATCGATATTGTTTAAACTGTTCTATATCTAATATATCAGGACAAGCCGTATGCTCAAAAGGATAGTTCTCAAAGTGGTGCACAAAGACTGTATCAAAGTTTACTGTCTGCGCGTCTTCTGCACCTACTAACTCATCCATTACAGCATTAGCAAAGTTACCGATGAGTAGATACTTATTATTAGGTATCTCATCGAACTTCGACTTTATAAAGCTCAATGAAGAAGTCCCATAGTCTTGAAAACACTCTGCTATAGCAGACACATCTATTAAGTAATCTGGTTCTAGTATAAATATCTTCGGATGATGTATCTGATGATCATCTACTCCTACATTAATCAAGTGTAGTGTAGCTCCCTTCCATATTTTCTCTATAGAACTAAATGTAGCATTCACTCCTTCTTCATTAATCTGTACTCGTATAGGCTGTCCATCTTCTGCATTCTCTACATCACATAAGAGTAAATTATCCTTAATACCCAATACATTAACTCTCAACTTATCAATGATCTGCTCAAACTCGTTATGCTTCAAGGCTAACCTCTGAATAGGAAATGGGTAATATGATCTATTCTCATCAGGTACAGGCACCTGAAATACGTAAGATATAAAATCATTTACATCCATCCAGTAGGTCGCTAGATATAGCTCTAGCTCTGCAGAATCATGCTTAGTCAAATCATTACTAATCATTCTAAAACTGTGGATAACACGGCTCGCATTATACTTATTACAGATAAAGGATAGACGAGAGAATAGATTAGAAAGACTGATTACCTCATCCTTTACTACATACTTACATATTTTCTCTAGTAGATTTCTAAGTAGTCTGTACTTAGCACGAGTAGTCAGTTCTGTATTATTGATAATATCTACTAATGAGGTAAAGTATAAGGAAGTATATTTATTATCAAGCATGTGCAGTATCTGTTTTAGATCTCAAAGATAATCTAGATTTTACAGTTAGTAAAATATCACACCTATACATAAAAAAAGAATTGCCCTATCAACTAAGACAATTCTTCTTTAAAAAACATTTAATAACTTATAAACTATAATTGTAACCTCTTAAGCAAATTTAAATTACAATATCCAATAGAGCTATTCACTATTCAAAGTAAAAATAACTAATACGTCAATAAATCAAATATCTGACTTAATCACCTCTTATTACAATATATGATCATGTATATTTATACTATCAATAGATTTCTTTACTAGAATCCTTTATTACTAAGTAAAATATCTGTCTATATAATCAAAAAGTACAATCTTCTGTACCACTCTATTTTCTACTAAGTCTACTTCAGTATCCTATCACATTTCATTCAGTCTTTCTTGTCTTGAGTCCGTTATGAGTCCGTTATGAGTCCGTACCGACTCCGTTATTTTAAACAAAACAACGGACTGAAGATGGAGACACATCCTTTCGAGTGTAGAATCAAAAGCAACATAACTGCTATAAGACTAAAAGCTATCTAAATGCATAGAAGAACCACTACTTCCCCATATTCTTTAGTTAAACATAACACACTCTATTTATAGACAATATCCTTACCTGATCTACTCTCTTATAATCATAGTGTTCATGAAGTAAAAGTAAACTTCTCTACAGTGATATTGTTTTTAGACAAACTGATAACTATCATATAATATCCATTTAGATATAAGTACTTTTACCAATGCCAATAATTCGTATAAAGTTTTTATACAGCTGTTTTTTAGACGAAAAGAGAAGTATATGGGATATACTTCTCTTTTTATTATTTCACGATAGGAACCTTGTTAGACTCTAGTGGAGCCTCATAGATTTTATACCCTAATTTCTTCACATCTTCTAGTAGCTTAGGACTTAGTACCTGCTCTACAGCCTTCGTATTATACACATAGGCTACATAGTACTTATACCCACCATCACTGATACTATCTTTACACGCATACCAAGTAGGAGCTACAACTAGTTCAGATTTAAAAGGAAGTCTTAACTGTACGAAGCTTTTCGGCTTGATGATCACATAGTCAGTTACTTTCTTTGTTTTTAGCTTCTCTTGCCACTTCGCTAATAAACCATCCGAATCATAATCACCACTCATCAGCATCGGCTCATCGATATGACTAGCCTTATTATACACTCTTTGTCTCAATACATATACTTGATTCTCGTATGTACTACCTACACTAGCTCCATAAGCTAACTCTGATGTATCCCACGGAAACCAATATGTATCATTGGAGTTATTCATTACTACAATAGTAGCTAGGCTATTATCCTTCACAGCAGAGTCTAATACCTTCACTTCTATTGGCTTTTTTGCGCTTTGGCCAAAAGCGCAAAATGCACTAATAAGTGCAACAAAAACAATAATTAATCTATTCATTTTCAACCGTCTCTTTAATCCACACAAGATAATAACTACATATTATTTGACCTCTAAAAGGAATTATAATTTTACAAATTAGAACAAATATAAATAAGGACTTATATTTGTATCCAAACACAAAACAATCATTATCTATATCATGAAGAAATTTCTCTATACATTATTGGTCCCTCTAACCCTGCTATTTGCTCATCCTATCACAGCTCAAGAAGCAATAGAAATAGGCAAAACATATACAATCAAATCTAAAGTACTTAACGAAGATAGAAAGATACAAGTATACCTACCTGCGGGATATAATGAAGCTCAATATCCTAATCAACTGTATCCTGTCATTTACTTACTAGATGGAGAAAGTAACTTTAATTATCTAACAGCCTATCTAGATAAGCTAAGTAGATATCCATACCCTTCTATACCGGAGATGATTATAGTAGGAGTCATTAATACCAATAGAACAAGAGATCTGACTCCTACTAAAGTAAGTAGTGAGGAGATGTCTACTGAGCAGGCTAAAAAAATAAAAGGTGAAAATGGAGGGAATGATGCCTTCTTTAAATTCTTAAAAGAAGAGGTCTTTACTTATGTAGACACCAACTATAGAACGCTTGATTACAAAATACTAATCGGTCACTCATTCGGAGGGATTACTGCTCTAAATAATCTACTGAACTATACAAATATGTTTAACGCTTATATCGTACACGACCCTAGTATATGGTGGGATAATAAGGTTATACTTAGAGAATATACTGATGGGATAAACCAAGACTTTAAACACAGAAGACTATTCTTAACACAAGTAGGCGAAAGCGAAAACAAAGATCATCTAAGTGATCACTACAGTGCGATTAAAGAGTTTGATACCTTATTAAGTAAGCATACTCCTGCTACACTGAGTTATAAATATGTAGCCTATGAAGGAGAAGACCATGGTAGTATACCACTAAAAGGAAACTTAGATGGACTGAGATATATATTCGACGGATATCGAATCAACTTTAAAGAATTAAAAAACAACCCAACACTACTACAGGAAACCTTCAAAGCTCTGAATAAACAGATGCATTATGACTTTAAACCGACTGAGAAATTCTTAGACACAGTCATTAAATACTTCTCTTCTACTGGTGATACAAATACAGTAAACGAAGTGACTAAGTACAAAGACACACTATATAAGAAGTAATACAACAGTATCCTTTATGTACCCTTTTTATGCCAATAAGTAATAACACACAATAAATATTACTTATTGGCATTATTATTATATACCTACTCGAAAAGTAATATGAAATCAAAACAGTATTTCAGAATACTTCAAAAAAAGAGAAAAAAACTTATCATTAATAAATATAAAACTCTAAGTTTACCTTACAATTAACCCAAAAACGATATTATGAATATTAAGATAATGAGTTCAGGATGCTACATCCCGACTAAAGTAATAGATAATACGACCTTTGATCAATTTGACTTCAGAGACGAACACGGTCAACCCCTAAAGGATACTAACCAACGTACAGCTTATAAACTACAACAGATAACAGGTATCGAAGAAAGAAGATATGTAGAAAATGAATTAACTACTAGTGATATCGGTACTATCGCTTCTGAGAATGCCCTCAAAAATGCAGATATAGATCCTGAGACATTAGACTACATTATTTTTGCGCATAACTTCGGAGATGTAAAACATGGAACACTACAGTCTGATATAGTTCCTAGCTTGGCCTCTAGAGTAAAACACAATCTGAAAATCGCAAATCCATCATGTGTAGCATTTGATGTTCTTTTTGGGTGTCCTGGTTGGTTACAAGGGGTGATACAAGCTTATGCATTTATGAAAGTAGGTATGGCTAAGAGATGTTTAGTCATCGGAGCAGAGACATTATCACGTGTGATAGACTTACACGATAGAGACTCTATGATCTATGCAGATGGTGCAGGAGCTACTATATTAGAACTGACTAATGAAGAAGGGGGAATACTATCTGTAGAGTCTGCTAGTTATACACTAGACGAGGCTTTCTTCATTCATTATGGCAAATCATATAACCCTGAATTAGATGAGAACACTAAGTACATCAAGATGTTTGGGCGCAAGATTTATGAATTTGCACTAACTAATGTACCGTTAGCGATGAAAAGCTGTGTAGATAAAAGTGGAATCGATATCAGCAAAATCAAGAAGGTGATGATACACCAAGCTAATGAAAAAATGGATGAAGCTATCGTAAAACGTTTCTTCGAACTATACGATATGGAAATGCCTGAGCATATCATGCCTATGAATATCCAAAAACTAGGAAATAGTAGTGTAGCGACATTACCTACTCTATATGATATGATTATCAACAGACAACTAGACCCACATCAACTAGAACAAGGAGATGTCATTCTCTTTGCTTCTGTAGGGGCGGGTATGAATATAAATGCCTTTACTTATCAAGTATAAGACATGAATTATAAAGAGAGCTCAGTGCTCTCTTTTTTTATAAAAAGGCTATAGTAATATCTCTATTATTTATTCTCTCTTCTCTCTTTCTCACAAGTCTTACTTATGTAAACGAGAATAGCAGTACACACACCTAGTGCGCTGTAACATACATAACTGACTACATTATTACTAAAAAAGTCAAACAAATCGACAATTAATAACAAAGTAGCTACTGCTATTATAAACTTTAAAATCCGGTCCAAACTATTCACTCTACAATACTTTCTATTATAACACTCTTTCTACTGTATCTATCTAAATCAATAAAAACACAGTAAAAACTACTTCTAACAATCATCAATAGTAATGCCAATTTCTCAGAAATTATAGGCTTAAAAAACAAGTTCGCATATAGTAATTTTAATTAAATAGACACTTTACTAAAAATATTTACATTAAAAGCAATAATAAAAGTAGGTAACTTCTATTTTTAATCATTCTTCTTATTCTTTATTAGAAGAAAAGTAATTCAATTTTTATTATATAAATAACGAATTATCTTAACCAACGCCATCAGTATAATAAAACTCTTTTTGATTCGTAAAATTCTACTAATCAATAATTTTGCAGACAAAAAGAAAATAATAAATGAAAAAGATCTTTTATTTCACTTGTTTATTAACATTGTATCAAACGCTTAGCTGGGGACAATTTTCCTCAACAAATCAATCCTCTTACTCTATAACAACCTCCAACTATACCTTAACACCTCATACTAAAAAGTCTTTTTTTGAGAAAGAAGCTGTACAGGTAGGCTTGGTCCCTGCGCTTTTTTTGACAGCCTCAGCCATCACGTGGAAAAACAAAGAGGAAATCAGAGAACAACGCAATAGATATGTACCCTCGTTTCAATACAAATATGATGACTTGCTACAATATGCTCCTGCAGCAGCCACCTTCGGTCTGAAAGCAGCTGGTGTAAAAGGGCGTAATGACTTCAAGCGCTCTGCTATATCGTATGGTGCTAGTATGGCTATCATGGCTATCCTAGTCAATAGTATTAAATACACAGCTAAAGTAGAACGCCCTGATGGCTCTTCTAAAAACTCATTTCCGTCTGGTCATACTGCAATGGCCTTTGCTAACGCTAGTTTCTTAGACAAAGAATACGGTCTAGTCAATCCTATGTATTCTATAGGTGGGTATGGAGCCGCTACTATGACAGGTCTTGGACGTAGCCTTAATAATAGGCATTGGGTGCCCGATATATTAGCTGGGGCAGGTATTGGTATATTATCTACTCAACTAGCCTATTTCTTTGTAGATAAAATATATGGAAACAAAGGCGATAACCTCAGCCTAATCTCTAGATTTGAAGGAAATGAAAACCCTTCTTTTATGGCTATTAAACTAGGGTTCACCAGCGGACTAGAAAGCATAGTAGAAACAGAAAACAAAGAACCATTAGCTAAGCTAGGATGGGAAGCGGGATTAGAAGGAGCTTATTTCTTCAATAAACACTGGGGACTAGGCGGTCAAATAGCTGTGGCTAGTTTCCCATTCTCTGAAGACAAAGTCAACGATCCTGATAACACAAACATCAATGGAAAAGTGTTATCTGAATCAATGGGTAATTTAACTTTCTCTCTAGGTCCATACTATGCTATTCATTTCTCTGATAGATGGAATCTGATGATAAAAGCATTAGGAGGCTATAGCATAGGGGCAGATGGAAATATCTCGTTAAAAGTGTTGTCTCACGAAGTTCATATCCCTGAACTAGAAGATGGAAAAGTACAGCTAGCAGAATATAAACCTGCTAATGTATTTCAATTTACAGGTGGATTAGCACTGACTTATAATATCACTGATAACTTAGGACTAACTGCCTACTCGGACTTTAATCACAGCCAATCTAAGATTACTTATAAAATAAATGATATCGTACTAGACGAAGATGACATCAAAGTCAATACAGTCAAACACCCTCTTAATTATTTAAGTATGGGAATTAGACTGACTGCTTACTTCTAATCAATCAAGACAAAGAGCTAATAATTAGCTCTTTTTTTGTATCTGTACGTTAAAACAACATTAAAGAAGAAACAGAACTTTATTTGATTTTAGTAACTTTGCTCTAATTTACTTATTCTCTTAATACTATGAGCAAACATCTAGAAACAATCGGTGACCACTATAGAGAGAACACGATTAGTCACTATGCCTTCGATGCCTCTGACTACCAATGTGGTAAATCACACTTCAATATTAATATTCGTAAATATTGTAATTTTAATACGCCTTATAACAGACGAGATTATTACAAGGTGTGCTTAATTATAGGAGAAGGTGTATTTAAATATGGTGAACACACACTGATACTAGACAGACCAGCTTTATTCCTTCCATGTCCTACGATACCTTATGAATGGGAATGTCTGAGTAATCAACAAGAAGGATTTTTCTGCCTTTTCAACCAAGAGTTTTTAGTGGAACACAGTACAATAGAGTTCTTTAAAAAAACATCTCTCTTTAAAGAGTGGAGTAAGCCATTTATATTCTTAGATGAAGAGCAATTAGAGTTAGCCTCTACCTACTTTAAACAGATGTATGCCATGGCACAGAGTGATTATCCCTTAAAGTTTGAGATTATCCGTAACTTACTTGCTCTATTACTACATCAAGCGTTACAGTTAAAAGTAGAAGATCTTAAACTAGATGAAACACCTAATAACACTAGATTATACAGACTATTTGATGAGTTGCTAAACAAACAGTTCCCACTAGACTCACCTGCTTATCCTCTAAACCTCAAGACAGCGTCTGACTATGCTACAGCCCTAAATGTACATGTCAATCACCTGAATGCATCTATTAAGTCTGCAACAAGTAAGACTACTACTCAGCTGATAAAAGAAAGATTATTCGAAGAGGCTAAAAACCTATTAAAGAATACGAGTTGGGACATAGCAGAAGTTGGGTATACACTAGGCTTTGATCAACCTTCTCATTTTAATAATTTCTTTAAAAAGAATGCAGGAGTAACACCATTAAAATATAAAAACCCTATATAACCAATCTTTGATTTTTGCAATTATACCTTTGAGATATTTAATTCAAGATAATGATTGCCTACTTAATTTTGCTCCTCAAACAACAATTATAATATATGCTAAGAGAAGCAAGTGAACAAAGAAAAAAGCTAGCCACAATACTTGCCTTTTGTTCTATACCCCTTTCTGGTTTTGTGACCGATATATATTTACCGTCATTCCCTTCTATGGCTAAAGGACTAGCTGTATCAGAACAAGACATACAGCTTACCCTTACCTGCTATCTATTAAGCTATGGTATATCACAGATATTCGTAGGTAGCCTTTTAGACAACATAGGAAGATACAAACCGCGTTTAGTCGCGTTACTGATATTAATCATTACCAATCTTAGTATCACACAGATGGATAGCGTCTTCTACATCTGTATTATGAGGATTATACAAGGGATGGCTATCTCTACACTAGTAGTTGCTACGCGTGCTATCTTTATAGACATCTATGATGAAACGAAGAGACAGTATTACTTAAGCTACTTTACGATCGTATGGTCATGTGGTCCTATATTAGCGCCTTTCTTAGGTGGATACTTAGAGAAGCTATTTAACTGGCATGCCAACTTCTATTTCTTAGCTATCTATTCAGGGGTTTTATTAATCTTAGACCTGTGTATCAGTGGGGAGAGTATTCCTGAAAAGAAGAAGTTTAACTTATCAGACACATTAAGCTTATATAAAATGATGCTAAGTGAAAAGAGATTTATGATTGGTACGCTAATACTAGGACTTAGCTACTCTATCGTAATGATCTTTAATATAGCAGGGCCTTTTCTAATTGAAAACACATTTAACTATGGTTCTGTAGTTATTGGTTACTGTACATTAGTACTTGGATTCTCATGGATGCTTGGAGGTATAATAGGAAAGAAAAGAATGCACTTAGACTTAAAGCCTAAAGCTCTTAAGCCTTCATTAGTTCAACTATCTCTTATTGCAGTTCTATTAATTACTACAATATGGATAGAGAATTTACCTTTATTAATTGGTTTTCTATTTCTTATACATATCTGTTCTGGTACACTATTTAATAATTTCTTTACCACGACCATGTTACAATTCCCTAATAATGCAGGTACAGCAGGTGGTCTAATGGGCGGATTGGTGTATGTACTTACCTCTTTTGTCACATTAATAATCTCGTCTACAGGAGCTATTACCACTCCCACTGCATTAGGAATAAGATACCTCATTACAGCTGTAGCATTACTACTAGCTATACTTTATATAATCAAACTATACAATAAAGAAAAAACAATAAACTAGAAGAAAAATAACTAAGCTTTACATATTTCTATACAATACAGGATAAAATAGAACATCGCTGTAATTATAAAACTAAAAATAACTTATCGAATATGCATCACATCGCGATAAATACTTACTAAACATCTCTTAAAACCAGCTATTTTATACAGAGTAGACAATTCGTATACTGTAGTATTTTTTACTGTTTTACAGTCATATTTATCAGTAATTTTGCATTAGTCTTTAGGTAAAAAGAATCCTTTTTATCACAATATATTCAACTAATAATGTACTTAGAGGTACGTTTTTAAAAATGCAATTAAACAATAAGTTTTTAGGCTTTGCATCCGCAATCTTTGCAGCGATGTTATGGGGAGTATCTGGGGCTTTTGCTCAGTTCCTTTTTAGAGAAAAAGAGTTTAACGCAGAATGGTTAGTTACCGTTCGTCTTCTTATCTCAGGAGTATTAATGTTATTATTTGGGATAGTCAGAAAGAATCCTGATGTCGTAAATATCTGGAAGGACAAGAAAGATGCTGTCCAATTGATTCTTTTCAGTATACTAGGAATGCTGACAGTGCAGTACACTTACTTTGTGACGATACTTCACTCTAATGCGGCAACAGCAACAGTAATACAATACACTGGCCCTGTGTTCATCGCTATCTATCTAGCATTAAGATTGCGCAAATGGCCTAAGCCTATTGAATTCTTAGCTATAGGAATGGCAATGTTAGGTACATTCTTATTGGTAACACATGGAGATATTAATACACTGAATATCACTCCTACAGCCTTAATATGGGGTATAGCTTCTGCTATAGCACTAGCCGTATATACACTGATGCCTGTACATTTACTGAATAGATATAGCCCTATCGCTATCATAGGTTGGAGCATGCTTATCGCAGGTATAGCGATGAGTATTATACACCCTCCCCATAAGCTAGAAGGTATATGGGATACAGATACATATTTAGCAGTATTATTCATTATCTTCTTAGGTACATTGATACCGTTCTATATCTTCTTAATGGCGATAAAGAATATTGGACCACAAAGAGCTAGTTTATTAGCTTGTGCTGAACCTCTATCTGCTACTTTAATAGCTGTAGTATATTTTGGGGTAAACTTTGAATTGATGGACTATATAGGAAGTCTTTGTATTATAACAACGATATTCCTATTGACTAAAATCAAGAAGAAAGTTATTCCTGAAAATTAAACAACGAGAATATCCATTTTTTATAAGCAACGCGGTATATCCCTGTAAGGTATATCGCGTTGTTGTTTTTATATAGGTTATAAACCTAATTTGCGAAGCAACTTATCTAACATTGACTTTATTCCTATAACCCAATTTGTCTTTAATAAAACAATGAAGTTTAAGATAATCACTAATCCTACTTTTAAGACTAAGACTAATAGAGGGTGAGAACTATTAGGAATAGAAAAAATAACAACTACAAAAGCGACCATCAATAGCAATAGCTTAAAGAAGTTAGTATCGAATGGCCATAGCCTCATCTTTTGATAAATGTAGTAGGTCTTAGCTATATTAAACAACGTTAGTGATAATAGTGAGGCTAGTCCCACACCGAATATTCCTAAATCTGTATAGGCTAATAATACATAGTTCAAAACAACATTAAGAACCATCAAGCTTAAGATAGAAACTAAATTAAAACGGTAATACTTAGAATAAGAAATAATCTCTGTATTAAAACCCGTAGACATATTAATCACCACATTAATACCTAGTAAATAGATAATCGGCAATGAAGGGGCTAACTTATCATAAGTAGGCAACAACTGAAATAGAGGTTCTATACCTACGGCAACACAGCTAAAAAGAAGCATACCGATAAAGAAAAGATTACGTGCTACTTCTTTATATTTCATATTCAGTGTACGCAATTCCGCTCTCTTTATTAAATCAGATATAATAGGTGCATATAGTGCAAATACTCCTGTAGCTGGTATAGCGAGTGTAGACGCTAAGGTCACTCCAATATTATACGTACCATTCGCTTCATAAGAGATAAAGTAAGGAATCATCAAAGAGTCTACCCTAAACGCAAAGAAAGATCCAAAGCTTCCTGCAAAGGCGAATAAGCTATATGCATAATACTCCTTCTTTCCTACATAAGTAAATAAGTCGTCGTACTTCCAATGCCAATTAAACTTAAAGTGTCTATATATATAAGTTCCTATTACTATGGCGATAATATAGTAAGAAACAATATAATACCACACTGCCTTATCTACCGAAAAGCTACCATACACTACTATTAAGAACACTGTTGGTAAAGCTATCTTAGGGATAATCTTTTCAAAAAAAGTAGGAAAAGAAAGGCGTTGTAGATTAGTTGCTTGTCGTCTGAATAGCTCTATATAAGCCATTGAAATAGCAAGTACAAACCCCATAACCACATATCTCAGCTCAGCTCCATCATACACATAGGATCCTAATAGCAATACTACCCCCACTCCTATCGTGAGCTTAATCATAGAGAGCATACTATAGCTAAACAGTTTGCCTTGTAAATGCTCACTAAGTTTGGGGTAAAAGTTAATCAATGCATGTGTACTCCCTAATACAATAATCGGAAATATAATCTGCGCACATGCATCTACAAAACGGATAATACCTAACAGCTCTTTGTCCTGAGGATAAATTAACACAGTAGACACCACTCCTATCAACACACCTATATAATTGATAAGAGTAAAAAGAAATGCCTGTTTTGTAGATATTTTATCTTGCATGAGGATGCGTAAATCTGTTAATCAATTACAAATATACTTGCTAATAAGTCCTTAACTACTATTTTTTTTAAATTTGTAATTCTTATGTGAATATACTGACTTATAAAAGAAAGCTTATTCGCACAAACACTATTACATGAAATACCTAATTATCATGCCTGCTTATAACGAGTCGGCTTTTATCGGTCATACTCTAGATAGTATAATTTCTCAAACATTGTTACCTACTGATGTAATAGTTGTAAACGATAATTCCACAGATGACACAGCTAATATCATTATGAATAACTATGCTCATCTTCCTTATATCACACTAGTCAACAAAGCATCTGAAACTATACACCTACCTGGTAGTAAAGTTGTACAGGCTTTTAACTATGGTTTAGAACAAATAAAAACCTTAGAACAATACGACTTCATTGTAAAGCTAGATGCTGATCTTATCCTACCTAGTGATTACTTTGCTACTATTGCAAGTACTTTTGCGCAAGACAAAGATATAGGTATGGTGGGAGGCTTTGCCTACATAGAGAAAAACAAGGAATGGGTAATCGAAAGCCTTACAGATAAAGATCATATTAGAGGCGCATTTAAAGCATATCGACTAGACTGTTTTAAACAGATAGGAGGACTTAAACCTGCTATGGGATGGGATACAGTAGATGAACTCTTGTGTAGATTTTACAACTGGAAGATCGTTACGATAGATACTTTAAAAGTGAAACACCTCAAACCTACTGGTGCAATGTATAATAAAGCGGCTAGGTATAAACAAGGAGAAGCTTTCTTCAGACTTCACTATGGAATAACAATAACAAGTATAGCTGCATTAAAACTGGCAATGAAAAAGAAAAGACCTTTCTTATTCATCGATTATATCAGTGGCTACTACAAAGCAAAAAGAGAAAAACAACCGTATTTAGTCACTGAAGAGCAAGGCATTTTTATACGTAAATACCGTTGGAATAAGATAAAATCAAAGTTGCTCTAATCACTTTTTTGCTTTAATAAACTTAAAACTCATTTGTAATTGGTAATTTAGCCGATATTTTAATTTTTATGATAAAATCTGGATTAACACATATAGGACAGTACTTTATAATGCTAAAAGAAATGTTTAGCAAAATGACCAAATGGAAGGTGATGAGAGTACTTATATTTAAAGAAATAGATGACTTGATCATTGGTTCTTTAGGTATTGTAGCATTCCTATCATTCTTCGTTGGAGGTGTAGTTGCTATCCAAACTGCTTTAAACTTAACCAACCCACTTATTCCTAAATATCTTATCGGTTTTGCTACTAGACAATCTGTGATATTAGAGTTCGCACCTACGTTTATCTCTATCATTATGGCGGGTAAGATGGGGTCTTTTATTACCTCTAGTATTGGTACGATGCGTGTAACAGAACAGATTGATGCTTTAGAAGTAATGGGAGTTAGTTCATTAAACTACTTAGTATTTCCTAAGCTTATCGCTGTATTATTATATCCTTTTGTTATTGGTATCAGTATGTTCTTAGGTATTGTAGGGGGATGGTTTGGTGGAGTTATGGGTAATTTTGTTACTTCAGAACAATTCATCATAGGGCTTCAAGATTCTTTTACACCGTTCCACGTGACGTATGCTTTTATTAAGACCTTTATATTCGGTTTTTTATTAGCCACTATACCTTCGTATTTTGGGTATTATATGAAAGGTGGAGCACTAGAAGTAGGTAAAGCAAGTACTACTTCATTCGTATGGACGAGTGTAGCTATTATCTTAACGAACTATATATTAACCTCTCTACTTTTAAGCAACTAAGAAATGATCGAAGTAAAAGACATACAAAAATCGTTTGATGGTACTCAAGTACTTAAAGGTATTAGTACTACATTTGAAACAGGTAAGACAAACCTTATCATCGGACAAAGTGGTTCTGGTAAGACAGTAATGCTAAAAACACTACTAGGTATTCACACTCCCGATTCTGGAATTATTAGTTTTGACGGAAGAATATCTACAGAACTTACTTCTACAGAGCGAAGAGATTTAAGAACAGAAATAGGAATGGTATTCCAAGGAAGTGCTTTATTTGACTCTATGACAGTAGAAGAAAACATTGCTTTCCCTCTGCGAATGTTTACAAATAAGTCTGATGCTGAAATAGCTGATAGAGTAAACGAAGTAATCGATAGAGTAAATCTTATCAATGCTAATAAAAAGAAACCTTCTGAAATATCAGGAGGTATGCAAAAGAGGGTAGCTATTGCTAGAGCGATAGTTAACAACCCAAAATACTTATTCTGTGATGAACCTAACTCAGGGCTTGACCCTAAGACGGCTATCGTTATAGATAACCTAATCCAAGAGATCACTCATGAGTATGGCATTACTACAGTAATCAATACACACGATATGAACTCTGTATTAGAGATCGGTGAGCACAT
This sequence comes from Myroides profundi, assembly GCF_000833025.1. Taxonomy (NCBI): domain Bacteria; kingdom Pseudomonadati; phylum Bacteroidota; class Flavobacteriia; order Flavobacteriales; family Flavobacteriaceae; genus Myroides; species Myroides profundi. The sequence continues at coordinate 3,557,291 of NZ_CP010817.1, forward strand.
TGTGTTCTTAAAGAACGGAGTATTAGCATGGTCTGGTAATCATAAAGAAATCATTCAGACAGATAATGAAGATGTAGTTGACTTTGTCTACTCATCAGAGTTATTCAGAATGGTACGCCAAGCCATGAGACAAATCGGAAACGAAAAGAAATAAACATAAAAAAAGGAGTAAAACTGATTGTTTTACTCCTTTTTCTTTTCTTGTATTCTTACTTAAGTTTATCAGTCACTTGCTGACTTACAACCTTAATCTCTTGTTCCTTCTTCTTAGGGTATAATAGTAAGATATCATCCTTATCCACGATGATATAGTCATTCAGACCATCCACTACCACTACTTTACCTTTCGCAGTTCTAACAATGTTATTTGTAGCATTATTAAAGAAAGCTGTAGCATTCACCACTGCATTGTCATTATCATCTTTAGGAAGCTTATCGTATAAAGACCCCCATGTACCTAAATCATTCCAATCAAATGTAGCTGGTAATACATATACATTATTAGCCTTCTCCATCACAGCATAGTCTATAGAAATATTCTCAGCTTTAGAATAATTCGCATCTATAAAAGCTTTCTCACCTTCTGTATTTAGATGATCATACCCTTGATCAAACAATTCTGTCATAGCTGGTTGAAACTCTGAGAAAGCGTCTAAAATAGAGCTTACACTCCATATAAAGATCCCTGAGTTCCATAAGAAGTGTCTACTCTGTACAAACTTACGTGCTGTAACATAATCAGGCTTCTCTCTAAACTGTACTACTTTCTTAATAGGACGAGAATCTAGTTTATTAAACTCGATATACCCATACCCTGTATTAGGAAAAGTAGGTAAGATACCTAAAGTCATCAAGACCTTATCACGTTCACATACATCAAAGGTACGTTGTAAGTTAGACACGAACTGTAACTCATCTTCTATCCAGTGATCACTAGGTGCTACTACCATTACTGCCTCAGGATTCATCTTCTTAATCTTCATCGCCGCATATAGTATACATGGTGCTGTATTACGCATATCTGGCTCTAATATGATATTATTTAACTCTACAGATGGCAATTGCTCCTTTACTATCTCACGATAGTTTTCATGCGTTAAGATTAGAATATTCTCTTTAGGCACTACCTGAGACAGACGTTTAAAAGTCTTTTGTATCAAGGTATCTCCTGATCCTAACATATCGTGAAACTGTTTTGGAAACTCAGGTGTACTCACAGGCCAAAAACGTGACCCTACTCCACCTGCCATAATCACAGCGTAATAATTTGAACTCATATATCTTTATCTATTTACAACATAATGGGTCAACAACTCTACTTCAGCATTTGCTTTAAAAGTATACATTCTGCCCGTTGAAACTTCTAAACACTCGAAACGCTTTACCCGTATAGGGCCACGCTTAAATATCTTTCCGTTATACGTTTTAAAATGACTCCCTAAAGGGATTTCATATATAAAACAATTGTTATTATTTATATCCTGCACATCATACCTTCTCATCGCTATAGATAACTTCTCATCAGTATCACTACTAGCAGAAGGGTTTCTAAAATGATTTGCTAACAAAGGTAATAATGCACTAGGAAATACTTCTTCTCTTAAAAAGGGTAACATTAATAATTGAAAAGTACTTTTCCACTCTACTCCATGAGGCTTTATCCCCCCTCTATACTTTTGATAAGCCACTAAATGAGCTATCTCGTGAATCAAGGTCATTAAAAAACGGTAAGGATTCAGATTAGAATTTATCGTTATAATATGTTTCCCATCGTGATTACGAGTATAATCTCCATGACGTGTAACTCTCTCGTGTACAATCTTTAGATGCACATGATAGTGTTTTATCAATTCAAATACAGGTTCAACTGCTTGTTCTGGTATATATGGCTTAAGCTTCTCTATCAATTATATTTTAATTTAAGGGGTAGTAGTAGACACTTGCAATACCTTCCCATTAAAAAATCTATTCCCATGTATCGCAAAATTCACGATATACTCAGCCATTTCATCTGGCATAAGTGGAGCTTGATATCCAGGGAATGCCTCTGCTAACATCTCAGTCTGTACTGCTCCTAAAGCTACTACATTAAAGAATATTCCCTTATCCTTATACTCTTCAGCTAGCAACTCACTTAAGATAGTGATAGCTCCTTTACTAGAACTATACGCAGCTAATCCTCCGAACTTTAATACTCCTTGTACTCCTCCCATACTACTTACAGATACCACATGACTATTCACTCTCATAAATGGTATAGTAACTTGCATTAGACGAGCAGCACCGAATACATTCACATTGTATACATACTGAAAATCTTCTTGTGTAATCTCCTCAAAAGGTTTGTTCACAATAGCCCCTGCATTATTAATTAGGATATCTACATGCTCCCAATTATCCTGTACAAAGGCAACTACCTTCTGAAGGTCTTCTTCTTTAGTTATATCAACATCTAAACAAGTAACATTATCTAAATCAATAAGCTTATCTGATATTTTTCTAGACACAGCCAATACATTATGACCTAATTTTGACAACCATTGTACGCACTCTAGTCCAATACCTCTACTTGTCCCTGTAACAATTACATTTTTCATCTTAATACATTCTTATTTCTCCCGGAGCTAAATTAACAAGTTTGTTCACAACCGGTATTATATCCTGTGTAAAAGAAGTCATAAAATTTAAATCCATTAAATGAGCTTCATCCTTTACATGGTGGTAATATTCATAATTTTCAAAGTCAAAAGAACTAAACGTTTGACATGGTACTTTAAACATTTGGTAGAAAGGATAATTATCAGAACGTTTAAACAAATTAAACTCCTCAGCCTTTTCTAACTTACCTACAATAGGCTTCCCAGCCAATTCATTTAACTTAGTTGCCATAGTAGATAAATCGTACCCTGTTAGATAAGTCATATAATCTCTCTTCATTGGTAGCCCTAACATCTCAAAATTAAGCATAGACACTACATTCACATTCTCTGCTTTAAGGCGCTCTGCTAGATGCTTAGACCCCCATAGTCCTTTCTCTTCTCCAGTGAAGAACGCCACAAGTACTGTACGTTTATTATTCTGCAACTTCAAGTTACGTGCTAACTCTAACAGGATAGCTGTACCAGCAGCATTGTCATTCGCTCCATTTGCAATAGAATCTCCATCCACAGGCTTTTCTATTCCGATATGATCGTAATGAGCACCTAATACCACTACTTCATTTTTTAAAGTCTCATCACTACCTGGTATAACTCCTACGATATTCCAAGCATCTGCTACATTCTGTAACGTATCGTTATAAGAACTATAGTAAGGCTTAATCTTGTACTCTTCTAATCGTTTAGCTAAGTACTCACCAGCCATCTTACCTCCTTCTGTACCAGTATCTCTACCTAGTAACTCATCAGAAGCTAAATAATATAATGTTTCTTTAATATTCTTTTGTTCAGCATTAGCTTTAACAACAGATGGTGTCTTAGTAGTAGCACATCCAACTAATAAGACTGCTGCCAATAGGCTTAAAATTCTCATTTATAAATATTTTTATCAAAAATACAAAAAGGTAATCAACTATAGAAAATAAATTCTACCGTATATCAAGCATACACAATAAATTATCACCAATAAAAAAGCCCTTATTCAAAAGAATAAGGGCTTAAGTATATTATTATTTAGATTACGCCAACATAGTCACTGGGTTCTCTACATAATCTTTAAATGTTTGTAAGAACTGAGCACCTGTAGCACCGTCCACAGTTCTGTGGTCACATGCTAGAGTTACTGTCATTGTATTACCTACTACGATTTGACCATTCTTCACTACTGGTTTTTCTATAATAGCACCTACTGATAGAATTGCAGAGTTTGGTTGGTTAATAATAGAAGTAAATGACTGAATACCAAACATACCTAAGTTAGACACAGTGAATGTACTTCCATCCATCTCAGCAGGAGTAAGTTTTTTAGTTTTAGCTTTACCAGCTAATTCTTTTACTTTACCACCGATATGAGTTAATGACATTTGATCAGTGAATGGTAATACTGGTACTACTAATCCATCCTCTACAGCTACAGCTACACCGATATTGATGTGGTTGTTATAGATAGTTACATTATCAGTCCATTGCGTATTCACCTGAGGGTGTTTGCGAAGTGCCATAGCACATGCTTTCACTACCATATCGTTAAACGACACTTTCGTATCAGGTAAGTTATTGATAATCTTACGAGACTCAATAGCATTATCCATATCTAACTCGATAGTTAAATAGTAATGAGGAGCAGTAAACTTAGACTCAGCTAAACGACGAGCAATAGTTTTACGCATTTGTGAGTTTTTCACTTCCTCTACACTTACTTCTCCAGCTGGTACGAATGCCTTAACAGCAGGTACAGCAGCAGTAGCTGCAGCTTCAGGAGCAGCAGTTTTAGCAGCAGGTGTATAGTTTTCAATATCGCGTTTGATGATACGTCCATTCTCACCTGAACCTTTCACCTCAGTAATATTTATTCCTTTATCTTCAGCAATTTTCTTAGCCAATGGAGAAATGAATACTCTCCCATTAGTAGAAGTAGCAGCCTCCACGTTTACAGTTTTTGGTTCTTCAGCTTTAGGAGCCTCCGTAGCAGGAGCCTCAGCAGCGAAAGTACCACCATTTTGAGCAGATGCAACTACAGCTGATACGTCAGTTCCTTCTGGTCCTAAGATCGCTAATACGCTATCAACAGGAGCAGACTCACCTTCGTTAATACCAACATATAATAAAGTTCCAGCCTCAAAAGCTTCGAACTCCATAGTAGCTTTATCAGTTTCGATTTCTGCAAGGATATCACCTTCCTGAACCTTATCACCTACTTTTTTAATCCAAGTAGCTACTGTACCATCAGTCATAGTATCACTAAGACGAGGCATAGTAATGATTTTAACTCCAGCAGGCATAGCAGCCGCAGCAGGAGCTGGTGTTTCAACTTTAGCTTCTGCTACAGGAGCAGCAGCCTCAGCAGCAGGAGCAGCATTACCCGCACCACTGATTAAAGCAGAAATATCTTCACCTTCATTTCCTATAATAGCAAGTAACGAATCTACAGGAGCAGATTCACCTTCTTGTAATCCAATATATAACAATGTACCTGAATTAAATGATTCAAACTCCATTGTTGCTTTGTCTGTTTCAATTTCTGCAAGGATATCTCCTTCAGAAATCTTATCTCCAACTTTTTTTAACCATGCTGCAACAACACCTTCTGTCATCGTGTCGCTTAAGCGTGGCATTGTAATTACTTCTGCCATGTTCTTTTTATTATAATCTGTGAGGGATAAAAGGGTAATTCTCTTGTTCGTATACTACGTCATACATTACGTTTTTCTCTGGGAATGGAGACTCTTCAGCGAATTTCTCACACTCTGCCACGTAATCTTTTACTCTTTGATCCATTGCTTCGATCTCAGCTTCAGTAGCATATCCTTTTTCTCTAATTACATCTAATACTTGTGTAATTGGGTCTATTTTTTTGTACTCTTCTACTTCCTCTTTTGTACGGTAGTGTTGAGCATCTGACATAGAGTGACCTCTATATCTATACGTTTTCATTTCTAATAAAGTAGGTCCATCTCCACGACGAGCTCTTTCGATAGCCTCGTACATAGCTTCTGCTACTTTTACAGGGTTCATACCATCTACTGGTCCACTAGGCATTTCGTATCCTAAACCTAATTTCCAAATATCAGTATGGTTAGCAGTACGCTCTACTGAAGTACCCATAGCATATCCATTGTTCTCAATGATGAATACTACTGGCAATTTCCAGTTCATAGCCATATTAAATGTCTCATGTAAAGACCCTTGACGAGCAGCTCCGTCACCGAAGTAACACATTGTAACAGCTTGTCTATCGAAATATTTATCAGCGAATGCTAATCCTGCTCCTAGAGGAATTTGTCCCCCTACGATACCATGACCACCATAGAAACGGTGCTCTTTAGAAAAGATGTGCATAGATCCACCTAATCCTTGTGATGTACCAGTACCTTTTCCTAATAACTCAGCCATAATTCTCTTAGGATCTACTCCTAATCCGATTGGCTGAACGTGATTTCTATATGCTGTAATCATCTTGTCTTTAGACATGTCCATTGCATGTAAAGCTCCAGCCAATACTGCTTCCTGCCCATTATATAAATGCAAGAATCCTCTCACTTTTTGTTGAATATATAAAGCAGCAAGCTTATCTTCAAACTTTCTCCAAAATAGCATGTCTTCATACCACTTTAGATAAACTTCTTTTGTAATTTCTCTCATATGACTTTACTTTTCATAAACGGTCTCCCGTTTAAAATACAGACTTTCTCGTTTAACCACACTACTGTGGAGAAGCAAAAATAATATATCTACACTAGACTGAAAAATTTATTTGAAGTATTTTAGATTTGATAATATTTTAGACAATTAATTTAACAATACCTTATAATTAGATCGTTTACTTACATTTCTATTTTTTAAAACTTAAACCTAAAAATCCCTCTTTTACTTTTTTAATTTTATTATAACATCCTTAATATTGATAATACCAACCTCATTTAAAGGCACATAAATTATGCCATCTATCCAATAAGGAATAAGTAGCCTACGAAATCATCTAAAAAGCCCTACAATAGCTAATTTATACCATCTTATTCCTAATTGTGATATGATATACATTAAGTAATAGCTAACCATCCATCGTTTCTTATTTCAGATCAGTTAATCGTACTTCCATCTTACCTACATACTAAGTCCGTTTTTATCCTTGTTTTAACGGACTCACTACGGACTCATAACGGACTCACTACGGACTCAACTCGCGTCATTTTAATATCAATTCACACTAAGTTTACATGAAATACATAAAAAAGGAGAGAGCCTGTTCTCACAGACTCTCTTCTACATTATAAAATATATAATACACTATAAACACTCTCTAACTTAATAGTCTATAATAGTGAATAAACACAGTAGTGTTACACAAAACTAATTTTGCCACCACATCTTATAGTTAATATTATCTCCTCCCATCTCTGCTACTTTTTTCTCATAATTACCTTTGTTCTGAGTACGTATATTGATCGGGTATGGGAATCTATTAGGCATATTCCCATCGTTTAGCATTGACTCCGTCTTAGGTAGTTTAGGGTATCCTGTACGCTTGTATTCGAACCACTGTTGATAATCGTTCATATACAATGCATAATATTTCTGTAACATAATACGCTCTAATGTACCATTATACCTAGTACTTTCTAAAGTAAAATAATTAGTTGGCATCTCTAATCCCTTAGATGTAATAGCCTCTTTCACCGCCTGCTCATAATAGCTCTTAGCATCTGATAAGTATCCCTTCTGAGCTAACTCCGCCTTTATAAATAATACTTCAGCATACGTTAGTATAGGTGCTTCTGTAGGATTAGCCGCCATAACATTATTCAATGTAGATGCTTCGTAATCAAACTGTGAATCTGAACCATCAAAGGCACTAGGTATTCCTTTATACCCTATATATATTTTCTTCTTTCCTTCTACTCTGTAGGCTTCAGTTGCATATAATGGAAGTCTCGGGTCGTTAAAATCATTTAAATTATCAATAAAAAAAGAAGCCATCTTACGACTTAATGTAAAATCTTGAATACGACTCCATGGAGAGATATTAGGTGTTACCCCTGTTATCTTTAGGTTAGCCTGTGACTTCACATCATTAATAATAGGATACTTATCTGGATCGTTAAGTATCGTCAGCATACGTTGATATGCATTTTTATTTTCTTTATTTGATATTCTCAACAATAAACGCAAATGCAAACTATTCGTAAACTTTTGCCAGTCATCCCAATATGTTTTTGAGTCTATATATAAAATATCAGGATTATATAATAATTTCCTATTTAAATCATATAAGCTATTCGCTCTCTCTAGATCTGCTAAAAGACTATCATAGATCTTCTCTTGTGAATCAAATGCAGGATATAGAATCTTCTCTTCTCCCTTAGACGCTTCAAAATAAGGTACATCTCCGAATAAATCAGTTAAGTTAGAAGTGATCCACGCTTTTAGAGTTAAAGCCATCGCTTCATAATTAGGATCTGCAACCTTCACAGCCTCATACTCCATATCTCGAGCATTCTTTAACCATCTGTAATAAGCATTCCACGATGACGCTCCTACATCATCACTTAAATCATATCGTTGCATACCTGGTACATCACTAGGATAAACCACGATATCTTGCATTAAATGATTATTATGAGACCAACTGCGATACATATTATGACTAGTCATCTCATAGATGATAGGATTTAATAACGTTGCTGGGCTAATCTGTTGTAAACGGTTAGGATCAATATTCTTCTCTTCAAAATCAGAAGTACAACTCACAGTCAGCAATACTGTTGCTGATAATCCTAAAAATATATTTTTGATTTTCATCTGTCGTTTTCTTAATATTAGATATCTAGTTTAATACTAAAACCATAAGTAGCTGCTGATGGCATCTGCCCCATCTCTACTCCTGGCATCATAGAACCTCCATTTAACGCTGCTGTCTCTGGATCAAATAATGGGAAGTTAGACAACATCGCTAGGTTACGCCCATATACAGACACACTTAGTTTCTTCAAGCGTAACTTATTTAGTATCTGCTTAGAGAAATTGTATTCAAAACTTACTTCTCTCAATTTGATGTAAGAAGCATCGAATGTATTAGACTCTAGATTAGCTCTTCTATAGTACTCTTTATAGTAACTTGCTGGGTCTACCTTAGTCGTATTAGGAGAGAATGTACCATCTCCATTTCTCACTACTCCATCTCCGATGATATATCCTTGTTCTCTACCGTATAAAGTGTGTTCTAGTTTCCCCTGTTCACTCATCTTATGATGGGACTGTGAGTACACATTACCTCCGTACTGCCCATCTATCGTAAAGCTAAACTTAAATCCTTTATACTTAAACGTATTAGTCCATCCCATCGTCCAGTCTGCATAAGCACTACCGATATATTCTATTTCTTTAGATTGTTCAGGAAGTCCTTTATCAGTATATACTATTTGCCCTTGATCATCTCTCACAAATTTATATCCATATAAGTCTCCTGTGGTTCCTCCTACTTTAGCTATAATAGATGCTGTACCAGATGTAGCTAATACTTGCTGATCTCCTCCTTCGAACTCTTCTGCTAGGCTTAAGATTTTATTCTTGTTTTTAGCCCAGTTCACTGAGGTATTCCAAGAGAAATCTTTTGTCTTAATAGGTGTACCACTTAACATTAGTTCAATACCTCTATTGCGTACATCTCCTCCATTAATTACAGCCTTATTATATCCTGTCACATAATTTAATGGTACGGTAATAATTTGATTTTTTGTATTGGTTTCATAGACTGTCACATCAAGACCTAATCTATTGCCAAACATTTTGTGCTCATATCCGATCTCAAACGAATTAGTCCCTTCTGGTTTTAATTCACCATTATGTAAAGTCGTAGCAGACGTAGCAGAGCTCGCAAAAGCACTATTAGAATAATATTTCAACGTTTGATATGGTTTAGTACCATTACCTACTTTTGCTACAGACACTCTCAATTTAGAGTAATCAATACTCGCAGGCATTCTAAAAATATCATTCAACACAAAACTTGCATTTAATGAAGAATATAAAAATGACCAGTTCATTTTAGGCAATGTACTCGACCAGTCATTTCGAATAGTTCCATCTAAGAATACCATATTCTTATACCCAAATGAAGCCATTCCATAGACAGAGTTCACTTTATAGTCGTCATCTAGAACATTAGTGATAGGATTATTGATACCATTCGCTAACATATATACACCAGGCGTAACTAGTCCGTCTACATAAGATGTCACACTGTGATATTTAGAATCAAGCATATTTCCTCCTATAGATCCACTATAGGTAAATATATCTGAGTCATTATCTGTATAAGTTAATAACACATCAGTATTGATCTCTTGGAAGTTTATCTGTTGTGTTCTAAAGTATCCTTTACCAAACTTAGTGGTACTATAAGGTCTACGTTGTTCACGTTTATCATTACGAGAGTTCAACGCAGCACGCAACATTAATTTTAATTTAGGTGCAAGAGTAATATCAGTCGATAGGCTTCCTGTTATAGTGTTTGTATTTACTGGATTAGTCGTCTCATAAGCGATTAGATAAGGATTCTCTATATATGAGCTAAACGGATGTATTTGTTGTGTCTGATTATAATCTTTTTTCCAGATAGGTCTATACCATTCTAAGTCAACATTAGGATTCTGAAAGATCATAAAATATCCTATCGTATGGTTACCATATCCTGTACCTGGTAGGTTGTCACTCTTTCTGTTCGTATAACTAACATTAGCATTTAAAGTAACTGCATCAGAGATATTATACTTCGCCTTAGTAGACAATGTAGTTCTATCAAAGCCCGTGTTAGGCATGATCCACTCATTCTTAGAGTGCGTTATCGTTGTTCTAATATCCCCTTTATCACTTCCTCCTGATAGACCTAAAGTGTTAGTAGTAGTAATACCAGTACGCCAGAAGTCTTTTATATTATTCTTATATGGTCTCCACAAGGTTCTTTCTGCGCCTTGAGTCTCTGTTGTAGGATCGTACTGATAGTAATATTGTCCTTCAAACTTAGGTCCGAATGCACTACTCGTACTTCCCGTATTCGCACCATCATCTGATAAACCGTAAGAGTAATAAGGATTCCCTTCCTTGTCAAAGCTATTTCCACTACCTTGACCATATTCGTATTGATATTTTGGCCATCTCTGAATCACATCAAAACTAACATTAGAATTAAATGATATACCTAATCCTTTGTCTTTTTTACCAGACTTAGTGGTAATCATTAATACTCCGTTACTAGCTCTAGAACCATATAATGCAGCTGCACCAGGTCCTTTAAGCACAGAGATACTTTCGATGTCATCAGGATTTATATCAGCTATACCATTACCGTAATCTACAGGAGCATCAGTACCTATATAAGAATCTCCAGCACCACTACTCCATAAAGTACTATTAACGATCACACCATCTACTACCACTAATGCCCCATTAGCATCAGCATTTAATGATCGATCACCACGCAACTTAATTTGTGTTGAATTCATTGGACCAGAACTAGCAGAGGTCATAGTCATACCAGCCACTTTTCCTTTCAATGCATCTGACCAAGTATTAGAACGAGTATTATCAAGTTGTTCACTGTTCAAAGTCTGTTGAGAAAATCCTAATTGCTTCTCTTCTCTCTTAATTCCTAAGGCTGTTACTACAACTTCATTAAGCATACTACTTGACTCAACTAAGGTCACATTCACAAAATCACCTTTACTAACAATCATTTTCTTCTCTTCAAATCCCATAAAAGAAATGATGATCTCACCTTTTAAGAAAGTATCAGGCACAGCTAATGTGAAGTTACCATCGAGATCAGTCGATGTGATATGCTTAGATCCAGATAACTGAACCACTGCACCAGGTAAAGTCAACCCAAGGTTATCAATTACTTTTCCCTTTACGATTGAGCCACTACTTTGCTCTGAAGAAGATTTAGTAGTCATACTATCTAATGCATCTATTGAAACATTAGTAGCGAATAATGAATTTGATTGTAGCAATAAAACACTTCCTATAATCAAACAAATTTGATGACAATTACGTCTAACTTTTTTCATTACTTAAAATTGTGTTGTTGTTGGTTGTACTAAATACCTCACTTAATACAGTCACAAAAGAATGAAATGCCATTAGTAGGCACAACGTTTAACGATTACCAAACAGTTAATCATTGTTATATAATTGTAAACAAAAAAATATCTAAATTATTTTTTAGTCTAATCTAAATTATTAATTTAGCCATGTCTAATAAAAACAAAACTATAAGTAATGAAATTCAAACTTCCTGATTTACCATATGATAAAAATTCTTTCAATTCTTTTATATCTACTGAAGGATTCGATTATCACTATGGAAAACATCATCAAACGTATGTAAACAACCTTAACCATTTAATAACAAACACAAAATGGGAAGATGAATGTTTAGAGAACATTATCACAGGCACTCAAGCAGAAGGAGAAGTTGCTATATTTAACAATGCTGCTCAACATTATAATCATTCTTTTTTTTGGAAGTCTATCACTCCAAACCAAGGTGGACAGCCTAATGATGAGCTACTAGATATGATAGGAAAATACTTCGGATCACTAGAAGAGCTAAAAACTCAATTCATTGACAAAGCGACTAAATTATTTGGAAGTGGATGGGTATGGTTAGTACTAACTCCAGAAAATAAGTTGGAACTTATGAGTCTAAAAGATGCTGATACGCCTTTAGTTTATGGAAATACACCATTACTAACTATAGATGTATGGGAACATGCGTATTATATAGACCATAGAAATGCAAGACCGAGCTTTATCCAATTATTTTGGAATGCAATCAACTGGGAATTTGTCAATAAAAATTTAGCAAAATGAGTATAGAATGTATTATGCACATAGAGAAAAGCTGCCAACTAAAGCAAGAACTCGCCAACGAGCAGCTCCAAAAAGGGAATAACGATTTAGCTATTAACTATTATATCGAGGCCATAAGTCGATTAGAGGTATTATGTGCTTCTTATAAAGCATATCTAAAAACAGGCCCTAAACTCTATCTACAATACATAGATATATCTATTAAGTTAGTCACCTTATATAGGAAAGAGCAAGAGACTGATAAGTATAAAAAACTAGTCTCTAAGCTTAACAGCTATATTGACAATGTCAAAGAGCTTATAAACAAAGATCATGAAATGTCAATTACACTAGCTAACTTCAAACTGAAACTTAACAATATTTAAAACTAAAAGAGATTATTCCATTAATTAGTAAAGCCATAATTCTAAAATGATAAGAATAAAAAACTCTTTTTAAACAAAAAAGGTCTACATTAAATGTAGACCTTTTTCATTTTGTTGATCTTAAATCAACTATTCTATCGGATTTATGCTTCTCCTTTAGTACCAAACTTTATAGCTGACAATTCGCCAGTAGCTTCAACATCAACTATACTTCCATTACTACCTTCATAGCGTTGGATATTCTCTTGTAAAGCAGTCATTAATCTTTTTGCGTGTTGAGGCGTCAAAATAATTCTAGACTTTACTTTACCTTTTGGCATTCCAGGCATTATGGTAACAAAATCAACCACAAATTCAGTATTAGAATGATTAATAATCGCTAAATTAGAATACACTCCTTCTGCTGTTGCCTCGTCTAATTCAAGGCTAAATTGATCTTGTTCTTTTTCCATAATACTAGAAGTTTAAATCTGTTTCTTTATTTGCAAATCCTTCATCATCTGAAGTACTAACAAGGATACTTTCGTACTCTCTCATACCTGTACCTGCAGGGATTCTGTGACCTACAATAACGTTTTCTTTTAATCCGTTTAATCCATCTACTTTACCTGCTACAGCAGCTTCGTTTAACACTTTCGTTGTTTCCTGGAACGACGCAGCAGAAATAAATGATTTCGTTTGTAAAGACGCACGAGTAATACCTTGTAACATTGGAGTACCAGTAGCAGGCATAACATCACGACTAACTACTAAGTTCTTATCCTCACGTTTCAATAATGAATTCTCGTCACGTAATTCACGCATAGTAATAATCTGTCCTTCTTTCAAATTGTCAGACTCACCTGCATCAACTACAACCTTCATTCCATATAATCTATCATTCTCAGCGATGAAGTCAGCAGCATGTGCTAATTGATCTTCTAAGAATAAAGTATCTCCTGGATCTTCGATTTTAACTTTACGCATCATTTGACGGATAACTACCTCAAAGTGTTTATCACTAATCTTAACCCCTTGTAGACGGTATACCTCTTGAATCTCATTTACTAAATACTGTTGAACAGCAGAAGGTCCTTGGATTCTTAAGATATCGTCTGGAGTGATAGCCCCATCAGAAAGTGGCATACCAGCTTTCACGTAGTCATTCTCTTGAACTAAAATTTGGTTAGATAACTTAACTAAGTATTTTCTAACATCTCCAGTTTTAGACTCAACAACGATCTCTCTGTTACCTCTCTTAACCTTACCGAACGATACAACACCATCAATTTCAGAAACTACTGCAGGGTTTGAAGGATTACGCGCTTCTAATAACTCAGTAATTCTTGGAAGACCTCCAGTAATATCCCCAGCTTTAGATGTATGACGAGGAATCTTAACTAAAACTTTACCAGCCTTAATCTTATCACCATCATTTACCATTAAGTGAGAACCTACAGGTAAGTTGTATGAACGAATTAACTCACCATCTTTACCATAAATTAATAAAGTAGGAATTAATTTTTTATTTCTTGATTCAGTAATAACTTTTTCTTGGAATCCTGTTTGCTCATCGATCTCAACCATGAACGTTTGTCCTTGTTCGATATCCTCATAAGCAACTTTACCAGTAAACTCAGAAACAATTACACCATTATAAGGGTCCCATTTAAATAATGTAGCTCCTTCTTCAACAACATCACCATCATTCACATAGATTGTAGAACCATAAGGAATGTTATTTGTTGTTAATAAGATACCAGTATTAGTGTCGAATAACTTAGCTTCAGTAGAACGTGAAATAACGATATCGATAGCATTACCTTCATTATCCTCACCTTTTACTGTTTTAAGATCTTCTATTTCTAAACGACCTTTAAATTTAGCTGTAATACTAGATGTCTCAGAGATATTACCAGCAGTACCTCCCACGTGGAATGTTCTCAATGTTAACTGTGTACCAGGCTCCCCAATAGATTGAGCAGCAATAACACCAACAGCTTCACCTTTTTGAACCATTCTAGCAGTAGCTAAGTTACGTCCGTAACATTTAGCACAGATACCAACTTTAGCCTCACAAGTCAATGGCGAACGTACCTCAATTGATTCAATTGGTGCAGCGTTGATTGCTTTAGCGATAGCTTCAGTAATTTCTTCACCAGCTCCAACTAACACATCAGAATTAAGTGGGTTAATCACTGCATTAAGAGCAACACGTCCTAAGACTCTTTCTCCTAATGATTCGATAACTTCCTCATTCTTCTTAAGTGGTTTAACTTCAATACCTCTTAATGTACCACAGTCAACAGAGTTAACGATAACATCTTGAGCTACGTCGTGTAGACGACGAGTTAAGTATCCAGCATCCGCTGTTTTTAACGCCGTATCCGCAAGACCTTTACGAGCACCGTGAGTAGAGATGAAATACTCTAAAATCGAAAGACCTTCTTTAAAGTTAGAAAGAATTGGGTTTTCGATAATCTCTCCACCACCAGCTGTAGATTTCTTAGGCTTAGCCATCAAACCACGCATACCAGTTAACTGACGAATCTGCTCTTTAGAACCACGGGCTCCAGAGTCAAGCATCATATATACTGAGTTAAATCCTTGTTTGTCCTCACGAATGTTTTTCATTGCTAACTCAGTTAACATAGCATTTGTAGAAGTCCAAACGTCAATAACTTGGTTGTAACGCTCATTATTTGTGATAAGTCCCATGTTATAGTTCATAGTAATATGATCTACTTGTTGGTTCGCATCATCAATTAATTCTTGTTTACGCTCAGGAATCATAATATCACCTAAACTGAAAGATAATCCTCCACGGAATGCGTAACCGTATCCCATGTTTTTGATATCATCTAAGAATGCAGCAGTAGTAGGTACATCAGTAATACTTAAAATACGACCGATAATATCTCTTAATGATTTCTTAGTTAATACCTCATTGATATATCCTGCAACTTCAGGTACTACTTCATTAAACAAAATTCTACCTGCAGAAGTCTCAATAATTTGATATACTAATTCTCCTTCAGCATTATAATCTTTAGCTCTAACTTTAACGTTAGCGTTAAGATCAAGTTTACCCTCATTTAATGCAATATGTACTTCCTCTACAGAGTAGAAAGTCAATCCTTCACCTTTGATGATATGTTCTGGAGTAGATTTACGTGACTTAGTCATGTAGTATAACCCCAGTACCATGTCCTGAGATGGTACTGTAATAGGAGCACCATTTGCAGGGTTTAAGATGTTGTGAGAAGCTAACATTAATAATTGTGCTTCTAAGATTGCCTCTGGTCCTAGAGGTAAGTGAACTGCCATCTGGTCACCATCGAAATCGGCGTTGAATGCCGTACACACTAATGGGTGTAATTGAATCGCTTTACCTTCGATTAACTTAGGTTGGAACGCTTGAATACCCAATCTGTGTAACGTAGGAGCACGGTTAAGTAAAACTGGGTGTCCTTTAATTACGTTTTCTAAAATATCCCAAACAACTGGTTCTTTTTTATCTATAATCTTCTTAGCAGACTTTACTGTCTTAACAATACCTCTTTCGATTAACTTACGAATAACGAATGGTTTGTAAAGCTCAGCTGCCATATCTTTTGGCAATCCACACTCGAATAATTTTAATTCTGGTCCAACAACAATTACTGAACGAGCTGAATAGTCAACACGTTTACCAAGTAAGTTTTGACGGAAACGTCCTTGTTTACCTTTTAATGAATCAGAAAGAGATTTTAATGGACGGTTAGATTCTGTTTTAACAGCAGAAGATTTTCTAGTGTTATCGAACAATGAATCAACAGCTTCTTGAAGCATACGTTTCTCATTACGTAAGATTACTTCAGGAGCTTTAATTTCCATTAAACGTTTCAGACGATTATTTCTGATAATTACACGACGATATAAGTCATTTAAATCAGATGTAGCAAAACGACCTCCATCTAGTGGAACTAATGGACGTAATTCTGGTGGAATAACTGGAATAACTTTCAAGATCATCCACTCTGGTCTATTCTCACGATTCAGATTAGAATCACGGAAAGACTCAACTACTTGAAGACGTTTTAACGCCTCTGTTTTTCTTTGTTTAGATGTTTCGTTATTAGCAGCATGACGTAGAGTGTAAGATAACTGATCTAAGTCTGTAGTAGCTAATAAGTCCATAATACACTCAGCACCCATTTTAGCGATGAATTTATTTGGATCATTATCATCTAAATATTGATTTTCCATCGGAAGAGTATCACAAATGTTCAAGTACTCTTCTTCAGTTAAGAAATCTAATCTATTGATAGGTTCACCATCAACGTTTTTAGCAATACCAGCTTGGATTACCACATAACGCTCATAGTAAATGATCATATCTAATTTCTTAGAAGGAAGACCTAAGATATAACCAATTTTGTTTGGTAATGAACGGAAGTACCAGATATGAGCAATTGGCACAACTAAATTGATGTGACCAACTCTATCTCTACGTACTTTCTTCTCAGTAACTTCAACACCACAACGGTCGCACACGATTCCTTTATAACGGATTCTCTTATACTTACCACACGCACATTCGTAATCCTTTACAGGTCCGAAAATACGCTCACAGAAAAGACCATCACGTTCTGGTTTATGAGTACGATAGTTGATTGTTTCAGGTTTTAAAACCTCACCTCTCGATTCTGCAAGAATAGACTCTGGCGATGCTAAACCTATTGAGATTTTATTAAACCTTTTTACGGTATTTTTCTCTTTATTTTTATTCATGGTAAACTTACTTGTTAAAGTGTATGATAAAGAGTAAGCAGTGCAACACTGCTTACCCTATAATCTTAGTTTATTCTTCTAATCTGATGTCTAGTCCAAGACCTTTTAATTCATGCATTAATACATTGAATGATTCTGGTAATCCTGGTTCTGGCATAGTCTCTCCTTTAACGATTGCTTCGTAAGTTTTAGCTCTACCAATAACGTCATCCGATTTTACCGTCAAGATTTCACGTAATGTACTAGATGCTCCATAAGCCTCTAATGCCCAAACCTCCATCTCTCCGAAACGTTGACCACCAAACTGAGCTTTACCTCCTAATGGTTGTTGCGTAATCAATGAGTAAGGACCAATAGAACGCGCGTGCATCTTATCATCTACCATGTGACCAAGTTTCAGCATATAGATAACCCCAACAGTTGCACGTTGGTGGAATCTTTCTCCTGTTCCTCCATCATATAAGTAAGTGTGTCCAAAACGTGGTATACCTGCCTCATCTGTAAGAGCATTGATTTGATCTAATTCAGCACCATCAAAGATTGGAGTCGCATACTTTTTACCAAGTTTTTGACCAGCCCATCCTAATACTGTTTCATAAATCTGTCCAATGTTCATACGAGAAGGTACCCCTAATGGGTTCAATACGATATCTACTGGTGTTCCATCTTCTAAGAAAGGCATATCCTCATCTCTAACGATACGAGCTACAATACCTTTGTTACCGTGACGTCCAGCCATCTTATCTCCTACACGTAATTTACGTTTTTTAGCAATATATACTTTCGCTAATTTCAAAATTCCAGATGGTAACTCATCCCCTACAGTAATCATGAATTTCTCTCTTCTTAGAACTCCTTGAAGATCGTTTAATTTGATTTTGTAGTTGTGGATTAAATCAGTAATCATACCGTTTGTATCCTCATCAGTTGTCCATTGTCCTTTAGTTAAGTGAGCGAAATCATCTACTGCAAATAACATTTTTTGAGTAAATTTCTTACCTTTTGGTAAAATCTCTTCTCCTAAATCATTCAATACACCTTGAGATGTTTTACCATTCACGATGAAGAATAATTTTTCAACTAAACGCTCTTTTAACTCGTTGAATTTAACTTCAAATCTAGTTTCTAATAAAGCCAATTCGTCTTTATCTTTAGAACGTTTACGTTTATCTTTTACTGCTCTTGCGAACAGTTTCTTATCTAAAACAACCCCTCTTAATGATGGAGAAGCTTTTAATGAAGCATCTTTAACGTCTCCTGCCTTGTCACCAAAGATAGCACGTAATAATTTCTCTTCTGGAGTAGGATCAGACTCTCCTTTTGGAGTGATCTTACCGATAAGAATATCACCAGGCTTAACTTCAGCACCAATACGGATCATACCGTTTTCATCTAAATCTTTTGTTGCCTCTTCAGAAACGTTAGGAATATCATTAGTTAACTCTTCGTTACCTAACTTAGTATCTCTAACTTCTAAAGTATAGTCATCAATATGGATAGATGTAAAGATATCTTCACGTACTACTCTTTCACTAATAACGATAGCATCCTCGAAGTTGTAACCTTTCCATGGCATGAACGCCACTTTCATATTACGACCTAAAGCAAGCTCTCCTTGTTGAGTAGCATATCCTTCACAAAGTACTTGACCTTTAGTAACTCTATCACCTCTTCTTACGATTGGCTTTAAGTTGATACTTGTACTTTGATTCGTTTTTCTAAACTTAATTAAGTTGTATGTTTTCTCATCTGGATCAAAGCTGATTAAACGCTCTTCATCCGTACGATCATACTTAATGATGATCTTTTGAGCATCAACATACTCAACAGTACCTTCACCTTCAGCATTAATTAAAACACGAGAATCTGAAGCTACTTGTCTCTCTAATCCAGTACCTACGATTGGAGATTCTGGACGTAATAAAGGAACTGCTTGACGCATCATGTTCGATCCCATCAACGCACGGTTGGCATCATCGTGCTCTAAGAAAGGAATTAACGAAGCAGAAATAGAAGCAATCTGATTTGGTGCAACGTCAGTATAGTGAACATCATTTGGTTCAACTACAGGGAAGTCACCCTCTTCTTTTACAACTATTTTTTGCTCAGTGATAAATCCTTTTTCATCAACAGCTATGTTCGCTTGAGCGATTAACATACCTTCTTCCTCTTCTGCACTTAAATAAATAGGATCATTAACGATATCTACTTGCCCCTCAGTAACTGGACGGTAAGGAGTTTCGATGAATCCCATATTATTTACTTTAGCATAAACTGCTAAAGATGAAATCAAACCAATGTTTGGTCCCTCTGGTGTCTCAATAGGACATAAACGTCCATAGTGAGTATAGTGAACGTCACGTACCTCGAAACCTGCTCTTTCTCTAGATAAACCTCCAGGTCCTAAAGCTGATAAACGACGTTTGTGTGTAATCTCAGCTAATGGATTCGTTTGATCCATGAATTGAGATAACTGGTTCGTTCCGAAGAATGAATTAATAACTGACGATAAAGTCTTAGCGTTAATTAAGTCGATCGGAGTAAACACCTCGTTATCACGTACGTTCATACGCTCACGAATAGTTCTAGCCATACGAGCTAAACCAACACCAAACTGAGCAGATAGTTGTTCTCCTACTGTTCTAACACGACGGTTAGATAAGTGGTCAATATCATCAATCTCAGCTTTTGAGTTAATTAATTCAATCAAGTATTTAACAATAGTGATAATATCCTCTTTTGTTAAAACTTGTTTGTCAATTGGAGTATCAAGATTAAGTTTCTTGTTCATTCTATAACGACCAACTTCACCTAGATTGTAACGTTGATCTGAGAAGAACAATTTATCAATAATACCACGTGCAGTTTCCTCATCTGGCGGTTCTGCATTACGCAACTGACGGTAGATGTGCTCTACTGCCTCTTTTTCAGAGTTAGTAGGGTCCTTCTGTAATGTATTATGTATGATGGCATAATCTGCCTGATTATTATCTTCTTTATGTAAAAGGATCGTCTTAACGTTAGCCTCAATGATTTCTTCGATATTATCTTTATCTAGGACTGTATCACGGTCTAAGATAATCTCATTTCTCTCAATTGAAACAACTTCTCCTGTATCCTCATCTACGAAATCCTCATGCCAAGTGTTTAACACACGTGCAGCAAGACGTCTTCCGCTATATTTTTTTAGTCCTGTTTTTGATACTTTAACTTCCTCTGCAAGGTCGAAAATCTCTAGGATATCCTTGTCTCTTTCGAATCCAATAGCACGGAATAATGTTGTAACAGGTAACTTTTTCTTTCTATCGATATAAGCGTACATTACACTATTAATATCGGTAGCAAACTCAATCCATGATCCCTTAAAAGGAATTACTCTCGCCGAATATAACTTAGTTCCATTTGCATGGAATGACTGTCCAAAGAAAACACCAGGTGAACGGTGTAATTGTGAAACTACAACACGCTCTGCTCCATTGATTACGAAAGTACCACTTGGCGCCATATACGGAATTGTTCCTAAATAAACATCTTGAACTATTGTTTCAAAATCTTCGTGTTCAGGATCAGTACAGTACAATTTTAAACGCGCTTTTAGCGGAACACTGTAAGTCAATCCTCTATCAATACACTCTTCGATTGAATAACGAGGAGGATCAACAAAGTAATCAAGGAACTCCAATACGAACTGGTTTCTTGTATCAGTGATCGGGAAGTTCTCCATGAAGGTATTGTATAAACCTTCCTTACCTCTCTCTTCAGATTTCGTTTCTAATTGAAAAAAATCTTTAAAAGACTTAACTTGAATATCCAAGAAATCTGGATACGCAGGTATGTTCTTTGTAGAGGCAAAATTTAATCTTTCAGTCTGATTTGTGATCATCAATGGACAAAAAATTTTGATTAGAATTTGAATTGTTTTTACGCAAAATCTCTTTATACGCAAAATGGTTTAGGCCTGTGGGAAGCTTCCCAAGACCTAAACCTAAAATATTTTTTAGAAAAAAACTATTTAAGCTCTACTACAGCTCCAGCTTCTTCTAATGCTTTTTTAAGACCTTCAGCCTCATCTTTAGAAACTCCTTCTTTGATGTTAGCTGGTGTAGAATCTACGATATCTTTAGCTTCTTTTAATCCTAAACCTGTTAATTCTTTAACAGCTTTAACTACAGCTAATTTAGAAGCTCCAGCTTCTTTTAATACTACAGTGAATTCAGTTTGCTCTTCAGCAGCTTCACCTGCAGCACCTCCTGCAACTACTACAGCAGCAGCAGCTGGTTCGATTCCGTACTCATCTTTTAATATAGTTGCTAATTCGTTAACTTCTTTTACAGTTAAGTTAACTAATTGTTCTGCGAATTGTTTCAAATCTGCCATTTTTCTATCTTTTAATGATTTGTAAAAATATAATTTATTAATGTGCGTTCTAATGAACTTTAAAAACTAGATCCAGTCGTTGACTATTCTTCGTCTTTAAATTGGTTTTTAAGAGCTGAAATAACTCTTTGAGCTGGTGATTGAAGTAATCCAATGATTTCTCCAATAACTTCTTCTTTAGATTTAATAGCAACTAATGCATCTAAATTGTTATCTCCGATATAGATTTCCTCGTTGATATAAGCTCCTTTTAAAGCTGGAATATCAGATTTTTTTCTAAAGTCTTTGATAATTTTAGCAGGTCCATTTGCAACATCTGCAAATAAAACAGCACTGTTCCCTTTTAAAGTAGAAGGTAGCTCTTCATAATTTCTATCTGAAGCTTCCATTGCTTTAGCAAGCAATGTATTCTTAACTACTTCAATTTTAATTCCAGCTTTGTTACAAGCTCTTCTTAAGTTTGAAGTAACTTCAGCATTCAATCCTGATATATCAGCGATATAGAAGATATTAGCGTCAGCTAACTTAGCTTTTAATTCTTCTATCGCTACTGCTTTCTGTTCTCTAGTCATACGAATAATTTTTTATTTACCAATTATACTGCTTTAGGATCTAAAGCAATAGCAGGGCTCATAGTACTAGATATATTAATAGACTTGATATAAGTACCTTTAGCTGCAGTTGGTTTCAATTTGATTAATGTTTGGATTAATTCAGCTGCATTCTCAGTAATTTTATCAGCTTCGAAAGAAACTTTACCGATAGATGCGTGAACAATACCAGTTTTATC
Organism: Myroides profundi; assembly: GCF_000833025.1. Classification (NCBI taxonomy): domain Bacteria; kingdom Pseudomonadati; phylum Bacteroidota; class Flavobacteriia; order Flavobacteriales; family Flavobacteriaceae; genus Myroides; species Myroides profundi. The sequence continues at coordinate 3,580,102 of NZ_CP010817.1, forward strand.
AACTTTAAAATCGATTTTACCAGCTTTCACTTCTTGAACAGCTTTCGCTACGTCCATAGTAACAGTTCCTGTTTTAGGGTTTGGCATTAAACCTCTTGGTCCTAAAATACGACCTAAAGGACCTAATTTACCCATAACAGCAGGCATAGTGATGATTACATCAACATCTGTCCAACCGTCTTTGATCTTTTGTAAGTACTCATCTAGTCCAACATAGTCAGCCCCAGCAGCTGTAGCTTCAGCTTCTTTATCAGGAGTAACCAATGCTAACACTCTTACATCTTTACCTGTTCCGTGAGGTAACGTAACCACACCACGAACCATTTGATTTGCTTTACGTGGATCAACTCCTAAACGTACAGCGATATCTACAGACTCGTCAAATTTTGCAGAAGCAACTTCTTTAATCAATGCAGATGCATCTTTCAAAGAATATAATCTATTCTTTTCAATTTTAGCAGCAGCCTCTTTTTGCTTTTTCGTTAATTTTGCCATTTCTTCTTTCTTTTACAATTAAAAAGGAGCTGTTCCTGTTACTGATATTCCCATAGATCTTGCAGTACCAGCTATCATACTCATAGCTGCCTCAACAGTAAATGCATTTAAATCAGGCATTTTGTCTTCCGCAATAGCACGAACTTGTTCCCAAGTTACGCTAGCTACTTTTTTTCTATTAGGCTCACCAGATCCAGATTTCACTTTCGCAGCCTCTAATAATTGAACAGCAGCAGGTGGCGTTTTAACAACAAAGTCAAATGATTTGTCTTTGTAAACAGTAATTTGTACTGGTAAAACTTTGCCTGGTTTATCTTGTGTTCTAGCATTAAATTGCTTACAGAACTCCATGATGTTAACTCCAGCAGCCCCCAAAGCAGGTCCAACCGGTGGCGATGGGTTCGCAGCACCTCCCTTAACTTGTAGTTTAACTACTTTACTAATTTCTTTTGCCATTTCTTAAAAAAATTTGGCACATCTCATTTGGAAGCCAAGATGTGACTATTGTAACATTATAATTTTTCTACTTGTGTAAAACTTAATTCTAATGGTGTCTTTCTTCCGAAAATCTTAACCATTACTTCTAGTTTACGTTTTTCTTCATTAATGTTTTCGATTGTCCCATCGAATCCATTGAATGGTCCGTCGATAACTTTCACTGACTCACCTACTTCATAAGGAATAGATCCCGACTCAACTTTTACAGCTAGTTCATCAACTCTACCTAACATTCTGTTTACTTCTGACTCACGTAAAGGAAGTGGATCTCCACCTCTTTCACCTCCTAAGAAACCAATAACTCCTGTTATCGATTTAATAGCGTGAGGAACTTCTCCTGTTAAGTTAGCTTCAATCATAACATAACCTGGGAAGTAAACACGTTCTGTAGTTTTCTTCTTACCATCTTTTACAGTAACTACTTTTTCAGTAGGTACTAATACTTGTGATAAGTAATCTGATAAACCTAAACGAGTAATTTCAGTTTCGATATAATTCTTAACCTTATTCTCTTGTCCACTTACCGCACGAACCACATACCATTTTTTGACACTTGTATCAGCCATAATCTTTCTTTAATTTTCTCTATGCAGTAGCCCAATTATAAAATACTCCTAAAACTCTTCCGAACGCAGTGTCTACACCCCACGTTGCTAAAGAAAACAAAATTGCAAAAATAGCAACTATTATAGTGTATCGTTGAACTTCTGACCACGGAGACCAAGTAACATTACTTTTCAACTCAGTGAAAGCATCTGATATGTAATTAAAAACCTTTGCCATGTTAATATTGTTTTTGCACGGGTGGAGGGATTCGAACCCCCATCAACGGTTTTGGAGACCGCTATTCTACCCTTGAACTACACCCGTTTGTTAATAAAAGTCAGTGGCCGTAACCACTGACTTTTGGAACTTATTTATACTAAATAATTAGTCAATAATTTCAGTTACCTGACCAGCACCTACTGTTCTACCTCCTTCACGGATAGCGAAACGTAAACCTACTGATAAAGCGATTGGGCTTAATAACTCAACAGTGATAGTTAAGTTATCTCCAGGCATAACCATCTCTACTCCTTCTGGTAATTGGATAGTTCCAGTTACGTCAGTTGTACGTACGTAGAACTGTGGACGGTAGTTGTTATGGAATGGAGTGTGACGTCCACCTTCTTCTTTTTTCAAGATATAAACCTCAGCTTTGAATTTAGCGTGTGGTTTTACTGAACCTGGCTTACAAATAACCATACCACGACGGATATCAGTTTTGTCAATACCTCTCAATAATAAACCTACGTTATCTCCAGCTTCTCCACGGTCTAAGATTTTACGGAACATCTCAACTCCTGTAATTGTAGAAGTTAATTTGTCAGCTCCCATACCGATGATTTCAACAGCATCTCCTGTATTAGCAACTCCAGTTTCGATACGTCCTGTAGCAACAGTTCCACGTCCTGTAATTGTAAATACGTCTTCTACTGGCATTAAGAATGGTTTCTCGTTGTCACGTACTGGCTCTTCGATCCAAGCATCAACTTCTTCCATTAAGTGTAATAATGCGTCAACCCATTTTTGCTCTCCGTTTAATGCTCCTAAAGCAGAACCTTGAACTACTGGTCCATTATCACCATCGTATTGGTAGAAAGATAATAAATCTCTTACTTCCATCTCAACAAGTTCTAATAACTCAGCATCATCAACTAAGTCAACTTTGTTTAAGAATACAACGATTCTTGGAATACCTACCTGACGTCCTAAAAGGATGTGCTCACGAGTTTGTGGCATTGGTCCATCAGTAGCAGCAACTACTAAGATAGCACCATCCATCTGAGCAGCACCAGTAACCATGTTTTTCACGTAATCCGCGTGACCTGGACAGTCAACGTGTGCATAGTGACGGTTTTTTGTTTGGTACTCTACGTGAGAAGTATTAATTGTAATACCACGCTCTTTTTCTTCTGGAGCATTATCAATTGAATCAAATGAACGAGCTTCTGAGAATCCTGCGTCAGCTAATACTTTAGTAATAGCAGCAGTAGTAGTAGTTTTACCGTGGTCAACGTGTCCGATAGTACCGATGTTTAAGTGCGGTTTCGAACGATCAAAAGTTTCCTTTGCCATGATTTAATAATTTAATCTTAGTTATATAATTAGTGTTCAAATATAATAAAAAAACCTGAGCCAATGACGGGATTTGAACCCGTGACCTCTTCCTTACCAAGGAAGCACTCTACCCCTGAGCTACACCGGCTTGATGCTTCTTATTCTCTGTGGGGAGAGCAGGATTCGAACCTGCGAAGGTTTCCCAACGGATTTACAGTCCGTCCTCGTTGGCCGCTTGAGTATCTCCCCTCAAACTATGTTTGATATTACTTTTCTTTGAGCCGATGGAGGGACTCGAACCCACGACCTGCTGATTACAAATCAGCTGCTCTAGCCAGCTGAGCTACACCGGCAAATGACTCAATAGAAAAAGTCCGCTATTTCTAACGGACTGCAAATGTATATATTTTATTGATTAAAAAAAACAATTTACTTATTTTTTTAAATTAATGAGCTTTGATTTTCTCTTTATGTTTTACCACTAATCGCTCTAGTGCATCTGCTCCAGCATCCACACCTTCTTCGAAAGTCTTACACGTTTTTTTAACAATCATCTCGTCACCCGGAACCAATACTTTTATTTCTGTAATCTTATTTTCTTTTTCATTTGTGTTCTCTAATTTAAAAAAAACATCTACTGAAACTATCTTATCATAATACTTTTCGATTTTTGACAAACGCTCGTTTGCAAAATCTACCAACTTACGTTCCACATTGAAATTAATAGCTTGAATGTTTACTTTCATAATTAACGGTTTTAAAAGGTTATTTTTCTTTATTCTTCCCTCTTGGATGCGAACTTTGATACACTTTCTTCAACTCACTTAGATTGATCTGTGCATATCCTTGTGTTGTTGATAAGCTTTCATGTCCCATTAATTCTTTGATTGAATTAATATCCGCTCCTCCCTCTAAAAGGTGCGTAGCAAAAGAGTGACGCAACATATGAGGACTTTTCTTCTCCTTCGTTGTTGCATTACTAAAGTATGAATTTATTACTCGATAAACAAACATTTCATCAACTTTCTTACCAGATTCTGTTACCAAAAGTGTCTTAATCCCCTTCACAGAACTCAGCACAACACCTCTAGAATCAAGATAACTTCTCAGTAACACCTCTACACTACCTAGCAAAGGCACTATACGCTCCTTAGATCCTTTACCCGAGACACGTACTTGATGCAAATAAAAATCAATATCTTCTACTTCTAAAGCCACTAACTCTGCTCTACGAAGCCCAAGACAATACAACATCTCCACAATCAGCAAATCTCTCAGAGAATTAAAATCCTCCTTACCTTCAAACATCGCTCGCACTGCATCAATCTCTTTTATAGAAAAAGGTAATTGTAACTTCTTTTCCACTTTTAAAGATCGATGTAAGTAAAGTGGATTAGTCTCCACCTCACCTATCTTCAACAAGAACTTATAAAAAGAACTCAGCGCACTAGCCTTTCTATTTATAGACCGATTAGTCAACCCCTCTTCAGATAACTTCACTATCCAGAGGCGCACACCGTCATATCCCGCCTTTAGATAATCTAATGACAGCTGCTCTAAGAAAGAAACATAATCTCCAATATCGTTCTGATAAGCTAAAACTGTCTTGTCAGAATACTTTCTTTCTTTCTGTATATACTCAATAAACTTTTCTAAATTTTCAAACATAAAAAAACCGTTGCAACAAAGTTAATACTTTATTACAACGGTTATTTTTTAATATTCAATACTTATTAGATTTCTACTGAATCTCTCAAGTGTTGAACGTATGCAGCTTTTTGCATTTTGTCTCTTTTAAGTACAGACGGTTTTAAGAATGCCTGACGAGATCTTAACTGACGTAAAGTTCCTGTTCTGTCAAATTTTCTTTTGTAGCGCTTAAGTGCTCTATCGATATTTTCTCCGTCTTTAATTGGAATGATTAACATGTTTTCATACACCTCCTCTCATTAGTGGTGCAAAAGTAAAACTTTTTTTATTCATCACAATAAAAAAACAACTTTTTTTAAAAAACATATTCTTAAAGACAAATACTTATCATTTATCTAAGAAATATATATAGAAAACTAACAGCAAAAGACACAAGTATAAAGATTCTTGGAGCCACTTACCTAATTATTACCTACTCCTCGAGGTTGCCCTCTAAAAAACAACAATTTCAACAGCAGCATATCAAAAATTCTATACGAATATTTAAGATTACATTGTTTCTTATACTATATACTAAAGCATTAGCACATAAAAAAAGTTGACCAAACAACCAACTTCTATACACTTACTATCTTACTAAAAGCAAACCTATTCCTAAAGCTAAAGATGCTAAACACAGTGTGAAGAACAAGTATTTAAAATAACCTTTAATCCCTTCTATCGCATACTTTAACCCTTCTCCATCTTGATTTCTAATGGCTGACTTTAAGCCTATACTATAGTTTAACATTCCGATTACAGAAACTAATTGAAGAAAAAACAAAATGGCTAAAGTGAAAACGACTATCATCTTATCTGAATATGCTATCCCAAACATAATCACTAATAAGACACTTAACATCAAATTACACACAGCTATAAACGCTCCCCATCTACCTATACTTCTCAAATATGACTGTATCTTTTGAGTAAACACAAATTCTTTTGTCATCATTCAATCAAATTAAGGTAAGTCAATTGTCACTACTGAATAAGCAATCCAGCCGATAAAAGAGGATACTAACAGCATAATAAATATCCCCATAATCCTCATACTCCAGCTCACGCTCATTAATCCATTCTCTAATAACTCCACATTATTCACATCCACAGCTTTTCTCAATTTCTCACTACTATTCATCAGATGTACATTAATCAAAAAGAAAATCACACAGCCCCCTGTTAATATTAAACAGGTATCTTCTGTCATTAGTCGATCATCTAACGTAGGGTTATCAAACATTGGAGATTTTACCTTATACATCATATAGTATAATGTATATCCTACTCCTCCTAAAGAAAGTAACATCGTCACATAACTTACCCGATTCATATAAGTTCCTAATAGTCCTAAACCACTATGCATAGAAGTAAGTACTTTTATATTACTCTCTGTGATTTGTTCGTAACCTTCATTCATTAATAATACCCCTTATTTATACTTACCAAATTACTAAATAAATCTAGGACTACTATTATCCTTTTTACTTCTAACTAATTCTCCGCTAACCAACTCTTAAATTCCCCCACTCTTTCTCTACTCACAATCACCTCATCTGTATAATTCTTCATCGTTAGTTTTAATCGAGAAGTAGACAGTTGTACGATCTGTTCTATATAATCGATACACACTACTTGAGATCTATTCACTCGAAAGAACTTCTCTGGGTTAACCATTTTAATAGCTGCTTCTATAGAACCTTCTTCTAACAAATGAATCTTACCTTCCACTGTCGAGATATACACTCCCCTATCCTCTCTGTAAAAACATACTACCTCATCTACCAACACCACCTTTATCTGCATCCCCACTTTTATCATCAGCCGTTTTGCATAACTATTCCCACCCATACTTTGCCTAAGACTTTCCACAGTCTGTGTTGTACTGCGTTGTTGTGCCTTGTATTTATTAATAGCACTTAATAATTCTGTTAGCTCTATGGGTTTTAGTAGATAATCAATGCTGTTTAGTTTAAATGCCTTAATCGCATAGTGATCAAAACTTGTGACAAAGATGATAGCACTCTTAATCTCTACTTGTTCAAATATCTCTAAGGACAGCCCATCTGCTAACTGTATATCAGCAAATATCAGATCTGGGTGCTCATGCTGGACAAACCAAGGGATAGCCTCACTTACAGAATACAGCGTATGCTGTACTTCTAACCCAAGTTTTTCTAATTCTCTACTTAACAGCCTTGCTGCAGGTTTCTCGTCTTCTATAATTACTATTTTCATCAGCTGTCTTTTCTAACTAAAGGTATTCTAACACTAAAACTATCTTCTAAATCTTTTATCACAATATCTTGTTGGAACAACAACAGACTTCGCTTAGACAAATTCTGAAGTCCTAATCCTGTTGAATCTACTTGTTTAGGCTTTGCACATCTTTCATTCCACAGCACTAAACCATCATCTTCTATAACTAGCATTACTTTTATTTTCCCATCAGAAGGAATTATATTGTGTTTTACCACATTCTCTATCAAAATTTGTAGGCATAGTGTAGGTACTTGTGTAGCGTTATAGTGCATCACCTCATCACTAACTCTGAAATCAATAGCATTATCATAACGTACATTGAGTAGATAGATATAGTCCCTTATAAAAACCACCTCATCAGATAGAGCACATGAGGTATTGTCCAGCCGTTCTAATACATATCTATAAATCTTAGAGAACGAGCGTGCGAACTGTTCTGCCTTGACAGGATCTTCTTGTATCGTACTTATCAGCACATTCATATTGTTAAATAAGAAGTGCGGTGATAGCTGTTCTTTCATACTCTCTATCTGACTCTTCTGTAACTCTATCTCTATTTCCTTATTCTTCAACTCTAACAATCTTAACTGATCATTATAAGCAAAGACAAATACAACAAGTAAAATAAATACACTAATCAACACAATGGCTAAGAAGTTACCAAAACGCATATGGTCTCCATTGTAAAAGTCTTTAAACGATAGTCCATAAAAAATATTGAGCATGATGGCTAAGAACAAATAATAGGCAACAACAGAAGTTATTATTCCATTTATAAAGAACACTATATTGCGAACCTTCTTACTCAGTTGTCCTTTGATCTTTTTCTCATGCTTCTCTATCCTCCAACAAACTAAAGTACTTGTGATAAAATTTGACAGATAGATCAGTACTGATAATACAAACGAGAAGAATGTAGATTTTTGAAAACGAGCATTGCCAAACAACTCAAAAAAACTCATCCCTTTATCCTGAAAGGAAAAGTAAGATATCATTAAACTTAAAATCACTCCAAAGCTTGTAGCCAATAGAATATGTCGACGCCAATTAACAACCATAGTTCTCATGTATAAAAATCTAAATTACAACAAAGACAGTAACAATTATTTCCCTTTACACAATTCTTGTGTTTTTAATGCCCAATCTTTCCCCCATGATGGATAGAATGGCACATCACTCTTCTGTTTATCAAATAGCTCTATCGACTTCTCTAACATCTTACAATAATAAGGCATGTCTACTTTCATAAACTTAGCACTATTAATCTGAAAACTTGCTACAGAATACACTGCTCTCGGATTAGTAGGATCTAACTCTATCGCCTTATCATACGCTCTATTAATAATTGGAGTCTGTACCATTCCTTTATTCATCGGATCAGTAATCAACTCTAGTGTTTCATTCATTCCCTTCAATACATACCACTCACTTCCTCCCTTTTCTAACCATTGGTCTATTAGTACACGGTTAGCTACTACGATATCTTCTATATTATCAGCCTGTGAATTACCAAACCCTTCTGTGATACTGATAAACACCTTATAGTACACTGGTATCCAATTCTCTTTATCAGACATCGCTATACGGTCTAGCATAGCCACTGCTTCTTTCGATTGTCCGCTTTGCCATTGTTGCATCGCTTTTTGCATTCCTACCTCGTATTTAGATTGTCCGAAACTAAATACACTAAATACACCAAATAATAAAATCAATAACTTTTTCATCTTTCTAATTATTTAATTACACAACAAATCTACGCTGACTATCAAACCTTAAAAAAACGAACTGCGCGAACTGTTGTTTCTAATGTTTAAGTTGTTTTACAAATTCTCTAATTGGTTCTTCTTTTTATCCGCACTTATTGTCCACATAAACCCTACATATATAAATCGCTTCGCAGAGACATTCGTGATATCAGGTTGTCCCCCACGCTGATTAAACTGATAAGCATATACAGGGTTTCTACCTAACAAATTATCTACTGATAAGTACACTATCTTTTGCCCACTGAATAGATAAGCCCAGCTCATACTGACATTGTGTATGGGACTACTCTCATAAGTAGCTTTATTAGTTGTATTCATATCATGGAAGTGACGTGGACTACTGTAGTTATACGTCATACTCACCTGAGACTTCCATTGCTCTATCCAGTACTTCGTCACCACAGAGAAATTGTGCTTCACTACATAAGACGGCTGTATCCATTCGTTCCAATACATCTCTTTGCGTTGAGAGTCTATATAAGTATAGGTTACCCAATAGCTAAAATTCTTAAACGTGATATTATCTTTCCAAAACAAATCAAATCCCTTTGCATATCCTTCTCCTAACTGAGCATACTCACTTGGCTTACCCAATGGAGTTAAGAGCAACTTACTATAATCTTTATAGAACATCTCTGCTCTCAATAGACGTTTTCTAAACTCATAAGTATAGTTCAGTATATAATGATTAGCCTGCATCCAGTCTTCTTGTTTCACAGCTAATGACTGCTCTAAGTTCATAGCCTGATTAAACACCCCATACGAGAAAGACATTTGATGCTTAGGAGTCATCTGGTAAGTCAACATCGCACGTGGCTCTACTGTCCAATCTGCTATCGCTGAATACTTACTCGTTCTCACTCCTGCTCTCAATGACAAGTCTGATGTTATTTTCCAATTGTTCTCAAAAAACAGTGCCCATCTATTCGCATCCGTACCTAAGTCTTCTGCTCTACTTCCTTTACTTCTCGTCAAATCTAATTTAGAAGCCTGCACATCTACCCCAACAAAAGACTGAAACTGCCCATTCCACTGATAAGACAACTTCACCTTCTGATTCACATCCCAACTAACCTTCTTTAAGCTCAAATCATTGCTATCTCCCGTATAATCCATATACCCTAACCCTGTACCGATATCTAATCTCATATAAGAAGTAAGCTTCTTAAAGAACACACTATTCATATACACATTACTTGACTTAAAACCTAGTGTATCTACTCGATTACTTGGTTGTATCTCTTGCTCATACTTAATCGTAGAGAAGTCTACAGCGGTATATAGTTTATATCCTCCGTCCTTAATCTCGCGCTTATACATCATCTCTCCAGAAGCTGTAGAGAAAGGCTTTTTAGTATTATATCGCTGTTTTACCACTGCAGTATAAGCTCCTAAGTTTAGATAGTTTAGACTATATGACAGCGAGTTTTTGCCCCATTGATGTGTCTGTGCGAAGCTCCCTCCTACAGTAGAGATAGAGTAATCTCTACGTGAAGGATCTATCTCATCCGATGTATCTAACTGCAATACTCCTGATAACGCATCTCCAAACTCTGCGCTATATCCTCCTGCTGAGAAAGACATTCCTTTAAACAGAAACGGATTAAACTTAGAACGCACAGGTACATTACCCACAGAAGCCGTATAAGGCTGAAACACTCTTACACCATTGACGAATATACCACTCTCCTCCGCTCTACCTCCGCGTATCAGTAGTCGTCCATCCTCTCCATTCGTCTGCGCACCAGGCATCGTACTTAGTACTCCCATAATATTACCTGGACTCCCTGCAGTACTCACTACATCCATCGCATTTAGTCCTATACTCTCTGCGCGTCCTCTCTTATTCTTGCTATTCGTTGTAATAAGTATCTCTCCCATCACCTCATCTTGTCCACTTAACACAAAATGTTCATTATAATTCTCCTTTGTATTGATCTCTACATCAAGATTTCCATACTGAGGGTGCATGAACTTCAGCACTCCACTCACTACTGTATCTGTAACTATAAAACTAAAATACCCTTTCGTATCGGTCAATGCTCCTTCAAAGCTATCTTCAAGGTACACATTCACATTCTCGATTGGTTTATTCTTATCGTTTACCACTGTACCCGATAGCTGAATCTGTTGTGCCTGTACAGCACCTACACATAAGGTTAATAACAAACATAGTAGTGTTCTCATCTTTCTTCTTGATTAATTCTATCACAAACGTAATCTGACAACACAACTTCTGAAAAAACGAATGCGCGAATGGGAGTATTTACTGCGCGAATGGGGATTGGTTAACGGTTTACTGTTATCAGTTCACAGTTTTAGTAATGTGGATAAAACTCTAGCACATTGAGGTGTTTATTTATTCTTGTTGACTTATAGCCATAAAAAAACGGTTAATAGCTTTTATACTATTAACCGTTTTTATACGAGTTCAAATAAGTAATCATGTTAAACAAGGTATGTGAGAAACATAACACTCAGTAACTATATATTACAAGTTTTATAATATGAGATTCCTCCTGCATCGGTATGACATACTAGACAGATAGAACTTATCCTTTTAAAAAAAGCTTATGAGACACAACTCATTAGTATCTTACATCAAACAAGAGTCAATATTAAAACTGTATTATGTTAGACATAAAGTATTGCCACCTTTACTGTGTTATTACATATAATACACCTATATGACCATCGAAGTCAAAATCGTTCTGATAGACTAGTCCTATCTTCTCTAATACTTTGATTGATGCAATATTCTCTTTCATCGCTCTACCGATAATACAGCGTAGTCCTAAAGTTGTAAACCCATAGTCTAAACAAGCCTTTGCGCTCTCAGTAGCATACCCCCTATTCCAATACTCCTCAAAGAAGCGAAAGCCTATATCGGTCTTGTCTATATCAGTATTGTACTTCAATCCACACCATCCTAAAAACGCATTATCTTCTTTTCGAATAACTGCCCATCGTCCATATCCGTTTCTCTTATAATCAATATAATTAGCTAAGAAAGTATACGCATCATCCACACTCTCAAAAGCATCATCTCCTGTATAGCGCATCACATTAGGATTAAGGTTTAACTGATAAAAGTGTTCAGCATCTGCAGTAGTTAATTCTCTTAGTACTAATCGATCTGTTTCTAAAACGCTCTTCATGCCTAGTCATATTTCTAATAGGTTAATATTACGAATATTTAATGAAGTAACAATTCATAAACTCCTTATAAACATCCTATTCATTTTACAGTTGACCTACTTTGGAGAAAATGATCTGATTTGGTTAAAATAGGTATTTATGAAAAAACGATAATCGTTATCATCTCTTTATTGACAAAGCTTACAAGAAATCGGTTACGCTTTACCAAGTACTTTGTTCGGAAGTTGTTCGGAAAAACCTCAGTATTTCGCAGGATAAAGAGCTCTTTTCCGAACGATACTAAATTTGTCTCCGAACCAAACTATATCAACAAAAACATATCATTACTAACATCCTATATTATACCTCGTCCCCTCCACTACCATATATATGGTATATTCTGAAAATGACTAATAAAAAACAAGATTTATAAATATCTTTGCTTTGAATAATTTAGTACGTTAATCAAAAATACAGGTATCAGAACATGAAGAAATTCTTTAGTAATACAATAGTAAAACTTTTACTAGGGGTGATAGTCGGTCTAGTCATAGGGCCATATCTTACAGACAGCTTACTACAAATCATCTTATCAACGAGACATATACTAGGTCAGATCATTCTGTTCTTAGTACCGCTGATCATTCTAGGATTCGTAGTATCTTCTATCGCTAAACTAGACAAAGGACAAACTGGTATAATCGGTTTCTCTATTATTATTGCTTACTTATCTAGTATCGGAGCAGGATTCTTTAGTAGTACACTAGGTTTTAACATTATCCCTCACTTACAGATAGAGAACAATGTGGAGACTCTTAAAGAGCTTCCTGCGATGTTATTTAAGCTAGATATACCTCCTGTATTCGGAGTGATGACTTCTCTGACACTTGCCTTAATGATTGGTATCGGTATTCTATGGACAGAGTCTAAACCACTAGAGCGTGCATTTGATTCTTTTAAAGATATCGTACTATTATTAGTGAATAGAGTATTAGTACCTGTATTGCCATTCTATATTATGGCGAACTTTGCATTACTTAGTTATGAAGGGTCTATACAGTCACAGCTACCTGTGTTCTTAACTGTGATTCTTATCGTGATAGTGGCACACTTCATTTGGTTAGGTGTGTTATATACGATAGCTGGAATATACTCTGGTAAGAACCCATGGGAAGTTATTAAACACTATCCTCCTGCTTATCTAACAGCAGTAGGTACGATGTCTTCAGCAGCTTCTCTAGGTGTAGCTCTACAGTCTGCACACAAAAGTAAAGTGCTAAAACCTGAGATCACGAACTTCACTATTCCGTTCTTCTCTAATATACACTTATGTGGATCAGTATTGACAGAAGTATTCTTCGTGATGACTGTATCTCAAGTGTTATATGGTACATTACCTACACTGGGTACGATGATCTTATTCGTACTACTGCTAGGTATATTCGCTATCGGAGCACCTGGTGTACCTGGAGGTACTGTGATGGCCTCATTAGGTATCATTGCTTCCGTACTAGGTTTTGACGATGCTGGTATTGCATTAACCTTAACGATATTTGCATTACAAGATAGCTTCGGTACCGCATGTAATATTACAGGAGATGGAGCACTTAGCCTTATGGTAACAAAATACAGTGATAAATAAAGATAATGAGGGAAGGCCTGTGCTTTCCCTTTTTTATACCTTCTACGCTATGCTAAAGAAATTAGTAAACAATACTATCGTTAGATTAATATCCGGAGTAATCATCGGGCTATTAGTTGGGCCTTATCTAAATGATATTCTACTTCAAATCATCTTATCAACGAAACATATTTTAGGGCAACTAATCTTATTTTTAGTTCCTTTAATCATCTTAGGATTTATCGTATCATCTATTGCTAAGTTAGATCAGAAGTCCTCGGTGATTATAGGGTTCTCCCTAGCTATAGCCTATATATCGAGTGTCGGAGCAGGGCTATTTAGTGGTTCATTAGGATATACCATATTACCTTGGCTAGATATCCCCTCTACTGCTGCTACGGGAAGAGCATTACCTGAGATGCTTTTTAAACTAGACATTCCGCCTATATTCGATGTGATGACTTCCTTAGTACTTGCACTCATGATAGGTTTAGGTATTCTATGGACACAATCTAAACCACTAGAAATAGCCTTCGATCATTTTAAAGAGATTGTGTTATTATTGGTCAATAGAGTACTAGTGCCTTTATTGCCTCTATACATTTCATGTAATTTTGCTTTGCTTAGTTATGTAGGTAGCATACAGTCCCAATTACCTATATTCTTAATCGTGATTATCATCGTGATCTTAGCTCATATCGTATGGATCGCCATCTTATACACGATCGCAGGTCTGTACGCTAAAAAGAACCCATGGGAAGTACTCAAACATTATGGACCTACCTATCTAACTGCGCTAGGAACGATGTCTTCTGCGGCTAGCTTAGGTGTAGCACTACAATCAGCACATAAGAGCAAGGTACTGAAGCCGGAGATTACGAACTTCACTATTCCGTTCTTTTCTAACGTACACTTATGTGGTGCTATGGTTACAGAGACCTTCTTTGTGATGACAGTATCCTTAGTCCTTTATGGACATTTACCCGATGTTAGTACTTTGATTCTCTTTGTGCTATTACTAGGTGTATTCGCTCTAGGAGCACCTGGTGTACCTGGGGGAGCACTAATGGCATCCTTAGGATTAATAACCTCTATGCTAGGCTTCGATGATACAGGGATAGCATTAGTATTAACCATATTCGCACTACAAGACAGTTTTGGTACTGCGTGTAATATAGTGGGGGATGGCGCCTTAAGTCTTATGGCAACAGCCTTTCATGAACGACAACAAAAAAGGGAAGCTCAGTAGCTTCCCTTTCTTCTATATCGTCTAATCTGATTAGTCTTTTAAAATGTTACGAGAGATAACTAATTTTTGAATCTCTGTAGTTCCTTCTCCGATAGTACACAACTTCGAATCGCGGAAGAACTTCTCTACTGGGAAGTCCTTAGTATATCCATATCCTCCGTGGATTTGAATCGCTTCTGTAGATACTTTCACACATACTTCAGACGCATACATCTTCGCCATAGCACCAATCTTAGTCATTGGTTTATTATTGTTTTTTAAGAAAGCTGCTTTGTGTAATAATAACTCAGAACACTCAATCTCTGTAGCCATATCCGCTAATTTAAAACCGATAGCTTGGAATTGGCTAATTGGTTTTCCGAATTGAACTCTCTCTTTTGAGTATTTTAATGCTGCTTCATAAGCTCCTTTAGCAATACCTAATGATAATGCCCCAATAGAGATACGCCCTCCATCTAATACTTTCATCGCTTGAATGAACCCTTCTCCTACTTCTCCTAAACGGTTAGCATCAGGTACACGACAGTTATCAAAGATAAGTTCTGCAGTCTCAGATGCACGCATTCCTAATTTATTTTCTTTCTTACCACTAGAGAATCCTGGTGTACCCTTCTCTACTACGAAAGCTGTCATTCCGTGAGAATCACCTTTCTCTCCTGTACGAACAATAACAACTGCAACGTTACCCGATATAGCGTGAGTGATAAAGTTCTTCGCTCCATTTAAGATCCAGTGATCACCATCTTTCACAGCTGTAGTACTCATACCTCCAGCATCAGACCCAGTGTTGTGCTCTGTCAATCCCCATGCACCGATCCACTCAGCTGTCGCTAGCTTAGGTAACCATCTTTTCTTTTGCTCTTCATTGGCAAATGATAAAATATGATTAGTACATAGTGAATTATGTGCTGCTACTGATAAACCAATAGATGAGTCTACTTTAGAAATTTCTTCTACGATAGTGATATATTCGTGGTAACCTAGTCCCGATCCTCCGTACTCTTCAGGAACTAAAACTCCCATATATCCCATCTCTCCTAGTTTTTTAAATAAATCTACAGGAAAGATTTGAGCTTCATCCCATTCCATAATATGTGGACGAATATGTTGTTCTGCAAAGTCTCTTATAGATTGAGCAATCATTGCTTGAGTTTCATTGTATTCAAAATTCATGGTTGATAGTTTTAATTCGTAAATCTCAAATATAAACTAATTATATCAATTTTGTCAATAGGGAATTTCTCAATTTGTAGTAATCCTTCTTTATTAACAAAATCTCCGTTCATACTCCTATGCTTGACTACTTCTCTTGCGATATAATAATTCATATAGGGTAATTCTTTCAATTGATTTATAGATGCTTCATTGATATTTAATGTTGTAACAGTTGGTGCATTCATCACTTTAAAATGTCTATATAATTCATTTACAACTTCTTCTGAAAGCCCATACACAAACTTCAACTGCTGTATGGACACAAAACCACCGTACTTCTCCCTTTCTTTCATAATCTTATCTGCATAATATGGCCCTATTCCTCTGACTTTCTGTAAGTCCTCTAAAGTTGCACTATTTATACATATTGCTACTATGGGGACTTCTACTTTAGGCTTACTATAATCTACATATTCTCGTTTCACCTTAGGGTTATTCACCCAATCTGGGAACTTAAAATAAGCACTATAGGTCTTCAGCCATTCGTCTGATACTTGAGTAATTTGTTGAAATTCTTTAGCAGAATTGACATATTTATTTTCCTTTCGGAATGACAATAACCGATCTATCTCTGCTGTAGACATACCTAAAACAAAGCCTCGATAATCTGTAATAAAGTTGGGGTTAAAAGGATAAATTGTATCTCGCTTAGCTATGGCAATAGTATTAATACTATCTAATAGACTAATCTGCTTCTGATACTCATCATTAAAAAGGGTGGAATACTGATCAACTATATACTGATCGGATGACCTAGGATAATAGATATAAAGTTGAATGCCAATCACAAGGAGCACTAAAAAGAAAAGGCCCCGCTTCTGTGACTTCGTGTAGTAGTAAAATCTTTTTCTGTAGTTAGATAACATCTCCTCTTTTTATAGGAAAATTACAAGATTACAATCTAACTCACATACAGTATTCAAAGAGATTTATAGGTCGAACACTGATGTTCTCTTTGTATAGATTAAGTCTTTAATACGAGCTAAAAACGCTAAAGTAAGATATAAAGCAAAAGCTAATCCTAAGGTAAAGAATGATAAATAGATAAAAAACAGACGTACACTAGTTGCACGCATCCCTAGTCTATCCCCTAGACGGCTAGATACTCTGAATCCTCTTTTCTCGAAATAGTGTCTTAAACTAGTAACCATATCTATATCATATTAACTAGACAAAGATAAACAATATCCATCACAGCGAAGTGAACTATGGTGTATGATTAACTTTTTTTGAGAAATTCTTTCCCTATAGCACACTCTATACATCGATTACTATCACAGTATTTCTTCTTTAGATGAACTAGAGCTTGGCTATCTACAGCATTAATCGCTGTTATATTATAATTAGAGAATAAACTGACGATACTGTTCTTCTCCGCTTTTATGCTTTCGGCTAGTGTTATAATATCACTAATATCGTAATCTTCATGCGATATAGACTTCTGATAAATAATCTGCATTGGTAAAATGACATTGATAATTACTAAATCAATAAAGTCTTTAGTCAGCTTCTTAGCCTGTTTCTTACTCACTTTATTAAATACATAATGTGTCTCCCAATATGAACTCACTTTGATATCAAATAATTGATAGAAATAATCTAGATCTGTTGTTGTCAGTATCTTTACAACAGGGATCTGCTGGTGATATAACCAACTACTCAGCTGTGCTAATCTAATAGTAGGAAAATTAGGTGGTCTAAGCTGAAAGAATCGTATAGGGGATGGGGATGATACTGAAATACTATACTTATGTCTTAAGAAGGTCCATTCTCTTTTTATATCTTTTACATAGTCATCCTCTAGCTCCTGTTCTTCTTCTAACAAACCTGTTACTCCAAACAAGAGGGCTTCTATTTGTAACAAGGATTGGGATTGTTTATAAATAGACAGTACAGGTAAATGTCTTACTGCATCATAGAATGCTTCGCCATTCGCGTTTAAGCCAAAACTCTTAGCTAGAAAACAAAAGAATACATGTTCCCAATGGTTATTGGTTTCTAAAAGCAATTGTTCCATTGGTTTGGTTTTTTCTATCAACCGTTCTAGAAACAACTTCTCTTTCCAGAATATCCAGATACATGGGTCAACTGCTCCTATGCTATCTTCACAGTTTAAGTGATTCTTACGCAAAAAGAGTTGAGTACATTTCTCTAATACTTGTTGATCTACATAGTTCTTCAAAACGAAAACAGTTATCTCACTACCATCTAATCTAAAAACTGGAATATCATACTCCCAGACCACATGTAATATCACACTGTCATAGCGCTGATCTCGCTCATGATGATGTGCATACCAATCAGAAGCCTTAATATGTATCTCTACATTTCCCGCCCATTCCTGATCTGCAATACATATTCTTGCATTAAAAAAGTCAGGTCCATCTAGACCTGTAAAAATCCCTGTAGAAAGTATACGAAGAGATTCATTAGTGGTGGTATACAAGTCCTCAGCATTAAACAACTGATTTGCCCAAACATAATGTAGAAAAGCTTCTTTCATAAAAGTATTCTCTTATTGATTATATTCAATTCGTTTTCTCTATTTTTATAAAAAACTATAATCACACTAACCAATCTTATGAGAATACTATTCTACATCATCGGTATTACTATGACCTTGTCTTCTAGTATTATATACGCACAAAAACCTAACCAAAATACACTTATAGAATACTATACTTACTCCAACAATAAAATAGTGAATGTAGAAGACCCTATAATTCTGATATCAAATGGGGATAATGCTTTTATCGCTAAGAAAAAACAACTCGATGTAGGATTAGAAAAATATCCTTATGAACAGACTTATATCGACTATAAAAACAATATTCAATATAGTGTAGCCCATCTAACAAAGAAGAATAAAATAAAGATGGTACTTCCAAACACCGACCAATCCTTCACACATCATAAAGAGACCAAAACAATATTAGGCTATAAGTGTAATAAAGCAACCATAACAATTAATTCTAATAAAATCACCTTATGGTATACTAATGACCTGAAGATGAAAGGAAGCCCTATGTCATTAGGTGCTAATCTAGGGGTAGTGTTAGAAATAGATCGCAATGGTACATACAAAACGATAGCTAATAAAATAAACAAAGATTTAAAACTGAATATACAAGACTATATACAGCTAGAAGATAGCCGTGAGGTAGATACTAAAACTTATAAAAGTGAACTGTGGAAAAGTAGATTCACTACTATTAAGTTATTCGAAGATGACTTAGTGAATTTCTCTGACTCTATTATTAATAAGCCAAACTTAATGCGCTTTGCTAAAGGGACAGTTATCGTTACTAAAGTAAAAATACCTGCAATAAAACCGACTGATCAAATATTCGTCAACTTAACAGAACAATCTAATGGTGATGCTTATGATAGAACAGGTAGTGTATTCTTAATACCGCACTATCACGAAATTTCTTTTATGGATGCATTAGAACAAGGTATAGAGGTACTCCCTATCTATCAGAATCAGGATTCGACAGAGAAATTTCAAGGTGTTATCGCTACACAAAACTATACACCTCCGATAGAGTTAATGCGCTTCTTCACCCCATTCGGAGTCAAAGGCTTTAATCATATCGATGTACTTGATTATAAATGGCAAGAGAAGGTGTATTATAGACAAGAGATTTCTGAGTTTCAACCTTTATTAAGCAATAGTGAATGGTATGTAGGGGTATATATAGGCAATTATGATAAAGGTGGTCATAAAATAAGCGCTGATATTACTATCCATCCTGACGGACTAAGCAATGCTAATAAAACGACAACGATGATGCCTATCTTTAACACTACTAATCTAATGGAAATGGCAGGTCAGAACTACCCTATTATGTTTACTTCTCCAACAGGTTTAAAAATAACCTTTACGACAACTACTGATATCAAAAATGCTAGATTAAGGTATATCACGACAGGTCATGGCGGATGGGAGAATGGAGATGAGTTTAACCCTAAGCTTAATACAATTAGCTTAGATACTACTAAAGTCTTAGACTACTTTCCATGGAGACAAGACTGTGGCTCTTATAGAGAATACAACCCTGCTTCTGGTAATTTTGAGACGGGGTTATCTTCATCTGATCTTAGTCGTTCTAACTGGTGCCCTGGTACTATCACACCACCTATTTGGGTTCCGCTAGGAGATATAAAGAAAGGTACACATACATTAGAAGTCAAAATACCTCAAGGAAAAAGAGAAGGCAATAGCTTTAGTTATTGGAATGTCTCAGGTGTTCTCTTTGGGGAATAAAAAAAAGCGCAGTTTTACAAAGAGTAAAACTGCGCTTTTTTTATTTATAAATTCTTATGTAAAGAAGTTCCATGTTATCCCAAATCTAAAGGTAAAATCCTTATATGGGTTATTAGGTGCTGAATAATATTTGTATCCTGTCATACTAGAGTTAAAGTGCTCTAACATTAAATATATTCTAGCTGTTCTAATCTTCATATTAATAAAGAAATCTAATACTGGATAATTCCCTATTTCAACTTTATCTTGTACAAAAAAGTCTCCTATCAATGGATTGTAATCATTTCCATAGTACTTCGTAAAATAACTCAAAGTGATACCTGTCTGAAACTTTAAAGCCTTATCAAAGAATGCATCTGTGAAATATAAAGTATTACGTGTCACAAACTCTGGTACATTTAAGATATTATCTTTTTGGTCAACTTTCTGATACAAGAATGTATTATCTAAACCAAACTTACCAAATCTAAAGTCTTTCTCAGCTTGAATAGATAAGTAGTTAATCGTACCTCCATATTGTTTAGGGGTAACTAACACTTGCTGTGGTATACCAAACTTATCAAACTCAGTAGCATCATTAGAAAAATAAAGCTTATCTTTTAATACTGAATATGTCCCTGACAGCTTTACCCATGGTGTTGTAACAGAGGCATCGAATTGATTAATCTTTTCGTTCTTAAACTCATTATACCAATTGTAATTAACATAATCACTTTGATATAAATAATAGTTTAAATTTCCCATTCTATTTAGGTTTTGATATCCTAATTGAAATGCAATATCTTCTGAATACTTATAATCTAAATTAGCTTCGAAGTTTCTTGTTTCGTCATTCCCTAAAGATGTACTGGCTAAAACATTTGCTTTCCAATTCTCTTTATGGTAAATATATCTACCACCTAACATTGTTATATTCTTCTCTAACTGATCAGGTATAAGACCTCCTTCAATATGTGCAATACTCTTATAATGGTATCTATATTTATAGAAATCAACAAATCCTTCAAAACGTCCTGCCACATCTGACTGATACGCGGCCCCTACTCTATTAAAAACATTGTAGTATCTAGTCTTATTGTTTATACTACTTTTAAATGCTTCTCCAAAGTGTGTCTTATCTGTAAATTGATTATTAATATCAGCTTGTTTATATTCAAAAAACTTATCCTCGTAAGTAAACTCATGAGTCAGTAAAATACCATTCTTAAAAGAATTGTTTAATTGATATTGATGATTTAAGTATAAACGCTTTCCTTTCAACATTGTTTCAACATCTCTGTAATACACATTAAGACGTTCACGCTTATTATATGGTTTAACACTGCTTTCAAAAAGATCTAAGTCACGTATCCCCCCATTCTCTTTGTTCATGATGTCTTGAGCTGTAAAGTGAGCTCTCATCAGATATTTCTTGTTCTCAGATTGATAACTAGATCCTATTCTAAAATTACCTGTTGAAGACAGTTGATTAATATACTTTCCTAGAGAACGCAATCCTTTATACCCTACAAAGAAATTTAAGTTCTTACTTGTATTTAAAGTAATAAAGGCATCTAGGTTCTGCCCTTGTTTCATCACTGATCTATAGTATAAATCAGTATAAGGAGTAGGTGCAGAATAATACTTAATATCTTCTACATTTAAGTATGCAAATTGTTTTGCTTCAAAACCAAAACCTGGTAAAACATGATTTGCTTTATAATTATATTTTAATACGTTATAAGTCTGACCTTCATTAGCAAACTGAACTAACCCAAAAGGATCCTTTCTTAAATAATTAAACTCATAGTGCTTCTTTACAGATAGAGCTGTATCTACTGCTATCGTATCATTCTTAATCGAGATTATCTTATAGTCACTGATAGGTGCCACAGAGTCTTTCTTTACCTTCTGTCTAAGGCTTCCTATTTCTTTCTTCTCTTTTTTATCTTGGTCTCCATCAGGTCTATAACTTCCTTGCATATCTAAAGTTTGAAACTGTGCATGGATAGTCACACAACAAAAAAACAATAGAAAAACACCTAGGTACTTTCTCATAAAAATATAATTTGGACAAAGGTAAATTTATTTTTGAATTAAATAAAAAAAGCCATCCGAAGATGGCTTTCTATTTTATACTTAATAAGCTAATTATTTCTTAGCCCAAATAAGTTTTGTATCCATTTTGTCACCACCCATACGAGCAGCAGCAGCATCTTTATTAGCTTTGTTAACAAGATCCATGTCGGATGGATATGTAATTCTCTCAGGTAAATCCTTTAAATCTACTTTCGGAACAAATGTATACTGAGTTTCTCCATCAGGTCCTGTTGCAACTAGATCACGTGTTTCTCCTGGTAACAAGAATGTTTTAGGGAACTTCGTTCTTCGATACTCAGCCCAAGCTTCATAAGGTTGCATATATAATGCAATATACTTCTGAGTCATTACATTTTCTTCATTAGCAGAAGGAACCTTTTTTAGATACTCATCAATCTTAGCTTGAGTAATACCCCAGCTAGTCATAGATGCTCTAATACCGTTTTTATAATTGGTATCATTCCATCCATTTACCTCTGACAGAATAAACTCTACTTCAGCATACTCCATTAAAACCTCAACTTTATCAGCTTTATATATAGCAGCTCCAAATTGAGAAACACTACCCGTTTGTGAACCTGTAAATGACCCTAAAATACCAATTGGCATACCAACATAAAAATCCGCCGTTCTATCAACATAATTTCCTTGCTCAATACTACCTACAGTTTTACTAGCACTAAAAGAAACAACCGTTTCGACATCTTTACCATCCTTATCTTTGACAATATTCGTTTTAGGTGCAACCATTTTAAACAAACGCGGATCAACTATATCTTTAAATGGATTCTTTTTACCTACCATTTTTTCTTCTCCTTTCAATAACTCAACAAAAGTATTTGTAGGAGAAAAGTCATTACGATTATCGATAAAAGCAGCTCTATACAATGGTGCTGGATTAACTTTATCATTTTGGTATTTAAGACCAACTGAATCGTCGTTAGAACTCATAACACCGCTTTTTATAGCATCTGTTATATGATTTTGTGCTTCAGGAATTACATTCTTCACACGATTTGCAATTTTTAATCTTAGAGAGTTTGCAAACTTCTTCATCTTACCTGCACTACCAAATAAAAAATCTCCTTTATTAAAAATACCAGAATCAAGTTCAATAGATTCAGAAGCCTCTTTTAGCTCCTTCATCATATCTTTATAAATTTTATCTTGTGGTGCAAATTTAGGAGTTCTTATAGGATTAGCAGTTCCTACTGTCATACCTTCAAAATCAGGGTCGTCACTACCATAAGAATAATATGGAATATCACCATAAGTCTCCAAAGCTTGCAGCTGACTATATACCAACATAATACGAGAAGCAGCTAGCATATTACCAGGATGTCCATAAGTAAGTACTTTAACCTGATTAGCCTCATCTGTAATTATATCAATAATCTCTTTATATCCCTTTGCTGCAAGAAAAATATCTGTGTACAGACTGTTATTTACACCTGTTCGGAATAAATATAAATCTTCATCTGTATAGTTTCTTTGCGCAGAATATTGTACCCACGGTAAAGCCATTCTTGCAGAAGGGAATCCTCCACGAGTATTAGTCATTAAATCTTTATTAGATTTATTAAATAAACCTCCAGTAGGAACCTCTAAAGGTTTGTTTGGGTTTACGTTAATATCTTCTAATTCTTTGTCACACCCTACTAGAGCAATAAAGCATGTTAATAGAGATATTTTATAAATGTATTTTTTCATGAGAGTTTCTAGAATTTAAATTTAACATTCATACCATAAGTTCTTGTAGAAGGCAATGACGCCCCTTCAATAGCCTGAATATTTCCACTTCCGTAAGATGCCATCTCTGGATCCATACCTTTCCAGTCTAAGTTCCAAGTAAATAAGTTACGACCATAAGCTGAAATAGTAATTCCTTTAAATGGACCTATCCATTTACTAGGCAAATCATATCCTAAAGAAATCTCTCTTAACTTAATATAATCAGAACTAAATACGTTTAAAGCATCAACTCCACCATAATGTGATTGTGACCATTCTTGGCCAGATACTACCTTATCATTTTTAGATCCATCTTGTTTAACTCCCGCTAAAATAAGTCCATTCTCACGAATACCATTCTCAGCAGATTTATCAAGCATACCTGTATACATTCCAAACATATGAGAAGTAGAGAAGTAGTTACCTCCTTTTTGCATATCGATTAAAACACCTAAGCTAAAGTTTTTATACTTAAAGCTATTTCTAAGTCCCATATTATAATCTGGAAGATAAGAACCTAAAGCCTGTATCCCTGTACTTAAGTAAAGTCCATTTTCTCCAACAACTTTATTTCCATTATCGTCATAAACAAAATCAGTTCCATAAATTTGTCCATATGCCTCACCTACTTTACCTTGTAAAGATACTTGGAATGGAGCTCTTGTTATTTCTACTGATTCAACACCCTCAGCTAAACGAGTTAACTCATTCTTATTCTTAGAGAAATTCCACGTAATATCCCAAGAAAAATCATTTGTACGAATCGGAGCTAAATTAACTGTAGCTTCTATACCTTTATTCTTCATATCTCCAGCATTTTGCCATTGATATGCAAATCCTGTTGCAGCATCATACTGTACACGTGTAATTAAATCCTTGGTATCTATTTGATAATAAGAAACCTCAAATCCTACTCTATTATTTAAGAAACCAGCTTCTAAACCAATCTCTTTAGTAGTCATCATCTCAGGTTTTAGATTAGGATTATTAGCAGTATTACTTAATGAATATGTTGGACTACCATTAAATGGACCGTCTAAGTTGTAGTAATCAGCTGTTCTATATGCTTCAGTATCATTTCCTACTTGAGCCCATCCTAAACGAACTTTACCAAAAGACAACCAATCAACTTCAGGCATTAGTTGAGAAAAAATAAATGTTCCTGTCACAGAAGGATAAGTAACCGATTTTTTAACAGTAGAGAACCAATCTGTACGTGTTGTTCCTTCTAAGAATAAAAACTCTTTATAGTTCACACTAACAGACCCAAAAACTGAATTTGTACGTGAATGGAACTTCTCATTACTCGCCTTTGGATCTGATAAACTATTACTTAAATTATATAAATTAGGTATATCTAAACCTCCAACAGTTGTTCCGTAAACATAATCTCTTCGTTTTTCACTTCTATTAACTCCAACAAAAGCGTTAAGTCCGAAATCTCCAAAGTGATCATCATAGTGCACACGTCCTTCATAGTTATATTCAGAAACATCACGTTTCATGATACTATACTTAGAAGTCGCTTGTGAACCTACAGCCACTCTTTCTTCAACAGTAAAGCTATAACGATCACCGTATACAGTTCCTACTGCATATATCTTATCAGTAAAATTATATGTTAACTTAACATTCCCATACGTTCTATTACGTATATCTTGAGAAGTATTCTCATTAACCACCCAATAAGGGTTGTCTGAATAAGCTGGTCTACCATCGTCCCATCTATTTCTATTCCATGAACGTTGATCTCCATTTGCTAATTTATAATCCTTTAATTGTTTAAAGTCTACTTGACGTTGTCCCCATTGAAAGAACTTTTGTGCAACAGAGTTATCACCGTATCCTACCTCAGGACGGTTAAACCCTTTAGTATATACGTAATTAAAATTAGTTTCTGCTTTTAATTTATCTGTTAACTGAGTAGAGGCACTTACAGAGAAGTTATTACGTTGTAATTTTGAATTAGGTACTACACCTTCTGTAACATTGTTACTAAAAGACATTCTAACATTACTATCTTTGAATGATTTACCAATAGCTACAGATTGACTATGTGTGATTCCTGTATCAAAGAAAGACTTAACATCATTTTTAGCTTTCTCCCAAGGCACTTCCTTCATATAATCATTTGCAAACTCTGGATCAAAAGCATACCATGGTAAATATGGAGTTCCATCAAACTTAGGTCCCCAGCTTTCATCTACTTTGTATTCTGCAATATTATATGTTTTACCTCCAATAACAGCTGTTGGTAACTTACTAGCAGAACCACCTCCATATAATGTTTGTAACTTAGGCATGATATTAATACTTTCGAAACTTAATCCTGTATTAACCTCAATATCTGTACGTCCATTTTTTGCAGACTTAGTAGTATAGATAATTACACCATTACCACCTCTATTCCCATAAAGAGCAGAAGCAGGACCTCCTTTTAATACTGTTACAGATTCAATATCATCTGGGTTAATATCCGCAGAAGTATCACCATAGTCACGTCCACCAGACCCACGTTGCATATTTGTATCCGCAAAGTTACTATTATCCAACGGCACTCCATCAACAACAATCAACGGTTGGTTATTCCCTGTTACAGATTTTACTCCACGTAATACAATACGCGCAGAACCACCCATTGAAGAAGGAGAAGTCACTTGAAGACCAGCAACGTTTCCTGAAAGAGCATTAACAGCATTTGTCTGACCTGATCCAGATAAGTTATCTCCTTTAACTTCTTGTGAAGAATAACCTAACTTTTTCTTATCACGCTTAATACCTAAAGCTGTTACTACCACTTCGTCAAGCATTTCTTCATCGCTCGCCATAGTCACATTGTAAACAGCTTCACCGCCTACAGTGTGTTTAATGTCTTTCATTCCTACAAAAGAGAAAATAATCACATCTCCCTTTTTAACTTTTAACGAATACTTTCCGTCAAGGTCAGTCTGAGTACCTTCTGAAGTACCAGAAATCGTAACGGAAACACCTGGAAGAGGAAGTCCACCTTCACTTACAATCCCATTAAAAGTCTTTTCCTGAGCAAAACCTACTTGCACTAAAAAAGCAAGAGACCCTACTAAGATCCATTTAAACTTTGATTTCATTTTAATTATTGATTAGTTAGTATGACAAATCTAACAAAATATTTTAAACTCATTAAGTTTATTTTAAGTTTTTTAAAAAATCAAACATTAAACTAACCTTACAAATGAAAACGAAATAAAACATTATTATTAAAATATAGACTAAAAAAACAAAATAATATTAAAAAAAGACTACATAAAGACATCTAATTTACTAATTATAAAAGAAAAAATATCGTAAAATAAAACTAGTCTACTATTTTATATAAAATACTTTCCAAAGTCACTTTACTCAAGAGCTACCTATAGCAACTACAATATCTCCATAAAAGTTCTGTAAGTATAGTATCTCAATTTTTCTAAATAAAAAAACCCATCCAAAATTTGGATGGGCTTAATATCTAAAATCTTATGGATTTTGTGGTCTCAATTGACTATTTGCATTAATCTCTGAGATTGGGAATTGATATCTTAATCTATCAGACCCCGCAGGAATATCAAATTTAGTACCAGGAACAATTCCATGATTACTTTCTATTAATTTTCCGTTAACTGTAACAGCTTTAGTTCTATCCAAACCTACTTTCCATCTAATAATATCTGTAAAAGCAAATCCTTCACCCCACAATTCAATCCTACGTTGTAAACGAATTTCTTGTCTTAAAGATTCTCCAGAAAATGCATTAACATTATAGTCTTCTTGACGAGTTTTCATTAAGTTATCTAACGCGGTCTTAGCTCCACCCTCATCTCCGCTTTCAAATGCAGCTTCTGCATAATTTAATAGCATCTCAGACTTACGCATGTAGATATAATCCCCCATAAAACGCGATGGATCAACAAATTTCAAATTTGAATACATTGCTAAATTATTTGCATCCAAAGTCACTCCAAGAGATGGACTTACTAGAGTTTTCTTTCCATCATAAAACCAATCCTTACGCTTATCTTTATCATTAATCTGTGCATATAAACGAGCGTCAACCATCTTTGTAATATCATTAAATGATCCATAACCTTGATTCTGAGTATCCATATGTGAGAAGAAAGATGCCCAGATAGTTGTACTACTACCATCAATATCAGATCCCCACATTACATCAGGATTATTAATATTTGAGAATCCATCATTTACAACACCAAAGTCTACAGCACTTAAATTTTCTCCTAATGCTTTAAATGCATAATCTTTCGATTTCACCCAATCACCAGTATGTTGGTATACTCTAGACAACATACCACTAACAACATATTTATCTATGATACCTTTATTTGGAGCTACATATCCATTTAATAATTTATAAGCTTCTAACAAATCACTCTCTATTAATTGGTACACCTCTTTAGAAGGGACTCTATTAAGCTTTTGCTTTAATTTTCTATCTCCCTCGTGATCATAATACTCGTAAGGTATTCCCATATCTCCATTAGCAAAAACCTTCATCAAATTGAAATTCGCAAAACCACGCAATGCTAATGCACGAGCATATACTGTACTATTCTTAAAATTATCATCATATTTAGCAATAGACTGCATTATTAAGTTTGCATTATGTGCCAATTTACTATAATAATAGAAATGCATTTTAGTTCCTCTTAAACCTTCTACACGCATTTGATATGTATAATGAAATACAAACCAAGCGTTTCCTCCAAAGACCATATCTTGTCCCATTGCATCCATAGTTATATCTATAGATTTTTGTCCAAAGTCCTCGTGTGTACCAGTCTCACCTATATTTGATGCTCTTGCTGTGTAATATGCTCCAGCCTCTATACTTTCTGGCAATAATAAAGCTGCTTCAGGAAACCTAGCAAGTTTGTCTATTTTTTCATCTGAAAATGTAGATTCTTGATCTGTTTTTGTAAAATCGTCACTGCATGATGCCGTCATTATTAACCCAACAACAGCTATAGAATAAAATATTTTTTTCATAATTAAAAAGATTAAAGTGATAAATTCACACCAAACATATAGGTTGAGTATAAACTATATCCTGAACCATTAGTTCCATTAAGATTTAACCTTGGATCATACCCTTTACGTTTAGACCAAAGTACTGGGTTATCGATTAAAGCATAAACCCTTAAACTACTAATACCAAGAACTTTAGTAACCTCTGGTTTAAACTTATACCCTAAAGTAACATTTTGTAAAGACAAATAGTCAGATTTTATTAAATGCATAGTTGAACGACTGTATGCACTATTAGCATCACTAACATACAACATAGGCATACTTCCATTTACATTTTCAGGAGTCCAAGCATTTGTATAATCTTTGTGCAAATTCTGTCCTGCTTTTAAAGCAAAATAATTATAATATTTTGCATCCATACCGTACCCACCTACTTGGTAAGCAAATGCTGCATTTAAATCAAATCCTTTATATTCAACATTTAATCCAAATCCACCATATAACTTAGGTAAAGCACTTTTTCCAATATTTTGATCAGTTGCAGCATTCCAATCTTCTACAACAATTCTCTCTCCATCTTTACCAATCTTAATAAATTGAGCATTACCGTTTTCTTTATTGACACCAACATATTCTTTCATATAGTAGTCATAAATAGACCCACCTGTTTCACGAATAAATTGTCCTGCAATAATACGCTCTTGTTCAGCAGGTAATTTTGTGATTTTATTTTTGTAATGAGTAGCATTTACATTTAACGAAACTCTAAGGTCATTTGTTCTAATAACATCTCCTGTTAAAGTAACCTCAAACCCTTTATTTGTCATATTACCCGCATTATATGGCATACTTGATACACCTGTTGTCATAGGCTTGGGTACATAAAACAACATATCATCAACTTTACGTTCAAAATATTCAGCATCTACAGTCAATCTTCCATTTAATACAGTCCCCTCAAATCCAACGTTAAAGTTTTTGTTCTTCTCCCAAGTAATATTCTTATTTCCTTGGAATGTTTGTGTAATAACTATAGGAGCTCCGCCATCAAAAGAAGGCATAACTTCCCATTTATCTTGATATGGGTTCATGGTACCTAAGTTATCATTACCTTGTTCACCGTAACTAATTTTAAATTTTAAGTTATCTAACCATGAAACATCCTTCATGAAATTTTCTTTTGAAACCATCCAAGCACCACCAACTCCAAAGAAAGTTCCCCATTTATTATCTGGATGAAAATAAGAAGAAGCGTCTCGTCTTATACTTGCATTAACAAAATATTTATTATCATATCCATAGTTTAATCTAGCAAAGTACCCCTCTAATGTATACTCCTTATTACCACCTGTTGCCTCTGCTACAACAGCTGCATGATTTATATAAGGGCTATCAGGGAATAATAAGTTTGTTCTATGTACAAACATATCATCATCATTCTTAATCATTGTCTCATGTCCTAACAAGATATCAACAGAATGCTGTCCAAACCACTTACTATAACTTAATAACTGCTGATTTGTAACAGAAAAAACTGTTCTATCTGTTTGATAAACTCGTCCATTAGGAATAGTTCCTGAACCATATGTAGGGTTCTGAGTTTGTCTCAACATAGAATTGTAAAAATCTCCAGACAACACATATTTAAATGATAAACCATCATATAAGTTTACATTAATATATCCTGTACCAAACAACTGATTAATAGTGTTTTTTCTATGATTATTTATACCCTCAGCATACGGACTAGATCCAGATCCAAATGGTCTACTAAATGGTGAAATTTTTCCCGCTCCATCATCGTATAAAACATCTCCTAACTCATTTCTCATAATATTTCCAGTCTTATCATAAGCATGAACCGGATAAATAGGAGCAATTATATTAGTCCAGAAAAAAGGATCAACAAAAGCAGAACTACCACCTGTAGCATAACCTCCACCCATTGGATCTTTCTGATTTATATTTGAGTAACTTAAGCTACCTCCTACATTAAATGTCTCATTTATTTTAGAATCAATATTCATACGAGTCATTGTTCTAATATATGATTGTGTATCAACAATACCATCATTAGAATCATGTCCAAAAGATAAATAATACTTAGTATCATCTGTACCACCAGCTACACTTATATTATTCTGACTTACAACTCCACTTCTATAAACATAATCATCCCAATTTTCATGATATAGTAAAGACGCATTAGGGTTAAAAGTACCATCTGGCAATACCACTTCAGTATTCGCAACATTATAAATATTATAACCTAATCCCGAACCACGCGATGAGGCAGCTATACTTCCATTTCGACCTATTAAATTCGCAGAAGCATAACGTCCTGCATCCTTCCAGTCTTCTGCACCTGCACGTAAATAAGTTCCTCTTAATGCTTGATGATAACCTTTATAATACTCTGAAGGACTTGTTAATCGATCATACTCACGATAATTCTTATCAGCTATTCCAATCTTAGAGTCAACTGTTACTTTAACTTTACCACTTGCTCCCTTTTTTGTTGTTATAATGATAACCCCATTAGCCCCTCGATTTCCATACAGAGCAGCTGCTGAAGCATCTTTCAAGAAAGATATATTATCAATATCCGCCGTATTAATAGAATTCATTGTTCCATTATACGGAACACCATCTAATACAATTAGAGGATCTGCAGATGCAGAGATAGATCCAACTCCACGAAAACGAATAACTGGTGCTTGACCTGGTGCTCCTGAGGCATTATAGATCTGAACTCCTCCTACTTTACCAACTAAACCTTGAGTAACGTTAGTAGCTACGACATTTTGAATTTCCTCGGCTTTAACTGTAGCAATAGACCCTGCAACTGACGCTTTACTTTGTGTACCGTAAGCAGTTACCACAATAGCATCTAACTCATTGCCAGAATCCCCTGTCATAGAAACATTATATACAGGTGCATCACCCACCTTATGAGTAACATCATTCATACCAACAAAAGAAAATACTAAAACATCTCCCTTTTGTACATTTAAACTATAATTACCATTTAAGTCTGTCTGAGTACCTTTATCTGATCCCTTGATCATTACTGTAACTCCTGGAAGTGGTAATCCTCCCTCACTTACAACTCCCGTAAGCTTCTTGTCTTGTGCATAACCTGCGCTTACCGAAAGTAATAGCAAACTAGCATAAAACCAATTAAGTCTAGATTTCTTCATTAATAACATTGATTAGTTAGTATGACAAATCTAACAAAATATTTCACATTAGTTAAGTTAATTTTAAGAAAACACAAACTCAAACAAGAAAAATAACTACTTAAAAACCTAAATACAACAAATAAACAAAAATATTTAACATAAAAAATAACTAATTAATACAAACAGAAAACAATAAATAAAGATTAATACAAAAAAAACCCATAAGAAATTCTTATAGGTTTTGATATTTTAAAAATTAAAATGAATTATTTCTCGGGTTCTCTAAGAATAACATAATCAAACTTAAACAACTTAAAAGTATCTTTCCCTTTAACTTCAATACGTGTAGGTAAACCAAACTCATGAGAGGCAGTCGTTTTAAATGTATATACTACTCCTGTCTTTCTATTAGTTGCCGTATCCATAATATTCTTAGAACTTTGAATAAAACGAATAAACTCACCACCTGGGACATAATCCAATGTCAAATTATACTCACTGTAAACAAAAGGATTACTTCCAACTCCATAAGTATAAGTAAACAATTCCCCTGTTTGATCAGACACAGAAGTCACATTACCACGGTTATCATAACTATAAGTATAAACTTTATCACTACTAGATGCCTTAACTACATTACCGCTTGAATATTCATACACAAAGGAACTCTTCTTACCTGTCAAATCATTCAAATAATCATTTTTATAAGAAGCTATTAATTTATCATACTCAACTCCTTCATCTGTTGTTATAACAATTGAATTTAAAGCATTATTCTTCAAATAATCAAATTCATATTTTAACAATGGTTTAGAAGGTGCTTCTAATTCATTATAATTCTTATACTCAGATATCTTTCTTAATTTTAAGAAATTATTATACTCAATATCATATCTAGTTTCTACTAAATGCTCTTTATTTCCGTCACTACTTACCGTCATACGAGCGACCTTAACGAAGTCCCCTTTATTAGGATCTGGTTTATACGGCTCATTATCACTAGAGTTACACGACACACCAATGCTCCCCAGTATCACTGTGAACAAGGCTATTTTTACTTTTTTCATAATATTTGGTTTTATTAGGCGCAAAATAACTCATTTTGTTGAATAAAAAAAGGTTGTTTTTCAACAACCTTTTCTTTATAATTATCCTACTGGATTCTGTTTTAAAGCTCCATTAGAAGCATTAAAAGTATGAATCGGGAATTGGTAAGTAAACTTAGCACTTGGATATTTGATATTAAGTACTCCTCCATCTAATGTATGGTTTGTACCTTCATAATCACGTTCTAAACCAACTTTCCAACGTTTCATATCAAGTAATCCAAATCCTTCACCCCAAAACTCAATACGTTTTTGTTTTTGGATTTCTTTAAATAACTCCTCTCCTGATAAGTTAGCAGCATATTTATCATCACGAGATTGCATGTACTCTTTTAACATTTTCAAAGCAGTACCTTCATCACCTAATCTATAAGCAGCTTCCATATAGTTAAAGAACATTTCTGTCTTTCTCATATAAGAATAATCACCTAAGAAAGCAGTAACATCTCTAAACTTAGTATTTAAATACTTAGGTAATACTTTTCCTACAGGCTTACCATTAGAATCTACCTCTTTCCAGTGTACACTATAATATCTTGTAGTTCCATCAGCAAACCACTCTACTTTACGTTTATCAGTAGCATTCATACCATCATATAAACGTCTATCCACAGATTTTTCAGTATCACTTGGTTTTGCATAACCTACATTAAATGAATCCATATGAGAGAAATAAGAAGCATAAGTAGTTGTTCTACCTCCATCTATATTAGCACCCCACATCCAATCTAAGTTATTTAACTCAGCAAAAGTTCCATTATTAACAACTTCAAAGCTATTAGGAGTTAAATTACCATCTAAAGCTAATTCCGCAAATCTTTTAGCTTCAGCAAAATTTTCAACGTATAAATAGTATCTAGATAAAATACCAGCAACAATATTCTTATTTAATTGTTCTTTTGTTGCTGCATTTGGAATACTTTTAAGTACATCATAAGATTGTAATAAATCACGTTCAATCATTTTATTTACATCAACAATAGAAGCACGACTAAATGTATCAACAATATTACCGTCCGCATCTACAATTTGAGTTGGAACACCATCACCATCATAACCGTATAATTGTATTAAATACAAATAAGCATATCCTCTAATACCCAATGCACGAGCATAAACTGGATTATCCTGGAATTTGGTTGGCTGAGATTTAACAACTAAACTAATAGCTCGGTTAGCAGTATTTACAACTCTTGTAAAATAGTTGTAAATAATACTTGTATCATAAGACTCTAAACGATCATCATAATTATATGAATATGTAAACCAGTTATAACGTTTGTACATAACATCGTTACTCATACCATCCATCATAATCTCTATTGACTTCTGACCAAAATCAGCATGTCCTGTACTACTACCTACACCTGATTTACGTTGTATAAGTTGAGTAGAGTTTCCAATATTATTAGCCATCGATAATGCTAACTCAGGATTAACTCCCATCTGCTCAATAACCTCTCCTGATACACCATCAGTTTGGCTATTCTCTGTAAAATCATCAGAACAGGCACCTAACATAAGTAAGCTACCTAGAACTAAACTAGAATATAAATATTTTTTCATTGTTTCTTGTGATTAAAATTGAAGGTTAATTCCAAATGCATAAGTAGAATACAAGTTATATCCTGTTCCAGATAAACCTGTCACACTTAATCTTGGATCATATCCTTTACGTTTTGACCATAAAGCCACGTTATCAGCAACTCCATAGATACGTAGACGATCTAAACCTAACTTAGAAGTTACTTCTTTAGGGAATGTATAACCTAAAGTAAGGTTTTGTAAACTTAAGTAGTCAGATTTAATTAATGCTAAAGTAGAACCATTATATGCACGAGTATTAACATCTACACGTGGCATAGATCCTTGTTTTGTAACTGGATCCCAAGTTTTACTAAAGTCATTGTGCAAATTTTGACCTGGTTTTAATGCGAAGAAGCTAGTATATTTTGTATCATATCCATACCCTCCTAATTGGTAAGCAAAGTTAGCTCCAAAGTCAAAGTTTTTATACTCAACATTTAATCCAAAACCTCCATATACTGATGGTAATGGTGACTTATCCATTTTCTGGTAAGTTGCAGCATTCCAATCTTCTACAATAGTTCTCTCTCCTGTTTTCTTATCTACTTTAATGAACTGCGCATTACCATTTTCTTGATTAACACCTACATATTCTTTTAAGTAGTAATCATAGATAGATCCACCTTCTGTACGGATAAATTGTCCAGCTACGATTTCTTTTTGCCCTTCAGGTAAAGAAGTAATTTTGTTCTTATAGTGAGTTCCGTTGATATTTAAACTAACTTTTAAATCTTGTGTACGAACAATTTCTCCAGTCAGGTTAACCTCTACCCCTGTATTTTTCATATTACCAGCATTCATTGGAGTTTCTAATACCCCCGTAGAAGCAGGAAGTGGAACCATGAATAACATATCATCCACTCTTCTTACGAAATACTCAGCATCAACAGAAATTCTACCATTTAAGAAAGATCCCTCAAAACCAGCATTGAAGTTTTTATTTTTCTCCCATGTAATATTTTTGTTTCCTTTAAAGTCTAATAAAATCTCTAAAGGAGCATTAGGATCTACAGATGGGTTAATAATCCACTGATCTTCGTATGGGTTCATACGTAACAGGTTATCATTACCTTGCTCACCGTAACTAGTTTTTAATTTTAATTGGTCAATCCAAGTAATATCTTTCATGAAGTTTTCTGCTGAGATTACCCAAGCTCCACCAACTCCAAAGAAAGTACCCCATTTATTATCTGGGTGGAAATAAGAAGAAGCATCACGTCTAATACTAGCATTCACGAAATACTTATTATTATATCCGTAATTAAGTTTAGCGAAGTATCCTTCTAATGAATAAATTTCTTTTCCTCCTTCAGCACTACGTATAACACCTGCATGGTTGATATAAGGGCTATCTGGGAATAACATATTAGAACGTTGAACGTATAATCTGTCTTTATCTCTTCTCATAGTCTCGTGACCTAATAAGATATCAACAGAGTGTTGTCCGAACCATTTGTTATAGTTTAATAACTGTTGGTTAGTCACTGCAAACATTTTATTATCACGTTGATTTACACGTCCTTTTACAACGTCTCCAGAACCATAAGTTGGATTCATTGTATAGCGAATAACATCATTTTGATAATCAGCAGAAATAACATATTTAAATGTTAATCCGTCTGCAATTTTCATATCTAAGTATGTAGAAGCAAAAACTTGATCAGTTACTGTCTTTCTGTAATCATTTAATCCTTGCGCATAAGGGTTAGAGTTACTACCAAAAGGTCTTACTGTTCCTGTTAATTTCCCTGATCCATCATCATATAAAGCATTACCTACTTCATTATACATGATGTTTCCACTAGCATCATAAGCATGTACTGGGTATATAGGAGCAATTCTTGCAGACCAATAGAATGGGTTGCTTAATCCTGTATTATTACCTCTTACGTATTCACCTCCTAATGGGTTTTTATTTTCAATATGAGCATAGCTTACGCTTCCACCGATTTTGAATGTTTTATTGATACGAGAATCAATATTTAAACGACCAGTAGTTTTCTCATAATTATTAGTCTCAACGATACCTTCGTTTTTATCATGTCCTAAAGACAATAAAAACGTAGTATCATCAGTACCTCCAGAAACACTAATATTATTCTGTGTAAATAATCCATCTCTAAAGAAGAAATCATCATAAAGCTCGTGATATTTCAACTGAGCGTTAGGGTTCATTCTACCAGTAGTAGGGTCGATTAATTGGTTATTAGGAACATCATAGATGTTATATCTTAATCCTAATCCACCTGTGATTAAGTTATTACTAGCGATTAAAGAAGCATCAGCAATAGAAGACCCAGTATTGATAGAGTTATTTCTCATAGCTGCATAATAAGACTCGTAATACTTAGCAGGATTAGTCATCTTATCATAATCTCTAAAGTTTTTGCTATTAATACCTACTTTAGAATCTACAGAAACTCTAGTTTTCCCTGATTGACCTTTTTTTGTCGTAACGATAATTACCCCGTTTGCCCCTCTATTACCATATAAAGCTGCAGCAGAAGCATCTTTTAAGAAAGAAATATTATCGATATCAGCATTATTAATAGACGCTAACGTACCATTAAAAGGAACACCATCTAATACGATTAATGGCTCAGAACTCGCAGAGATAGAACCAATACCTCTAAAACGAATAGTAGCACTCTCACCTGGCGAACCACTGTTATTCATAATCTGAACCCCAGCTACTTTACCGACTAACCCTTGAGTAACATCAGCAGATGTAACGTCTTTAAGTTGCTTTGTATCAACTACTGCAATAGATCCTGCAATAGATGTTTTACTTTGCGTACCATAAGCTGTTACGACAACCTCATCTAGCATCTCTTCTTCCGCAGCCATAACTACGTCATACTTAGAAGCTGTAGACACTTTATACTCCTTATCGTTCATTCCGATAAAAGAATATACTAATACATCTCCAGGTTTTACCTTAAGAGAGTAGTTTCCATCTAGATCTGTTTGAGTACCCTCGTTAGTCCCCTTGATTACCACGCTTACACCTGGTAATGGAAGTCCACCTTCTGATACTACTCCAGATAGAGTCTTTTCTTGTGCAAAAGAAGTTTGCACAGCTAGCCCTGCTGCCAGAGCTAAAGTCCATCTTAACTTAGAAATCATTATTAAATTGAATTAGTTAGTTCACAAATCTAAAAAAGTAATTAGATAACCTAACCTCAATACCAATTATTAACAATACAAGCCAACCTTATTCACAATACATTAATTAATATTCAAAATATTAACAATTAAAAAATATATTAAATCAAATAAATCAACAACAACACTATATCAAAACAATTGTTTTTTTAACTCATTGCTAAAAAAAACAAAATTGACTTATTTTTTTTAACAATTAAAACCTACAATACTAGTAAATACGCCTTGTTACCTAAAATAATTCACTAATAAACTAACCATTTTTTAACAAAACATTGAACTAAGAACTATAAAATTTATCATAAGATTCTCTGTAACTATCCAGCTTATATTATTTACATTTGCGATAATTAAAAACGAAACTTCAGATGTTATTAAAAAATTTCTCAGAGTTTAGCTTAGAAGCTGGTACTGACGAAGCTGGTAGAGGATGTATCGCTGGCCCTGTAACGGCTGCTGCTGTTATACTCCCACTAGACTTTATCAATGAAGAAATAAACGATTCTAAAAAAATCACCTCTAAGATACGATACAAACTCCGAGATATCATAGAAGATCAAGCATTAACTTATAAAGTAACTCATCTGCACGAAGATGTGATCGAAGAACTAAACATCTTACACGCTTCTATTAAGGCGATGACTCTTTCTGTACTTGACTTAGACCCTAAACCAGAGTTTCTTATCATAGATGGTAATAAGTTCACTCCTATCCCAGATTTACCTCATCAGTGTATTGTCAAAGGGGATATGAAATATCTAAGCTTAGCAGCTGCCTCTATATTAGCGAAGACGTATCGAGATGACTATATGGATAAAATCCATGAGGAATTCCCAATGTACAATTGGAAAAAAAACAAAGGATACCCTACTAAAGAACACAGAGAAGCTATTGCGAAATATGGTCCTTGTAAATACCATAGAATGTCTTTTAAACTTCTACCTGATCAATTAAAACTAGACATATAATAGCCTATACGCTATATACTATAAGCACACTTCGGTGTGCTTTTTTATTAACAACATTTCACTACAGTCTACACACTGTCTCTTTTAATTCGTCATAATGTATTTAACCCAGAATCAGTGATAGACAGATAAACGAAAAGTAATTATACAAAATAGCTCTGAATTAGTGATACAAGCATACTATAGTATGGTTGTAGAGCTAATGAAAGAGATATGAAGTAGAATTACTTTGTAGTATTTGACTAACGCTTATTCTAGGTTTAAGATACCTATTATAATATACTGATAATATACTGATAAGATACTAATCCGATAGTGATCGCATAAAAAATAGGCAAAAACATGCGAGCACTATCCCATAACTATGCGACCACTATGCGATAACTCCCAAAATAGCAGATAAAAAAATAACCTATTCTGTAGATAGAATAGGTTATTGATTCATATTTTGAAATTGCAATAAATCGCTTAAGAGAAGATCTTATTCACTGCATTAATCGTGTAATCTAAATCTTCGTAAGTCAATGCATCTGTAATAAACCATGTTTCATACGATGATGGAGCGATATATACTCCTTCTGCTAATAGTCCATGGAAGAACTTCTTAAATGTATCGTTATTACCATACCCTGCTGTTTCGAAATCAACTACTTCTCTTTTGTCAAAGAATACAGAGATCATCGATCCCACACGGTTAATCGTATAAGCTACGTTATTATCTGTTAATACCTTGCGCATACCTTTTTCTAAATAAGCTGTCTTTTCTTCAAGACGTTTAAATAGATCAGCATCTTTATTAATTTCTTGTAACATCGTAAGACCAGCAGCCATAGCTAATGGGTTCCCAGATAGTGTTCCTGCTTGGTATACAGGCCCCACTGGTGCAAGGTAATTCATAATTTCATTACGAGAAGCAAAAGCTCCTACTGGCAATCCTCCTCCAATTACTTTACCAAAAGTAACGATATCAGCATTCACACCGAATAATTCTTGTGCTCCACCTTTTGCTAAACGGAATCCTGTCATCACCTCATCAAAGATCAATAGTGTACCATGCTTATCACATAGTGCTCTTAATCCTTCTAAAAATCCTTTAGCTGGAGGTACACATCCCATATTACCGGCTACTGGCTCGATGATGATCGCTGCTACTTCTCCTTTATTTGCTTCTAGGATAGATTCTACATTACTTAAATCATTATAGTCAGCAAGTAATGTATCTTTTGCTGTACCAGCAGTTACCCCAGGACTATTAGGAGATCCGAAAGTAACAGCTCCACTTCCAGCAGAGATCAAGAACGAATCTGAATGTCCGTGATAACAACCTTTAAATTTAATAATCTTCTCTCTATCTGTATACCCTCTAGCTAATCTGATAGCACTCATACAAGCTTCTGTACCAGAATTCACAAAGCGTATTTTATCAATATTAGGCACCATAGATACAGCTAGCTCTGCTATCTGTGTCTCTATTTCTGTAGGCATCCCGAAAGAAGTACCTAATTTTGCTTTTTCGACTACAGCATTAACTACTGGCTCATAAGCATGTCCTAAGATCATAGGCCCCCAAGAGTTAATATAATCTATAAGTTTATTACCATCTTCATCGTATAAATATGCTCCTTTAGCCTCTTTAACGAAGATAGGAGTTCCTCCGACAGATTTAAAAGCACGTACTGGAGAGTTTACTCCTCCTGGTATCACTTTCTCAGCTTCTGCAAAAAGCTTACTACTTCTTTGGTATAACATATTATTTTATTTTTAAAGTTTGACCTATTGAAAGGTTTGTTCCTGTTAATTTATTCATTTTCTGCACCTGTGCTACAGTCGTATTATATCTCTTAGAGATAGAGTATAATGTATCACCTTTTTTCACTACATGTACAGTCCCTTTACTCTTAGTACTAGACTGAGTAGACTTCGATGTAGATTTAGTTTCTGTTACTGTAATCGGCTTATCAGTCGTTGTCGCTACTGTTCTAGGTCTTGGCCCTGTCACAGTCTTGTTTAGCACCTCAGCATCGTATTTATACAGTTCATATCGTTCGATAAGACTGATCAGTTTATCAGCATATCTAGGATCAGTAGCATACCCAGCACTCTTTAGCCCTACTGCCCACCCTTCATAGTCATCTTTTTCTAATAAGAACAGATCACTATAACGTCCTCTATTCGTTAAGAATAGAGAGTGGTCTGTATAAGACTCATTAGGATTACTATATTTTCTAAAGCATTCGTCTGGGGCATCATCTGTATGGCGCACAGACTCACCGTCCCATCCTTGATGACATTTAATACCGAAGTGGTTATTAGCATTTCTACTCAGTGTACCTTGTCCTGATCCAGATTCTAATACCCCCTGAGCTAACTTAATACTAGCAGGGATTCCGTATGTCTTCATATTATCTTTTGCAGCATCTTTATACGTAAGGATATAGTCACGTATCATATCAGTAGTCACACTTAGTCTAGACGTAGCTTCTAAGACCTCACTAGAGCTTCTCTTCTTCTCTTCTTTTTTTCTATCTACTTCATTCTTCTGAAGCTTATCTCTATACTCAGACTTAGACACGAGTTCTTTTTCTTTTACTTTTTTCCCAGTAGGAGCAGGATATCTCTTCGTAGTTAGAGCCTTACTCTTAGGCATTGGAGTTTTCTTGCTAGCACACCCAACAAGAAAGACCATACAAATAAAAAAAATGATTCTTCTATACATACATTACTATTACTAAATTTTAATCTTTTCGTTCCAACCTTGTAAGCCACCAGTGTGTATTACAAGTATTTTACTATTATCCTTAAATCTTCCTTTCTTAATCTCTTCTAATACCCCGTATATCATCTTACCATTATAAATAGGGTCAAACAAAACGCCTGTTTGTTTATAGAGCTCTCTTAAAAATGATAACAACTTCTCATTATACTTAGCATATCCTCCGAAGTGATAGTCTAAGACTAGGTCCCAATTATTGTTAGTAACAAACTTACGAATATCCTCATATAAAAAGCTTCCTTTAAGGGCAGGAAAGCCTAATATTGTTTGATTCTGATGAGAACTGTTAATAATACCTGCTATCGTCCCCCCTGTTCCTACAGCTGTACAGATATAATCAAAAGCCTCGTCACCTTCTTTTAATATTTCTTCAGTCCCCTTTATCGCCTCTTCATTGGTTCCTCCTTCTGGCACTAAGTAAAAATCTCCATACCTAGCTTTTAGTCTATCGATGATCTCTACCGCTCCTTTATTTCTATAATCCGTACGAGTCAGAAAGCCTAATGTCATTCCATCCTCTACTGCCTTCGTTAGTGTTGAATTACCTGCGTAGTTATTCTCTAGCTCTTCGCCTCTAATGATGCCTATCGTCTCTACTCCACAGATACGCCCTGCTGCGGCAGTAGCTGCTATATGGTTAGAATATGCGCCACCGAATGTCAAAAGCTTACTATATCCTAACTCTTGCGCTTTTAAAATATTGTACTTTAATTTTCTAAACTTATTACCTGATACTTCCTCATGTAATAAATCTTCTCTTTTGACAAAAATAGTAATCCCGCTAGGCAATTCTACTTTTAATTGTTCATTATATACATTCTCGTTCTCAAACATTGTTTCTATTTCTTAAGAATGAATAAAGTCTTCTCGTTTTTAAATACTCTAGATTGTGTTCATATTGATACGCTTCTTTCTCAAACAAGTTCTTTCTATATGCCTTCTTCACATCCTTAGTCTGAAAATAACGCCATACAAAATCTAAAACATACCAAAGGTAAAAGAACACGATCAACAGCTCTACTTGTTGTCTTAGATGGATGCGCTCATGGTTTAGCAAATAACGATCTCCTTTAGATTCTGCTGATCTTAAAATAATAAAGGGAAACAATGTTATCCCTTGATATCCTTTAGGAACTAAATATTTACAAACAACTACCACTCGCTTTTTTTAGAACTTTTTAATAATCGAGATATTAATTTTATCCAAGTTTATTACTATCTTCCCATCAGTTTTACTACAGCTAGTGTAATAAAGCGTCAACGTAGCAAAAATAGTTAATGATTTGGCTAATTCACTAGTATTTAAATAAAAATTAATAACAAACAAAAAATTATAAAAATGACTTTTCAAGAACATATTTTACAAGGGATACCGACTGTGTTACCTCCTAAGAAAGAGTATGATTTATCTATCAACCACGCTCCTAAGAGAAAAGAAATCTTATCAGATGATGAGAAAGTACTAGCTCTTAAGAATGCGCTACGCTATTTCCCAAGTGAGAATCACAGCACACTTATCCCTGAGTTCAAAGAAGAACTTGAAAAGTACGGAAGAATCTATATGTACCGTCTACGCCCTGACTACAAGATGTATGCTAGACCGATAGATGAGTATCCTGGACAATGTCTACAAGCGAAGGCGATCATGCTGATGATCCAAAACAACCTTGACTATGCTGTAGCTCAACATCCACATGAGTTAATTACTTACGGAGGTAACGGGGCTGTGTTCTCTAACTGGGCTCAATATCTACTGACGATGAAGTATTTAGGAGAGATGACTGACGAGCAGACGTTAGTAATGTATTCTGGTCATCCTATGGGACTATTCCCTTCTCATAAAAATGCGCCTCGTGTAGTAGTGACTAATGGTATGATGATCCCTAACTACTCTAAACCGGATGATTGGGAGAAGTTCAATGCGTTAGGTGTGACACAGTATGGTCAGATGACCGCAGGTAGCTATATGTATATAGGCCCTCAAGGTATCGTACACGGGACAACTATCACAGTGCTAAACGGTGGTAGAAAAATAGCTAAAAACGGAGAAGGATTAGCAGGTAAGTTATTTGTAACATCAGGTCTTGGAGGGATGAGTGGTGCTCAACCAAAAGCAGGAAATATCGCAGGATGTATTACAGTATGTGCAGAGGTAAACCCTAAAGCAGTACACACAAGACATTCTCAAGGCTGGGTAGATGAAGTAGTAACTGATATCAATGCTTTAGTCGTTCGCGTTAAGAAAGCACAAGAGAATAAAGAAATCGTATCTATCGCATACCAAGGTAACGTAGTCGATATATGGGAAGAATTTGACAAACAAGATTTATACATAGACTTAGGTTCTGACCAGACTTCTCTTCACAACCCTTGGGCAGGTGGATACTATCCAGTAGGTGTTGCTTTTGAAGAGGCAAATGACTTAATGGCTAATAACCCAGCTAAGTTTAAAGAACTAGTACAAGAGTCACTAAGACGACAAGCTACTGCTATTAATAAACATACCGCTAAAGGAACTTATTTCTTTGACTATGGAAATGCCTTCTTATTAGAAGCTTCTAGAGCAGGTGCTGATGTTATGGCAGCTAATAATATCGACTTTAGATACCCTAGTTATGTACAGGACATTATGGGACCAATGTGTTTTGACTACGGATTTGGGCCATTTAGATGGGTATGTACATCTGGAAATCCAGAAGATCTAGCGAAAACAGATGAGATCGCTTGTGAGGTATTAGAAGAGATGATTAAAAACTCTCCTGTAGAAATACAACAACAGATGGCTGATAATATTCGCTGGATAAAAGGAGCTCAAGAAAATAAACTAGTAGTAGGGTCACAAGCTCGTATCTTATATGCGGATGCTGAAGGACGTATTAATATCGCAAGAGCATTTAATGATGCTATTAAAGCAGGTAAGATAGGCCCTGTAGTATTAGGAAGAGATCACCATGATGTATCTGGTACAGACTCTCCATACAGAGAAACGTCTA
The DNA here is from genome assembly GCF_000833025.1 of Myroides profundi. NCBI lineage: Bacteria > Pseudomonadati > Bacteroidota > Flavobacteriia > Flavobacteriales > Flavobacteriaceae > Myroides > Myroides profundi. The sequence goes on from NZ_CP010817.1 coordinate 3,624,990, forward strand.
ATATCTATGATGGTTCTAAATTCACAGCTGATATGGCTATCCATAACGTTATCGGAGACAGCTTCAGAGGAGCTACTTGGGTATCTATCCACAATGGTGGTGGTGTAGGTTGGGGAGAAGTAATCAACGGAGGTTTTGGTATGTTACTTGATGGTACTATTGAAGCACAAAAAAGATTAGAGTCAATGTTATTCTGGGACGTTAATAATGGAATCGCTAGAAGAAGCTGGGCAAGAAATGACGAAGCTATTTTTGCAATAAAAAGAGCAATGGAAGTAGAGCCACTTCTAAAAGTGACTATTCCGAATATAGTAGATGAAAACTTATTGAAATAACAATTAAAACAATTTCACTCATGAAAGCTATTAAACTATTACCTCTAGCTCTATTGATGTTATTTATAGCATCATGTAGTAGCGTTAAAGTAACAGCTGATTATGACAAAGCTGTGGACTTCAAACAATACAAAACGTATGCTTTCTTTAAAGAAGGTATTGATCAAGCAAAGATTAATGACTTAGACAAGAAGAGAATTCTAACTGCTATTGATAACAATCTTACTGCGAAGGGTTTTACAAAAGCTAGTAGCAATCCTGATTTTGTTATTAATATTTTCACTAAAGCGTCAAAACAAGTCAATGTGACAACTCATAACAACTTCTATTCTCCTTATGGATATTATGGTTGGGGATGGGGACCATATTGGGGACCTAATAATACGACAGTGTCAACTTCTATAGAAGGAACACTTTATATAGACGTTCTAGACACAAAGAAAAAAGCGTTAATCTGGCAAGGAATAGGAACAGGATACTTAGACAATGCACCTACTCCAGAGAAAAAAGAAGAGAGAATACACGAGTTTATCGAAAAGATATTAACTAAGTTCCCTCCTACTCTAGAGAAGAAATAATTCTTCCTATAGATGATATATACAGAGGCTTTCCTTTAAAGGAGAGCCTCTGTTCGTTTATAGTTTCCTAAAGAATTATCTTAATGATTTGATTAAAAACACAACAATAAGGTATTCTGAGTGCCTATCGTCCATTGTTTTTATTATATTTACGACAAACAATAACAAATTTCATTTATGAAAACACAAGAATATGAAAGTAACGACTTGATCGAAAGATTACCACAGCATTTAAAACAATTTATCAAACCACAGAGTTATCAGGATTATACACCTATTAATCAAGCTGTGTGGCGCTACGTTATGCGTAAAAATGTTGATTATCTATCTAAAGTTGCTCACGAATCATATCTTGACGGTCTAGCTAAAACAGGTATTTCTATAGAAAGCATTCCTAGTATGTATGGAATGAATAGAATATTAAAAGAAATTGGTTGGGCTGCTGTAGCAGTAGATGGCTTTATACCACCGAATGCCTTTATGGAGTTTCAGGCGTATAAAGTACTTGTTATTGCATCAGATATTAGACAACTAGAGAATATAGAATACACACCTGCACCAGACATTATACACGAAGGGGCAGGACATGCTCCTATTATCGCTAATCCAGAGTATGCTGAGTATCTAAGACGCTTCGGAGAGATAGGCTGTAAGGCTATTTCTTCAGGTAGAGATTATGAGATATATGAGGCTATCCGCTTACTGTCTATTTTGAAAGAAGCTGAAGGTGTAGATCCAGAAGAAATCAAAAAAGCAGAAGAGCAAGTAGATTATTTACAAGGCATAACAGAAGAACCTTCTGAGATGGCACTTATCCGTAATCTACACTGGTGGACAGTAGAGTATGGATTAATCGGTACTACGGATAACCCTAAGATATACGGAGCAGGCTTACTATCTTCTATCGGAGAGAGTGCGTGGTGTATGACTGATAATGTAAAGAAACTTCCTTACAGTATAGAAGCTGCATACCAAGGCTTTGATATCACTAAACCTCAACCTCAGCTATACGTGACTCCTGACTTTGCTTACCTAAGTGAAGTATTAGAAGAATTTGCGAATAAGATGGCTTTAAGAAAAGGAGGTTTAATGGGAATAAACAAACTAATAGATTCTAAAGCCTTAGGTACAATAGAACTGAATACAGGACTACAGATATCTGGTGTATTCACACGTGTAATTGAACACGAAGGTAAACCTGCTTATGTACAGACAACAGGAAACACTGCTCTAGCATATAGGGAGAAAGAGCTAGTAGGACATGGTACAGAGACACATCCACACGGATTTGGTACTGCATTAGGTCGTTTAAAGGGAATCAACCTTGCTATCGAAGACATGAGTCCTAGAGACCTTAAAGCTTATAACTTATATGAAGGCAAGCCAGTAACCTTAGAGTTCGAAGGAGGTATCACCGTATCTGGAACCAATATCACAGGTATTCGTAATATACATGGAAAGATTATTCTGATTAGTTTTAGTGATTGTACAGTGAAGCACAATGACGAAATACTATTCCAACCAGAATGGGGTACGTATGATATGGCTGTTGGTGCTCATGTGATTTCTGCTTTCTCAGGACCTGCTGATTACCACAGTTTTGATCTAATCAATCATGTTCCTTCTAGCCAAACAATCAAAGCAAAAAGAGACGAGAGTAAAATAAAGCTCGAAAACTTCTACCAAGAAGTTAGAGCCATGAGAGAAGAGAATAAATCAACTGATTTAAACAACGTATTAGATGTTCTAATCAACGACTACCCTTCTGATTGGTTGCTGACAGTAGAAATACTAGAACTTGCTAAAAAAGCTTCAAATACAGCATTAGCTGAAAAAGCAATGAGCCACCTTAAATCTGTTCAAACAAACAGACCTGAAGTAGCTCATTTAATCAAAGACGGTATAGATATTATTCTAAAAAGCTTATAAAGCCATATCTAATACTAAGTCTTTATCACTTTGAATAACGTTACCTTGATACTCTAGTTTCCAACCTAGAGTATTGGTAACTATTAATATTTTAGAAAGTTCACTGATAAGTCGATTCTCTGCATTCGATTTTAAAGTGGACTTTTCTATTTTATCTTCTAAGTCTTTCTTCACTTTCGCATTAATCTTATTGTAATCATCACCTTTAAAAGGGTTGAAAGTACTCTGCTCTACATCTAATATTTTATAATCAGGATAGATATTTACTTCCGCTTCTGGGATATATATTAATTGCACTACCTTATTCTTCTCATCGATCTGATATTGAAGTTGACTCAAATCATATGCTACAGTAGCCTTTGCATTAATAATAACAACAGCCTTCTTGTCAAAAGAAAGCATATTTAAAAAGTACTTCTGCTGATCCTTATATGTCATTACTTGTGAGAAGGTAGCTTCTGTCACTACTAGTTTACTCACATTTTTTAACTGCTCTTGGATTAGAGCTGTATTGTATTGCATATCATCTTTACGCTCTTTCACAGAACTGTTATACAAAACAACTCCTGCAAACATAAAGAAGAGTACTATAAATATACCGAAGAGTACGCGCAATAACTTTCTCATAACTATCTAAAGCTCATAAATGGATATTTCTCTAATAAGTAATCTATCTTGGCTACCAATGTATCTAAGAAAGCTAAGTGCTGTTCTGCAGTTGGGTTAAAAGGTCTATGGTTCAGTCCTTTTTGCACCTCATCTACTTTGTGCATGATTGGATACATATCAGGATGAACCCAAGTTGTCACAAAGCGTTCCCAGATATAGTCTATCGCCAACTCATTTGGATGTAACATATCAGCTTTATAAAAGCGATAATCTCTTAACTCATCCATCACTATCTCATAAGAAGGGAAGTAATTAATCTCTGCTCCCTGCTCATCTTTTTGTGCATCTAACACATCGTGTAAGGCAGTAAATAATGCTGACTTACTTCTCTGATTCTCTACGATACCATCTTTAAAATGTCTCACTGGAGATACTGTAAACACAATCTGTATATCAGGATTAATAGCTTGTACTAATTTAATGATTTTAAACAGACTAGCCTTTATTTCCTCGTAACTTAATAATCTCTTTTTGAAATTGTGCTGTGGTACCTTATGACAATTAGCAACAACCATTCCACTCTCGATATGCTCATATACCCAAGCCGTTCCTAAAGTGATATACATAAAGGCACTTTCTTTTAACGCTACCTGTAGGTCAAACAACTTTACATTCAGCTTCGTCACGATATCTTCTTCTTCTAACTCATTCAAATCAGAATGTCCGATAAAGCTACTCCACACCTCGTTATGACAGAACACATCCGCACTTGTAAACTCATGCCCTTTCACAGCATATTCTAATACACGCTCTATCGCAATAGGATGAAACAGAATACCGAATGGGTTCACCACACTCTGGAACTGATACTCTTTTAACTTATCACTGATATTCACAGCAAAGCAAGACCCCATAGATAAGATCTTATCCTCATACTTAATTCTGTCCTTGGCTACCTTAGTAGGTACTACTGTACTAAACTTCATCCTCCTAAATTTATTCTTGTATAAAAAAAGATTCTCACATGAGAATCTTTTTTTATCTATTATTATTACAAATATAATACTATTTCAAATAATCTTTTGCGTGAGCAATAGCTTCTGCCATACCAGCTGGGTTCTTACCTCCTGCTGTAGCGAAGAATGCTTGTCCACCACCACCACCTTGGATGTGTTTACCTAGCTCACGTACGATAGTACCTGCATTAAGACCTTTGCTCTCTACTATATCTTTAGATACATAACATGTCAACATTGGCTTATCATTAGCTACACTACCGAACAGTACATATAGATTAGAGAACTCATTACCTAACTCATACGCTAAGTCTTTTGCTCCTGAAGCATCTAAGTCCACTTCTACTGCTAAGAAAGCAATACCGTTTACTTCTTGGATTTGACCTTTTAAGTCTCCTTTTAAGTTCTTCGCTTTCTCTTTTAATAGTTGCTCTACTTGCTTTTTAAGCTTAGCATTCTCATCTTGAAGAGCACCTACCGCTTTTAGAGTATCTTGTGGATTCTTTAATACCATTTTGATCTCTTTAAGTGTCAACTCTTGTTCAGCGTAGAACTGACGAGCAGCTTTATTCGTAATCGCCTCAATACGACGAATACCAGCAGCTACAGCTCCTTCACTTACGATCTTGAACTGCCAGATATCACTAGTATTCCCTACGTGAGTACCTCCACATAGCTCCATACTCTCTCCGAACTTAATAGCACGTACCTCATCACCATACTTCTCACCGAATAATGCCATAGCACCCTCAGCGATAGCCTGAGCCATAGGGATACTTCTGCGCTCTACTAATGGCAAGTGATCGTGAATTCTATCATTCACAAATGCCTCTACTTGTGCTAACTCTTCTTCTGTCACTTTAGAGAAGTGAGAGAAGTCAAAACGCAAGTGCGTAGGAGCTACTAACGAACCTTTTTGTTCTACGTGAGTACCTAAGATAGTACGCAATGCTTGGTGTAGTAAGTGAGTAGCAGAGTGGTTAGCCATAGATTGCTTACGAGCATCTACATCTACCTTCGCTACTAAAGTTCCTTCTACATTAGCAGGAAGCTCTCTTACGATATGTAATATTAAGTTATTCTCTTTTTTCGTGTCGATTACTTGGATCGTGTCATTAGCAGATACTAATACTCCAGTATCTCCTACCTGTCCTCCTCCTTCTGGATAGAATGGAGTAGCGTCTAATACGATTTGGAATAACTTACCATCTTTTTTACTATCAATCTTTCTATAACGAGTGATCTTCACTTCATTCTCTAACTGATCATATCCTACAAACTGCTCTACATTTCCTGATACCAATACAGTCCAGTCATCTGTAGACACTTCTGATGCCGCACGAGAACGTGTTTTTTGTTCTAACATTGCTGCGTCAAATCCAGCTTCGTCTAGTTCATATCCTTTCTCTCTAAGGATAAGAGCTGTCAAGTCAATAGGGAAACCAAAAGTATCGTATAGTTCAAAAGCCTTCACTCCTGATACTACTTTACCTTCTGTTTGTTTGATCACATTGTCTAATAAATGTAACCCTTGCTCTAACGTTCTTAAGAAAGAAGTTTCTTCTTCTTTAATCACGTTTTTCACTAATTCTTTTTGACTAGTGATTTCAGGGAAGAATGCTCCCATCTGTGCACTTAATACTTCTACTAATTCGTAGATGAATGGTTCTTTCTTATCTAAGAATGTAAATGCATAACGAATAGCACGACGTAAGATACGACGAATCACATATCCTGCTCCATTGTTAGAAGGCAACTGTCCATCTGCAATAGCAAAAGCAACTGCTCTTACGTGGTCAACAATAACGCGGATAGCGATATTAATCTTCTCTTCCTCATCATCTTTTGCTTTCATTGTGTATTTACCACCTGTAAGCTCAGATACTTTAGCGATAAGTGGAGAGAATACATCTGTATCATAGTTAGACTGTACTCCTTGAAGCACCATACATAGACGCTCAAATCCCATACCTGTATCTACGTGCTGAGCAGGTAACTTCTCTAAAGAACCATCCGCTTTACGGTTAAACTCCATAAATACGTTATTCCAGATCTCTACTACCTGTGGGTGATCTCCATTCACTAATTCTCTACCCGCTATTTTAGCTTTCTCATCAGCACTACGGATATCTACGTGAATCTCAGTACATGGTCCACAAGGTCCTTGATCTCCCATTTCCCAGAAGTTATCTTTCTTATTCCCCATCAGGATACGATCCTTATCAATTAGGGTACACCAGATATCATAAGCTTCTTGGTCAAAAGGAACGTTCTCCTCTTCGCTACCTTCAAATACAGTAACGTATAAAATATCTTTAGGGATGTTATAAACTTCAGTCAATAATTCCCAAGCCCAATTGATAGCTTCTTTCTTAAAGTAATCTCCGAAACTCCAGTTCCCTAGCATTTCGAACATCGTGTGGTGGTATGTATCGATACCTACCTCTTCTAAGTCATTGTGCTTACCAGACACACGAAGACACTTCTGTGTATCAGTGATACGGTTACTTTTAGGCTTGGCGTTTCCTAAGAAATACTCTTTAAACTGGGCCATCCCAGAGTTATTAAACATTAAAGTTGGATCGTCTTTAAGAACGATCGGCGCAGAAGGTACAACCATGTGACCTCTTTCTTCAAAAAAGTTTAAAAACTTCTGACGAATTTCTTGTGATTTCATATCCTTTGGAAACTAATTTATTCTTTTATATTCTTATTATTAAGTTATTCGGTTAGTTGTTAAACATATTATAAATTAACGAATAACTAGCTTTTATTTTATTCTCTTTGGCACTTAAACTATCATTATAACGAAAACATTTTTTAAATTTGTTAGCTAACCAATGACAGCACTTTTTATAAGATACAAAAAAGATAGTGCAAAAATAGTGTTTTTTTAAAAATATGGCTAAGGTAAAATATTATTACGACCCTGAAAAATTAGCGTTCCTTAAAATACGCCCTAAAAAGTTTAGACAGATAGGTAATATACTCTTGTTTTTACTGACAGCAGCTATTTTTGGAGTGCTTGGATTAATCTTTTTAATTAATAGTGATATCCTACAAACTCCTAAAGAAAAGAAACAAGCTAGAGAAATAGCAGAATTCAAAACTAACTATACTCTTCTAAACAAGAAACTTGACCTGATCACAGAGGTACTAGACGAATTAGAGGTACGAGATAACGATATCTATAGAGCTTACTTTAATACCGCGCCTATCCCTGATGAACAACGCAAGTCCGGTCTAGGAGGTATTAATAGATATAGATCATTCGTAGGGCTTAACAACGAAAAGCTATTGACAGAAACGAATGTGAAGATGGATCAACTACTGAAACAGGTAGCCATACAGTCCCAATCTTTAGATGACATTATCGCACTAGCCAAGAAGAAAGAAGAATTCTTATCTTCTATCCCAGCGATACAGCCAGTGAAGAATGAAGATCTAAAGAGAATGGCATCTGGATACGGATATCGTAGTGACCCCTTTACTAAAATCAAGAAGTTCCACGCTGGTATGGACTTCTCTGCAGAGGTAGGTACTCCGATATACGCTACTGGAGACGGTAAAGTAATCCGTGCTAATAATGAACTATCTGGGTATGGTAACCTAATCGAAATAGATCACGGATACGGATACCTAACTAGATATGCTCACTTAAGCAAGTACCAAGCTCGCGCTGGACAATCTGTTAAACGTGGAGATATCATAGGATATGTAGGTAGTACTGGGCGTAGCTCTGGTCCTCACTTACACTATGAGGTACACTACCAAGGTAATGTAGTCAATCCACTGAATTACTACTACGGGGAAATCTCTGCTAAAGAATTTGAACTTCTATCACAAGAAGCTAACCAAGAAAACCAATCACTTGACTAATGGAACTAAACTTACCTGATAAACGATACTATAGCATTGGCGAACTTGCCAAGGCATTTGATGTAAATGCTTCGTTATTGCGATTCTGGGAGAAAGAATTTGACATTATCAAACCTAGAAAGAACGCAAAAGGAAATCGAATGTTCACACCTCAGGATGTGCAAAATCTTCAACTCATCTATCACCTAGTGAAAGAAAGAGGATTCACACTAGACGGTGCTAAAGAACACATGAAGAAAAATGCAAAAGACATTATGGATAACTTCGAAATCATACAAAAACTAGAAGGAATCAAAACAGCGCTACTGAATATTAAAAATGAACTCTAAATAACAATAAAATCAAAATGAAAAAAGCTTTACCAATTATCATCGTACTTGTAGTATTAATCGGAGGATTCTTTATGTATTCAATGAGTGTACGCAACAAAGCATTAGCATTTGACCAAGAAGTTAATACCTCATGGGCAGATGTACAAGGGGCTTACCAACGTAGAAACGACCTTATCGGAAACTTAGTAAACACTGTAAAAGGGGCTGCAGATTTCGAAAAATCAACATTAGAAGCTGTAGTAAATGCGCGTGCAAAAGCTACTTCTATTAATATAGATCCATCTAATGTAACTCCTGAACAATTCCAAGAATTCCAACAAGCTCAATCTGGTGTATCTAGTGCTTTAGGAAGACTATTAGTAACTGTAGAGAAATACCCTGATTTAAAAACAAATCAAAACTTCTTAAAACTACAGGATGAACTAGCTAGTACAGAGAATCAGATCTTTACTCAACGCAGTCGTTTTAATCAGACTGTAAAAGCATACAACACTTATATTGGTGGAGAACCACAAACTTATTTTTTAGGAAAATACCAACCTAGAGCGCACTTCCAAGCTGAAGCTGGAGCTGAAAAAGCACCTAAAGTAGAATTCTAAAAAACTATAAAATGGATAGACTAAGAGAGTTTTTAACCAAAACGGATGAAGAAGAAATTGTTCTTGCTATTACTCAAGCAGAGAAGAATACTTCTGGAGAGATTAGAGTTCATATCGAAACGACTTCTAAGAAAGATCCTTTTGAAAGAGCTCAGGAGGTCTTCTTCGAATTAGGCATAGATAAGACAGCTGCTAGAAATGGTGTGCTGTTTTACATCTGTATTAACTCTAAAGCATTCGTGATACTAGGTGATCAAGGAATAGACCATAAAGTTAAATCAGACAACTTCTGGGAAGGAACCAAAGAACTAGTCATTAATCACTTCAGACAAGGTCTGTTCAAAGAAGGATTAGTCTACGGTATCCTAAAAGCAGGAAGTCAACTAAAAGTACACTTCCCTTCTCTAGAAGAAAATAAGAACGAATTATCAAACGAAATTTCAAAAGCATAAATCAATGATCAAGCTATTACTAAAAGCATATCATTTTATAACCCTGATTATAATTCTATTATTGTCACAGGTAACTTATGCACAATTAGACGTTCCAAAGAAACCCTCTTTCCAAACTTCTGTATACGACTATGCTACCATACTAGAAGAGAATCAAATGAAGCAATTAGAGCGCAAACTCATTGCTTATAGTGATTCTACTTCAACTCAAATAGTACTAATTACCATTCCTTCTCTAAAAGGAGAAAATATTGGTATACTAGGACCTAAATGGGGACAAGAATGGGGCATCGGACAGAAAGGAAAGGACAATGGTATCGTTATCCTAATGGCGGCAAAAGAACGTCAGATCGGTATCTACCCAGGTTACGGAGTAGAACACCTTATCACAGCTGGACAAGGAGGAGAGATTATCCGTAATATCATTATCCCAGAGTTTAAGCGCAATGATTATTACGCAGGATTAGACAAAGGGACAGATGCTATCTTCGAGCTATTGACTGGTACCTATAAGGCAGACAAGACTGTTAGAACAGATGGTGATAATAGTATCGGTGGTCTAGCGTGTTTAGGAATCATTATACTGATCATCGTACTGACTATCGTATTCGGTAAGAAAGATAACAATGGAAGAGGCGGAGGTAATCATCGCTCACGTGACTTTGGAAGTAGCCTACTAGACATCCTCGTATTAAGCAGTCTTGGCCGTGGTGGCGGAGGCGGTGGAAGCTTCGGTGGCGGTGGTGGCTTCGGAAGTGGAGGCGGTGGCGGAGGCTTCAGTGGAGGCTTTGGCGGCGGTGGATTCTCCGGAGGAGGATCTAGCGGTAGCTGGTAGACATACGTCATTCTAAACATATAAGCAGGTAATATAGTAAGTGCTAGTCGCTTCTACATTACCTGCTTTTTTTATGCACTCACGCTTGCTTTCATTAAAACACAACTACTTTACACCTCCATACTGACACCGTTATTTCACTAAATAAAACGGAGTCAGTACGGACTCATAACGGACTCACTACGGACTCAGTCCGCATAAATCAAAAAGGCAAGTCGGGTATAACTCCTATTCTAGCTATACTCGACTTGCCTTTATTATATTTTCTTGTATTTTACTTATGTACTGTTTTTAATAACTCATCACACGCATCGGTCTAGAGACTCCTCCTCTTCCTTTATTCCCTCCTTTTTTAGTTCCAGCGAACTCATTAAGCTTATAAGTCAGTGAGAACATCACATATCGCTTCAGTACTAAACTCTCAGAATCCACTATCTGCATTGGGTCTATCGTACGTGTACTACTTGTATTCTGATTTAATACATCATACACTTTCACCTTAGCACTGAATTTGTCTTTATAGAAATCATACGCTAGACTAATATTCCACATATAGAAATCCTTCTTAAATCCTTTAGCAATCTGTGAATTATAATTATAAGCAAAGTCGTTACCAAATGTAAACTTCTTCGGCCAATATGTTGTAGTCTGTATATTGAATCTATGTGTAAAGTTAGAAGCCTTATCTACTGAAAAATTAGTATAACTCGTTGTATTATAATTATAGTTATACGATGGTTTTATAGACACCCATTCTCCGTAATCATAGGTTAGATACACACGTGGCCCCATCGTATTCCCTCTAGCGGTATAAGTCTCTCCGTCTATATACCCATTATTAATGGTCTGATTATATCTAAACATAATACCGTATCTCAGCGCATGCTCACCCCATTTACTATTCTTAAACCAGTCAGCCGTAACTCCCCATTGATAGTTCCCCTGTATATTCTTATACGTAGAGATAGCCTTCTTATCCTCATCATAGATTACAGATCCTACTATACTATTGTCAAATATTCCTGCATTAGCCGAAATACTATATCCAGCACGAGTCTGAAAGTCATACGAACGGTAGCTCAAATTAACGTTATGCTGCCCAGTAGGTTTTAGATCAGGGTTACCGATCGTAGTCGTTAATGGGTTAGAGATATCTGTGATGTCAAGTAACTGGCTTGCGCTTTGATAATTGACATTATATCGATAGATACCGAATAGACTCTTATCCTTCGTCAGTCTATAATTAATCATTGCATTAATATTCGGGTCGATATAGTGTTTATCTAGACTATACCACTTCGCATTATAAAGAGCAGTAGCTGTATTCTTAACGATCTGAGTTCTCGTTGAAATATTAATATTGTACTTATTCTTATTCAACGCAAAGTTTACATAAGGAGACACCTTATTCCCAATATCCGTATATCTATTTGTCTCTAGTACATTGACATCAGTATAGCCCTGTTCTGTCTCATTATAGTTAAATACTTGGAGATCATTAATGCTCTGATCTCTACTCCAGTCCACCCCTACAGATACTCTTAATGAATCTGTGATAGGCTGTGTGAACTTTACAGATAGACCATAACTATCCGTAGTCGTATAATTCTTTCTATACTGTCTACGCCAATCTTCTTCTGTATCTGATTGAAAAAACTGCGTCAGAGACTCGCTCAATGCATTATTCGTAGCACTCCTATTACTGTTATTAAAACCGATGCTTAAATATTGTCCTTCTTTTTTAAACTTGCGCGTATACTGTGCAGACGAACCAAAACTATCAGAATTCCCTCTAGATGATGAATGAGCATTGCTACTATTCAGTTTTTCTCCATTCTCATCATAAGATACTTGATTGCTCTCACTAGTCGAATAGGTGTGATCTGTACTAAAATGAGGGCTAAAATAGAAAGCGTCTTTTTCTCCCATATAATCTACAGATACATTCCCTCTATGCCCTTCATTCCCTCCTAGTGAAGAAGAATTAGAATCTGTGCTAAACTGCCCTGAAGGCAAAAACTTAGTACTAGACGACTTATTAGCTTGTTCTGTCTCTGCAAAATTATAATCGTAACTACCATTAACCTTGAGCTTATCAGATACATCCTCTACAAAGTTTAGCCCTAACATACGCGATTCTGTAAGCCCTCCTCTAGAGCGCCCCGTACGCATATTATCAAACACCTTGTCCATAGAGAATCCAACAGCATTGATATTATTAGCAGATCCAATCAAACTAATCTTTCTACGCTTATTAAAGGCATTTAAGAACATTCCTGCTTCATAATGCTCATCTGTTCCATATCCACCTGATACTCGCCCAAAGTGCCCTTTATTCTTATCCTCGTCTATCGTGATATTGATACTCGCATCATCTGTTCTACTGCGTTCACCTGTGAATTTTTCTTTCTTAGTCTTTTTTTCAGTGACCTGTACTTTCTTGATAATCTCAGCAGGCAAGTTCTCTAGTGCTACTGCTCCATCTTCGTTAAAGAAAGGTTTACCATTGACTAAGATTTCATTGACAGGCTTACCATTGACTGTAATCTTTTTATTCTCATCTAGCTGCACCCCTGGTAGATTCTTTAAAAGCTCTTCAAGATTAGCATCAGGTCTTACCTTAAACGAAGCGGCATTAAACTCTAAAGTATCTTTCTTCATTCGAATAGGAGGAGCATCAGCCACTATCAATACTTCGTCTAGCTGATTTCCATATTCTTTAAGGATAAGTGTTTTAAGGTCTATATTATCTTGTACCCCATTTTCAAACTTCTTAGCATAATCTTGGTACCCTACCATAGAAAGCTTGAGCACTGAAGGGTCAGATAGCTTACTGAAGGCAAGCTTAAAGTTACCTTTGACATCCGTCATGGTGTACTCCACTAGCGTAGAATCTTTCTCTTTCGATAGATATACCGTCACCGCTTCTATCGGTTGTTTTAAACTATCTACTACTGTCCCAGTAATATTCACAGTGCTCTGTGAGTACATATTCACACAGGAGATTAATAGTAGTAACGTCAATAAGTTTCTCATAAAAAAAGCGGTCAATGTTATTACACAAAGACCGCTAGTATATATAGAATATATTACTTACTATTTCTGACGGAAATAAATATCGATAGGCACACCACTGAAGTTGTACATTTCTCTTAACTTATTCTCAATATATCGTTTGTAAGGGTCTTTGATATATTGTGGCAAGTTAGCAAAAAATACGAATTGAGGTGTAGCTGTAGGCAATTGCATACAGTATTTTATCTTGATATATTTTCCTTTAATTGCAGGAGGTGGCGTATTCTCTACGATAGGCAACATCGCTTCATTAAATTTAGAAGTCGAAATTCTTGCTTTTCTATTTTCATATACTTCCACAGCAGTCTCTAACGCTTTTAATAAACGCTGTTTAGTCACTGTAGATGTAAAGATAATAGGCACATCTGTAAATGGCGCGATCTCTTGACGGATTCTATCTTCAAATTGTTTAGTAGTCATAGTATCTTTCTCTACTAAATCCCACTTGTTTACAAGGATAACAACCCCTTTTCTATTCTTCTCTGCTAACCAGAATATATTCTGATCCTGTCCTTCGAACCCGCGTGTAGCATCTACCATAAGGATACATACATCACTGTGCTCGATAGCTCTCACAGATCTCATCACTGAGTAAAACTCTAAGTCTTCTTTTACTTTTGATTTTCTACGGATACCCGCAGTATCTACTAAGTTAAAGTCAAAACCAAACTGTGTAAAACGCGTATCAATAGCATCACGTGTAGTACCAGCAATATCTGTAACGATATAACGATCTTCACCGATAAGTGCATTGATAAAACTAGATTTACCAGCATTAGGACGACCTACAACACAAAAACGTGGTAACTCTTCTTCTTCTGTCTCTCTTACTTCTTCTTCTGGTAATGCAGCTACTACAGCATCTAATAGATCTCCAGTACCACTTCCACTCATCCCTGCGATAGGGTATATCTCTCCTAAACCTAGGTTATAGAACTCGAATGTATCATCCATACGCTTCGAGCTGTCTACTTTATTAACAGCTACGAATACAGGTTTAGTCTCCTTGCGCAATAAACGAGCTACTTCAGCATCCATAGGTGTGATACCTTCTTCTACATCTACTACGAATATTACTACATCACACTCTTCAATAGCTAAAGATACTTGACGTCTAATCTCACCTTCAAAAACGTCGTCAGATCCTTTTATATATCCTCCAGTGTCAATCACTGAGAACTCTCTTCCATTCCACTCTGACTTGCCGTAGTTTCTATCACGTGTCACTCCACTAACCGAATCTACGATGGCATCTCTTCTTTGAATCAATCGATTAAAAAAAGTTGACTTCCCTACGTTTGGTCTACCAACTATGGCTACTATATTACTCATAAATATTTTAAATATGTCGCAAAGTTAGTATTTCAATGCGATATTTTAATGATTATTTTATTATTCCTTATTTCTTTTGATTATATCCGAAACGACGTAGTTGATAGTCGCTCGATCTCCAATCTTTATTCACCTTTACGAATAGTTCTAAGTGAACTTTCTTCATAAAGAATTGTTCCATTTCTTCTCTAGATGTTATCCCTACTTTCTTTAAAGCAGCACCTTTATGTCCGATGATAATCCCCTTCTGACTATCTCGCTCTACCATAATGACAGCTTTGATACGAATGATATTCTCTTCTTCTTTAAACTCTTCTGTCTCTACCTCTACAGCATAAGGCACCTCCTTATCATAGTTAAGCAATATCTTCTCACGAATAATCTCGTTTACGAAGAAACGCTCTGACTTATCTGTTAGGGCATCTTTAGGGAAATACGGTGGAGATACTGGCAATAGTTCTATGATGCGATCATATACAGCCTGAGTATTAAACTTCTCTAAAGCAGATATTGGGAATATCTCAGCATTAGGAACCTTCTCACTCCATAAGGCTACTTGTTCTTCTAGTTGTTCTTGATTAGATTTGTCTATCTTATTTAGAAGCAACATTACAGGTACTTTAGAGTTGTTTATCCTAGCGAAGAACGCTTCATCTTTTAACTCTCTCTCCCCTATCTCTACCATATAAATCAATACATCCGCATCCTCAAAAGCAGATTTAACGAAATCCATCATTGATTCTTGTAATTCGTATGCAGGCTTAATAATACCAGGAGTATCTGAGAAAACGATCTGATAATCATCTCCATTTACGATTCCTAATATTCTATGTCTAGTAGTCTGTGCTTTAGAAGTGATGATAGACAATCTCTCTCCTACTAAAGCATTCATTAGTGTTGATTTACCTACATTTGGATTACCAATAATGTTAACGTAACCAGCTTTATGCGTCATATTATTTAATTTTTTCGGTAGCAAAGGTAGCTTATATCAATGACATAGGAAAAATTAAATATTATTTATAACAACACTTTATATATATTTAGCTTTTGAAATATAGATAAACAATTAACCTATCTGAGGTTATATACTTAAAAATAGAAGAGAACAAATGATAGAAGAGAACAAAAAACATTGGTCTAAAGTAGAATACCTACACGAAACAGTCAAGAATCCTAATATACATATCAAGGGAACAACAAGTTATTACAGCAATGCCTGGACGGGCAGCTTTGAAGATAGTGTAGTACGTTATCTATACGGAGACGAATACAGTCTACAAGCTTGGGAACCACTATGGCATATAGATCAGCTATACATAGGATCCCATGTCTGTATAGCAGCGGAAGTCGTTATCTTAATGGGAGGGAATAATACACATCGCACAGATTGGTTTAGTCTATACCCTTATCTAGATGTGATACAAGAAGCGTATCAAGCAAAAGGAGATACGACGATAGGTGATGGCGCATGGTTAGGTATGCGATCTATGATCATGCCTGGTATCACTATAGGTGAAGGAGCTATTATTGCTTCAGGTGCTGTCGTTATAAAGGATGTCGAACCGTATACTATCGTAGCTGGTAACCCTGCAAAACCAATAAAACAGCGTTTCTCAGAAGAAATAATAAAAAAGTTATTGGATTTAAAAATTTATGATTGGTCAGAAGAAAAACTAAACCATCTCCTTAAACACCTATGTAACAATGATATTAAGGCTTTAGAATTAGCTCATTCTGAGTATATACAAGGCTTACAATCAAAATAAAAGTAAAAAAGAGCGAATTATTTTAGGGACTCATTTGTGAGTTCCAAATATTCGTTCTATATTTGCACCACAATAACGCGGGATAGAGCAGTAGGCAGCTCGTCGGGCTCATAACCCGAAGGTCACAGGTTCGAGTCCTGTTCCCGCTACTAAGTAAAAGCCATTTCTAACGAAGTGGCTTTTTTTATATCCCTACTTTAGTTTAATTCAGATTTTTATCAAGAACAAATAATACATTGTCAAAAATGAATAACCTAATCAAAACTTTATTAGAATTAGAAAAACTAAAATATGTTGAACGAGGTACATCTGTAAAAAATCGAAAAGAAAGTACTGCAGAACACTCTTGGAGTTGTTTAATGATTGCCGATGTATTAATAGAATATATAGATAAACCACTTAATAGACTAAAAGTCTTCGAATACTTACTATACCACGATATAGCAGAAGTCTATGCTGGAGATGCTAAGTTTAATAATCCTCAAGAGTTACTTTTAAAAGAACAGAAAGAAAGGGATGCATTAAAAACTATTGAGTCTTTCTATCCTAATAAATCTAGATTACTCAACATATTAGACCAATATGAATCACGTTTAGATTTAGAATCACAATTTGCTAAAGCAGTCGACTGCCTAGACTCTTGTATTAGAAATATCAACGATACCAATAAAACTAGTGCAGATGGTTTTACAGAAGAACTGATTCGCCATAAATATCTACCTTATGTATCTAAATTTACGATTACATTAAATCTATTTGAAACTTTTATGTCTATACTTAAGGAGCAAAATAAACTATAGTGTTTTACCTAATAGTTCTTATCTAAATATCATTTTACTATAATACTCTGTTGGTACTTATACATATTTATGGCAACACTTAGCAATCCTAGTAAACCAATACCCAGCACAAGTAAGCCAACTGCTATCTCTTCCAAAATACTAGAAACAGCAAAATAATATCCTACTCCACCTCCAATAAAAGAAAGTACAGCCATTAGCGTTATAATATACAAGGCTATTGCACCTTTCTTCTTGTTCTGCCATATACGTTTAGAGAAATTATTCTGCGTCTTGGTCGAATCCTGCAATGCCGAAAAGCTGACTCCAATTCCTATAAACATCAACGCATTATTCATACACGATAAATAAGTATCCATATTACCGAAAGCTATTCTATAGTAGATCGGTTTAAAGCTATAGAATAAAGCTATTAATAGAAAAGGGTATTGTAGGTAACTAATAATTTGAAATGTTTTCTCAATATTCTTCATATAATAGGGAAGTATTAATTCATAATAAGTCTCAGAAACAGAATAAGTACTATTATTACCCTGACTAACACAGTCAAAAATACTAAAATATTCACAAAATAAATGAATCGTCTCTTTTTTAATTAACAGTTACGCACCTATCAAACAAGTTTATTAAAAAGAATATAACCTTCTAGTAATATTACTTCTATAAAATATATTATCAATAATAATTAAGTAAAAAAGACTCCTAAGAGTGAAAAACATTTAACATTAAAGCCGATAAACACTGTTTTACTCAATTGTCTGATTTTGTCAACCCAAATATTGGTTGTACATTTGTACCACAATAGCGCGGGATAGAGCAGTAGGCAGCTCGTCGGGCTCATAACCCGAAGGTCACAGGTTCGAGTCCTGTTCCCGCTACTAAGTAAAAGCCACTTCAATCACTTGAAGTGGTTTTTTCTTGAAATAATATAACTTTATTACGCCTATTTTATAAAAAAAGGGATTACGTTAAGTAATCCCTTTTTTATTATCTATTGTAATTGTTCGTGGATTTCTTCCCACTCAATCATCAAATCATCAATCTTATTCTTTTTCTTCTCATACTCACTAAAAAAATTCGCATCAGCCATTAGCTTTTCATAGTCTACAGCTAAACGTTCATCATCCTTAGCTACCTTCTTCTCAAGTTCAGCTATTTCATTCTCAATCTTACTCAATCTATTTTGAAGTGTCTTCTGCTTCTTTTGGTCTTCATAAGATAAAGCAGGTGCTTTTTTCTCCTCCACTACTACTGCTTTAACCACAGGAGCAACAGTTACTTTCTCGATTTCACGCATATTCTGCGCATTGCGTTCTTCTAAGAAGTAATTGATATCACCTAAGTATTGTTTTATCTTTTGATCTTTAAACTCATAAACCAACTGCGTTAACCCTTGTAAGAAGTCACGGTCGTGAGATACTAATAGTAAAGTTCCCTTAAAGTTCTCTAGTGCTTTCTTCAATACATTCTTAGACTTAATATCTAAGTGGTTCGTCGGCTCATCCATCAGCAATACGTTGATAGGAAGAAGTAACATTTTACACAATGCAAGTCTGTTACGCTCTCCTCCTGACAGTACTTTCACTTTCTTCTCAACATCATCTCCTCTAAACAAGAAAGACCCTAACATATCGCGTACTTTCACACGATTACCATCAGTAGCTGCGTCTAACATTGTGTCTAATACCGTTTTCTCACCATCTAAATAGTCTGCTTGGTTTTGAGCGAAGTATCCTAACTGAACATTGTGTCCTAGCTTAATAGTCCCCTCGTATTCAAACTCCTCCATTATAGCTTTGATCAACGTAGATTTACCTTGACCATTCTGTCCTACAAATGCTACTTTAATCCCGCGTTCTACTAATAAGTCGATATCTTTAAAGATCACTTTATCACCATAACGCTTCGTTACTTTATCAATTTCTAAAACTACTTTACCTGGATCTATACTCACAGGGAAAGAGATATTCATTACCGCATTATCATCCTCATCTACTTCGATACGCTCTACTTTATCCAATTTCTTGATAAGAGATTGTGCCATAGAAGCCTTCGTCGCTTTATATCTAAACTTCTCGATAAGCTTCTCCGTCTCCTCTATCTTCTTCGCCTGATTCTTTTGAGAAGCTAACTGCATCTCACGAAGTTCTTCACGCAATACTAAATACTGTGAATAAGGCTTATTAAAGTCATATATCTTCCCTAATGATATTTCTATCGTACGATTCGTTACATTGTCTAAGAACATCTTATCATGCGAAATAATCACTACTGCACCAGCATACGACTTTAAGAATTGTTCTAACCAAATGATACTCTCGATATCCAAGTGGTTCGTTGGCTCATCCAGAAGTAACAAATCGTTATCTTGTAGTAACAATTTCGCTAACTCGATACGCATACGCCATCCTCCAGAGAAAGTATCTGTCTGATTATTAAAATCCTCACGTTTAAAACCAAGTCCTAATAAGATACGCTCTGTGTTACCAACATAATTATATCCTCCGATAATCTCAAAGCGGTGTGTCAAATCACTTAACTTTTCGATTAACTCACTATAACTTTCAGACTCATAGTCTGTACGTTCATTTAATTCAACATTAACCTTTTCAAGATCTGCTTCTACCTTCTTAATCTCTACGAAAGCTTGATAAGCTTCGTCTAGTACAGTCCTACCAGGTATAAAATCAATATCCTGTCTTAAGAATCCGATACGGAGGTCTTTTTCAACAGCCATACTTCCAGTATCAGGCTCTAAATCTCCTGATAATAATTTCAACATTGTGGACTTACCAGCTCCATTCTTCCCAACTAACCCCACACGGTCACCTGCACCGATGCGGAATGTCACATTCTCAAATAAATACTCACCAGAAAAAGAAACTGATAGATTGTGTATATTTAACATACTTAGATTGTACTAAAATTTAAACTTCTTATATCTATGAATAGAGATATTCTCCTCTAGCTCCATAGCTTTTTCTATATTATTATATAATTTCTCTGCTAAGAAAGGCCCTAATAACACCCCTCTCGTTCCTAATCCATTCAATACATGGATTCTTGCAGACTCTCTACTTCTTCCTAACAATGGACGACGATCTTTTACAGTAGGTCGTACACCAGCATTATGAGCTACTACTTCAAAGTCTAAGTCCACAACATCTCTTAACCCTTCTAACAACTCTCTTAGACCCTCTTCTGTAGTTGTATCTGTTTTATCTTCCCAATCGTAAGTAGCGCCTACTTTATATAGATCATTACCTACTGGGATTAAAAACACATTTGCCTTCAATATAATATCTATACTAAGATTTGGAATCTTCACTAAAAGCACCTCTCCTTTAGTACCGTCTAAAGGCAGATCTTTAAAGAATGGATTCTGCAACATCCCAAAACCTTCTGCAAAAACAATATGCTTAGCCACTATATCCTTATAAGTTACTTCATCATCTGTATAGCTTAAACTATCGTAATCAAACTCCTCTTGTCTATAACTATTGATTTCGTTCAAATAAGCTCTATAAGCCTTAATCAAGGTTTTAGTTTCTACATATCCAGTATAGTTCACCTCTCCAAAACCAAAAGGAGACTTCACTCCATTAATTTCATCGCGAACCAACTTAGGTGATAGATACTTTTCTAAATTAGGTTTATCAGCTGCATGGAACCAATTATTCTGCTCCTCCACAGATAATAATCTTCTGTACAAAGGCATTTCAAAGATAAACTTCTCTCCTAATTTCTTTTCTAATTCTGCATAAAAAGGCAAAGCAATATCTAATTGTTCTCCGACCTTCCACACATCTGTGAAACGCTTTAATACGACAGGGTTATACATTCCACCTGCCATTAGTGAAGAAGAGCGCTTCTCATTGTCTATCACTACGAAGGACTTCCCTTCACTAGCTAGTTTTTCTGTAAAACAGATTCCTGCTAAACCAGTACCTACTACAATATAATCTACCATACTTAAAGCCATTAAAAAAGCTCTTATCTATTCTAATAGATAAGAGCTTAATAAATTAGAAACTACAAAATTAGTAATTCCACATATCATCTTCAAGGTTTCGAATCAATTCTTTAATTCTTTCTGCCTCAAATAAACGTTTTAAATCATTACTCTTGATGTAATCATCAATTTTACGATTACCATATTGGTTATCTGCTTTATAAATAGTAGCACTGAATCTTCTCGAGTTTAACAAATGGTCAAAGTTGATTGGATTAAGTGGGTTCTTAGCATTGAATGCATAGTTTTGGAACAATGTATTACGAGCATCAGCAAAGAATATCCAGAATAACTCTACATAGTTCTCATTAGCTGATCCTTTAGTATACAAGTCTGCTACTACTGGAGCAATACCTAATAATCTATATTTTAACTGTCCTTCATTTCTATCGAAATACCACATACCCATGATGTGATACTCTTTAACGTCAGAAGGTCTTAACTCTACTTTCTGAATATATTCCTCAGGAATAGCTTCTCCAGCATTGTAATACTCGATACCAGCATCTGTAGTATCAATTCTCACGAAAGAGTCTTGAATATCTTTTAATGTACGTTGATTTTTAAAATCACTATTATCATACACTTCTGTAATCTCTCCAGATTTAATACCATCGATTAAAACTTGGAACAGAGGTTTTCTTCCTTCAGATGAATACTCATCAATAGGATATAGATACATCTCATTCGCTTTCTCAGCTAACGAAATATTCTCCCATACTTTAATACCAAATAAGATATCTTTCTCACGAACGTTTCCGTAAGGTATTGGTCCTTCTGCTTTGATTAGAATCTCCGAGATTGGCATAATACCAATATCAGCAGCAGATTTTGCATTCAATAGATTCGTCTGAGCGAATGATGCTATTGAAAACATCGTAAACACTATATATAGTGAAAAATTCTTCCAGTTCATATTCTTCAAAATTTTCTTCTTATAAATTTAAGTGAAATTACATAATCTCAAACGTACATGGTGATGTTTTTTTCAAAGCATAGTCTCCTGCCCCTTCTAAACGCACCTTAATATCCGAAATTACTACTACATCACCTAACTGAGCTCTACGAATAGCCGCTTTTGCTCTTTCATTCATTCTATTTCCAGGAACAACGATACTAGGTTGTCCAGGTATTTGCAATACAAAACTAGTAACTGTAAGATTTAAATCAAAGTCAAAGTCTTCTAATTTAGCACCGATAGTCACAATCTCTAAGTTAGACTTAGGTCCTTTAGCATTGAACTCCCCACGTACTGTTCCTCTTGGAGAAGGAATATCTTTAATACGGAAAACTTTTCTATCAGATACTTTTTGTCCATCAGGTAAAGTTCCTGTCACATTGATAACTACTTCTCTTCCTGCTTGTGGTCTTAATGTATATTTACCACCTCCTTGACTTGTAAGTCCTGGAGCAGAAGCTTGTACTTTATCATTAGCAATACCAGCAAACGAAATAGTCATAGGGTTAGAAACACCACGATATACTACGTTCATTTTATCAGCAGATATATTAGCTGAGTTCGGTTTAGGTACTACTACATAACTACCTTTAATATCAATCTCTACTGGCTGACCATCCTCTACGAAAGTAAACTTACCTCCGATTTGGTGCTCACCTACGTTACCAACAGTAAATCCTAAGTTAACTTGTCCATCAACTAATGATTTAGATAAATCAATATTTTGACCATTAACAACTACTTTAGTAGGAACAGTTGATTTATCATAACGACCTAATACTACTCTACCTTTATAAGTTTCACCAGCAAAAAGAGTAGACTTGTCAGCTACTACGATAGCTTGATAGTTCTTCATAGATGCAGCTTTACTAAGTGTATTACCCATTAAGCTGTTATAAATCTCTGCTTCTACTATCTTCGCATCATTTTGCATGGTAGATAACTTAGTCAAAGAAGCAATTGCTGGGAACCCATAGAAATTATAATTTAAATAAGCTCTCTCTTTTCCTTGGCTATCTTTCACATCGCTTAGATTAAATTTACTATTTATATCTAATACGATAGGTTGGAACTTAGCATCTTTTTCTAAGATATCAAGAAGTGCTTTTTTGTACTTATTAATACCATCGATAAAAGCCTGTCCTTCTGCTGAATAATTATCACCTGTGAACCAAGCATCATTGATAATATCAGATTTATTCATACGCTCAGCTGGTAATTTACCATTCTCTGTGCGTTCACCTTCAAATTCGCTAGTAATTAGAGTTTTATATTTACCCACGAAGTCATAGAACTCCTGAGTAATTTTCTCTACTTGCTTTGCTTTTTTTGCAGGGTCAGCGAATTGAGCTGGGTTCTCCTCAGCTTTCTTCTCTAAAGCCCCTAGCAAACCTTCATTATTTGCTTTTGCACCTTCATTAGCTGCCTCGAACTTCTCGTTCACTACACCAAAAGCTGATAAAACCTCTGTAGATACCTGAAGTGCCATCATCGCGATAAACACCAGATACATCAGGTTAATCATCTTTTGTCTTGGGGTCAGTTTTTGTTTAGCCATTACCTTATAATAATTTTAAAATTATAAACTAATTAGCATTTCTTCCACCACCCATAGCAGAAAGCATTCCACCATAAACGTTGTTTAATGACGCTAAATTGTTTGTTAATGCTTGCATTTGCTCTTTTAATTGAGCATTGTTTTCAGCTACTGCTTTATTGATTTCAGCATTCGCTGTTGCGCTTTCTAATTGTACTTTATAAGCTTTGTTTAGAGACTCTAACTGTTGAGCAGCTAATGTCATTTCTTGCGCATATTTTTGTGTTGAAGCAACAGAATTCACAGAAGGTCCCATCTCTCTAGAAGCAGCTTCGAAATTACGAATACTGTTTCCTAAGCTATTCATCAACTCTCCGTCAATTTTTGCGTCTTTCAACATTTGATCTAATTTTTTAGAAAGCATACCTTCCGTATCTTGAGGCTCTACAACAGCTTGTTTAGCCACTTTTACTTCTCTAGCTTTCCCGTCTTTTAATTCTGGATATACCTTTGCCCAATCTAATTCCTCATCAACTGGCTCGAATGCAGAGATTGCAAAAATAAATGCCTCTACTAATAGACCGATAGTTAACATATTGTTACCATTCAAAGGTCCAAATTCCATGTGCGTAATTTTAAATAATGCACCGATGATTACTACTGAAGCTCCCATTCCATAACAGAAGTTCATCAATTTTTTAGATATTGCCATAGCCTTTTTCTTCTTTTATTTTTTTGTTTGATTATTAACGAGCCATTTTTGCTTGGTTAACACGTGATAAAGAACCTGACACAGACTGTACTGTTCTAAATCCGATGTAACTTCTTGCTGAATCTGCGTACTCAGAATCACGAGTAGCAACTTGTAAGAAATATGCTGGGTCTCTCCAAGAACCACCTCTTACTACTTTTAGTGGGCTTTCGCTAGGTCTATTTCTAGGCTTTAAAGCTGACATGTGATCGTAACTTGATGCATCATAAGTAGAACTAGTCCACTCTGCTACGTTACCTGCCATATTGTATAAGTTATATCCATTAGGAGGGTAAGAACGAACATTAGCTGTATAAAGAGCTCCATCTGCTGCATAATCAAAACGAGTTGGTTTAAAGTTTGCCATAAAGCATCCTTTCTCATCTGTAGCATAAGGTCCACCCCAAGGATACATAGCTCCTTCTAGACCACCTCTAGCAGCGTACTCCCACTCACTTTCCATTGGTAAACGGAATTCGTTGATCTCAAGAGTCATCTTATTATCTTTCAAATAGATGTTTTTATACATTGATCTCCATGCAGCGAATGCTTTAGCTTGGTGCCAGTTTACCCCTACTACAGGATAATCACCAAAAGCTTCGTGCCAGAAGTAATCGTTGTGCATTGGTTCGTTGTAAGAATATTGGAATTCTTTAATCCAACGTGTTGTATCAGGATAGATTAATAGTGTCTCAGTTTTTAAGTGTCTATTTCTCTTTCCTCTATTTTCTGTTGATCTATCTCTAGTAGCTGCATCTACATCTACATAAGAATATTTAAACTTCAACTTAGAGTTATCGAAAGTAGTCATACCATTATATGTCTCACTAGCTGGGATATATAATGAATCCATTACTTCCACGTAATTAGCGTCTGGATACTTTCTAGTATCTTTCACTAAAGGAACTTTTTTATTTAAACGACGACCAGAGTAGATATCATCACTCACCTGAAAGCTGTAATAGTTCTCATACATATATCGTTGGTATGGAGTCATTCTTTCTAAATCCTCTTCAGCATCTACGAATGCATACGCACCGATACCACCTGATTCTTTAGCCACACCCATTTCATCAGCTGCAATAGCTAATTTTGTTCGAACAACAGAATCCTTAACCCACTCTACGAATTTACGGTACTGGTTATTCGAAATTTCAGTTTCATCCATATAAAATGAACCGATAGTAACTGTTTTTGTTGGCGCATCTTGGGCTCCTAAGAAATCCTCATTGGCTTGACCCATGGTAAAAGTACCTCCTGGAATAAGTGACATCCCTTGTGGTTTATCACTGCTCCATCTTTTTCCAGCCTCACCATGCATCAATTCACCTCGATCTCCAGTTCCACAACTGGTCATCAAAGCTAAAACTGCTCCTAACGTAATGATCTTCTTCATATAATTTTAGGTTTTTATGTACTACTATAAAATACTTATAAGTAATTTTTTTTCTTTTTATTTCACAAAACAAAGCTAAAAATTAATTTAACTTAATTATTTATTTTTGTTAAATTAATTTTTATACCACACTTTTTTTTATTGTTCGCCACCATCTTTCAGGTATAACTTGGCTAATAGCCAACTCATAATCCTCATAACTACAAGGCAACAACACTTTTCTTTCGGCATCCATCGTTTCTATAGAAGCCTCTATCCACCAGCGTTCAGAGACATCGCTCTTATAGAATATCAAGTCGTCATATCCCTCTATCGGCACGATATACTTCATATAACTAGCCTTACTAACAAAAGGATATTCATTCGATCTATAATTAACACCTTCCACAAAATACCAAAGGATTTGTGCTATTAATAACGTTTCATTTTTATTATTATTATAATTAAATATTCCAAAAGATGAAACTCTATCACTCAACCCACTATATCTAGCTAAGGCACATATCTCTCTTCCATCAAATCCATTCGGATTAAAGAACTCAAAATTACCAGAATCAGCAGACTTAACAGAAGTCATATCAATACTTACGATATCAGCATCTCTAAGTACTGGCTCAGCTAATTTTATATTACCAGATATTTCTCCTACTCTATACGCCTCAAAATATAAACTAGCGATTAAGTCTATTTCCTCCTGCGCATTGAAGTAAGTCTGATACCCGATATTAGAAAAATTAAACAGATTCGTAGGCTCTTCTAATATAATACGCGTCAGATAACTATTCGCCACATCACCTTCTGTCTTAGAAAGATCTAACTTAGCATCTATAGACACCAGATTCACTGACTGCTCTAACGCATCATACGCTCTATACATCGCATAGGTCATATCCTGAGATCCTCCTACGAATACAGGGATTACCCCTTGTCTCACTAGATCTGCTACTAGAGTCTTTACTAAATAGTATGTATCCTCTAGTCTCTCCCCAGCCATTATATCACCTAAGTCTATAATATTCACTCCCCAGTTACCAGGATATAACGAATACCAAGCCTTTCTTATTTTAGTGATATCTACTATACTTACTCCTTCACCATTACCTCGATTATCTCCTATTCCGATAATAGCGATATTATATCGACCTTCATTCTCAAAAGAACCTCCAGAGAAGAACGTTACTTTCTTCCCTATACACTGACTCTGTAAACCATCTATATAAGTGATTAATTCGTTATTTATCGGTCTTAGCAGTTCGTAGATCATTCTTTCTTATTTTTTTGTCGTCTTCTTAGTTGCTGTTTTCTTAGCAGCTGTCTTTTTAGCAGGCGTTTTTGCTTCGATCATTGCCTTTACCTCATCTAGAGATAACGCTGCAGCATCCACATCCTTACCTAGCTCTATCTTCGTTTTTCCTTTTAAGATTACAGAACGACCCCATCTTGCTTTCTCTACTCGGATACCTTCTTCTGCCCAATCGTGAATTACTTTATCCTTCTCTTTTTGGATCTTATCTTCGATTAGTTCGTTGATATCCGCTTGAGATAGATTGTCGAAGTTATACTTCTTATTCACGTTGATAAAAATACTGTTCCACTTTAAGTATGGTCCGAAGCGTCCCACACCTTTCTGTACAGGCAATCCTTGGTATGTAGCGATAGGAGCATCTGCTTGCTCTTTCTCTTTGATTAATTCTAATGCTCTATCTAGCGTCACATCAGCAGGCTCTTCACCTTTAGGCAGAGAGATAAATGACTTACCTACTCTCACATAAGGACCAAATCTACCATTGTTTACCTCTACTTCTTCTCCTTTATATTCTCCTAATACCTTTGGCAATAGGAATAATGCTAATGCTTCTTCTAATGTAATCGTACCGATATTCTGCTCAGCAGTAAGGCTAGCATATTGCTTCTCTTCATCCTCAGGATTACCAATCTGCGCCACAGGGCCAAACTTAGCTAAACGCACTAATACTGTACGTCCACTCTTAGGGTCAATACCTAATATACGCTCTCCAGACTCGCGCTCTGCATTCTCTTCCACATCTTTCACTGTTGGGTGGAAGTGATCGTAGAACTCTCTCATCATCTTAGCCCAATCCTCATTACCAGCTGCGATCTCATCGAAGTCCTCTTCTACCTTAGCAGTGAAGTTATAATCTAAGATTGTCTTAAAGTTCTTCACTAAAAAGTCATTCACGATCATACCGATATCTGTAGGTACTAGCTTCCCTTTATCAGATCCTGTTTTCTCTGTCAGCACCTTCTCTTTCACCTCAGCACCTCTAAGCATCATCATCTTATAGTTGCGCTCTTTACCTTCAGTCTCACCTTTTTCTACATACGTTCTAGCGATAATAGTAGAGATAGTAGGTGCATAAGTAGACGGACGACCGATACCTAGCTCCTCTAACTTCTTCACTAATGACGCTTCTGTATATCTAGCAGCAGGCTTAGTAAAACGTTGAGTAGCTACTAACGCATTTTGTTCTAATCCTTCTCCTATTCTCAATGCTGGTAAGATTCCTTCTACTTCTTCATCCTCATCATCATGCCCTTCTAAGTACACTTTTAAGAATCCTTCAAAAAGCAATACCTCACCCGTAGCCACAAATAACTCCTTAAACTTATTTGCTTCTATACGCACATTCGTTCTCTCTAACTGAGCATCACTCATCTGAGATGCCAAAGTACGCTTCCAGATCAGATCATATAGACGAGCCTGATCTCTATCTACAGGAGCACTGTGCAGAGCCATATTCGTCGGACGGATAGCCTCGTGCGCCTCTTGAGCTCCTTTGCTCTTAGTCGTATAAGTACGTGGTTTAGAATATTCTGCTCCGTAAGACTTCGTGATTTCAGCTGCTGCTGCACTCATTGCCTCTTTAGATAAGTTCACACTATCCGTTCTCATATACGTGATCAGTCCGCTCTCGTATAAACGCTGTGCTAACATCATCGTCTGACCTACTGAGTAGTGAAGTTTTCTAGCCGCTTCCTGTTGTAGTGTAGAAGTGGTAAATGGAGCTGCAGGAGATTTCTTAGCAGGTTTAGTCTCTAAATCTGCTACTCTATACGCTGCTCCAATATTAACTGCTAAAAAGTCTCTTGCTTCTTTCTCAGTCGCAAAGTTCTTAGGTAGTTTAGCTTTTAATGTTTTTCCTTCAGCAGTCTTAAACTCTGCTGATATATGGTAAGATGACTCTACCTTAAAGTCATTAATCTCTCTTTCTCTCTCTACGATAAGACGTACAGCCACAGACTGTACACGTCCAGCAGACAATCCTCCTTTTACTTTTTTCCACAATACAGGAGACAGTTCATACCCCACTAATCTATCTAGTACACGACGAGCCTGTTGTGCATTCACTAGATTATAGTCTATCTGACGTGGGTTATCTATCGCTTTTATAATCGCATTCTTTGTAATCTCGTGGAATACAATACGCTTTGTGTTTTCACTCTTTAAATTTAGTTCTTCCGCTAAGTGCCATGCAATAGCCTCTCCCTCGCGGTCCTCATCGGATGCTAACCAAACCATTTCAGCTTTCTTCGCAAGATCCTTTAACTTCTTAACTACCGCCTTCTTATCACTCGATACTTCATACTTAGGCTTAAAGTTATTCTCTACATCTACTCCTATTTCTTTAGAAGGCAGATCCGCTATATGTCCATAGCTAGACTCTACCTGATAATCCTGTCCTAAAAATTTTTCAATGGTTTTTGCCTTTGCAGGTGACTCAACAATCACTAAATTCTTTGCCATACTTCATTATTTTGTGAAGCAAAAATATATGATTTTTTTGAATATATCCGTGCCACTACTTATTAATGCTTCTTTTAACTAATATGCCAGCATATAAAAATTGTAATAATTACCTAGTTATTCGTAAAATAAACCAACATTCTAGTAATAAACCGATATATTGATTTTTTTTACAAACAAAATCAAGAAATTACACAATTTAATAACAATTCTCTAAATTTTTTAATTTTTACCTCTCTCAATGCTTTTATACCCCTTTTATTTCGCACAATGCTTAAAGTTTTCTAAACCTTTAGAAGTAAAAAAGTCAATAGTGAATGTGTTGTTTAACAACTAAACAATTTCCATTTTTTTAAAATCACTTTTTATTTATATGTTTTTGTTTAATGTTTATAGTTTTATATATGTGTCCCACTTTTGGGACAAGTAGTGGACCCTATCACTAGTTCATTTATTGGACTAGTGTATCGCACTATTCACTGTCTCGTTATCAGAAATCTCCTTGTACTCCATTTTATATTGATAGTAGATGGTTCGGGTAGAGATAGGGTACGCTTTTAGAAAATACGTCTCATCTCAAGTAAACACTGACTATCTCCGAACAGCTTCCGAACGAAAATAAACCAAAACAACACTAAATACTGAATATCAATAAAATAAAACAAAAACAAAAGCGCAAACGAAGTCAAAAAGGGATTATAGAGCCATAAACGCCAAATCATTTCATTAATGTCCATTTTGCAATAATCAACTCAACGACTTAGGATTACAACTCAAAGATTATGAGCAAAAAAGGTGTTCTAGGGCGTTAAATAAAATGGGCTACAAAAAAACCTTAAAACTAACACTGTCATCTTGTCAGTTAGACAAAAAAAAGTATCTTTGTCCCTTAAAGTAAAACATCCTTAAAGTATCTTATGGAAAAGGTAATTGACGAAAATAAACAAGGTACAAGCTTACATTTAGAACAAAAACAAGACAACAACAAGAAGCTATTCATCGAAAGCTACGGTTGTCAAATGAATTTCTCTGACAGTGAGATTGTAGCATCTATCCTATCTAACGAAGGGTATAATACAACAGACAACTTAGAAGAAGCGGACTTAGTGTTAGTAAACACTTGTTCGATCAGAGATAAAGCAGAACAAACTGTTCGAAAACGTTTAGACCAATACAACCAAGTAAAAAGAAAGAACCCTGGTATGAAAGTAGGTGTTCTAGGATGTATGGCTGAGCGTCTTAAAGCAAAGTTCTTAGAAGAAGAAAAAATCGTGGACATGGTAGTAGGTCCTGATGCTTATAAAGATCTTCCTAACTTACTTAAAGACGTAGAAGAAGGTAGAGATGCTATCAACGTGATCTTATCTAAAGATGAGACTTATGGTGATATATCTCCAGTGCGTCTACAGAGTAATGGGGTGACAGCATTTGTATCTATCACTAGAGGATGTGATAATATGTGTACATTCTGCGTGGTACCATTCACTAGAGGTCGTGAGCGTAGCCGTGACCCACAGAGTATCATAGAAGAAATCACAGACTTACAAGAGAGAGGATTTAAAGAAATCACGTTACTAGGTCAGAACGTAGATAGCTACCTATGGTATGGTGGAGGTCTTAAAAAAGACTTCGAAAAAGCTAGCGATATGCAGAAAGCGACAGCTGTAGATTTCGCTCAGTTATTAGATCAGTGTGCTACTACATTCCCTAAGATGCGTTTCCGTTTCTCTACTTCTAATCCTCAAGATATGCATATCGAGGTGATAGAGTCTATCGCTAGACATGAGAACATCTGTAAGTATATCCACTTACCAGTACAGTCTGGAAGCACACGTATCTTACAGGAGATGAACCGTCAGCATACTAGAGAAGAGTACATCGAACTAGTAGATAAGATCTATGCATTGATACCAGACATCTCGTTATCACAAGATATGATCACTGGATTCCCTACAGAGACTGAAGAGGATCACCAGGACACATTATCACTAATGGAACACGTGAGATATGACTTCGGGTTTATGTTCGCCTACTCTGAGAGACCAGGTACATTAGCTGCTCGTAAGTTAGAGGATGACATCCCTGAAGAAGTTAAGAAACGTCGTCTTTCAGAAATCATCGCTGTACAAAATAAAATCAGCCTTGAGCGTACAAAACGCTTTGTAGGTCAAACGGTAGAGGTACTTATCGAGAAAACATCTAAGCGTAATGAAGACGAGTGGTCTGGGCGTAACTCTCAGAACACTACAGTAGTATTCCCTAAGGAGCACTATAACGTAGGAGACTTCGTGATGGTAGAGATCGCTGACTGTACTTCTGCTACATTAATCGGTAAAGCGGTAGGATACTCTCCTATG
Organism: Myroides profundi; assembly: GCF_000833025.1. NCBI lineage: Bacteria > Pseudomonadati > Bacteroidota > Flavobacteriia > Flavobacteriales > Flavobacteriaceae > Myroides > Myroides profundi. The sequence goes on from NZ_CP010817.1 coordinate 3,657,307, forward strand.
CAAGGATAGTAAATAGCAATATTTAAAATATAAGAATGGAAAACCTTCAAGTCATAAAACAACGCTTCGAAATTATCGGTAACGATGTCAAACTAAACCGTGCATTGGAAAAAGCTATACAAGTAGCTCCTACTGATATCTCAGTCTTAGTCACTGGAGAGAGTGGTGTGGGTAAAGAAAGTATTCCTAAGATTATACACTCTATGTCTCATCGAAAGCACGGTAAATTCATCGCGGTGAACTGTGGTGCTATCCCAGAAGGGACGATAGACAGTGAGTTATTCGGACACGAAAAAGGGGCTTTTACGGGTGCTATAAGCACTCGTGAAGGTTACTTCGAAGAGGCAGATGGCGGTACGATCTTCTTAGATGAAGTAGGAGAACTACCTCTGACTACTCAGGTAAGACTATTGCGTGTGTTAGAGAATGGAGAGTTTATAAAAGTGGGGTCTTCTAAAGTCCAAAAAACAGATATACGCATCATCGCTGCGACTAATGTCAATATGATGGACGCTATCAATAAGGGCAAATTTAGAGAAGACCTATACTACAGACTGAGTACGGTAGAGATCACCTTACCTCCTCTACGAGAGCGAGGTGAAGATATCCATCTACTGTTCAGAAAGTTTGCTTCTGACTTCTCACATAAGTATAAGATGCCTCCGATAAAGCTAGAGCCTGCTGCAGCTGCATACCTTATGCGCTATAGCTGGAATGGTAATATCCGTCAGTTAAGAAACGTGGCAGAACAGATATCGGTATTAGAAACCACAAGAGATATTTCTCTACCTGTACTTCAGGGTTATTTACCTAACCATGACAGACAGTTACCTTCTATCGTGAATGGGCCAAAGGCAGAGTCTGACTTCAGCAATGAACGAGAAATACTGTACAAAGTCTTATTCGACATGAAGAGTGACTTAACTGATCTAAAGAAGCTGACACTAGAGCTACTACAACACGATAAAGGGACAGTATCCGAAACCAACAAATCTCTTATCCAAAAAATCTATGGTACGAAGAAGACTGAGCTACCAGAACTGATGGCTCCACCGAGTACTAATCTAGACATCATCGCGATGGATACTCCGGTATCTCCTAGTACTAATCTAGGTTTTCACGAGACTGTAGATGACGATGAGGATACTTCTAACTATCTAGAGGCTGAGACAGTAGACGATGAACCTCTAAACTTAGCAAATCAAGAGATAAAGCTGATCAAGCTAGCACTAGAAAGACATAGTGGTAAGAGAAAGGCTGCTGCTAAAGAATTAAACATCTCAGAGAGAACATTGTATAGAAAAATAAAACAATACGACTTATAGACATGAGAATCAAACAATTATTTGCTCTAATATTTATATCTTTATTTTTTACTAGCTGTAAATATTATAACTTTACGGGAACAGGTAAGATAGATGCTAACTCATTTCAGGTAAACTCATTCCAGAACAATGCTCCTTTAGTAGAGCCAGGTATAGAGCGCACCTTCACGATGTCCTTACAAGATCTAATCCAAAACCAAACTAGCTTAAGTCTTACTAATGCTGATGCAGACTTAGTATATGAAGGAGAAATCGTAGAATATCGTATCAGCCCGATGACAGCTACAGCTGATCAGAGAGCGGCTCAGAACAGACTATATGTGTCTGTGAATGTGCGTTTCTTCAACAAGAAGAAACCTGATGACGACTTCGAAAAGAGATTCTCATTCTACTATGACTATGATGCGAACGTACAGTTAGCAGGAGCTAGTCTTAACACAGCTATCGAGACTATCTATGAGCGTATCACACAGGATGTGTTCAATGAATCATTAGCTAAGTGGTAATTATATAAAAATAAATATCTTGACTCTAAACGAATTAGACATATTGCTCCGTCAACCTCAACAAATCCAAGAGAGTGACAGTCCTCAGTTAAAACAACTCATAGAGAAGTATCCTTACTTCCAGTCTGTGAGAAGTCTTTATCTGAAGAGCCTATATGTACAAAACAGCACAGAGTATAACCTAGAGTTAAAGAAGACTGCTGCACATACGCTAGATAGGGATATTCTTTTTGATTTTATCGTTTCTCCAGAGTTCGTTACGTATACTCCTATCATGATAGACATGACAGAGCCTACAGCTGCTGAGGAGACTGAAATACCAACAGAAGAAAAACCTCAACAAGAGGCTCCAGAACCTAAGCTAACCTCTACGGCTATTAAGAGCTTACTACAGTCTATCACCTTCCATGAGACAGACGATAAGGAAGAAATTGAAGATGCTGTGGAAGAAGTACCTACAGAAGTCACTATAGAGACTACTGAGGTCATCACAGAAGATCCTATCGAAACTACTCTAGAAGAAAAAGAGACTGTACAGCAAGAAATAGAAAAGCTAGAAGAGAAATTAGAAATAGGAAAGCCATTAAACTTCTCAGAAAACGAGAAATTGTCTTTCCAAGAGTGGTTACAATTATCTAAAATTAAGCCTATAGATAGAGAAAATGATTCTATTTTAACAGATTTAGAACAAAAATCAGATATCGAAAAACAAAAAAAAATAGAATTAATAGATAAATTTATAGAAACTAACCCAAAGATAGTTCCTACTAAGAAACCTACCGTAACCCCTGCAAACATTGACACTTCAGTACAAGAGAACAGTAGTTTAATGACAGAAACGTTGGCAAAAATATACTTAGAACAAAAGAAATATCAGAAAGCAATACAAGCTTATGAAATATTAATTTTGAAATATCCAGAAAAAAGTAGTTTCTTTGCAAACCAAATATTAGATATAAAAGCGTTACAACAACATAATAGTTAACACCATGAACACATTTACAATATTTTTAATCTTAATCGCAATTGTATGTTTTTTACTAATCGTAGTAATTATGGTACAGAATCCTAAAGGTGGAGGATTAGATTCTTCTTTCGGTGGATCTACAGTAGCTGGAGGAGTGAAAAATACAAATGATTTCTTAGATAAAAGTACTTGGACATTAGGTGCAGCATTAATCATCTTAATTCTGTTATCATCTACTAGTTTTAGTGGTGGAGCTGCTGGAGATTCTAAATTATTAGATCCTAACGCAGTAGTACCTACTCAAAATCTGACACCAGAAGCGCCTGCTAAGCAAGAAGCTCCTGTGACAACAGAAGAGGCTACTCCAACTCAAGAGACTCAAAATCAAGCTGAATAATTTTAGCTTTAAACAATACACGAAATGCCGGCTGTCAAGCTGGCATTTTTTTTTGCCTATAATGTCACTTTTTAGCTTTGGCACACTTTATGCCTTTTGATTATCTATAATAATTAAAAATAATAATTCAATTTCATAAACTATAAAACTATGGCAGTAAATATTAAACCACTTGCAGATAGAGTTCTTATCGAACCATTACCAGCTGAAACTAAAACTGCTTCAGGATTATTCATCCCTGATACAGCAAAAGAAAAACCACAAAGAGGTACTGTAGTAGCTGTAGGAAATGGGACTAAAGATCATGAAATGACAGTAAAAGTAGGAGATACTGTACTATACGGTAAATATGCTGGTACTGATCTAAAATTAGAAGGTACAGACTACCTAATCATGAGAGAAGACGACATTTTAGCAATCGTTTAAAATTGAATCATTAACAACTAAATCCAAAAGAATAAAATGGCAAAAGATATTAAATTCGACATCGAAGCTCGCGAAGGTTTAAAACGCGGAGTGGACGCTTTAGCAAACGCAGTAAAAGTAACATTAGGACCAAAAGGAAGAAACGTAATCATCGGTAAATCATTTGGTGCGCCTACAGTAACTAAAGATGGTGTGTCTGTAGCTAAAGAAGTTGAGTTAGAGAACACATTAGAGAACATGGGTGCTCAGATGGTGAAAGAGGTTGCTTCTAAAACGAACGACTTAGCTGGTGACGGTACAACTACTGCTACTGTATTAGCTCAAGCTATCGTAAAAGAAGGACTTAAGAACGTAGCTGCTGGTGCAAATCCTATGGACTTAAAACGTGGTATAGATAAAGCTGTAGAAATCATCGTAGAAGACTTGAGAAAACAATCTCAAGAAGTAGGTGGTTCTATGGATAAAATCAAACAAGTAGCATCTATCTCTGCTAATAACGATGACTTCATCGGTGAGTTAATCGCTCAAGCATTCGAAAAAGTAGGTAAAGAAGGTGTTATCACTGTAGAAGAAGCTAAAGGTACTGAGACTTATGTAGATGTAGTAGAAGGAATGCAGTTTGACAGAGGTTATTTATCTCCATACTTCGTTACGAACTCTGAAAAAATGGAAGTAGAATTAGATACTCCATATATCTTATTATACGACAAGAAAGTATCTTCTCTTAAAGAACTTTTACCAGTATTAGAGCCAATCGCTCAATCAGGAAAACCTCTATTAATCATCGCTGAAGATGTGGATGGAGAAGCGTTATCTACATTAGTAGTAAACAAATTAAGAGGAGCGTTAAAAATCGCTGCTGTTAAAGCTCCTGGATTCGGAGATAGAAGAAAAGCTATGTTAGAAGATATCGCTATCTTAACAGGTGGTGTGGTTATCTCTGAAGAGCAAGGATATACATTAGAAAATACTACTTTAGAAATGTTAGGTACTTGCAAGAGAGTTAACATCGATAAAGACAATACTACTATCGTGAGTGGTGATGGTGAAGTTGATATGATCAAAAACAGAATCAACCAAATCAAAGCTCAAATGGAAACTACTACTTCTGACTATGACAGAGAGAAGTTACAAGAGCGCTTAGCTAAATTAGCTGGTGGTGTAGCTGTATTATACGTAGGTGCTCCATCTGAAGTAGAAATGAAAGAGAAAAAAGATCGCGTAGATGACGCTCTTCACGCTACTAGAGCTGCTGTAGAAGAAGGTATCGTAGCTGGTGGTGGTGTAGCTTTATTAAGAGCTAAAAATACTTTAGTTGATATCAAAGCGGATAATGCTGATGAAGAAACAGGTATTGCTATCATCGCTAAAGCAGTAGAAGCTCCATTGAGAACTATTGTTGAGAATGCTGGATTAGAAGGTTCTGTAGTTGTTTCTAAAGTATTAGAAGGAAAAGAAAACTTCGGATACAATGCTAAAACAAACGAGTATGTAGATATGCTTAACGCTGGTGTAATCGATCCTAAGAAAGTAACTAGAGTAGCTTTAGAAAATGCTGCTTCTGTAGCTGGTATGATCTTAATCACTGAGTGTGCATTAGTAGACATTAAAGATGACAGCGCTGCTGCTATGCCTATGGGTGGTGGTATGCCAGGTATGATGTAATACCTTATCTTATTTCAATATTAAAAAAGCCAGTTTATATAAACTGGCTTTTTTTGTTTACATCTCTCTTAGTAATCTATATGATTTACTCCCATTACAATTTGAATACTAAATACTTATAATATATTTTATATCTTTGTATTCATAATTCTCGCAGACTCATGATCACAAGTAATACATCTAAAGATTTACAGAACTACTTACAATTTATTGAAACCAAATCAATAGATTCACTGAAAGAAGGTTACTTTCATGTAGACCATGTGATAGATGCTTTTCAAAAAGGAGAAGAGATGGGGAGTCAAAAGACTTTAGAAAAACTCAAGGATAAGTTCGTAAGAACTACAACACAAATGTTTTTATATGGTTTAGACTTGATTCACTTACTAGAAGAAAAAGGATACAAGACAGTTGACTTCTATGTTAATCCTTATACTTATAAATTCATTGTCGTTACAGAATTAGAAAACACCTTTAATGAGGGTTATATCAATACTTTCTTTACTATAGCCTACGATAAACAAAAGCGATTTAAAGATGATTTTGGGACAGAGGCACATTACTTATTCGTAGAGAATGAAGGATTAAATACAGAAGAACTAAAAGCTGATGGCTTTATTAATATTTGATCCTTATGAATAATCGCCTTGAACATGCTAAACGCAACCATCTCCTGTCTGAAAAACTCTATCAAGAAGGTGAGTTTTTAGATTGGGCAAACACAACAGCGTTCTATGCTGCACTACACTACGTTCAAAGCAAACTACTCCCTAATGTATATAATGGTGTCTACTGTGAAAGCATAGACAATGTATATATAGCATTAAACACCAAAGGTAAACATGAAGCTACTTGTGAATTAGTAAAAGTAGGATTACCTTCTATTGCAGAGAAATATAGCTATCTAATGAATTGTAGCTTCACAGCACGATATAAGAGCTATATAGTACATAAAGAACAAGCTAAACTTTGTCAAAAGTTTTTAAGCTGTATAAAAGATGAATGTGATAATGAACTTTAGACAGTTCTCTACTCATCCGAAATAACAAAAAAGGCTTAGTGTATTCAGTACACTAAGCCTTTTTTAGATTACTTATTTTAAACTTCTTACTTAGAAGTAATTTCTTTTAAGTCTGCAATAGTTGCGATAGGATCAGCAGCACTGAACACAAAGTTACCCGCTACTAATGCATCTACTCCAGCATCTACTAGAGCTTTTGCATTTTTATTATTAACTCCTCCATCTATCTCTATCATTACCTTCGCTCCTTTAGCATCTATCATTGCTTTTAGTTTACGCACTTTCTCATACGTATTCTCAATAAAGCTCTGTCCGCCAAAACCAGGATTAACGCTCATGATAAGTACTAAATCTAAGTCTTGAATGATGTCTTCTAATACACTTACAGGTGTATGTGGATTAAGTGCTACTCCAGCTTTCATACCTTCTGCTTTAATAGCTTGTACAGTACGGTGTAGGTGTGTACACGCTTCATAATGCACAGTCAAGATATCTGCTCCTAGCTCCTTAAACGTCTTAATATAACGATCAGGGTCTACTATCATTAAGTGAACATCTAAGGTCTTCTTAGCATGCTTATTAATAGCAGCTAATACTGGCATTCCAAAAGAAATATTTGGCACAAATACTCCATCCATAATGTCAATATGAAACCAATCTGCCTGGCTGTTGTTCACCATTTCAATATCTCTCTGAAGATTAGCAAAGTCTGCTGCTAATACTGAAGGTGCTATAATCGTATTTTTCATATAATTGTGTTGTTTGTACAAAGATAAAAAAAATCCCAACAGCGAAGGCTCTTGGGACGTATATTGCTTATTGTTTAATAACTTCTGCTTCGAATAATTCAGAAAAATATTGGATAATCTTAGCTCTTACCTCATCTTCATCTACCTGCTCTACACCTAGTTCTACATTCAGAGAAGTAACTCCTTTACCACGAATACCACAAGGGATAATATTGTCAAAGTAACCTAAGTCCGAGTTTACGTTTAAGGCAAAACCGTGCATCGTTACCCAACGTGAGGCTCTTACTCCCATCGCACATATCTTACGTGCAAAAGGCGTTCCTACTCCTAACCATACTCCTGTCTCCCCTTCACTTCTACCAGACTCTATTCCATAATCTTTTAAAACTAAAATGATAGTCTCTTCTAATAAACGCAGATACTTATGTATATCTGTAAAGAAGTTCTCTAAGTCTAAGATAGGATATCCTACTACCTGACCAGGTCCGTGATAAGTAATATCTCCTCCTCTATTAATCTTATAGAAGGTAGCTCCTTTTGCCTTTAACTGTTCATCGTTTAAAAGCATATTGTGTACATCTCCGCTTTTTCCTAATGTGTAAACATGTGGATGCTCTACAAATAGCAAATAGTTATCTGTATCATCTGTACGTTCTTCTCTTCTATTTCTAATTTTGACATCTAAAATAGATTGGAATATCTCTTCTTGGTAATCCCAAGTATCTTTATAATCTTTCTCGCCTAAATCAATAAGCTTTACTTGTTTATTCATTGTGTTGTTTGTTATTTATTGTATTTAGGATTATTTAGTATGACTAATGCCGCAATAACCCCTGGTACCCAACCTGCGATAGTCAATAGTGTCACAATCAAAATAGATCCACATCCTTTGTCTAAAACGGCTAAAGGTGGTAAAAAAATAGATAATAATACTCTTCCTAAACTCATGGCTAAATAATTTTGTCTGATACAAATTTCGGCATTTTTTAGTCAACTCCCTCGTTAATGAAGTTAAAATGATGAGACCTACCGCGTTTTATTACAAAGTATTGCAAATTAAGTCGTTTTATAGCGAATACTAATTGTCGCATTTTCAAAGATTAACTATATTTGCCTTTTAAATTAATTTACAGTTATTATGCAACTTTCAGAACAAGAAATCATCAGAAGAGAAAAGCTGAGCAAGTTACAAGAGCTTGGTGTGAATCCCTATCCTGCTAATCTATTTCCAGTAGACCATACATCGAAGGAGATAAAGAACGATTTTGAAGAAGGTAAGAAGGTTATCGTGGCTGGTAGATTAATGTCTTCAAGAATTCAAGGAAAAGCTTCTTTTGCAACTATTCAAGATAGCGAAGGAAAGATTCAGTTATATATCAATCGTGATGAGTTATGCCCAGGAGAGGACAAAACTCTTTACAATGAGATTTACAAAAAACTTATTGACTTAGGTGACTTCGTTGGTATCGAAGGAGAGTTATTCACTACACAAGTAGGAGAAAAAACAGTACGTGTACAAGGATTACAACTATTAAGTAAATCTTTACGTCCACTTCCATTACCAAAAACGGATGCAGAAGGAAATACATTTGACGCTTTTACAGATCCAGAATTGCGTTACAGAATGCGTTATGTTGATTTAGTGGTAAACCCTATAAATAAAGATATCTTCATTAAGCGTACGAAGTTATTCAACGCTATGCGTCAGTTCTTCAACGAAGCTGGTTATATGGAAGTAGAAACTCCTGTATTACAGTCTATCCCTGGTGGAGCTTCTGCTCGTCCATTCATCACTCACCACAATGCATTAGATATTCCTCTATACTTGAGAATCGCTAATGAATTGTACTTAAAACGTTTAATCGTTGGTGGTTTTGATGGTGTGTATGAGTTCTCTAAAAACTTCCGTAACGAAGGAATGGACAGAACACACAATCCTGAGTTTACAGCTATGGAGATTTATGTAGCTTATAAAGACTACAACTGGATGATGGAGTTTACAGAGCGTTTATTAGAATTCTGTGCTATCGCTGTTAATGGAACTACTAAAGCTACTTTCGGAGAACACGAAATCGACTTTAAAGCTCCTTACAAACGTATCACGATGGCTGACTCTATTAAAGAGTTTACAGGATTTGATATCACTGGTAAATCAGAAGATGAGATTCGTCAAGCTGCTTTAGGCATGGGTATTCCAGTAGATGAAACAATGGGTAAAGGAAAACTTATCGACGAAATCTTTGGAGAGAAATGTGAAGGAAACTATATCCAACCAACATACATTACTGACTATCCAAAAGAAATGTCTCCATTGACAAAAGCTCATAGAGATAATCCAGAATTGACAGAACGTTTTGAGCTAATGGTTTGTGGTAAAGAGATTGCGAATGCTTACTCTGAGCTTAATGACCCTATCGACCAAAGAGAGCGCTTCGAAGCTCAAATGGCTTTAGCTGATCGTGGAGATGATGAAGCGATGTTTATCGACCAAGACTTCTTACGTGCATTAGAGTATGGTATGCCTCCTACATCAGGATTAGGTATCGGTATGGACCGTTTAATTATGTTCTTAACCAATAATCCTTCTATCCAAGAGGTGCTATTCTTCCCTCAAATGAGACCAGAGAAAGCAGCTCCTTCAGTAGAGTTATCAGATGAAGAGAAAATCATTATTCAGATATTAGAAAACAATGACAATAAAGTAGAATTAGGCTCTCTAAAAGAACAAGCTGCTTTAAGTGGTAAGAAATGGGATAAAGCAATGAAAGGACTTGCTTCTCACAATCTTACTAAAGTAGAAACTGAAGGTGACACAAAATATGTAGTGTACCAACACTAAGAAATAAAAAACGAGACTATTAAGTCTCGTTTTTTTTTATATCTATATTCAAGTATCATCTATTCTTCCTGAAGGATATGCTCAAGTTCTCTAACTAACCACTATCTTTTATTCAAGAAAATGACTTGCGATAATGATCTGGTGTAATCCCTTCTTGTTTTTTAAAGAATGTAACAAAGTAAGACGTACTATCAAAGCACAATTCCTGCGCAATCTCATTGACATTAAATGTACTAAACTGCAACAATCTCTTTGCTTCTACCACAATGCGTTGACGAACTAATTGTCCTGCAGTAATGCCTCGCTCCTGTTTACAAAGTTTATTTAGATAATTAGGAGTCACACAGAGCTTCTCAGCGTAAAAAGAAGGCGTTTTAGCCTCTTTAAAGTGAACTTCGACCAAATCCATAAAAGCAAGAATACGATCGTTATAACCAACCTTATTGTACTCTATCGCAAAATGCTGATCATCTTCATCCACACTCTGCAACTCACATAACAATATATTTAAATAAGAACGCAGAACCTTCATTCGATATACTCTATCAGTACTATACTCCCCCAACATCATATCCACCAATAACACAACCTTAGTACGTACACTCTCACTTACTATCTGCTGAGAGGCACTATCTAATTGAAAAAAATCAAAATAACGCAATATGTTCTCATGATAGCGTTGAGAAAAGAAAGAATCCTCAAAACCTATGAATATACCTGTACATTCAGTATTGAACTGCATCTGTACAATATCACCTGGCTTAATAAAATAAACACTCGACTGATAATCAACATAATCAACCCCATTAATCTTAATAGAATAGTTTCCCCTATACACAAAGACAATCATATAGAAGTTAGCCCTAAAACTATCTTTTAATAAAGGATAAGCATTGCCTAAGGCACTTATTGACTTAATAAAAAATGAAGACTGATCCTGTGTAAAATAATTGATTGAAAAGGATTTTATAATCTTAGTAGACATAAGAATCTTTAATTAATATTATACATAAGCTCACTGACCACACTATTATAAAATAGTCGATCAAATAATCACATTATAAATACTAATTAAACGAGGGGAGGACGTAGATCCTGACGGATAAATAAAGAGGAATATAAATTATTATATCTATCATAAACCTTATGAACACCTTTTATATCGAAATTAGGAGTAGGCAGTTCAGATTTATAATCAACATACATCAAAACAAAAGCAATATTATATACCTGCTTAACGGCATCTTTCTTTTGTTCTTCCTTAGCTATCTTAGCTAATTCTTGCATTAGATAACACTGTCCATTACAATGCATCTCAGGTTTGTCTTGATTCACACATAAAAAAGTAGCGATATAATCATAGTCTACCAGATAGTCTACCAACGGCACTACTGGTCTAAATACTAATAAGGATATGATTATAAACAAAAACTTTCTCACAATACAAATATACGCTAACCTAAGGTATAAAAAAAAGCGTTACCTAAATAGTAACGCTTCTAATCTATATTATCCTAAATAAGTTTTTAAGATTTTACTTCTAGACGTATGTTTTAATCTACGAATAGCTTTCTCTTTAATCTGTCTAACACGCTCTCTTGTAAGATCGAATGTTTCTCCTATTTCTTCTAATGTCATAGGATGTTGATCACCTAAACCGAAGTATAAACGTACAACGTCAGCTTCTCTAGGAGTCAAAGTCTCTAATGCTCTCTCGATTTCTGTTCTAAGAGACTCATGAATAAGCTCTCTATCTGGATTAGGAGACTCACCTGAACGCAATACATCGTATAAGTTAGAATCTTCTCCTTCTACTAACGGAGCATCCATTGATAAATGACGACCAGAGTTTTTCATACTCTCTTTTACATCATTTACAGTCATATCAAGTTCTACAGCGATTTCTTCTGCTGAAGGTGGACGTTCATTAGATTGCTCTAATAAAGCATACATCTTATTAATTTTATTAATAGAACCGATCTTATTCAATGGTAAACGTACGATACGAGATTGTTCTGCTAAAGCTGATAAAATCGACTGACGAATCCACCATACTGCATAAGAAATGAATTTGAATCCTCGTGTCTCATCAAAACGCTGTGCAGCTTTGATCAGACCTAAGTTTCCTTCATTAATTAAATCGGGTAATGTCAATCCTTGGTTTTGATATTGCTTTGCCACCGATACTACGAAACGTAAGTTTGCTTTCGTTAATTTCTCTAGTGCTCTTTGATCTCCTGCTTTGATTCGTTGCGCTAACTCTACTTCCTCATCCGCAGTAATTAAATCTACTTTACCAATTTCTTGCAAGTACTTATCTAGAGAAGCGGTCTCACGATTCGTTACCTGCTTGGTAATTTTAAGTTGTCTCATATTATTTCTATCCTTATTTTTGCTATGATGTGCTCTTCACACATTAGTTATACGTATACTATTACTAAAAGGTTACAACATTTTTAAAAATATTTTTTAACCTCCTATTATCTACACAAAAAAAGCGCCACAAAATCAAAATCCTGTAGCGCTAACTCTATTTTATAAAAAATATAACTCTTTTATCTTAGTAGTAATTCTCTTTACTTAATTCTAACTCATCTACCTCTACTTCATCCAGATACCTTTCTAAGCTATCATCTAATTCCTTCATCCATGGTGTATGATGCTCTTCTGCAGTGACACCTGTCATCACAGAAGTATATACTTTATCTCTATAATTTAGAATATTAGTTTCTTTATCATTTAACCAACTTTTAAACATCTCTGCCACTCTATCTAGATCAAATGTAGGATAATCTGTCATCTCTATCAATTCTTTGATATAATCAGTCTGGAAGTCTACATGCTCCTCTCCTGTTACAGATGTTTTTTCTAGTTCTACCCACTTAGCGATATCCTTATCCCTAATTTCTTTGTTAGGTAAAGCGATACGCCCTAACATATAATCTCTAGCAAACCAAGCTTGCGTATCGAACATATTGAACGTATAATACTGATCTTGCATCCCTAAAAAGATTAGTCGCTCATTCTCATTGAATACAACTCCTTTGTACAGATTATCTGGATATAAATTATTCTTTGTCTTTAACCTTAAATTATCTGGTAAGAACGGAAACTTATGTTGGTACCCCGTACACAGAATTACTGCATCATATTCCTTCTTAGAACCATCTTTAAAGTGAGCCACATTATCCTCGAAGTGCGTTACAATAGGTTTCTCCTCAATCCCCTTAGGCCATTTAGCCCCAATAGGATTGGTTCTATACGAAATAGTAACTGATTTACTACCGTGTTTAAAACATTGTACACCAATATCCTCTGCAGAATAACTACTTCCTATCAATAAAATATCTTTATCTATAAACTGATCTGCGCCTCTAAAATCGTGCGCATGCATCACAGTCCCAGGGAAGCTATCTATTCCCTTAAAATAAGGCATATTTGGCGTTGAGAAGTGTCCAGTTCCAACAACTAAGTAATCGAAGTACTCTTCAAAAGTTTCATTCTTTACTAAGTCATCGAATATAACTCTAAACTGCTTCTTATCTTCTAGGTAATCTACCCATCTAGCCACAGTATTAAACTTGATAAAATCCCTTGCATTACTCTGCTTAATACGCCCTTGGATATAATCGAATAACACCTCTCTCGGTGGGTATGAAGATATAGGTTGTTTAAAGTGCTCCATAAAAGTATAATCAGAGAACTCTAAACACTCTTTAGGCCCATTAGACCATAAGTATTTATACATACTCCCGTGTATTGGTTCACCATATTTCCCTACACCTGTACGCCAAGTATAGTTCCACATTCCTCCCCAATTATCTTGTTTTTCATAACATTTAATCTCTGGAATAGGGTTACCTTTTTTTTGTTCTGACTCGAACGCACGTAACATGGCTAATCCACTCGGACCAGCACCAATAATTCCAACTTTTAAATTTAACATAACTACATAACGAATTTGTCCTCACTATAAAGTGAAGAAATTAATAAAATGATTATCACTGATTGCTCAGCCGAGATAGAATACCACATGTTCGTATTCTATAATAGATACATCTAATAAGCGATGTACATTAGGCAGCATAATTATATGCTGAAAATAAGGTCAAGTATATCAAACTTGAATTTGGATAGGAGTTGAATACACATGCTAAAAATATATAAGCATGCCACCCCCTATTAACGTTAATTGCTAATATAATACAAATTAATGACTTAACCAAAAAACACCATTATTAACCGCAAAAACACAACTACCACAATGACAATAATCAGCAGTATATAATATCGATATGGAAAGAGGAGGTCAGATATACTAACATATATCTAGGATAGCCACTACCTGACTAGCTATCTCATAAAAATGAATACAAAAAAAGGACATCTATTACTAGATGTCCTTTATATAATAAAAAGAATTACTCTTATTTATTTTCTTGTTTTGGAGCCGCGTCTTTTTTCTCTTCTCTAGGAGGACGTGGCATTAAAGCTTTACGAGATACTTTAGCTTTTTTAGTTTTAGGGTCTATACCTAAATACTTAACATCTAATTCATCTCCCATTTTAAGAACGTCAGATACATTCTCAATACGTTTCCAATCTAATTCAGATACGTGAAGTAAAGTTTCTTTACCTGGTACAAATTCTACTACTGCACCGAAGTCAAGCATCTTAACCACTTTCACATGGTAAGTCTCACCTTCTACTGGAGAGAAAGTAGTATTACTAATAGCTGCTAATGCTCTATCCATACCTGCTTGATCAGTACCTAATACTTCGATGATACCATAATCACCTTCTTCGTTAATAACGATAGTAGTACCAGTTTCTGCTTGAAGCGCTTGGATGTTTTTACCACCTGGTCCGATAACTGCACCGATAAAGTCTTTAGGAATTGTAACAGTAACAATCTTAGGAGCTTTAGGTTTAACAGTAGGATTAGGCACAGCGATAGTTTCTTGTAATAATCCTAAGATATGCATACGACCATCAAGAGCTTGTTTTAACGCTTGCTCCATGATATCATAAGCTAATCCTTCGATCTTAATATCCATTTGACATGCAGTGATACCATCTTTAGTACCAGTAACTTTAAAGTCCATATCTCCTAAGTGATCCTCATCACCTAAGATATCAGACAATACAGCCCAACGTCCAGTTTTTGCATCAGAGATAAGTCCCATTGCAATACCTGAAACTGGTTTTTCAATTTGAATACCTGCATCCATTAATGCTAGAGTACCAGCACATACAGTAGCCATAGAAGAAGAACCGTTAGACTCTAATACCTCAGATACTAAACGAATAGTATAAGGACAGTCTGCAGGGATCATGTTTTTCAAAGCACGTTGTGCTAAGTTACCATGACCTACCTCTCTACGAGAAGTACCTCTTAATGGTTTTGCCTCACCTGTAGAGAATGGAGGGAAGTTATAATGTAAGTAGAACTTCTCTTCACCTTGCTCACTTGGTAAGTCGATAATATTCGCATCTCTTGATGTACCTAATGTTACAGTAGCTAACGCTTGCGTTTCACCACGTGTAAAGATAGAAGATCCATGTACTGAAGGTAAGTAATCTACTTCACTCCAGATAGGACGAATCTCAGTAGTCTTACGACCATCAAGACGAATGTTTTGATCTAAAATAAGGTTACGTACAGCCTCTTTTTGAGTTTTCTTAAAGTATGTACTGATCAGTTCAGCTTTCTCTACTAAATCTTCTTCAGAGAATAAAGCTTTAACTTCTTCATACACCTCAGCGAATTTCTCTCCACGCTCAGCTTTAGCACTAGCATGAGAAGCTATTTCATACAATTTAGCATACGCTGCATCATGTACGATTTTCTCCACCTCTGCATCAGTTGCTTCTGGTTCGTACTCACGGTAAGTAAGTCCTAATGCAGCACGCATCTTCTCTTGAGCTTCGATCTGAAGTTTAATCGCCTCATGAGCAAACTTAATTGCATCAATCATTTCTTGTTCTGAGATTTCTTTCATCTCACCCTCCACCATACATACAGAGTCTTTAGATGCACCGATCATCATATCAAGATCAGATGCGTCTAGTTGTTCTCTAGATGGATTGATGATGAACTGCCCATCAACGCGAGCAACTCTTACCTCAGAAATAGAATTATAGAATGGAATATCTGATACTGCTAATGCTGCAGAAGCAGCTAATCCAGCTAATGCATCAGGCATTACATTTTCGTCATGAGACATTAATTGAATCATAACTTGTGTTTCTGCGTGATAGTCATCTGGGAACAATGGACGTAAACAACGGTCTACTAGACGCATTGTTAACACCTCTTGGTCACTTGGACGAGCCTCACGTTTAAAAAAGCCTCCTGGAAAACGTCCAGCAGCAGAAAATTTTTCTCTGTAATCTACAGTTAAAGGAAGGAAGTCTACACCAGGGTTAGCAGTTCTCGCTGATACAGCTGTAGCTAAAAGCATACAGTCTCCCATACGAACAACTACAGAACCATCTGCTTGTTTCGCTAATTTCCCAGTTTCGATCGAGATGCTACGGCCATCTCCTAAATCGATAATCTCTTTAGTTACCTTAGGAATCATAATAAATTAATACTTTAGGGTTTCTGTCTCTCCGAAGAGAGACATTAATAATTGTGTGTTGTGTTGTGTGTGTTGTTGTGTAGTTGTATGAAACCCAATGAAAAACCAGTCTTTTTCTGCAAAAAGGCTAAAAAGAAAAAGAGGCGCACAAAGGCACCTCTTCTCTATATTGATTATTTTCTAATACCCAATACTTTGATAATCTCACGATATCTGTTAATTTCTGTATTCTTTAAGTAGTCAAGAAGTCTTCTTCTTTTACCTACTAAAAGAACTAATGAACGCTCTGTATTATAATCTTTACGATTTTTTTTCAAGTGCTCAGTTAAATGCGTGATTCTGTATGTGAACAAAGCGATTTGTCCTTCAGCAGATCCAGTGTTAGCTGCAGCTCCACCGTGTTGTGCGAAGATCTCAGCTTTTTTCTCTTTTGATAAATACATGCCAATATTATTTTTAATGATTTTTATGCATGAAATACGGTGTATCCGTATTTACGTTTGCAAAGGTAATTTTATTTTTCAAAATACAACTATAAATAATATACTTTTTTTTAGGTTCTTATCTACCCGCTAGTACATTGATTACCAATACTTCAATTAATAACAGCATAATCTAAACATAACGCAAGTCTTCTTTATAATAGGAACTAAATAAACAATTTAGCTATTTCTACATTTAGTAATTCTAAAAATGATTGATCCTCAGCTGTAAATGCATTAATCGTATTAGAATCAATATCTATTTGCCCGATATTAACTCCATCAACAAATAACGGAACTACGATCTCAGACTTAACAGTAATACTACAAGCAATATAATTATCTTGAGCAGTCACATCTTCTACTAAAAAAGTCTCATTACTAACAGCCACCTGTCCACAAATACCCTTACCAAAAGGAATCACTGTATGGTCTGTCTCAGGACCGCTGTAAGGCCCTAAATGAAGTACTCTCTCTTCTGGCACTGCAAAGTAGAACCCAACCCAATCATAGTACGCTATTTTCTCATTTAACAGAACACATACTTGCTTTAACTTCTCTGTTCTATCTAATACATTAGATTCTAATATTGCCTTAGTTGCCACTAAAAGCTCTTGATATAAATTATTCATCTTAATTATGGTTTTATAGAAAAACAAATATAACAATCACTTCATTCTATCAATAGAAGTATTTCAAAAAAACTTACACATAGGTATAAAAGCAAAAAAGCATTAGAACTCACCTCTAATGCTTTTTTCAAACAACAATATGTAATTTCGTAGCCAAACTCACAAACTACAAAATATAATAATCTTTTTTATAGCAATTCTTCTTATTCCTTATTCGTATTGCTTTATCAAATACTTTATCAAATCAGTACTAGTAAGCATGCCTACTAATATATTTCCATCCATAACAGGCAATGATCTAAATCCTCTTTCGATAATTATTTCGGCTGCATCCTTAATACTACAATCTGCTT
Organism: Myroides profundi; assembly: GCF_000833025.1. Taxonomy (NCBI): domain Bacteria; kingdom Pseudomonadati; phylum Bacteroidota; class Flavobacteriia; order Flavobacteriales; family Flavobacteriaceae; genus Myroides; species Myroides profundi. The sequence goes on from NZ_CP010817.1 coordinate 3,675,253, forward strand.
GTATAGTCACAACGTCCTTAACCATTACTTGTTCTATAGAGAACATATTATATATAGTGGTATCGATAATATCATCATTATCTCCTACCGTCTCTGCTAAACTAATTCTTACTAAGTCAGTATAACTGAGAATCCCTACTAACTCTCCTCCAGATAACACAGGAAGATGTCTAATCTTGTTCTCTTTAAATAACTTTTCAGCATTTGTCAATGAATCTGTTAGATTTAACTTGACAAGTTTTGAAGCCATAATACTAGAAATTGGTACATTCTGTCTCATATCATAACTTATTTTGTTAGGACAAATGTAACCTAACACTATATCTAAAAATATGATATTTATCAGATTCCAGCTTTTTTCATTTATTTTTTAAAAAAAGGCAATTTTATTTTCAGTCTAACACAACACCAACTGCATCCTCCCCTAGCGTTTATCAATACTTATCACTTCACACAAAAGAAATCTACCCAAACAGAATAATCTCTCCCCAATACAAAAAAGGAATATTTTCTCCCTCTTCAACAGTCTTTTTTATTACTAAAATAGGGGTGGTCGGCTTGTGGTCGGCATATGATAGGCATGTGCTCGGCTAAAAAGTACTATAAATAAGCCCATCACTACCCGATCACATCCCCATCAATATCCGATAATATAGAGACAGTAGCATAATAGATACACAATCAAAGTATAAAACAGGCTTTTAAAAAATCTACGGATATCATTCTTAGTATTAGATTATGCAGATAGAATCAATGACTTTACAAAATAGGAAGATGTACTTAACAATACAGAAGCTATCACACTGCAGATATAAGCATACCTAAAGACCATGAATAATGACTCTAGTTCATGGCTATCTGGGATATATTCCCAAGATAGAGAAGGTCGGACCTACATTCGATAATATTTTCGGATGGAATGTTATCTATACAATTAGCAATAAGCAGACGATGGTGATAAATCCGAGTAAATGGAAGTAGTTAACATAACCTCTTTTTTTACATTAATACTGGTATTCTAAAAAGATAAAAATACATTCACGCATGTTAATGTGGTACATCTGTTATTTATTATAGCTGTTTTAACGTACATTTGATATAATAAAATCGATCCAAATGATAAACAAAGAATACAACAAAGAAGATAATATTGATTCTTTAAAGCAATTAATAAAGGCTCAGAAACTTACAGTAAAAGAGATTAAAGATAGAATTGAGAGATATAGAAATAATATACAATATTTGCTTAGTATCAATAAACCAACTCCATTTATTAACAATCCACAAGCAATTAAACTTGCAATTCCTTACTTAGATAATTTAGCTGATTATATAGAAATCATAGAATTATATAATGAAGGTAAAATCGATTTACCTGTATAGTAATGTATATTACTAAAACAGATAAAGCCGTATTATTTACGGCGCTATCTTTGACATCAATTTTAATATTATATAATTATATAGACAGTATAAATATGATTGAAGGAATACTAACCCCAATAATAGGTTTTGCAGGTTCACTCATAGCTGCATTTGGAGCTGTATACTTAACAACTCTAAAAGAGAAAAGAAATGAAAAGAACAGTATAGAACTAACACTAATTAATTTTAAAGATATTCTTTCTGAATTGCTTTTACCTAACTTAGGTGAAATGGTTAAAGATTGTGATATTATCATTAAAGATATTCCAAATGCTGATATATTATCTATTGGGCTTACAGATAATATTTTTTTAGAAACAAAAATATCTAATCTATTAGATCAAAATATTTTATCCAAGGCACTAATATTAAAAAACATAGAAGTAAAGTATTTAATTTTTTTACAAATAAAAATGGATCTTATTTATAAAAGATCACCACAGAATTTAGTTGCTAATTTCAATAATAGCATATTACAAAATAAAACTGACAGAAGAGATAATATGCAAAAAACCATTGAAATGGAAACAAAAGTTGATTCCGTTATAATTCAAGAGTCAAGAGAAAACATTGATCGTATTTATGACGAAAATATTAATACTTTTAAACTTACGACTAAAACGAATCTAAATCAAACTAAAATTGCAATTGAGGATTTAATTACAATGATAAATAACGATTTTTTATCAAAACTCTAATTTTTCTTTTTAAACATACTAATCCTTTCCATAATATAAGAATGAAAAGGATTTTTTTTAGGTATATTTGAATTGCAACTTCTATAAATATTATGATAAATACTATACTTACAGGTTTCATAAGTGCTGTATTAGCACTATATCTAAAATATTATTATGACAAAGATAAAGAAGAAAAAGAGCTAGAGCTTGTACGATTAAGCCTATTAGATATTTTCATAGTAAATATATCTCCTGCCTTAAAAGTCCTTTCATTTGTATATAAAGATGCCGCAACCAATTTTAATGACAAAAATGTTACAAATATTATTTCTCATAACTTCATTCATTTTTTAGATATTGATTTTCAAAATTATCTTGATAAAAATAAAGTAATAGCTATTTTAGGAAAGAGAAAAATTAAATCTAGTTTATTATATAATATCAATAAAAATCTTCTTTATCTAAAAAATCAAAATGCTAAAACTATTATGGCTAATTTTCAAAAAGAAGAAAATATAATAATAGATAATTACAATAATAAGATAAGTCAATTAAACTTACTTGTATCGAATACTAAGTCTTCAGAAATAAAATTTCAATTAGATAAAAAAAAACTTGAAATAAATAATTTAAGAATTAAAACTAAATTCGAATTAGATTCTTCCTATGATATACTAAATGTGACTATAGAAATGGTTGATGAAATAATACTACATTTAAAATAGGTTTTTCATATGTTTACCAAAACAGATTTATTTCTACTTAAATATTCCTTATTACTAATAATATTTTTACTCTACATTGGACATATGAATATAAACCTTACAGATCCGACTATACAAGCAGCATTTATAGGAGTTATTGGTGCCTTAATTGCAGGTTTTGGAGCAGCTTATACAACAATACAGCTTACAGACCGAAAAGAAAGAAGACAAAAAAAGGATCATCTCCTGATTATAAAAGACTCCTTAATTAGTTTATTACATAATGAGTACATTCCAAATTTAACCAGTTTACAAATTAGTAGTCAAGATCTTGGTAAGTTTATTGATAAAGAGAAATTAAGATTTCAATTTAACATTGACACTAATTTTGAACATGAAGATGAAACAATTGAAAGTGAACAATTAAGTTTTAGTAGTGTATATTTCATGAAAACAAGCTTACTTTCTTTCTTTGATAAAGATGATTTGATTAAAATATTCCAAGAAAAAAAGATCGAAATATCTATTCTATATGGTATACTAAACTTTTATGAAAGATTATCTCAAGAAAGCCCATCTTTTATATATGACAATTATATGAATGAATATGAGAAAATTACAATTACAAACCAATCTAATTTAAAAGATTTACATGTAATGCATGAACCTGATAGTAATATTTTTAAACAAGAAGAAAGATTGGTCAAAAAAATAACTATATCAAATATTCAATCTCTATTTGCTGAGACAGAAGAAAAAGCAAAAAACTATTTTGAAGACCTTAAAACAGCTATAGAATTTACAGAGAAAATAATAAACAAATTAAGTTAAACAACCTGTCCTTTTTAAACATACTAACCCTTTCCATTTTTGTATCATGGAAAGGGTTATTTTTTGGTTAGAATCTAAAGATGCGAACTGTTTTTAAGAACAGCTTTTTATACAAGAACACCCCCTCTCTCGTTTGAGTTCAATTTCAAAAAATCAAAGAGTCATTCTGTACTGATGAGTTTTTATAATACTGCATTAATTGAGCTAAATTCAATAATCTTTTCAACAAACAATAAACGACTTATGGCTTATTCAACTCTACTAATTTCTTTCGATTAATTAGATATCTCCTGTACTTATTTATATACTTTCCCATCTATTTAATGGCATTGTCAAAAATACTTGTAGATGCCATGCACTAGTATCACCTAGTCAAATATAGTCTCTTTTGATTATGACTTTTTTCTCGTATTTACTGATAAACTTCCCACTGTTTTTTTGTGGGACATCTTTGGAAATACAATATGGTTTTTTTGAAGTTTTTGTATGATTTTTTTTCAAAAAGGAAACACTAACTCCTTGATAATAAAAAACTCACAAGAACATTGAAAAAATGCTTTGTGAGTTTTTTTATCTACTTGCGTCCGCGGGAGGGTTCGAACCCCCAACCCTCAGAGCCGAAATCTGATATTCTATCCAGTTGAACTACACGGACATTAAATCTACTATTTAGACAATAGAGATTTTACTGCAGATGAGATGGTCTTACCATCAGCTTTACCAGCCAATTCTTTAGTAGCGATTCCCATTACTTGTCCCATTGAAGACATACCACTGAAACCACCATTCGTAATTATCTCACCTATTATTTTTTGAACTTCTTCTTCTGATAATTGCTCTGGCAAGAATTGTTCTATGATTGCAGCTTGTGCTATTTCTGGCTCAGCTAAATCATTTCTACCTTGCTCTGAAAAAATATTAGCACTATCTTTTCTCTGCTTCACTAATTTTTGAAGGATTTTAATTTCTTCTTCCTCAGTAAGATCAGCTTGTGCTCCTGATTGAGTTTGAGCTAATAATAACTCTGACTTTACTGCTCTTAATGCTTCTAAAGCTACTGTATCCTTCGCTTTCATTGCAGTTTTTATAGCATCCATAATCTTTGATTGTAAACTCATATCAAATATTTTTATTTTTTGCAAATATATAAAAAAGCCCTTGTAACTAACAAAATCATATAGTTATAAGTTCACTAAATTCTTTATATTATACAATAATCAACATATTTATCCGAATAATGTACCTCTTTTCTGTTGGGAATCAGAATAAAAAGTTTTAAAAATTAACTTTTAAAAATCTTCATAATCATTATAAAATTTGATATTTGTCAAAACTCGTCTGAACTCAAGATAGAGACGGTCAACTAAAGCATCAAACCAAAACTAACAAACATAAGAAGCGATATAACGTAAACAAGCAATAAAACATTATAAACACCTATTACTACCTTACAAAATATGCTAACTTCTATCGAACTAAAATCTACCTATGGTATAGAGGTAGGTAGAGCTACTTACCTTACAGAAGACACTGTGCCGTTCGAACAACACAAAGATGTCTACCAACTACTCTGGTTACAAAAAGGAAAAGTAACTGTCACCCTCACTACGAACAAAAAAGAAATTAAAGAAGGAGACTGTCTATTCTTAGGAAAGAACGAGCTATTTCGCTTAACGGCTTCTGAGAGTTACACCTTATACTATGTTCAGTTTACAGATAATTTTTACTGTAGAACAGAACTTGACAGTCACTTTCTAAGCAAATGCTTCTTCTTTGATAATACGAATGCTATTAATTCGATCACGCTTAAGCCAGAGCATGAAGTTTTTGTACAGTGTTATTTCACCACCTTACTAAAACTGAAGTCAAAAGAATATAGTGAAGTACATTATATGTTAGCTCATAATATTATAGAGCGAGTTCTTCTCTACATTATGGCAGGACATATAGAGAAGTTTGTCAGCTTTAATAAAGAGAAACTTACTCCACTACAAATACAACATACTGTCAAATTTAATGAATTGATTAAACACAACATTAGAAAAGAAAGAAACGTTCATTTCTATGCAGAACAGATGAATATCTCTATTGCTAAGTTAACTGAAGTGTGTAAAGAAGTATTTGGGACTACACCTAAAAAAATTATAGCAAGTGCAGTGGTCAACGAAATAAAGCTATTATTAAAGCATACTCCAATGACCATTAAAGAAGTTGCTTTTGAGCTAAACTTTGAAGATGTAAGTAACTTCATCCGTTTCTTTATAAAAGCTACAGGATTAAGCCCTAAAGAATATAGAGAACTATTATAATATCGTTTATCCTATCTCCCCTTGTAATCATCATTTACAAGGGGATTTTTTATATCCATCACAGTCTATTCTCTCTCCGACCAAATAGTGCTAATAAAAAAAGATTTTGATACCATTTAAACTTAAAAACCTAAATAACAATAATCTACCACTATTTAAAATATCAATAACACACATAAACACATCTTAGGCTACATAAAACAAATTCACAATTCTTTAAAATCAAGGCTTTTATTAAGAATATTTTATCACATTATGTGATAAATGACAATTCTTTAAAGATAAATGACACTATTTGAGAATCAAAGCTGCTATACTTTTGCCAAACAAAATAACAAATCAAGTATTCCCACAATTAAAAAGAAATAAGCAAATGAAAACAACATTTAAATTAGTATTAGTAGCAGTTTTAGCTTTCGCAAGTACTTCAACTTTCGCACAAGACAAAAAAAGTACAGGAAGCACAAACTTAAACGTTAACTTATCAGACGTTTATGAATTGACTGTTAAGAATCCTAATGTAAATATCCAAATGAACACTGTAGAACAGTTTCAAAAAGGTAGTACTTCAGGTGAATTACAAAACCACTTAGAAGTAACAGCTACTCAAAAATATGAAGTAAAAGTGATCGCTAGCAGTGATTTAACGAATGATGGAGTTAGCATCCCTGTAAACACAGTAGAAGTAAGAGTAAAAGGTAACAATAACTTAGCAGAAGGTGCTGCACCAGCTAACTTTAATGCTACTCATAACATCACTCCATTAGCTACTACAGAGAGCAGCTCTTTAATCACTACATCTGCAGGAAGTGCTAAGATGGGATATGCTATCGAATACGCTATACCAGCAAGCCAAACTTCTGCTTATACAGACAAAAAAGCAGGTACATACAGCACTACAGTTACTTATAACTTATATGCTCTATAATAAGATATAGCCTTATACAATATAAATCTACTGTAGTGATATCATTCACTTCAGTAGATTTTTTTTTTGGACTAAAAAGCGAATTAATACCCTCTGCTTCTATTCCAATTATTTGTTACCCAAAACAGCTAAAAACATTGACGATTATTGACTTTGTACGCTTTTTTTTACTAAATTTAGAATATCTAAAACAGATGATATGAGACAATTATTCTTTACCTTCTTTTTGATCTTAGTCAGTGTGGTAATGCATGCTCAGAATACTGCGCAAACTAACCTTATCGTGACTCTAAAACCAATACAGTCTATAAAGATTAATGATCAACAATCTAATATCAATCTGTCTTTCGAAACAGTAGAAGATTATACTAAAGGAAAGATCAGCGACCAAGCAGATCATATAGAAGTAATGAGCAGTGGTACTTATGAAGTAAGGGTGGCTGCTAGCTCTCCGCTGACTAGTAATAATGAACAAATAAGTTTAGAAAACATTAGTCTAAACCCTACATTAGGGACTATCGGTGATTTTAGAGAAAATATAACCATGATACCTGTATCACTATCTATGAAAGAACACAATATGATTAGTTCTAATCTAGGTGATGTGAAAAGAACATTCAATGTATCTTATAAAATGGATGCATCCGAAGAATTATTAAATAAACCAGTAGGTACTTATAGTACTGTAATTACTTACACTATCTTATCATTGTAATAGTACACGTGTTTAAAAAATCATTATTCATCACGCTCCTCTTCTGTGTCACCAGCATCGCTATGGCTCAGATAGGATCTACAAGGGCTAGGATAGTATTAAACTTTAAGGAACAACAATCCTTGGTTATCTCACATTCTACTGTAGATTTAAACTTAAATAGAGGAGAAGTATATACTCAAGGGGCAGAAACAGGTATTCTGAAAAATCATGTGATCATAAAGTGTTCTACTCCATACGAATTGTCTGTACGCACCATAAATCCATATTTTCAATATGAGTCAACATTGTCATCACTGCCTGTGTCTATCATTCATATCAAGCCAAGTGTAGCAACATCTACCCTATTAAGCTTCCCGTTGAGATTAAGTACAATCAACTTATCTGATAAGCCTCAGATAATCTTACAATCTGAGAACAGAAGTAACAGTCAACAAATAGATGTCAATTACACGATTCCGAAACAAAACATTGTAAGTATATTAAATAAAAAAGCAGGAACATATAAAACAGAGATTATATACACGCTACTGCCTCACTAAAATTAAAGCACCACATCATAATGAAAAAACTAATACTACTATTCCTTTTACTAAGCTCTCTTCCAATATTCGCACAAGCAGGACTATCTATCTCTCCTGGTAAGATGTACTTTAGAAATGCTGCTGGAACTATAGCTACTCAAAAAGTTCGTATTGCCAATCCAAATGACAAAGCTGTCGAAGTGGGAGTCTCTATCGGAGATTGGAATTATGATGAGAAAGGTAGTAATAACGTAGTAGAAGCAAATACATTAGAAACTTCGGCTTCTCAATGGATTCAAGTATTACCTAATTCTTATTTTGTAATTGAACCAAATGAAGTAAAAGAAGTAGAGATTATACTTAATGTTCCTCAAGACCTACCTACTAATATACCTGTACATACAGCGATGGTGTTCTTCACTCAGTTAAACCCTGGGAATGCAGTGGATGAAAATGGTGCTGCTATCAAAGTGACAGTGCGTATGGGACTAAAAGTATATCATGCAAATCAAAATAATACAGAGTCTGTAGAAATAGTAGATATCAAACCTGCCAAGACTGCTGAGGGGGAAAAAGCGATAGAAGTTAACTTTCAGAACGATGGGAAACTATGGAGTGACGGAAAGATGACAGCGAGTATCTTCAATCAACAAACAGGAGAGAAAACAACATTAAATACACTAGATTTTTACAGTCTACCTACTGACGTAAGAAAACATATTATACCACTACCGAATCAACTAAAATCAGGCACTTATACCTTTATTATCCAACTAACTTATGGCAAGGATAATATTGTAAAAGTGGCAGAACTAGACTTCACGCTATGAACCTAAAGTTAAATATATACATCAGCCTATTTTTATTACTACTGAGCAATACGGTATTAGCACAGTATGACTTAAATATTTATGGAGGCGGACAGTCTGTATTAAATTCATATAATGATCTAAAAGTAGGGAAGACAGAAGATAAACAGATCTCTGTACAGTTTCGCAGATTCTACGGAACGCCTTCTCCTACCAAATGGAAGTTAACAGTAAGACTACTCGATGATTACTATGCAGGTAACTATATGGTACCTGCTGAGATGTCAACATTAAGTACGAATAAACAAGGGGGTAATTTTAATCAACTTGCCTTCAGTGTCGTGGGAAGAGATTTACCTCTAAGCAAATATCAAGAAAATACGATCATAGAGAGCACAACACCTCTACCAGAAGGTAACTACTATACCTTAAACTTTGACTTGACTATTCGAGGAGGGGTACATTTACTGACTATCCCTAACAATACTTATATGAGTACATACGAGTTCTCTTTATATGATACTTCGTCAGGTAGAGATCAATTACTTCTGCGTAAAACATCTGGTACTGGTAATGCAAGATTTCAGATTAACTATGTAGGAAATCATGGTGATCAAATAGCAGAGTTGCGAAATGGTGCTAGTGAATTTGTCTTTAACTTTGATTCACCAGATGATATTGTAAAAGGAAAGACAATCACGATTAACAATGCTCTTTACATCAAGAGCTATCAAGGTCATCAAGTACTCGTAAAGACGGCAGACAATATGATGTATAATAATACGATGACTAATAGCTTACCTGTTTCTATACTAAAACTAAAGGCGACTTTAAATAACATTGAAGGAGGTAGTCCTTCAGATGCTAGAGATGTAAAGGTATTCGGTCCATTATCACTATCTGCTAATGAACAGCCTCTTGCCTCCTTCTCTAGATGGAGTCAATCGATGTCTTATAACCTTGAACTGAGTATTCCTCCTAATCAGAAGGAATTACAACAAGCCAGTGGTAGATACGAAACTTATTTATACTTTGTAATTGTCCCTAATTAATGCTTAAACAGCTTTATACATTACTGTTTATCTGTTTGTTTTTTCTTTCTAACGCACAACAAACACCTATACACTTAAAGTTTACGGATATAGAAACTCCTGCGGATGAATATGGTAATATCTCATCAGCCATAGAAGTATCTAATGTCAGTAATACACAATGGTCTGGGAATATAAAGATAGAAGGTAATTCTACTAACTTACGTATATCTAGTAACGCTAATAAATTCATTCAGATCCATCCTGGACAGAGAGTCTATGTCCCTATCATAGCGAATATAGACCAGTCTGCTAGTAGTGAGATAGATTTGTTCATAAGAGCTAGTCTAAGCAACAATTTAAATCAAATCATACAAGTAGCTGAACAAAAGATTTTAATACAAAGGAACAGACGTATCTTACTTCAAAATCAGAACAATCATTTACAGTTCCAAAAAATAGGAGATACTATTCACTTAAAAGCTTTAATTCAAAATAGAGGTAATACATCAGAAAAGCTTCATTATATCATAACCTTTCCCAATCAGGTCAATAAACAACGTACTCATACTTCTCATATCACATTAGCTCCACAGCGAGATACACTTATTACTATCAACCAAATCATCTCGAAAGAAGCTGTTAAACTAGAGGATTTTGATATCACTGCTACACTACTATATGAAAATGGAGATTTTATATCACGTACTAACTATAGTGTCAGTTCTTTAAAATCTAAACGACGATATAAAATAGATAATTCGAATACAGATCCTTATTACCAGAGAAACACGATAGAACTCAACCGTGTTAGTGGTAATAATGTAATGAACTCATTTCAGCTGATAGGTTCTACAGAAGTTCACTTAAGCGAAAAGACTAAAGTAGGACTAACTGGAGATCTAATCTATTGGGACAAGGAGAACAAATATAATCTACGTCACTTCCTAGCTGACATCAAGACCGAAAAAGTACAGGTCCTAGCTGGTAATATTTACCAAACAGGGGAATTCTCATTACAAGGACGAGGAATACAAACTAATATTAATATAAAAGACTCCATCTCTATACAAGGTGGATACTTAGATAAAACCTATTTAATCACAGATGCAAGTGATCGCTCTATTGGCTACAATACATGGATTGGGTTTACTTCACTTAAACATAAATGGAGACAATCACAGCTGTACTATGACCTAAACCATCGTTATGATGAGAAAAAGACACTGTGGTATAATACATTTAGCCTATGGAATACGCCTACATTTAATTTAGAAATGATGGAAGGTGTCTCTAATATAGATAGCAAGGAGAATAATCAATTAGGAGCCTTTATAGGGATAAATGCTTATGCAAGGTGGGATAAGTATCAATTCCAAACTAATAGCTTCTACAGTAGCCCTTATTATGCAGGTATTAGACAAGGTGCTTCTCAGGTGTCTAGTAGTATCAGAAGAAACTTTGATAAGCATAGTTTTGGCTTGACACAAAGTTTTGTCCACTATGCTCCTAAATACAGTTATACAGACTATAATAACTCAAAACAACAATCTAATACCATAGGACTAAACTATTCCTATAGAATGCAGACCAATATGCTTCTGCTTAGTCCACGTTATGTAAATGAACAACGATTCAATTACAAAACTCAATTAATGGATGACTTAGATGCATTGAGATTAAGTACTTCATTCAATCACAATAGTTTCACTAATGGCTTAGGATATAATGTATCACTTGACTTAGGGAACTATCTCTCTAAAGTAAGTCTAACTGATAAACTACACTACCGCTTAAATGCCGGAGTCAACTATAAAAGTGTTGATTTTGGCGTAAGTTATCAGTACAATTATAGCAATCTAAGTGAAGTCATCAACTCGAGTTACTTAGGTTTTATAGATACAAGTACCTATACTAATCTAATGATTATGGGAAACTATAGACAACGTTTTTTCAATAATCATGTAGGAGTGGTACTTAACGCTTATTATACGAAGACATCGACAACAGATGACTTATGGCAATTAAACAGTCGCTTAGAATATAAGTTGACAAAGGACTTTGATATCTATGTTAGTAGTTATAACAACTATGGAGGCTTTTCTAAGAACAATAAAACAAATTATGTACAAATAGGGGTAGTCAAACAATTAATGCCTTATAAGCCTTATGAGAAAGCGTATACTCTAAAGATAATCGTTTACTACCAAGATGAAGCAAATAATAATTATCCAGCATCTAATAGAATAGTCTATATCAACAATAAATCATTTATCACGAATAAAGAAGGAGCAATAGAATATAAAAAGTTACCTCTTGATAGCTATACCATACAAGTCAAAAATGATCAGGAATGGTTTGCTAATACAGATAAGATTGTATTAAAATCAGATACCACACATAGCATTCACTTAAGACAGACAACTACGTTATCTGGTAGTATTAATTATGAATTCTCTGAGAACTCACATCTTATCAATAGGAATCTCTCTGGACAACGTATCGTAGCTCAAAGTCATACTGGAGAAAGCTACACTACCTATACGTCAGATAGTGGTAACTACATTCTATACATCCCTAAGGGCGACTATATACTAACACTATACCCAGAGAATAGTGCTTATGTAGATGTTATAAAAAATGCTATCAAAGTAAGCACGCATATTAATCAACCGCAGATAAATAATTTCACTATTAAAATCAAGGATAAAGAAGTACAAACTAAAAAGTTTAACTCTATCCAGTTCTAGCATCAAAATAAGGCAAAAAATAAAAGGACTATCTTTCGATAGTCCTTTTAAATAATATACTTATAATTAATCTACATTATCGTGTAAATATGAGTTGTTAGATCTTAACTGCCCATCGTTATTACTATCTAATCCGAAAGTAATACGTGACTTATTAGTTGTCTCGTCTGACTCGTGTAAGTCTACTCCACTTCTTTTATAAGCTGGCTCACGCTCTAACTCTGTTAACTGACTGTTCGTATTATTAAACTTGTAGTTAAACTCTTTCATCTTTTTTCTGCGTTCAGCAGCACGACTCTTAAGTGTAAACTCCTCGATACTCATTTCTATAGGGTTTACTTCATCTAGTTCCTCTTCTACTACTGCATTAGATGCTTCTACTACAGCTGGAGTTGGTTCCTCTGATTTAATAGAAAATCTAAATTCATCTTCTATTGCATCTTGATGTTTATTAATCGGTTTTGCTGATGCTAACTCACTTTCTTTATCTGTATAATCTTCTAAAGAGAACATGATAATTTCTTCTTTAGGAGCAGCCATATTTTGAACTGATTTAGCTTCATTACCATAAGCAATATTGCTTTTTGCTTCTACCACATCATCCTCTAAATGATACACAACAGGAGCATTTGCTTGTGGTTGTTGAGACACTTGTGTTTCTGGTCTTTTTGCTACATTTACAATAACAAACTCAGGATCAACAACATTTATATCTCTTATATCTTTTGTTTTTGCTAAATTTTGCTCTTCTGAAATACTAGTATTTTTTTTTACTTCCTCAGAAGGCGTTACGATTTCAAAAAAAACATCTAATCCATTAGCGTCACTTGCTTTCTCAGTAGCTTCGGCTGTCACTTGTTTTACTTGAACGTCTTCCTCATTCATTGCCTCTACAGAGATACCTTCATCAAGATCTTCATCTTCAAAATCACCTAACTGATGTATAGTAATTTTTTCTGTTTCTTCTACTGCTTCTTCTGGAGAAGAAATAATAGTAGTAACCTTAGATAATGGCTCATCTGGAGAAGAATAACCGAAAGACTCTACAGATGAAGCTTGCATTAAATTATGCTCTAACTTCTGATCACCTTCTAATACGTGAATAATCTTATTAGGCTCACCTGTTGTAACAATACTTTTTTGTTGTTCGATATTGAAACCTGTAGCAATAATTGTTACAGAGATAGCGTCTCCTAAAGACTCATCTTCACCAACCCCCATAATGATGTTAGCATTATGTCCAGCTTCTGTCTGGATGTGGTCGTTGATTTCACCTATCTCATCAATTGTAATCTCATTTGCACCAGACACAATTAATAACAATACATTCTTAGCACCGCTAATCTTATTATCATTTAATAGAGGAGAATCTAATGCATCTACGATAGCATCTTTAGCTCTAGTTTCACCAGAAGCTGTAGCAGATCCCATTATAGCAGTACCACTATCAGATAATACAGTCTTAGCATCTTTTAAGTCAATATTCTGAGTATAGTGATGCGTAATAACTTCTGCGATACCACGAGCTGCAGTAGATAAGACTTCATCGGCTTTGGAGAAACCAGCTTTGAAACCTAAATTACCATATACCTCTCGTAACTTATTATTATTGATAACAACTAAAGAGTCAACTTGTTTACGTAGACGTTCAACCCCTTTTAAAGCTTGGTCTTGTCTCACCTTACCTTCGAATTGGAAAGGAATAGTAACAATACCTACTGTAAGGATATCACGTTCTTTAGATAACTGAGCGATAACCGGAGCAGCACCTGTACCAGTACCACCACCCATACCAGCAGTGATAAATACCATCTTAGTGTTGGTATCTAGCATCTTCTCTATCTCTTCTATACTTTCTAAAGCAGACTGTTGGCCCACTTCTGGATTAGCTCCTGCTCCTAACCCTTCAGTAAGGTTAACCCCTAACTGAATTTTAGTTGGAACTGGACTATTTTCTAATGCTTGAGAGTCAGTATTACACACTATAAAATCTACACCTTTAATTCCTTGTTGGAACATGTGATTAATAGCATTACTTCCACCGCCTCCTACACCTATTACTTTGATAACGTTTGATTGGTTTTTCGGTAAATCAAACTTTATTCCTCCAAAATCTGTATTCTCCATATACGTAGCCTTTTTATTCTTGCTTTTCAATAAAATCTTTTATTTTTCTAAAAAAAGTACCAAAGAAATTTGATTCAAATTTTTCTGCCGTTGGCGATCTAAATTCAGTCTCTTTTGGTTCTTCAGAAACTTTAGGTCTTTCTTGACTTACTGTTTCTATTGGATCTTGTGACACAACTGGTTGTTGTACCACAGGCTCTGCGCGATTAACAACAGGCGCCTCCACTTCTGGAACTTTGTTCTCAACAGCAGTCTCTGCCATCGAAACAGCTCCTTTTATATGATGTCTTTCACTTTCCATTACTAACCCTACCGCAGTAGCATATAATGGACTAGAAATCTCTAAACTAGAGTCTCCAGCTAAGTGCTCATTAGGATATCCTATACGAGTATCTATACCAGTGATATATTCTACTAATTGCTTAATGTGTTTTAATTCAGAACCTCCTCCTGTTAAAACAATCCCTGCAATCAATTTCTTCTGTGGGCTTTCATATCCATAGCTCTTAATCTCAGAGAATACTAATTGAATAATCTCTTCTACTCGAGCATGAATAATCTTAGACAAGTTTTTTAAAGATATTTCCTTTGGCTCTTTTCCTCTTAATCCTGGAATAGAAACAATCTCATTATCTTTATTTTCACCTGGCCAAGCAGACCCAAACTTTACTTTTAGAATCTCAGCTTGACGTTCTATAATAGAACATCCTTCTTTAATATCTTCTGTAATAACATTTCCTCCGAAAGGTACTACAGCAGTATGACGAATAATCCCGTCTTTAAAGATAGCTAAGTCTGTTGTACCACCTCCGATATCGATAAGTGCTACTCCTGCTTCTTTTTCTTCTTGACTTAGAACTGCTTCAGCTGATGCTAAAGGCTCTAACGTAATACCTGAAAGCTCTAAACCTGCATCCTTAATACATCTCCCCGCATTCTTTATTAATGCAGCTTGACCTACTACTACATGGAATACAGCTTCCAAACGACTTCCATACATTCCAATAGGCTCCTTAATACCAGGCTCCCCATCTATTTTGAACTCTTGTGGAAGTACATGTATAATTTCTTCACCTGGAAGCATACTCAACTTCTGAACTTGAGTAATTAATTGCTCAATGTCCTTATCTCCTATTACTTCATCAGGATTATCTCTACTTATATAATCACTATGTTGAATACTACGTATATGCTGTCCAGCGATACCTACTACCACATTCTTAATCTTATACCCTGCTGCTGACTCAGCATCAGTAACAGCGTTTTGAATAGATTGAATGGTCTGCGTGATATTGTTAACAACACCTCGTTTAACACCTAGACTTTTAGCTTTACCTAATCCTAAAATTTCTAGTTTACCGTATTCGTTTTTCTTTCCAATCATTGCGACAATCTTAGTTGTCCCAATGTCTAAACCTACAGCTATATTTTCTTTTTCCATACTCTTTTTCTATTTCGTGCATACCACTTGTTGGGTAAACTTAAGGTTTATATACTTGTATTTCTCTTGTTCAACATTCCCTCTTATCAAATACTGTACAAAGGCTTTATAGTTTTGTAACTTTATTTCCATTTCATCAAACCCTCCAAACAAAATGTCAAAACGGTTTGTACGACTAATCAACATTAAAGTTCCCTTTGGTTCTATAACTATCCCCGTGATATCTTCTCTTAAGAATTCATCCTTGTTGATTAATTCAAGTATTTCCTTAATTTCTCTTTCATTACTCTTGCTCACTTTTCCCTGCACCATGGGAACTCTATCAGAAAAATTACTAGACAATGGCATCTTTTTTCCTAACTCATCAAGATAATAATTATTATCCCCATCTATCACCCTTCCGATTGCTTTTTTTTGCCAAATATCAACGATTACTCTATTATCTATCGTCAAATAAACGTCCGCATTTCTGATTAATTCATTTTTTAGTACGTTTTTCTCTAGATTATTCAAATCTAAAACACTTCTATTAATCTCGGAAATTTTTGGAAATTTATTTTTAAGCAAATTGCGAATTTCACTACTGGTTACAAAGTGTTCTTCACTTTCCTTAAAAACTACATCGATATCCTTAACTTCACGATCATTACTACGTTTATTAGTAAAAGAATATAAAAACAGTAACAGTCCACATAATAGCAATATGCGAACATCTGACCACTTTATTTTCTTAAACAACTTTTTCACGTACTAAAACTTTCTATATTATTCTAATCCTTTCTTGATATCTTCTACCATTTCACCCAAATCACCTGCTCCAATAGTCAGAACTAATTCAGCCTTGGAAGCCTTTAAATAAGGTAATAATTCCTCTTTTTGCAAGACCACTTTATCCGCTGATGTCATTTGATCTAACAATGCTCCTGATGTAACTCCTTCTATAGGTAACTCTCTTGCTGGGTAAATATCTAATAACACTACATGGTCAAAAGTAGATAATGCTGTAGCAAACTCACTCATAAAGTCTCTTGTACGGCTATATAAATGAGGCTGGAACACAGCTACTATCTTCTTATTACTATACAACTCATGTACCGCCTGACTTACTGCCCGTATTTCTGTTGGGTGATGAGCATAATCATCTATATAAATAAGATCATCTCTTCTAATCTTATAAGAGAACCTCCTTCTAACGCCTTTAAAGCTTCCTAAACCATCCACTAATACCTTTGCATCTATGCCATAATTATAAGCCATAGCGAAGGCTACTAATGCATTAGATAGGTTATGTCTACCTGGTAATCCAAAGCGAACACCTTCAATTCTTTCATTAGGAGTTATTATATCAAAAACATACCATCCATTATCAATAGATATGTTCTCTATTCTATAGGTACAGTCCTCTCCAAAACCAACTTTAATACCATTTAAGTCTACTTGTTCTGTTTTAAAGAATTTAGTCTTATCCTCAATCTTATTCGCAAAGTCTTGGAACGCTACTAACATTTCTTCTGCAGTACCAAATATATCTAAGTGATCCGCCTCAGTAGAAGTGATACAAGTTGTATCAGGATACAATCTTAAAAAAGAACGATCAAATTCATCTGCCTCTACTACTGTTACTGTCTTCCCACTTCCTATTAGGTTAGTCTGATAATTCTCAACCACACCTCCGACAAATGCTGTTACATCAACACCTGCTTGAAATAATAGATGCCCTAGAATACTTGTTGTAGTAGTCTTACCATGTGTTCCTGCTACTGCAAAACAATAGGTATCCTTAGTTATCAAACCTAATACTTCAGAACGCTTACGAATATCAAAACCATTATCGATAAAATAATTCCATTCTGTATGTGTACTAGGTATCGCAGGAGTGACTACAACTAAAGTAGTTTCCTTATCCTTATACACCTCGTTTACTAACTCTAAATTATCTTCAAAGTGGATATCAATCCCAGCTTCTTTTAATTCATCTGTTAATTGTGTTGCAGTACGATCATACCCTGCAACATTCTTTCCTATAAATTTAAAATAACGAGCTAAGGCACTCATACCTATGCCTCCTATTCCTATAAAAAATACGCTCTTTATCTTACTTAATTCCATACTTAAATATTCATTATAGCTTCTACTTGATCTACTATATTTTTTGTTGCATTAGGTAAGGCTAACCTTCTAAAGTTAGTTCCTAACTTATTTTGCAACTCTTTATCTTCTACTAACGTAGTAAATGTTGGCAAGAACTGCTCTGCTAGCTCTGCTTCTTTTAGCAATATAGCTCCTTCCTCGCTTACGATACTCATCGCATTTTTAGTCTGATGATCTTCAGCTACATTAGGAGAAGGAATAAATATAACAGGCTTACCTACCAATGCTAATTCAGAAATAGAAGAAGCTCCTGCTCTAGAAATCACATAATCTGCTGCTGCATAAGCTAAGTTCATCTTCTCCACAAAAGCAGTTACTAATACTCCTTCTGTTTGATACTTTTTATACTCCTCATAGTACAACTTACCACATTGCCATATAACTTGTATATTCTTTCTCTTTATTTCTTCTAAATTCTCTTCAATCAATTGATTTATTCTTCTAGCTCCAAGACTTCCTCCTAAAACTAAAAGAATTTCTTTAGAACTATCTAATCCAAAAGAACGAATACCCTCTTCCTTCATAGAACTAACATCTAACAAATCATTTCTAACAGGGTTACCTGTCTTTATAATCTTTGACGCAGGAAAAAACCTTTCCAAATGATCATATGCCACACATATCTTATTTGCTTTCTTTCCTAATAACTTATTCGTTATACCTGGAAAAGAATTCTGCTCTTGAATTAATGTAGGTATATTCTTACCAGCAGCAACTTTCACTACAGCTCCACTAGCAAAACCACCAGTCCCAATTACTACATCTGGTTTAAACTTTTTAATTATTTTACCAGACTTCCATAAACTACTGATCAGTTTAAACGGAAACGCAAGATTATCTACAGTCAGTTTTCTCTGAATACCAGATATCCATAATCCCTCTATCTTATAACCTGCCTGTGGCACCTTCTGCATCTCCATTTTATTCTCAGCTCCTACGAACAAGATTTCAGCATCAGCATATCTTGCTTTAATCTCATTGGCAATAGCTATCGCAGGATAGATATGTCCTCCTGTTCCTCCTCCACTTAATATGACTCTCGGTGCGCGTTTCATTTATAATATTATTTCCTAAACTCTATTTTACTAATTCTTGATTTTGTCTAAACTCTTCTTGTTTACCCAGCTCTTCTTGCATACGCTCTTCCTCTTCCATTCTTTCCATTTCCTGCTTCTGTATCTCCTGTTCTTTTTTGGTAACACTTAGAATCACTCCTAACGAAATACAAGTCATCCAGATCGATGTTCCTCCACTACTAATCAGAGGTAATGTCTGTCCTGTTGTAGGCAGTAATGACACAGCTACTCCCATATTGATCAAGGCTTGGAATATAAAATAAAACCCTAACCCAGTAACCAACAACTTCCCAAATAAAGTCGGAGCCTTATGTGCTGCAATCAAAAACCTAAAGAACAAATACAGATAAAGAAACAATACTGATAGTCCTCCTACCATTCCATACTCTTCCACTATAATAGCATAAATAAAATCCGATGAAGACTGTGGTAAAAAGTTCTTCTGAACACTTTTCCCTGGGCCTTTTCCCATTAGTCCACCTGATGCTATAGCTATCTTAGCATTATCAACTTGGTAAAGATCTTTTCCTCCTTCATCTGCATTAGCGAATCTATCTATACGGCTTATCCATGTATCTACACGGTTAGGCATCGTTCCTTCAGGTAAAGCTTTTGCAGCCAAAACAAACAAGGTTACAAACAACATTCCTGCTCCAAAAATAGCTGCTAGATATTTAAAAGGATACTTCCCTACAAATACCAATATACCAACCATCAAGAAGATCAAAGCTGCTGTCGAAAAGTTAGCTGGAAAGATTAATCCAACTACAACCATAACCGGCAACCATAACTCTAATACTGAAGGCCAAAACTCAACTTTCTTATCTTGAATACTGACCAGGTACTGCGCTACATATCCAAGTACAACTACAGCTGCTATCGCAGATGGTTGTATCTGAATAACGCCTAAGTCTAACCATCTACTTGCATTTGCTCCACCTATAGTCTTACCTTGAATCAAAGTAAAGAACAGTAACACAATGGCTACTGGCATCATAAGAATGGACAATTGCCTAAAATACCTATACTCTAGTTTATGTGCTAAATACAATAACACAAAACCAATAGATAAGTGAGCAAAATGCTTAAACAAATAAGAGAATGTAGACTTCCCTGTACCAATCGTATAAACTAAGTTAGTACTCGCACTATATACAGGTACAAACGAAAACAAGGCCAGTAAAAATATTACTGTCCATATATGTTTATCCCCATATAAATTAGCAACTAACTTTTTCATTTTCTATTTATAGATTATTTACTTCTGCCTTAAACTGATGTCCTCTATCTTCATAATTTTTAAACAAATCAAAACTTGCACAGGCTGGTGATAACAATACTGTATCTCCACTCTCAGCCAAGCGTTGTGCCATCTTCACAGCATCAGCCATACTCTGAACTTCGATTAGTGTATCTACCACCTGTTCATAAGCCGCTTTTATCTTACTATTATCTACTCCTAAGCAGATAATACTTTTTACTTTCTCACGAACTAAAGGCATTAACTCATCATAATCATTTCCTTTATCCACACCTCCAACAATCCAAACTGTTGGTGTCTTCATGCTTTCTAACGCAAAAAAAGTAGCATTGATATTAGTCGCTTTAGAATCGTTTATATACTGAACATTCTCTACTTTCATCACCTTCTCTAAGCGATGCTCAGCGCCCTGAAAATCAGACAAGCTCTCTCTAATACTTTGCTTTCTTATTCTTTTTAATTGTGCCACAGCAGTAGCTGCCATAGCATTCTTAACATTGTGCTTTCCTTCAACACCCAATTCGCTAATTGGTAATATCAGTGTTTCCTTGTCCATAGCCACTACAATATTTTGCCCTTCTAAATAAGCTCCGTACTCTAACTTTTTAGTAATAGAGAATGGTACTCTTTTAGCAGCAGTTTTATTATTAGTTAACCAACGTTGAATCTCCACATCATCATCATCATAGATTAGATAATCCTCTTTAGTCTGATTCAATGTAATTCTAAACTTAGCATTGATATAATTTTCATATTTATAATCATATCTATCTAAGTGATCTGGACTAATATTAGTAATAACAGCAATATGAGGTCTAAACTTGCGTATGCCATCTAATTGAAAACTACTCAATTCTAACACATAACACTTTTCAGGATTCACAGCTACCTGTTTAGCATAGCTATCTCCTATATTTCCCCCAATACCAACGTTCAATCCTCCCTTACTCAATAAATGATAAGTAAGCATAGTCGTTGTTGTTTTCCCATTACTACCTGTAATAGCGACAGATGGTTCTGTATTAAAAGTATAAGCAAACTCTATCTCCGAAATCACATCGATATCTGCTGCTAATGCTTTTTGAATAATAGCTACTTTATCTGGTATCCCAGGGCTTTTCACGATTATATCACCACTTAATATTTCTATCTCTGTATGTTTTCCCTCTTCCCAACGTATATTGAATTCATTCAGAACAGACTTATATTTATCTTCAATCTGTCCAAAATCAGAAACGAATACATCATATCCTTTAGTCATAGCTAGCACAGCTGTACCAACTCCACTTTCTCCTGCTCCTAATACAACTACTCTCATACTATCTTATTTTTAAAGAAACAATACAGAATATTCCTAACAATATTCCGATAATCCAAAAGCGAGTTACAATCTTACTTTCATGATATCCTTTCTTTTGGAAATGGTGGTGAAGTGGAGACATTAAAAATATCCTTCTTCCTTCCCCATATCTCTTCTTAGTATATTTAAAGTAACCTACCTGTAATACTACTGATAAGTTCTCTGCTAAAAATATTCCACATAATACTGGAATGATTAACTCTTTTCTTACTGCTATAGCTAATACTGCTATAATACCACCAATAGTTAAACTACCTGTATCTCCCATAAATACCTGCGCAGGATAGGTATTATACCATAAGAACCCTATCAATGCACCCATAAAGGAGGCTATGTAAATAGTCATCTCACCTGAATGAGGTATATACATTACATTCAGATAAGCTGATAGCACAACGTTCCCTGAAATAAACGCAAAAATTCCCAACACAAATGTTGAGATTGCTGACGTACCGGCGGCCAGTCCATCGATACCATCTGTTAGGTTAGCTCCATTAGATACAGCTGTCACAATAAAGATTACAACAGGTATAAAGATTAACCAAGTATATTTCTCTGCACCCTCTCCTAACCAACTGATTAAGATAGAATAGTCAAACTCATTGTCTTTTAAAAAAGGAATAGTCGTTGCTGTTGACTTTACATCATATCTACTAGCTACATCTTCAACTAATGCTCTATTCGCAGGCATTTCTCTAACCGTTACAGTAGGGCTAAAATAAAGTACTGCTCCTACGATTAATCCTAGTCCTACCTGTCCTATTACTTTGAATCGTCCTTTCAGTCCTTCTTTATCCTTTTTCTTCATCTTTAGATAATCATCTAAGAATCCGATAGTCCCCATCCATACTGTCGTTAACAAAAGTAATAGAACGTAAGTATTGTCAAGTTTTGCAAACAATAGAACTGGTATAAGAGTAGCTACAATAATAATTAGCCCTCCCATAGTTGGTGTACCTGCTTTTTCCTTCTGCCCTTCTAATCCAAGCTCACGAACAGTCTCACCAATCTGCATTTTTCGTAAATATTTGATAATTCTCTTACCGTAGATGATCGAAATCAGCAATGAGAATATCATAGCCATACCTGATCGGAAAGTGATGTATTGAAACATCCCCGCCCCAGGAATTTTGAAATAATCATCTAAGTACTCAAATAAATAATATAACATACCTTAAATCTCCCTTATTCTATTGTTCTAAAAATTCAGTTACAATCTCTAAATCATTAAAATGATTTCTTACCCCTTTAATCTCCTGATAAGTTTCATGTCCCTTACCAGCGATTAAAATAATATCACCAGCTTCTGCCTGCTGACAAGCTAATTTGATAGCTTGCTTACGATCCTCCACTACTATAGTCTTCATCGTATTCTGAGGCTCCACTCCTTTTTCCATTTCTTCTAAGATTACAACAGGGTCTTCGAAGCGTGGATTATCTGAAGTGAATATTACTTTATTACTCAGTTCTGACGCTATCTGTGCCATCTCTGGTCTTTTCGTTTTATCTCTATTACCTCCACATCCTACTACAGTGATTAGTTTCTCATTGTAGGTACGAATAGAGTTAATTGTTTCTATTACATTCTTTAATGCATCAGGTGTATGAGCGTAATCTACTATAGCAGTTACCTTTTTAGAAGATACTACGTATTGGAATCTTCCTGCTACACTAGTTAACTTGCTTACTTCTAATAAAGCATCCTCTTCACGCACTCCTAATTGGATAGCTGCTGCATAAACAGCCAATAGATTAGAAGCATTAAACAAGCCTATTAATTGAACCCAAATCTCACGTTGATTAATTTTCATTAACATCCCAGAGAACTGACTTTCTAATACTTCAGCTTTATAATCAGCTACATTCTTAAGACCATAAGTCTTGATAGTTGCACCTGTATTTTGGGTCATAATCAACCCATTTTTATCATCTACATTTGTTATTGCAAAAGCACCTTTAGGCAATTGATCAAAGAAAGCTTTTTTCGCATTTCTATATTCAGCGAACGTTTTGTGATAATCTAGATGATCGTGTGTTAGGTTAGTAAATATCCCTCCATCAAACTCTAGACTATGTGTACGCATCTGTACAATACCATGCGAACTAACTTCCATAAAACAGTACTCACATCCAGCTTCAACCATCTCATTTAAATAATGATTGATCGTAAGCGAATCAGGTGTAGTGTGCGTAGCATTATAATCTACATCTCCTACTTTTATAACTACAGTAGATAATAAACCTACCTCATATCCTAAGTTTTTAAACAACGTATACAAAAGAGTAGCTATAGTTGTTTTTCCATTTGTACCTGTTACTCCAACTAATTTTAATTTAGAAGAAGGGTTGTCATAAAAATTACTAGCAACGATGGCTAGTGCCTTATTACTATCTTCCACTAATATATAGGTAACTCCTGACTGGATATCCTCTGGCAATCTCTCACATATAACAGCACTAGCACCATCTTTAATCGCTTGTGAGATATAGTCATGACCATCTACTACAGTACCAGGTATAGCTACAAATAGAGTCCCTTTTGAAACTTCACGTGAATCAAATGCAATCTTGGTCACAGTAAGTTCTAAATCACCTCCTGTAACAGATATCATTTTTGCTTTGTATAATAATTCGTTTAACTTTTTCACGATAGTTCTAATACTACTTTTTGATTCTTAATTATTTTTTGTCCAGCTATTACAGACTGTTTCTTTATTTTTCCTATTCCTTTTATTTCTACTTTTAAACCTAAGTTTTCTAATAGAGGTACTGCGTCCATTGCATACATTCCTCTCACATCAGGCATAACTTCAAGATTATCCATTACTTTCTCATGATAATCTTGGTAACTTGTTCTCACATTAGACGGTACTTCATCTATATTGCTCAAACTTGTTGTTGTAGGCACATCCGTATATATCTTCTGTGCTATACGTTTAAATACAGGCCCAGACACATCCGCCCCATAATAACTCTTCGTTCTATCTGGTTTATGTATAATCACTATACATGAATATTTCGGATTCTCCGTTGGGAAGTATCCCGCAAAAGAAGAAGAATAATACATATCCTTTCCTTTTCCTTTCCCATAATTTACCTGAGCAGTTCCCGTTTTACCCGCCATTGAGAAATTAGGAGAACCTACTTTTCTACCTGTCCCTTTTATAACTACATTAGTCAATACTCCTTGTACCTGTTTAATAACTTCTGGAGAAGCAATCTGAGGGTTTAAAACCTCTGGTTCAAACTTCACCACTGTTTTATTAAACTCTTTTACTTCTGAGACAAACATTGGTTTTACCATCACCCCATTATTTGCCACTGCATTATACAATGTCAAAGTATGTAAAGGTGTTATCGAAATCCCATACCCAAAAGCCATCCAAGGCAACGCTAATCCACTCCACCCTTTTTTACCAGGTTTTGGTATATAAGGTACACTTGCTCCTTTAATAGGTATATCTAATGCCTTATCCATACCTAGAGTAGATAGATAATTAGTGAACTCACTAGGCTTATCTTTAAATCCTTCGTTCACAGCTTGAGTGATCACAGTGTTTGATGACACCTCTATCCCTCTCGCTAGCGAAATCTTTCCATATCCTCCCCATTTAGAATCCCTCACTCTTGCATTATAAAACTTTACCACACCATCATTCGTATCATATATCCTAGCAGTATCACTTTTCCCTTTTTCTAAAAGAGCAAGTAATGATGCTAGTTTAAACGTAGAACCAGGCTCGTGTTTCTCTCCTACAGCATAATTAATTGTTTCATAATAATTACCACTTTCAGATCGTCCTAAATTAGAAATAGCTTTAATAGCACCAGTTCCAACTTCCATCACTACCACACATCCATGATCTGCACTATAATACTCTAATTGTTTTAGTAGTGCATGGTGAGCGATATCTTGTATATAAACATCAATGGTAGATACGATATCTTGTCCATCGATAGGTTCTATCTCATTTTCATCATTAATAGGCTTCCATTGATCCTTACCAAGACTTTGCATCTTTCTACGACCATCTACTCCACTTAAATAGGATGTAAATGCTCCTTCTATTCCTACTCGAGTGAAAGAATTATCCTCATTCTTTCTTTCATACCCGATTGTACGTTGTGCAATCTTACCTATAGGATGTTGCCTAATTGTTTTTTGCAGAGAAATAAGCCCTCCTTTATAAGGCCCTCTTTTTAAAAGAGGAAAGCTTTTAACTCTTACATATTGTGTATAACTAAGATCTTTAGCTATGAATACATATCTGTTTCCATTCTTTCTAGCCTTTCTAAGCATATTTTCATAATAGCTAGAAGGTTTCTGAAACATCACTCCTAAAGAATCAGACAACGGCTTCACATTCTCGTAAAAATCCTTCTCACTAGGTGCTAAACCATCAAAACGAATTTCAAAGACCGGTACAGAAGTCGCTAATAGACTTCCATCTGACGAATACACATTCCCTCTATTAGCAGGAATCTCTTCTATCTTTACTCTAGTTTTATCTTGAGCCTTAGCTCTTAGCTCCTTTCCTTCTATCCCCTGGATCTGTACTAATCTATAGATAATCCCTCCCGCAAAGAGTAAAACCAAAGCAGAGATAAGATATATATTCACATAAATATTCTTATTATTTAGCGCCATAACTTATCCCAAAAACTTTCTTTTTCTACTTCTCTTGTTACTTTGATCTTTGTCGCCGGTGTCTCTGAAGGAAATATTCCATCTTCTTCTAAATTCTTAGTGATAGTGGACTCCATCTTTAACTCCATTAACTCTGATCGTGTATCAACAAACTCTGCACGCAACATCTTCACTTCATGAGTTAGTTTTGCTATTTTAAATACTTTCGCCTCATACGACTGAGTATTACCAATCAACAATAAACTTAAAATGATTACATAAATAATAAATGCCCAAGTCTTAGCCGAATTCTCATTAACGAGAATCTTAGCTTTGATAATATCTCCTGGGCTACTTACTTTATTTTTCATTTTTTCTCGGCAATTCTCAATTTCGCAGAGCGAGCTCTATTATTTATTGCAATTTCTTCATCAGTTGGCAAGATCAACTTCCCTAACTGTTTCATCGGAACTTCAAATCTTCCGAAGAAGTCTTTTTCAGGTTCTCCTTCGAACATTCCGTTTTTCATAAATCGTTTCACTAAACGATCTTCTAATGAATGGTAAGAGATAATACTTAATCTCCCTTTCGGCTTCAAGACCTCTTGGCTTTGTACCAACATTTCTTTTAACACATCCATTTCCTGATTCACTTCTATTCGAATCGCTTGATATATCTGAGCCAAAATCCTAGCACTCTTATGAGCAGGCAAGAATCTAGCCAATACCTCTTTTAATTCATCTGTATTCCTGATAGGGTTGTCTACTCTCGCCTTTACGATTGTATTCGCAATAGCTCCAGCATTTTTTAATTCCCCATACATATAAAACATATTTCTAAGATCCGCTTCTTCATATTCATTCACCACGTTAAAAGCAGAAATATCTCCTGACTGATTCATTCTCATATCTAGCTCACCATCGAATCTTGTCGAGAATCCTCTCTCTGGCACATCGAACTGATGTGATGACACTCCTAAATCTCCTAACACCCCATCTACTTCTTTCACTCCATGAAAACGCAAATAACGTTTTAGATATCTAAAATTTTGATTGATCAAAGTAAACCTTGGGTCATCTAACGCATTTGCTAATGCATCCTCATCTTGATCAAATGCAAACAACTTCCCTTCACTTCCTAGACGGTTAAGTATCTCTCTAGAGTGTCCTCCTCCTCCGAATGTCACATCTACATAGACACCATTCGGATCAGTAATTAATCCATCAATACTCTCTGTCAACAAAACAGGTCTGTGATAACCGTATTCTTCTTTACTCATCAAAACTTATATTACTCATTACATCCTGAGCCAACTCTCCGAAATCAAAATCATCCACCTCTAGCGTTGCCTCGTACAATTTCTTATCCCAAATTTCCATTATATTCACCTTAGACGAAAAAACAAGATCCTTGCTTATTTGTGCAAAATCTATCAAGTCTTTCGCTATCAAAAGACGTCCTGCATCATCTATTTCAACATTCTTCACACCAGCCATAAAACGACGAATAAAAGCATCATTCTTTTTATCAAAAGGATTCAACTTTCCTATTTTACTCATCATTCTATCCCATTCCGCCATCGGCCATAACTCTAAACAGCTCTCAAAAACAGAACGTTTTAATACAAAACCATCGCCAATACCAGGCAACTGCTTCTTTAGAGAAGCAGGTACAAGCACCCTTCCTTTAGCGTCTATTTTGCATTCATATGTTCCGATTATTGCCATCTATGTACACCTATAAATATAATCTTAGCAAATGTAGTCAATTTTTTACCACAATTTACCACTTTTTCCCACTTTGTTGATAAGTTTTGAGTGTTAAACTAAATAATTCAAGTAAATAGGGTAATCAGCTGACTAATAGTCCTTAATTTTAAAATACAAATCACAATTCGAACCCTAGCTTTTGACCATAAAAACGCTTTTATCAACACCCATAAATTAGCATTTACGACAAGGCCAGAAGCGCTGAAATGGACAAATTCACACTTTTACAATAAATTATTACTCCTTTTAGAATTTTTCTCATATTTAAAAACGTATATTTGTGGGAATTTAAAAATCGCATTTAGAAACTACATGGAGCGAACTTTAAAAGAAGATGGTAAATTCCGTTTTATAGAAATTGGCGAAGGTACACCAATTGTTATCTTACACGGATTAATGGGAGGTCTGAGCAATTTTGATGGTGTTACAAATTTTTTCCCAAATGAAGGTTACAAAGTAGTTCTTCCAGAACTTCCACTTTACACGAACAGCATTTTAAAAACGAATGTAAAGGCTTTCGCAAAATTTGTAAAAGATTTTATAGATAGAAGAGGTTATAAAAAAGTGATCTTGCTAGGGAATTCTCTAGGAGGACATATCGCTTTGTACTTTTCAAAAATGTATCCTGAATATCTTCAAGCGATGATATTAACAGGAAGCTCTGGCTTATACGAAAGTGCTATGGGAGACAGCTACCCTAAACGTGGGGACTATGAATACATCAAGAAGAAAGCTGAAGATGTATTTTATCATCCAGAAATAGCTACTAAAGAAATCGTAGACGAAGTCTTTGCTACAGTTAATGATCGAATGAAAGTAATCAAGACTATTACTATCGCCAAAAGTGCGATACGACACAATATGTCTAAAGATTTACCTAAAATAAAAGTACCTACGTGTTTAATCTGGGGAAAGAATGATAAAGTAACTCCTCCTGAAGTAGCTGTAGAGTTCAATGAACTACTACCTGACTCTGACCTATATTGGATCGATGAGTGTGGACATGCTGCTATGATGGAACACCCAGATCAATTCAACGAATTACTAAACGCGTGGTTTATCAAAAGAAATATCAAATAAAATGAAAATAAATACAGCTGAATTTGTTGTTAGTAACTCTGACGCTAAGAAGTGTCCTAATGAACCTATCCCTGAATATGCATTCATCGGTAGATCTAATGTAGGTAAGTCTTCTCTGATCAATATGCTTACTAATCAAAAATACTTAGCCAAAACCTCTTCTAGACCAGGAAAGACACAACTAATCAACCACTTTAAAATTAATTCTAATTGGTATTTAGTAGACTTACCAGGTTATGGGTACGCAAAAGTATCTAAAAAGACTAAAGCTGTATTCCAGAAGTTTATCACAGATTACTTCGAGAATAGACAACAATTAGTAAGTGCCTTTGTATTAGTAGATATAAGACATGAAGCTCAGAAGATTGACTTAGAATTCATGCAGTATCTAGGAGAGACAGAAGTTCCTTTCTCTATCATCTTTACTAAAGCTGATAAAGTAGGTAAACAAAAAGTAGCTAGCCTTATCGCTGACTACAGAAAGAAAATGTTAGCTGATAACTGGGAAGAAATGCCACCATGCTTTGTTACCTCATCAGAAGACAAAACTGGTAGAGACGAAGTCTTAAACTATATCGAAGAAATAAACGTTGAGATGTTTAAAAATCAAAACTTTATATAAAACAAAAAACTGCTTAATAGCAGTTTTTTTTTATTTCTATCATTAGATATAATACTCATTTACAGTAATAATACCTGCTCTAATAGCATATCGCGTTGCATCATATACATTGCTAACACCTAGTTTCTTAAATATATTCTTACGATGTGTTATCACAGTATGAGCACTAATATTGCGATCTGCAGCTATCTCCTTAGTCATTTTTCCAGAAGCTATTTCTTTTAGTATCTCACGCTCAGCATTAGTAAGCACCTGTTCCACTTTTAGAATACTATCCTGATGTTCTTCTAGCTTCTTCATTATCCAAGGTGCGAGATAGGTCTCCTTAGAAATAGTCTTATAGATACCTTCCTTGATATGTTCTAGTTTATCATTTTGGAAGACAATATTAAAGGCAGAGATACGATTAGACAAAAACTGTTTTAACCATTGCTCATTTAACTCACTAAAGAACAACAACCATTGTGACTTCTCACTTTGCTCTCGCAACAGTAATAACAACTCCGTTTGCTTCTCTAGACATCTACTAAAAGGATCTACAATGATGACTGCGCCAGGATTCTTCAAAAGATAGCTTTTTAAGCCCGTCAAATCATCAAGCACAACAATACTTACCTCGCCTGAGCAAACCTCTCTAATAAGCCCTTGCAAAGCATAACGCGTTATTTCTTGACTCTCTACTATCCCTATATTTAACATCCTTATCTCCTTAAGTTAACTCCTCCACTCCTCTAGTACTAGAATAGAGTATCTTATTAATATTCTAGTACAAAAATACATAACTTTTTCTAGTATTAATACAACGCTAAATAGCCTTATAACAAAAAAGGTTACTCTTAATTATAATATTAAGAGCAACCTTTTATATGAATAAACGCTAACTAATTTTTTTATCTTTTTCCTTATTTATAAAGGTTTCCATTTTCGATCTCCTCTACTTCTGGAATGCGGTATAGATAATATTTACTATTCTTAACAAAGTCTGTTTTATCAGGAAAGTTAAGAATATGATGTCCTTGAGGTAACAAACCAACATTCACTTTAGAAATAACCCCACCACTTCCCATCACTTCATAAGTATAAGGAACTAGATTCTGAGGAAAATCTTTTCTAACTACTTTTTGCTGATTTCTTACAATATCAACTAAACTAAATCCTTCACCAAACAGCTCTTTTCTTCTCTCAATCCAAATAGCATCTAACAATGACTGCCCTGATAATCCTGACACTTCTTTAGCCCCTCTAGCCTGTTTTAATGCATTCAATTTATTAATAGCATCAGCATCTCCTAATTGAGCTTTAGCTTCTGCATTTATTAAGTATATCTCAGAAGTACGCATTAACACGATATCCGCTACCTGTGGTTCTCTAAATTTAAACTTAGTATAACGCATATAAGCTAAATCACCTTGATTAGGTTTTTTATTAGACGGATCTGGAGCCCAATAAATCATGCTTTTTCTATAATCGCCTTCATCAAATAAATCTCTGAAATATGGATCTGCATTAAAACTAAAATAATAACTATCTGTAGAAGTAACGTCTAAATAGTTAAATGAATAAGAAGCATTGCTTTGCTCTGCTGTCTGAGGTTGCCCCCATATCCACTCATTATTATTAACATCATTAAATCCTGACTTATACTCCTCCTGTGTCATTAAATAACTATTCATACTTAATAGCTCGTCAGAATACTTCTTAGCTTTCTCCCAATTACGAGAATAAAGATTAGCTCTTGATAACAACCCTAAAACAACTTGTTTGTCAAATTTGTATTTCGCATTTCTTCTATAACTCTGAGGAATCAATGACAATGCTTCTTCCAAGTCATTGATCGCTTGTTTATATAATTCTGAAACTGTAGCTGCTGGACGCCCCTCAGTTTCCTTAGTAGTAGGTTCTAAATAAATAGGTGCCGTTTTTGCATTTGGGTCTACATCTATTGCTAAAGCATAACTAGATGCTAAATGCAGATACATAAATCCTCTTAATGCTAACGCTTGACCTCTTACTCGTTGTTTGTCACTCACAGTCCCTTCAGAACCATATACCTTAGTGATAACATGATTTGCATTATTAATTGTCTTATAAGTCAAATCCCAACTATGAGTATTAGTACCTCCTCTAGAATACAAGGCATTAAAAGCATAATGACTTGCAAAACCATACTTACCATTCAGAACTACATCATTCCCCATGGCATCATTAGTTCTTAAAAAAGAACTATAACCAGGATTAGCATAAGTATAAAATGTCTCCATTAAATACCCCCACGCTCCAATAAGCACTTTTTCATTACCTTCGGTAGTTTTAAATACAGTTTGATCTTCAACTGCAGTTGATGGTGTTGTATCTAAATCACAAGAAACCAAAGTACTTGAAATTAAAAATGTACCTATTATATATTTTATAAATTTATTTCTCATAACTCTAATTCTTATAATTTAATATTTACTCCTAATGAAAGTGTTTTCATTGCAGGATATCTATAATATGTATTACCATCAAAAGTCTGCTCTGGATCAAGCCCTTGTTCTTTCGTCCAAGTAAATAAATTCTCTGCTTGGAAGAATATGCTCGCTGAACCTAAGTTGATTTTTCTCAACCACTCTTTTGGTAAATTATACGATACTGTAAGGTTTTTTAATTTCAAGAAAGAACGATCTACTAAGAATCGATCAGACTGATTTGTCCACGAACTTCTAGGATTAGTACTTAATCGTGCTACATCAGTATCCGTATTCTCAGGTGTCCATCTATCCATCATATCAGCACTCCATGTATTACCATTTCCTGCTTGTCTATACAAACTTGTCTTATCACTGTTGTAGATTTTCCCACCTACTGTATAAACAAAGTTTGCTGCTAACTGCCAATTTTTATAAGTAACTTCAGTTAAGAAACCTCCTGTTACATCTGGTAACGAATTTCCTTTGTGTATTCTATCTTTCTTTGTGATTTGACTATAATCCTCAGTAACTGTCTTACTTCCATCTTCATTCTGAAGATACCATTGTGCATTACCATTCTCTGGATTAACACCTGCCCACTCAGCTAAATAAAAATCATATAAAGAACCACCTTCTACCCATTTTTTATTTCCACTCCACATTTCTTTAGAAGGCAATGCTGTAATTTTATTCTTATACGTTGTCAAGTTCATCCCAAGGTGTAACTTCCAATCATCCGTCACTATAGGGTATCCATCTAATGTAAATTCCCATCCATAGTTTTTCATTGCTCCAATATTTTCTTGTACAGAAGAGAATCCTATAGAAGAAGCCAATTGTCTATTAAATAGTAAGTCTTTAGATCGTCTCTCAAAATACTCTACAGTACCAGTCAATCTATCGTTAAACAGACCAAAATCTACTCCTATGTTTAAGTTTAAATTACTCTCCCATGATAAATCTGGAGTACCTATTCTAGAAGCATATAATCCTGATTCTCCTAGGTTATTATAAATATTAAACAAAGCCTGATAAGCATAATACCCAATATTATCATTACCCTGAGCACCATAACTCGCTCTAAATAATAAGTTACTCAACCAAGTATCTCTATAAGCACTCATAAAGTCCTCATCTATAACTTTCCATGATGCCCCAAAAGACCAGAAACCTCCCCATCGTGTACTAGGATGGAATCTAGATGATGCATCTGCACGGTATGAAGCTGACAAATAGTATTTTCTGTCATAAGAATACTGTGCATTACCAAAGAAACTCAACATCTTATATTGATCTGCATCTCCATAAAAATCTAATAATTTAGAAGCAGCACTTGGCTCTAAATAACCATTCATTATAATCTGTTGACGAGCTCCACCGAAAGCATTAGAATCAAATTGATAATACTCTTGACCCACCATCGCAGAGATATTATTTTTATCATCTAAATCTACATTATAGTTTAATATATTATTAAATGTCATACTTACTGTACGAGTATTCTTACGACTAATACTTCCTCCTGATTCTGCAGATGGTCCGAAATCTGGATTTATTACATTATGATTATTAGTACTATTATAATCAACATTAAGAGATGATTTAAATTTCAAATTATCTAGTAACTTAACTTGAGCGTATGTACGCACAGTAGCTACATCCTTCTTAATTGAACTTAAGTCCTCAGGTAACGTTGCTACTAGATTATATCTCGCATAAGAAGATTTTCTATAAGCACCATAATCATATAATCTATTACCAGTATCCTCATCTAATAAATAAGCACCAGTAGTTAAGTCTCTTTGATAAATCGGATAAAAAGAAGGTAATCCTCTCGCAAAACCAATTACATTACTAATCGCACTATCATCTTGTTTTGGATAATTCTGCTCAGAACTAGCTGCCGACACATTCAACCCTAATTCTAACCAACTTTTTGCATCCACAACAATATTAGATCGTAAATTATATCTCTTAAATCCAGACTCTAACACATACCCTTGGTCATTAAGAAAACCACCCGAAATAAAGTATCTTGAATTTGCTCCCCCACCACTTACTTTTAAATTAACATCAGTATAACGCGCGTTTTGAGATAAAGCATCTTCCCAGTTATCATTCCATAAAGGGTTTAAACCTGGTAACAACTTACCATCCACACCTACAGGCATAGGATTATCTAATCCATAAGGGTTAATCCCAATAGAACCAATTAAGTTTTTTGTTGCATACTCAGCAGCATCAGCAGCATTCATTTTAGCATTATCCATACGTCCATTGCGAATAGCTTCCCACTGCAACTCCATGTATTGATTAGTACTTAGCTGTTTATAATCACTTCTAGATCGACTAGAAATACCATGCTTCGCAGTAATTTCTATTTGAGGAGCAGTATCTCTTGTACCTTGTTTTGTAGTAATCATCACTACCCCATTAGCTGCACGAGATCCATATAACGTCGCTGCAGTAGCATCTTTTAATACTGTCATAGACTCAATATCTGATGCTGCGATAGCTGATAACTCTCCTTCATAAGGCACACCATCTACTACGTATAGAGGTTTACTACTCGCATTCACAGATCCTACTCCACGTATACGGATAGTAGCTTCTGACCCAGGCTGTCCACTAGCTGAGAACGACTGTACCCCTGCTACTGATCCTTCTAATATTTTTGTCACATTACTAACCTGAGATTTTTCGATACTTTTCGCTTGTATCAATCCAACAGACCCTGTATATGTCTTTTTATTAGCAGTACCATAAGGCACATTGATTATTACCTCTCCTAATTCACTCGCTTCGTCTGCAAGTTTTACATTCAGAACTTCCTGTCCTTTATATGTAATATTCTTTGTGGTATACCCTATAAATGAAAAGACTAATACCTGTCCATTATTAACTTTTATAGAATAATTACCATCTAAGTCTGTCATTGTTCCTTCATCACTTCCCTGAATCAGAACACTCACACCTGGTAATGCTCCACTTATATCTGTAACAGATCCTGTCACAAGTTTTTCTTGCGCCTGTAAGTTTAAAACACTAACAAACACAAATAAGATTGCGTAAATTTTTTGCATAAAACAATTAGTTTAAAATGAACTATCTTTGAAAGACTGATTCATTATGTCTAGAAATATTGAAATGTAGTATCGGTACAGCCACCATGAGCTGACCTAAAAAGAATAAACTATAGGCAGCAACACATGCACATCATAGAAGATGCGCTAGAAGAAAAGAAATCAGTAAATCTAAAAATACGAGTGTCAAGTTCTCGCTTTTGTTGAATTGATTGCATAATATTTAGGTTATATAATTTTTTCTTATCAGTGAAAAAAGCAAAGTAGGGAAACCCTTATATGTAATTATTTTCTTACAAAACAAACAATAATTATACACAACAGATTAAGGATATAGCACTCCCTACTTTTGTAATACAAAGGTATTTCAACACCTCATTCTATGAAATACCATGTATATGGTATATTTTAATTCTCTCTCATAATACTCAGAGAAGAAAGACACCATAATCATTCAAAACGACTAATTAGGCAACCTTTTAATTAGAGCCAAAAACCTAGTAAATACAAGGAGGAACTACTCTTTTTTTTACAACAAAAACGCGACTGGTCCCATAGTTATCGCATAGTGATGGCATACTGCTCGCATAGTTTTACCCATTTTTTATGCGATCACTATGCCATCAATACCCCATTACCTTATGACCAGATAAATTATAGACCAAAAAAAAGGGCTCCCATTACTGAGAGCCCTTATATAAGTGTACTTATGATCTTACTTTACATGTAAAACGAAGTAATTTTTCTTTCCTTTTTGTAGTAATACGAATTGATCATTAATCAAATCGTTTGTAGTCACTACGTAGTCTTCAGCTACTTTCTCTTTGTTTACAGAGATAGAGTTAGCTTGTAACGAACGACGAGCATCTCCATTAGATGAAGCCAAATTAGAATTAGCAGCTAAGGCATCTACGATAGTTAACCCAGCTTCGATATCTGCTTTTGCTACTTCTGACTGTCCCACTCCATCGAATACCTCTAAGAAAGTCTTCTCGTCTAATTGTTTTAAATCTTCTGTAGAAGAGTTACCGAACAAGATATTAGACGCTTTGATAGCATTATCTAATTGCTCTTGACCGTGTACCATAATCGTTACTTCTTCTGCTAGACGACGTTGTAACACACGTAAATGTGGAGCCTCTGAATGCTCTTTTACTAATGCTTCAATATCTTCTCTAGAGATGAATGTAAAGATCTTAATATAACGCTCAGCATCAGCATCAGCCACGTTTAACCAGTATTGGTAGAATTTATATGGAGAAGTGTACTCTGCAGACAACCAAATATTACCCCCTTCTGACTTACCGAATTTAGTTCCGTCAGCTTTAGTAATCAATGGACAAGTAAGCGCATACGCTTTCTCGCTAATTGTTCTACGGATTAACTCTGTACCAGTAGTGATATTTCCCCATTGGTCAGATCCTCCCATTTGTAATGTAATATTGTTCTCTTTGTATAAATGCAAAAAGTCATATCCTTGCATTAACTGATAACAGAACTCTGTAAAAGACATTCCATCTTGAAACTCACCGTTTAGACGTTTCTTCACAGAATCTTTAGCCATCATATAGTTCACTGTGATATGCTTACCTACTGTACGGATAAACTCTAAGAAAGAGAAATCCTTCATCCAGTCATAGTTATTTACTAACACAGCAGCATTCTCAGCACCTGAATTAAAATCCAAGAAACGACTTAATTGTTCTTTAATCGCATTTTGATTATGACGTAAAGCCTCTTCGTCTAATAAGTTTCTTTCATTAGACTTTCCTGAAGGGTCACCTACCATACCAGTAGCACCTCCCACAAGAGCATAAGGTTTATGTCCGGCTAATTGAAAGTGTTTCAATAGCATTACTCCTACTAAATGTCCAATATGCAATGAATCGGCTGTTGGGTCAATTCCCACATACGCAGCACGCATTTGCTCCAACAAATGTTCTTCAGTGCCTGGCATTACGTCGTGGAGCATTCCTCTCCAAGTCACTTCTTCAATAAAATTCTTCATTTAAATAAATTTTACACAAAGATAGCTCAAAACCTTAGCTTATGGAATAAAAATTCTCAAACACTGCATTTTTATACGTTTTCTACATTTATCCTTTAAGAACTAATAATAGGGGCGTTAGAATTCAACTTTATTTCATAATTTTTCACTATGTAAAACATATAACTTACTTTTGTCTAAATATGATACTAGTAACAGGAGGTACAGGCTTAGTAGGAGCACATTTATTATTACATCTTCTTCAGTCAGAAGGTGCAGTTCGTGCTATTTATAGAAATGAGGATAGTATTAAAAAAACGAAGAACCTCTTCGTCTTAAACAATCAAGAAGCTCTATTCTTAAAAATAGAATGGGTAAAAGCAGATCTAATAGATGTACCTACCTTAGAAAAAGCCTTTGTTGGAATTGATTACGTATATCATTGTGCAGCTTTAGTCTCTTTCGAGCCTAAAGATGAAAAAAAACTTCGCAAGACGAATATAGAAGGTACCGCTAATATCGTGAACCTATCTATCGCCTTTAATGTAAAAAAACTGTGCTATGTAAGTTCTATCGCCGCTCTAGGTGAGACATTAGCCAAAGATAAAATCATTACAGAAAAGACAGATTGGAACCCTGAGCTATATCATGGAGACTATGCTATCACTAAGTATGGAGCCGAAATGGAGGTATGGAGAGGGACTCAAGAAGGACTAGATGTAGTCATCGTCAATCCTGGTATTGTATTCGGACGTGGCTTCGGTTATGAAGGTAGTGGAGCTTTCTTCCAAAAAGTAAAAAAAGACTTTCCATTCTACACCACAGGTATTGCAGGAATCGTAGGAGTAAATGATGTGGTAAGAGCTATGCATCTCCTTATGATCAGTGATATTAAAAACGAGAGATTTGCATTAGTTTCTAATAATATTACTTACCAAGAGCTTATCAATCATATCGCAGACTTAATGGGTAAGAAACATCCTAGTATCCATGTATCGCGTACATCAAGTCTATTTGCATGGAAGTTAGACAATTTCGTCTCTCTGATAACGAGAAAAAAAAGAAGCTTTACACGATCAATCGCGCAAGCTTCTCATTCTTCTTATATTTATGATTGTTCAAAAATTAAAAACACTATTGAATTTGATTTCGAAGACTATCGATCTTTTCTCGATCCAATTTCACAGTATCATCAACTTTAATATCTTCTTTACTTAATTCGTCTTTAGGCTCATCTTGAGATTTAGACAATAAAGAGTCTGCTACAACCTTAGCAGCTTCTAGACGACTTAGAATATTGTTCTGCATAGTGTGATACACACCATCGCCTAACTCTACATAATATCTATTATTCGATACGAAAGTAAGACTGTCTATATCGTATTTTTTAAAGATAGAGTTAACGTTAAGCCTTTTCAGAGTATCTTCTCTACTATATGCACTTACACTCTCGATAGAGTATAATAATGATATGTCATACAAGATATCTTCCATTCTTTGTTGTTCAATAAATGGAGACGGTTTTACTACATCATCCTTACATGACATAAGTAAAAACACAGCTAATATTACTAAGTATTTATTCATCTAGTATTTAGTTTTAACGCACGAATAATAATCGTTGCCCTTTATGTTCTTCTTTAACCTTATCGTTTTCATAAGCTAAGAAACCATTTACAAAAGTATGAGTAATTTTAGAACTAAATTTCTCTCCTTCGAATGGAGACCACCCACATTTATATAAAATATTGTCTTTATTTACTTCCCAGTCATGATTCACATCTACGATGGCTATATCAGCATGATATCCTTCTTTTACATAACCGCGTTTCTCTACTTGGAATAGAATAGCAGGATTATGTGCTGTTTTCTCTACGATCTTCTCTATACTGATCTTCCCTTGTTTAGAAGCTTCAAATAGCGAAACTAAAGCATGTTGCACAAGTGGCCCTCCAGAAGGAGCAGAAGAATACGCTTTACTCTTCTCTTCTAGAGTATGAGGGGCATGATCAGTAGCGATAACATCTATTCTATCATCTAATAACGCCTTCCACAGACCATCTCTATCAACCTCTGTTTTTACAGCAGGATTCCACTTAATAAAGTTACCTTTCTTATCATAATCTTTATCCGTGAACCATAAATGGTGAACACATACCTCTGCAGTAATCTTTTTATCTTTTAAAGGAATATCGTTTCTGAACAACTCTGTTTCCTTCGCTGTAGAAAGGTGGAATACGTGTAATCTCGCTCCCGTTTTCTTCGCTAGTTCTATCGCTTTAGAAGAAGATAAATAACAAGCCTCTTCACTTCGGATAATCGGGTGATACTTCACAGGGATATCTTCTCCGAACTCTTCTTTATACTTCGCTAAGTTAGCCTTAATCGTCCCTTCATCCTCAGCGTGTACAGCGATAAGCATAGAAGTATTCGAAAAGATCTTCTCTAATACATCCTGTCTATCTACTAACATATTACCTGTAGATGAACCTAAGAAAAGCTTAATACCAGCTACATTACGTGGGTTTGTTTTTAGCAGTTCTTCTAAGTTATCATTTGTCCCTCCCATCATAAATGAATAGTTAGCAAATGATTTAGTAGAAGCTATTTCGTACTTCTGTTCTAGTAATTCTTGAGTCACAGCATTAGGTACTGTATTCGGTTGCTCTATAAAAGAAGTAATCCCTCCGGCAATAGCTGCTCTAGACTCAGATTCTATATCTCCTTTATGAGTCAAACCTGGTTCTCTAAAATGCACTTGATCATCGATCATTCCAGGAATAACATAATTCCCTTTTGCGTCAACAACAGTTACATCATTAGAAACTTCGATATTAGAAGCTACTTTCGCAATAAAGCCATTCTCAATTAGAACATCCGCTCCTACAATAGTCCCTTCGTTTACGACTTTTCCGTTTTTAATTAAATAGTGTGTCATTATAGTGTGTTTAGTAGTTTACGTATACGTAGATTAATAACGCCAAAAACAGCTTCTTTAATAATTCCTCCAGACATTTTAGATTCTCCTCTCGTCCTATCTGTAAAAATAATAGGCACTTCTGTAATCGCAAAGTTCTTCACATAAGTACGATACTTCATCTCGATCTGAAAAGCATACCCGACAAAGC
Source organism: Myroides profundi (assembly GCF_000833025.1). Lineage (NCBI taxonomy): Bacteria > Pseudomonadati > Bacteroidota > Flavobacteriia > Flavobacteriales > Flavobacteriaceae > Myroides > Myroides profundi. The sequence continues at coordinate 3,716,121 of NZ_CP010817.1, forward strand.
GCACCTTATCAAAATCAAAACTCTCTAATACTTTGCGCGAAAAACAAACAAAGCCTGCTGTCGTATCTTTAATCTTCATCCCTGTTATCATTCTAACATAGATAGAAGCTCCGTAAGACAACAGAACACGGTTTAACGGCCAATTCACTACATTTACTCCAGTGACGTATCTAGAGCCTATAGCTAAGCCTTGATTCGCTTTACAAGCCTCTAAAAGTTTAGGAAGGTCATTCGGATTATGAGAGAAGTCCGCGTCCATTTCAAATACATAGTCATAGTCACGCGCCAAAGCCCATCTAAAACCGTGTACATAAGCAGTACCAAGACCATTCTTGCCTTCTCTCTTCTCTAAAAATAAAGATTCTGGATACTTACTTTGCAACTCTTCAACTACAGCTGCTGTACCATCAGGGGAATTATCATCAACAATCAGAACATGAAAATGCTGAGGCAATGCCATGACAGCATCGATAATCAATTCTATATTTTCAATTTCATTATACGTTGGTATAATGACAAGTCCTGACTCCATTTTTTAAAACGTTTGCCACAAAAATAACCTTTTTCTAGAAAGTTATCACTTAAATAAAATACAAAGTCAATCTAAAAGGTTTTTTTGCTAATTTTGCAGATATTATGGAGAATCTAATACTTATCGAGCGTGTACTCCCTAGTAAAGATTGGGCAACAGTCCTATTCTTTATCGGATTCTCTATTATTGCTGTTAACCGTACTATCTTCGGAGTACGCTTTTCTGAGTTTACAAAACTAGCAGCATCGAATAAGTACTTAAAGATTTATAAAGACAATACCAACTTAAGAAATAGTTTTACACTGTCTTTTCTACTTGTACAACTTTTATCTATTACATTCTTTATACAAATCGCTTTAAAAGCATTTGAACTAATACCTGACTACAGCTTTGGTTCGTACCTTATGATTTTAAACTTTGTTACAACGTTTATCATCGGAAAGTATTTAATAGATAAGATTATATCAACAACATTTGGTATAGACGAATTTTCGGATGCGTTAAATCTACAAAAAGCTACCTATCGAAATTATATCGGAATGTTACTGCTAGCAGTAGACGTTCTTTTATTCTACAACAATATAACCAACAAACTTATAATTGGGTTCATGTTGATTGCATTAATCGCAACAAATATCCTTTTATACGTTCTTTTTATAAAAAACAACCAAAAATCAATAATGAATAAGGTGTTCTATTTTATTTTGTATCTTTGCACCCTTGAAATAGCTCCTTATCTATTATTATATTTCTGGTTAAAAGATTACGGAGCATTATAAGAAAAAGTACAATTATGAAAGTGAAAACAATTTTGGTTTCTCAACCAGAGCCTAAAGTAGAAAACTCACCTTACTTCGAATTAGAGCAGAAATTCAAAGTAAAAATTGACTTTAGACCCTTCATCCACGTAGAAGGTGTACCAGCCAAAGAGGTAAGACACCAAAAGATTGATTTAAACAATTACACTGCTATTATTTTAACAAGTAAGAACTCTGTAGACCACTTTTTCCGCGTAGCAGAAGAAATGAGATATAAAGTTCCTGAAACGCTTAAGTATTTCTGTCAATCAGAGGCGGTAGCATACTATTTACAAAAATATGTAGTATACCGTAAAAGAAAGATTTATGTAGGTCAGAAAGACTTTGCAGAATTAGCTCCTTTGATTAAGAAGTATAAAGATGAGACCTTCTTACTTCCTGCATCAGATCAATTAAATCACGATGTACCAACTACTTTAAACGATTTAAAAGTAAATTGGACTCCAGGTACATTCTATCGTACTGTTATGAGTGACTTATCAGATTTAGCAGATGTGAAGTATGATGTTTTAGCATTCTTTAGCCCTACAGGTATTAAATCTCTATTCAAAAATTTCCCTGACTTTAGTCAAGACAATACGAGAATAGCTGTATTTGGAACTACAACGCAGAAAGAAGCTTTAGACAATAACTTAAGAGTAGACATCATGGCTCCTGCACCAGGAACACCGTCTATGACTATGGCATTAGAAAAGTACATTCAACAAGTAAATAAATAATATCTATTTATATCATAAAAAACCACCTCTATAAAGAGGTGGTTTTTTTATACAAGTTAAACAAGTATTCACTGTTTAATTAAGAGTACAAAAAAAGGAGATGATATAATCATCTCCTTTTTATATAGCTATATATTACATTATAATTGAGGCCCAGCAGCTACTAGAGCTTTACCTTCGTCATTATTAGAATATAACTTAAAGTTTTCTACGAATAATCCAGCTAATTCTTTTGCTTTCTCTTCCCATTCAGAAGCATCAGCATACGTATTACGAGGATCTAGAATAGTAGTATCTACACCTTCTAAAGCTGTTGGTACAGCGAAGTTATAGATAGGTACAATAGTAGTCTCAGCGTTCTCGATAGAACCATCTAAGATACGGTCAATGATTGCTCTAGTATCTTTAATAGAGATACGTTTACCAGTACCATTCCATCCAGTGTTTACCATATAAGCAGTAGCATTGTGCTCTTCCATTTTCTTCACTAGCTCTTCACCGTATTGAGTTGGGTGTAGAGATAAGAAAGCTTTACCGAAACAAGCAGAGAATGTAGGCTCTGGTTTAGTTACTCCACGCTCAGTACCCGCTAACTTAGCAGTAAATCCTGATAAGAAGTAGTATTTAGTTTGCTCTGGAGTTAACTTAGAAACTGGAGGCATTACACCAAAAGCATCTGCAGTTAAGAAGATAACTTTAGTAGCATGTCCAGCTTTAGACACAGGCTTAACAATATTCTCGATATGTTCGATTGGGTAAGATACACGTGTATTTTGTGTTACAGAACCATCATTAAAGTCAATAATACCATTAGCATCAACAGTAACGTTCTCTAATAAAGCATCACGACGGATAGCACCATAGATATCTGGCTCATTCTCTTTGCTCAAGCTGATTGTCTTAGCGTAGCAACCTCCTTCGAAGTTAAATACACCTTCGTCATCCCATCCGTGCTCATCGTCTCCGATTAACTCACGTTTTGGGTCAGTTGATAAAGTTGTTTTACCTGTACCTGATAATCCGAAGAATACAGCTACATCACCATCTTTACCTTTGTTAGCAGAACAGTGCATAGCAGCCATTCCTTGAAGAGGTAAGTAGTAGTTCATCATTGCGAACATACCTTTTTTCATCTCACCACCGTACCAAGTACCACCGATAACTTGAATCTTCTCAGTCAAGTTGAACGCGATATAAACTTCAGAGTTTAATCCGTAATCTTTATAGTTTTTGAAAGTAGTTTTAGAACCGTTCATTACTACGAAGTCTGGCTCACCGAAGTTAGCTAACTCTTCTGCAGTAGGACGGATAAACATATTAGTTACGAAGTGCGCTTGCCACGCTACTTCCATAATAAATCTAACTTTTAAACGAGTATTCTCGTTAGCTCCACAAAACGCATCAACAACGAATAATCTTTTTCCAGATAACTGATCAACAGTATTCTCTTTTAAAGCATTCCAAGTTCTGTTATCGATTGGTTTGTTGTCATTTGGAGATTCTGGTGAATTCCACCATACTGTGTTTTCTGTAACTGAATCTTTAACGATGTACTTATCTTTAGGAGAACGTCCTGTAAACTCTCCTGTCATTACGTTAACTGCACCTAGCTCAGTTACAACTCCTTTATCATACCCTGTTAAGTTAGGGTTAGTTTCTTCATTATATAAAACGTCGTACGAAGGATTATAGATTACCTCTACAACATCTTTAATACCATATTTTTCCAGTGAAATTGATTCAGAAATATCCATTTTCATTATTTAGGTTGTGTATTAATTTGTTTGCAAACTTAGAAATAAATTTAAAATATAAATATACAAAAGAATTATTTAATCATGTTTTTACTTTTATACGCCTGAATTCCAGCATATAGCCATGCAACAATGAACAATACTCCTCCTACAGGAGTAATTGGACCAATAACTCTTAAGTCTATGGTTATCATATCTTTAAAGGTAAGAAGGTATATAGAACCGCAGAAAAACAATATTCCAAACAAAACCAGATACATAACTATTTTTTTAGCCTTGTCTGAAAATATTCCGCATATACCTATAAAAAGTAAAAAAAGTGCGTGGTACATTTGATAACGAACGCCTATTTCAAAAGTAGCTACTTGAGCCTCTGTTACAACTTTCTTTAGACCATGAGCTCCAAAAGCCCCTAGCATAATACCAATTGCGCCGATTATAGCAGCTATAAATATAACTTTTCGTCCCATTTATTTTTCTTTCAAATATACAACTTATCAGACAAATAGCACATTAAAAATTTTGTAGAATTTTATCCATTTATTGAACTACTAATTTTTGTATCTTGAAAAACCAACTAGAATATTATGACAAAAGAAATTTTAATAGTAGGAGCAGGTAGATCCAGCTCTTCATTAATCAAGTATCTCTTGGACAAATCAGACTCAGAGAACTTACACCTTACTATAGGGGATTTATCTCTAGAATCCGCTCAACAAAAAGCGATGAATCATCCTAATGCTACGGCTATCGCATTTGACCTATTCAACGAAACAGAAAGACAAACCTTAGTACAGAAAGCAGACATTGTAGTCTCTATGTTACCTGCCATACATCACTTAGAACTAGCTAAAGACTGTGTGAGGTATAAAAAACACATGGTTACGGCATCTTACATCAACCCTACTATGCAAGAACTCAATGAGGAAGTAACTAAGAACAGCCTCATCTTCATGAACGAAATAGGCTTAGATCCAGGAATAGACCACATGAGTGCAATGAAAATCATACACGATATCGAAAGAAAAGGAGGTAAAGTCATCTCTTTTGAATCTTTCTGTGGTGGACTAATCGCTCCTGAATCTGACAACAATCTATGGAATTACAAATTCACTTGGAACCCTCGTAATGTAGTATTGGCAGGACAAGGTGGTGCAGCTAAATTCTTACAAGAAGGTCAATATAAATACATCCCTTACAACAAAGTATTTAGACGTACTGAGTTTTTAGATGTAGAAGGATATGGAAAGTTCGAAGCTTACGCTAATAGAGATTCTCTAAAATACAAAGATGTCTATGGACTTCGTGATGCTAAGACCATCTTTAGAGGTACAATCAGAAGAGTGGGATACTCTAGAGCTTGGAATCTTTTTGTAGAATTAGGAATAACAGATGATAGCTACACAATTGATAATTCTGAGGAGATGTCTTACAGAGAGTTTATCAACTCATACTTACCCTACCACCCTACAGATACTGTAGAGACCAAACTAAGGTTAGCGCTAGGTATTGACCAAGATGATATTATATGGGACAAGCTGCTAGAGCTAGACTTATTCAACCCAACTAAAAAAATAGGATTAAAGAAAGCGACTCCTGCGCAAATCTTAGAAAAGATACTGAGTGACTCTTGGTCACTGAGTCCAGAAGATAAAGACATGATCGTGATGTATCACAAGATAGGATACGAACTACATGGACAGAATCACCAGATAGACTCTCGTATGGTCTGCATAGGAGATAATCAGATCTACACTGCTATGGCTAAGACAGTAGGTCTTCCCGTAGCCATCGCTACTCTAAAGATTCTAAAAGGAATCATCACTACACCAGGTGTACAGATGCCAATAGAAGAGGAAGTATATACTCCTATTCTAAAAGAATTAGAAGAGAATGGCATTCACTTTATAGAAGAAGAAGTTCCATATTCAGGATATAACTAACTAAAAAAGCTCCGATAGTGGAGCTTTTTTTACTATATCTTATTTCGGGATAGAACTAATTAATCCTTTTGTGTACGCAGTCTTAGGGTGAGCATACAACTCATCTGCCTCGCCTATCTCCTCTATCTTACCTTTATTCATCACCATCACCTGATCAGACATATACTTGACTACAGACAGATCATGAGATATAAATATATAAGTAAAGTTATACTTATCCTTCAAATCGTTTAGTAGATTCAGCACCTGAGCTTGTACAGATATGTCTAATGCAGACACAGACTCATCGCAGATAATCAGTTTAGGTTGTACCGCTATCGTCCTAGCGATACCGATACGCTGTCTCTGTCCTCCAGAGAACTCATGTGGATAACGGTTAAATACAGATTCGTCTAACCCCACTCGGTATAGTATTTCTATTACTCTCTCCTTTCTATCCGCATCACTACTTCCTATCTTGTGTACTTTCATAGGTTCTAGAATAGCTTCTCCTACAGTCAGACGAGGGTTTAAAGACGAATACGGATCTTGGAATATAATCTGTATATCTTTTCTAAACACCCTAAACGCTTTAGAAGAAAGCTTCGTGATGTCTTGACCTTTATAGAATATCTGCCCTTTAGTAGCTCTATCGAGTTGTAGGATGACATTGCCTAATGTAGATTTACCACATCCACTCTCACCTACTAGTCCAAGTGTCTCACCTTCATATACATTAAAACTAATATCTTGTAATGCGTGGAATACACCTTTTTTAAATAGTCCTCCGTTAATGACATAATCCTTAAACACATTCCTAATCTCTAGCAACGGAGCATTACTATATAACTTTTCTAATCTATCTTTTCTATCCTCAGTAGTCACCACATCTCTAACCACCTTATTGTTCAGAAAGTCTCCTATCGTAGACAGTCTTTTTAATCGCTCTGTAAGAGAAGGTCTTGACGCTACTAAGGCTTTAGTATACATATCTTCTGGATCGTTAAACACTTCTGTTGACTTTCCTTGTTCTACGATATCCCCTTTATACATCACTAGAATACGGTCACTGATAGACGACACTAGATTCAGATCATGAGAGATAAATAAGATACTCATCTTATTATCGCGCTGTAAATCTTTTAGTAGATTAATGATTTCGTTTTGCACAGTAACATCTAATGCTGTCGTAGGCTCATCCGCTATCAGTAGCTTAGGCTTACACGCTACAGCCATTGCGATCATGACTCTTTGCTTTTGTCCACCAGAGATTTGGTGAGGATATTTAGTATAAACTTGATTAGGATTAGGCAGTTTAACTCTATCAAAAAGGCGCAACACCTCTTCTCTTAAAGCCTTTCCCCTGAGCGAAGTATGCTCTCGAAGTATCTCAGCTACCTGTTCGCCACAAGTAATAGAAGGATTTAGAGCACTCATCGGCTCCTGAAATATCATAGATATCAGAGCTCCACGCAACAGTCGGAACTCACTATCTGTATTATGCGTAATATCTTTTCCTTCAAACACGATATTACCCGAGCTAATACGAGATATCTCTCGAGGCAATAGCCCCATTAATGCAAGTGATGCAACTGACTTACCAGAACCCGACTCTCCTACTACACCAAGAATCTCGTTAGCATAGATATCAAAAGAACTCCTTTTGATAATAGTATTCCAAGATTTCTCTTTCAGAAAATCGATTTGTAAATCCTTTACAGATAATATAGGTATATCTTCTTTCATTTTTTATATTCAGTACGATCACTAGAATAACAAAAATATATAATAATTGTGATATAGTATAAGCTATCTAATAAACTAATTAAACATCTATACTATACCACAATTTTTACAGAATATACGGACATACTACGCTACTTTTACTTGGTCATATTCCTTGACTAACGTAACGATAGTAGGAGTTTTTTCTTTAAAATTTGCAAACATTGGGCAAGCTGATTTCACAGCATCTAGCCATTCTTTTAGCAACACTATAGATGCCTCAGAAGTAGGTTTTACGATTACATCTACTCTGTTGAAGTGGTCTAAGCTATCCTTTTCGAAGCCCTCTCCTTTTATCACACCAGACACTTCTATCTGAATAGATTTTAGATCTAACCCCAATGTATTACCGATTAATTTCCCCACTGCGTGGATACTACCTGCTAGCTTAGCTAATAATAACTCTGCAGAGTTCGCATTCACGTCTCTTACTAATTCTCTTCCATCTTTCACTGTGAAAGAGTAGTTGGCTGTTTTTACAGCGAATTGTTGTTCTCTTACTGAGAAGCCCAACACTTTTAAAACTTTACTTTCCATTCTTTTAATTATTTATAAAATTGACATTATACAAAAAGGTCCCTTCAGCTATCTGCCAAAAGGACCTTCTTATTTATTCTTAACTATAAAAATAGTATAATCAAAACAAGCTATCTCTCTTGGCTACGTATGTATACATCGAACGCTTAGGAAAACAAATTTCCTTATACGATGTTGACGTTAATAGATTATAGACTAAATTCATTACTTTATTTTTATATGTTTCTTTCTTAAAAAAAATAAGCCCCTGTGAGGTACAGAGGCTTATTATATATCTTTATCATTATCCAAAAGACAGCTCTATACCATAAACGATGCATTCTTCTTAGAGAATACACATTTTGTTGAATAAACCATATTTGAATAAATTTTCTGCATTACTATTTCCTTATTTGAAGTCAAAATTAGAAAAAAATTATTTTAACAACAAGCACTAACCAATGTTTTTTAATATTTCTTTAACTTAAACAGAAAATATCTCGCTCTGACTTAATAGTTCCTCACGCTTAAATCTCAGCAAAACCTGTGCCACTGCTACCACATCTTTCTCACAATACACGATAATTCTGTCAATATCTTTATCTTCATAATACACCTTAGCCACCTCACTCCCGTCTATATCGTCTTTAGGCGAGGGTATACCTAATATTCTAGTCAAAAGCCTTAAAGATGTAAAATTTTTATAATCTCCTATCTTCCACATTTCCATGGTATCTAGATGATTTACTTCCCACGGTTTTTTCCCAATAATACACAGTTTGTTGGGGATTTTTACCTCATTTATCAACATCCGCCTCACAACAAAGGGGATATCAAATTCCTTAATATTATGCCCACATAGAACGCGAGTAGGATCATTAAAATATTCGTCTATTAAATTAGAAAATTCTTGCAACAGATGGCGTTCCTCTCCTGCAAAGGATTTGACCCTAAACTGTCTATCTCCATTCTTATAGGTGAAATAACCTACTGAGATACACACCACCTTACCGAACTCTGCCCAAATACCTGCACGTTCATAAAACTCCGCTGCAGTCTGTCCATCCCTTCTCTGATATGCTGTCTTACTATCAAATAGATCTTGCATCTCCTCATCTAGGTCATTAAAAGCAGGCACTTCAGGCACTGTCTCAATATCAAAAAAGAGTAGGCTATCTAGCATCACATTTCTAAGCATAACTTATTTCCTTTGGTTCAACATATTATAAGCCTCATCGATATAAGTATATAGATCGTTACTATGAGGGTCTTCCTCAGTCTGTAATCCTTTCAAGTGTCCTAGACGCACAATGATTACATTATCCTTAGGAGACACGATCACGAACTGTCCTAAATGACCTCGCATATAGAAGAAATCTTGTCCCTTGTGATTCACTAACCACCAACCATAGCCATACTCAGGCGCATCTTTAAAACGTGGGGTAACAGACTTTCTAATAAATGCGCTATCTAATATCTTATCACCGTTCCACAACCCCTCGTCTTTATACAACTTACCAAACCTAGCAAAATCACGTGCATTACTCGTAAAACAACAGTATGACTTCTCTACCCCATCTCCTTCATGGTCTATCTGCCATAACGCTGGATTCTCTGCTCCCATAGGCTTCCAGAAATGTTCTGATATATAATCCGTCATATACTTACCAGTAGCTTTCTCTAACACCATCGTCAATAGCTCTGTATCTCCACTTTTATAAATAAACTCTTGTCCAGGCTTATCCTTTATCTCTAAGCCTAGCATTACATTTCTCAGATCTTTATCAAAATAAGCTCTCGTCACCACTGAGAATGGACTGTAATATGCCTCATCCCAATCTAACCCTGATGCCATAGAAGACAGATCTCCTACAGTTAATTCATCTTTATACTTCCCTTTTAACTCTGGTAAAAATTCTATTACCTTCTGATCTAAACTCTTGATCTCACCTCTCTGTAATGCCTTACCTAAGGCAGCAGATACGATACTCTTAGCCATCGAGAAGGAGTTGGTATAAGAGTCCTTTCCATACCCGTCATAATAAGCCTCGTAGAAGATACTATCATTCTTGATGACTAAATAAGCTATAGACTCTAGTTCTTTATGGGTATTCTCTAAGTTATCACTTGCTTTTATAGTATTATAATCCTTCGTGAATGCCCACGGCTGTCCTACATTATTCTTAATCTCCCTAGTCGGAAAATATTTATAATCATCTAAGAATGCTGTCTTATATCCATTAAAGTATATGGTACGTACCGCCGTAAAGAGGTAATCCACTTTAAATATATACATCAGTGCTACTACCAGTGCTATCAAAATCACTAGCCACTTCAGAACTTTCTTTAATACCTTCATAATAGTTTAAATAATTGGTTCCTATAAATTTAGAAAAATAAATCACTTCTTTAACGGTTATTTTTAATAACACCTTTTAATATGATTACATCACGATGACTCTATTTGGAGTATTTGGCTATTAATTACCTTTTTGACCTATTATGGAGTTCTACAAATAACACAATCCACTCTATATCAACACTTCTTATTTATTAATATAAATTCTGTTCGGATAGTGTTCGAAAACACCTAGCAAATACAAGGGTTAAGAGATGTTTTTGCGAACTGTACTAATTCTCTACCCGAACCATCTATACAGTAGAACTACAGTACATATCGCTATTTACAGTCTAAGCAAACTCTAAATAGACTAATAATCATAAAATTATAGGAGTATTTGGTCAACGTTCAATCTAGGATTATATTTGTGCCTTTAATTATTACTTGAATTTCGATTATGCATTTTATATCACCAGAGTTAGAGGATTATGCGGCAAGACACTCAGAAAATGAGCCTGAGTTATTAGCCAAACTAGATAAAGAAACGTACCAAAAAGTACTACAGCCTAGAATGCTGAGTGGTCACTTCCAAGGTCGTTTTTTGAGTATGATCTCTAAGCTAGTTAACCCTCAGCACATATTAGAGGTAGGTACATTCACTGGATATGCTACACTATCACTAGCAGAAGGACTGAGAGCTGATGGTACTATTGATACGATAGATGTAAATGAAGAGTTAGTAGACTTTCAACGAAAATACTTCGATATGTCTGACTATGGGCATCAGATCACCCAACACTTAGGTAGTGCATTGGACATCATTCCTACTTTAGATAAGAAGTTTGATCTAGTGTTTCTAGATGCAGATAAAAAGAATTACACAAACTACTTTCACCTAATCATCGAGAAGATGAATAAGGGAGGAATCATCCTATCTGACAATGTTCTGTGGTCAGGTAAGGTAGTAGAAGATATCAAATGGAATGATAGAGCTACCCTAGAGATCGATCAGTATAATAAATTACTGAAAGATGATCCTCGTGTAGAGACGATACTATTACCGATCAGAGATGGACTTACAGTATCAAGAGTACGATAACAAAAAAGGCTTAGAATCTATATTCTAAGCCTTTTTTTAATGTCAGTTAGACTAACTTATATTTCTTCTCTACCCATTTAAATCCTTGGTAGAATAATGTTCCTGAGATAAGTCCTGCACACATTCCTACGAAAATGTCTATAGGGAAATGCAATGACAAGTAGATTCTACTATATGCAAATACGAGTGGGAATATAAATACTAAAAACGCGTACTTATAATATCTTCTCAATATTAAGAATAAGAACAGCATCGTCGCAGTAGAGTTAGAAGCATGTCCTGAGAAGAAACTCAGTGAGCTACTGCACTTCACTACTCTAAGCATAGCTCTGATGTCCTCCGTATTACACGGTCTAGGGCGAGCTACTGCACTTTTGACTAGATTAGTAAACTGATCTGTGAACGCGATAAGTCCTGCTATGAACAGTAGGATAATACCCAATGTTTTTAGCGATACTTTCTTATATACTAGATAAAGTAATAAGAGATAGAACGGAAGCCAGTTAAACTGCTTCGTGATAAATAACCAAAATGGGTCAAATGTAGGAGTACCTAAGTTGTTTAAGAACAGCATTAGTTCCTTATCCCACTGCACAATTGTTTCTAACATTAAAGTTGTCTTTTTATTGGCCCTGTAATATTCTCAATATCCTCCTTGTGCTTCTCTACTTCATTCTGAATATCCTTCATAGGATTAATATCTATATCGAAGGTCTCTGTTATATCTTTTTTAATACCAGACTCTTCTGCGCTTTTATTGATTTCGTGTTTGATATCGTTTGTTGCATTCTTTAACTGAGCCATAAACTTACCAAAGGTACGTGCCATCTCTGGAACCTTATCAGAACCAAACAACATTAAAATTATAATAATGATGAAAAATATTTCACCCCCTCCGATTCCAAACATAAATATTCGTTTTTCTATTTATAAGATTACAAATCTACGAAGTTTATTAAATTCTCACATAGATTTTATCTAAAACCATTTGTTAAACTATTCTATCTTAGTCTGCTTAACCTCTAGATTTAACTTCTCATGAATCAACTCTATAAACTCTAGCGCTAATTCTCCTGTTCTACTAGCGACTTTCTTTTCGTCTACTATATTTGTATTCAGAATAGAAGTCATCAGCTCATCTGTTGCCACATAATAAGCAAAACCGTTGACATAGTCTTTAGGGATACTGTAATCCTTCGTTAACTTCTCAGGACTCATATAGACTAAGAATTTATCCTTACGTCCTTCTTGTCTTTCATAAGCTAGTGCTTTCTTCAGCATCTTAGTACGTCCCGAGATCATATTCACTATCGCATCTACAGAGATCAGCCCACTACCCGTAGTTGCTGTGTATAACTTACGTTCCGCTGGAGTACGTATCTTAGTCCCTTTAGGGATTAGCCCTAGAGACTCTGAAGTAATCTTCGTGATGACGATCTCGTCTAGTTCATAATAGAGTGAATTAGGCTCTAGTGGTATTAAAATAATATCTCTCTTTAAATCTATATCATCTAACTGATGTCTATATCCTAGAAAAAAAGCTCCTGAGAACATAATCGTATCGTTCTCCTGTGCCTTCAGTTTAAAATATCCTCCAGGTGCAGTCATAGTAGACTCCCCTGTATTAATATTCGCTACGTATACCCCATCTAATCTCTTCGTTCTAGACACTATCTTACCATCTACCATCTTTCTTTCTTGTGCAAAAACAACAGAAAAGTTCAATATTAATAGAAAGGCTATAAATATTCTCATCATTCCTTAATTATAGTTGTAAAAATATTCCATTCTATAGGATACACAAATTTTACCCTCGCAAACTTATGTTAAATATAATCTTCTCTCCCTTATCACTATCTCTTCCACTGACTAATAACAATACTTGTCTCTTAAGTAATACACTCTAAATCATCACGGTTCTAATCGATCTATTCAAGTTCTTTAAAAGGCCTGTCCTTAATAACCTCTAAGAAGTCGACTGCTAAAGGAGCAATCACCGTTTCTAAATAAGTAGTATCTACAGGCGTTACCTTTAGCGCTTCCTTTACCTTCTCATCGTTCACAGCATAAAGAGCAAAACTCTCTACATAGTCATAAGGTATCTTATATTTATCAACCAAAAGTTCATCACTTACATGGTCTAAAAACTTATCTGCTCTAAACCCTGCTCGCTCATAGACTAGCGCTTTCTTAAGCATCTTAGTCCTTCCGTTGAGCATATTGATTAAAGGCGCGATAAGTCCAGAAGTAGCATAAGCTAGCTGTCGTTCCATAGGACTAGGTCCTTTAGACTTATAAGTATATTTAGGATATGGAGACTTATTCTTTTTCGTAACGACTATTTCGTCCAATACCTCTCCTGTCGTATTTCTCTCTAAAGAAAACAGAACAAGGTCTCTATTTATATCTACTTCATTAATTATATACACGTGTAATAGGTATGATAAACTAACGAATCTCAACGTATCATTCACTTCCCCTTTCACACTAAAGTAGCCTTTATCATCAGAGAACTCAGAAATCCCTTTCGAAGTATTAATGACCAATACTTCATCTCTATCTCCTTCTCTAAAAAGAATTTTTCCATTCAATGTTTTTAAACCTTCTTGAGCTAATACAAGCTCTCCCAAAAGAAGAGTTACTATAATGGCAATGTATTTTATATTCTTCATATACTAGTTTATAAAGTGTTCACTCTTAAGCAAGCAAAGCATTGATCTACTCTCCTAACATGCCTAAAACTCAAAATAAGTATTCAATAAAACTTCCATCTAACCACCCCCATCTATCTCTATTACCTCAATGCCACCCCACGCTACTTCAGTCTCTAATAACTCAGAGGTAATAAAGAGAAGAGAAGTTACACCTCCTCTATTCTTTTAGAACTAGCAAATAATACAATACTAGGAAGAAATATAAGTAAGTTATAATAGATTATTCTATCTTCGTTTTGACCATTTCTAAAAAGTCTAACACTACAGGTGCTATCATTCTTTCTAAGAACTTTGTGTCTATCACAGTAGCATTCACGATATCTTTTATCTCTTCTCTAGATACAGCATAGTATGCAAAGCTCTCTACATAATCAGGTGGTATCTTATAATACTCAACTAATCTTTCTTCATCTATCACTCTTAATAGTTTATTGACCCTAAAGCCTTCTCTCTCATACGCGAGATTCTTCTTAAGCATGGCAGTCCTACCTGATAACAAATTCACTAGTGGATCTAATATTCCAGTGGTAGCAGTCCTCAGCTTTCGTTCTGCGGGGGTATATCTCTTGGTATACTTATTCGTAAAGCCTAGTGCGCCAGCATCTATCTTAGTGATCAGAATCTCGTTTAATCTCGTGCTTAAATCAGGCAAGGGTTCTAATGGGAATAAGAGAACACCTCTTTTAGTATCTCCTTCTGCTACGATATAAGTATACTCTATGTGATATACGCTACTAAATCGTATAGTATCTCGTGGCTCTCCATATATCTCAAAATAACCTTTCTTATCCGCTAATGTCGTTTTGTCTCTATTGATATTAGTGACCACAGTCCCATCTAACTCTCCTCCACGAGTGACTAGCTTACCACTTATCATCCCGCCTTGTTCTTGAGCCCAAGCATGTCCTATCCCTGCTAACAATAGCAATAAAGTCAATAACTTCTGAATTACATTCATTATAATACTTCTATTTATCAGAAGATAATATTCTACAATAACCACCTTATTTATACAATCCTAAATAAGGCATATTATACCTATTATATTTCTTCTCCTTTTTTATTTTTAATCATTTCTAAAAACTCAAACACCACAGGCGTTAGATCTCTTTCTAATTCTTTTAGATCAACTATTGTAGCATTAAGCAAATCTTTGATTCCTTCTTTTGTTACTGCATAATACGCAAATCCTTCTACATAATCTACAGGTATCTGATAATAATCTACTAATCGCTCATTCGTAATTGTCTCTAACAGCTTCTCTACTCTGTGGTCTGTCTTCTCATAAGCTAGGTTCTTCTTTAGCATACTCATTCTCCCTGACAACATATTGATAAAGGGGTCTACTGGGATCATTCCTCCCCCAGTTTTAGCAGTTCTAAGCTTGCGTTCTGCAGGAGTATACCTCCTTGTATACTTATCTGTAAAGCCTAGTGCATCACTATCTATCTTCGTGATGACAATCTCGTCAAGTCTATTGATACTGTATAGAGGTTCTAGAGGAAATAGCACAGGGCTACGCTTGATATCAAATTCGTTGACTACATACTGATATTCTGTATGATTAGGGCTGATAAATCTTATCGTATCATTAACGTGACTACGGATAGAGAAATACCCTTTGTTATCAGATAGTACAGAAATCTCTTTTGAAGTATTTAGAATAACTATTCCTTCAAATATTCCGTCTCTAGTCACAATCTTTCCATTAAGAACGGATGGGGAGTCCTGAGCAAAACAAATACTGCTTATCATAAGCAGGATTATACTCAAGGCGTTTTGAGCATGGTTCATGATAGTGTTTTTTAGTTAGGTGAACATTTGCAGGTGAAAAGGCAAATGTTCTATTTAAACGACTTATTTTTACAAAAATTATTTATCCACATGAAAAATCTAATTATTGCGAGTACTTCTACCATATATAATGGAACTTATCTAGAGTACTTATTACCAACTTTAAAAGAACATTTTAAGAACATATCTACTTTATTGTTTATCCCTTATGCACGTCCAGGAGGCATCACGCATGATCAATATACAGAAAAAGTAAGAACCGCTTTTGCTACTATCAATATTGATGTCAAAGGAATACATGAGTACACTAACCCTGTAGAAGCTGTACAACAAGCAGAGGGAATCTTCACAGGAGGAGGAAACACCTTCTTATTGGTACAACAACTCTATAAAAACAATGTTCTTAATACGGTAATAGATGTAGTAAATAATGGAACTCCATATCTAGGATGTAGTGCAGGAAGTAATATCTGTGGGCTTACAATGGAAACGACTAATGATATGCCTATCGTATACCCACCTTCATTCAAGACATTTGGTTTTGTACCCTTTAATCTAAACCCTCATTATCTAGATCCGATCGAAGGCTCTACTCACATGGGAGAAACCAGAGAAACACGTATCAATGAGTTCCACGCTTTTAATACACAACCTGTAGTAGGACTTAGAGAAGGTAGTTGGTTAGAAGTAAAAGGAGACCAAATCACGCTAAAAGGTGAATTAGACGCTAGAATATTTGAACAAAATAAAGAAGCTTACGAAGTAAAAACGAATACAGACTTAAGCCATCTTAACTAAACAAAAAAAGCCCTAACAAATGTTAGGGCTTTTTTTATAGAGCGGAAGACGAGGCTCGAACTCGCGACAACCAGCTTGGAAGGCTGGAGCTCTACCAACTGAGCTACTTCCGCAGATGATGTTATTTTAAAACCTACATCGGGTTTATAGAGCGGAAGACGAGGCTCGAACTCGCGACAACCAGCTTGGAAGGCTGGAGCTCTACCAACTGAGCTACTTCCGCAGACGATGTTATCTTAAAACCTACACCGGGTTTATAGAGCGGAAGACGAGGCTCGAACTCGCGACAACCAGCTTGGAAGGCTGGAGCTCTACCAACTGAGCTACTTCCGCAGACGATGTTATCTTAAAACCTACACCGGGTTTATAGAGCGGAAGACGAGGCTCGAACTCGCGACAACCAGCTTGGAAGGCTGGAGCTCTACCAACTGAGCTACTTCCGCAGACGATGTTATTTTAAAACCTACATCAGGTTTGCAGAGCGGAAGACGAGGCTCGAACTCGCGACAACCAGCTTGGAAGGCTGGAGCTCTACCAACTGAGCTACTTCCGCTTTTGTGGATGCAAATATAATGCTATTTTTAATTTTGATGCAAGCATTTTTGTTGATTTTTTTAAAATAATTCTACAACTAAATGTTTTCTATCATAATATCAAATAGATGCAAAAATGAATACCCTATAAAAAACACCTTATATAGACGCCATATAAATAATTAAGAAACTTTTAAGTTTGGTTGGTTCGGTAATTACAAAACTAACTGTATATTTGCCTCTCTCAAAACATTAAAGTAAAATGCAATACGACCAAGATTTAGTAGACTTATTCCAAGATTGTTGCGCTCACCATGAACTGGTGCACCATTTCTCACCATTGACTGCACAGATTTATACATATATTATGTTTAATAATAACAGAGATGGCGTGACTTTTGATGAATTAGTTGAAAAATTAAATGCAAGTAAAAGTTCTGTTTCTACAAGTTTAAATCTACTGATCTCAAATAATCAGATTGAGCATTTCAACAAGATTGACGAAAGAAAGAGATACTTCAGACTAAATCCTAACTACATGACTCTTAGATTACAAATAATCAGGGATGTATTAGAACGCGAGCATGCATTATGTCTTAAAATGCGTAAATTCGTTGAGGAAGGTATTTTAAAAACAGACAATTGCAATAATAAAGTAGAACTTTATATAGAGCATTTATCAAAAAGTAAAAACCATTTAGCAGATACAATAGAAAAATTAAAAAGTACAAATTAAGTAATTATATGAAACGTTATTTACAATCGATCACTTTCGCTGCAATCGCTATCACTGTAGCGTCATGCGGAAACAAAGATCAACAACAAGGAGGGCCTCAAGCATTACCTTACAAAGTAATCGAAGTACCTACTCAAAATGTAACAGGTTATAAAAACTACCCAACTAACATTCAAGGGAAAGTTGCTAGTAGCGTTCGTGCTAAAATAGCTGGATACATTCAAGAAGTTTATGTAGACGAAGGGGCTATCGTTAGAAAAGGACAACCTCTATTCAGACTTGAGACTAACACTTTAAACGAAAGTGCTGATGCAGCTAAAGCAGCAATCAGAACAGCTGAAGCTCAAGTAAATGTTGCTCAAGTAAACGTTGACAAATTGGTGCCTTTAGTAAACAAAGGGATTATCAGTAAAATCCAGTTAGAAACTGCTGAAGCTAACTTAGCTAGTGCAAAAAGCCAAGTAGCTAATGCTAAGGCACAACACAAAAGTATAGTTGCTAATATTGACTACGCTGTAGTAAAAAGCCCTATTGACGGTATTGTAGGACAAATTAACTTCCGTGAAGGAGCACTTGTTAGTCCAAGTGACCCTCAACCATTAACTGTAGTATCAGACGACAGTGATGTGTTTGCTTACTTTACTCTTAATGAAAAAGAGTACTTCGATTTCTTAGAGAAAATAGAAGGAAAATCATTAAAAGAAAAATTAAGTCACTTACCTACTGTAAAATTACAGTTAGCTAATGGACAAATATATGAGCAAGCAGGAAAGATCGAAACTATCTCAGGGCAGATTAATCCAACTACTGGAACAGTACAGTTAAGAGCTGCTTTTAATAACCCTAACAGATTGCTAGCAAATGGTAATAGTGGTACATTATTACTTCCTAATGAATATACTAATGTATTAGTAGTTCCTGAATCAGCTACATTCGAACAACAAGGTCAAGTATATGTGTATACTGTGGCAAACGATACAGCTAAGGCTACTAAGATCGAAGTAATCGATAGAATCAATAAGTTGGCAATCGTAAAAGAAGGTGTCAAAAAAGGAGAAAAAATCATTGGAACTGGATTAGGTACATTACGTAGTGGATCACCAATTACTCCAGTACCAGAGAAATTTGAAAAAATTAACGAAGACATCAAATCAACATTCTAAAGTATGTTAAAAACATTTATTGAAAGACCTGTACTATCTACAGTTATTTCTATACTTATAGTAATACTAGGGGTACTGGGCTTAACAGTACTTCCAGTGACGCAATACCCAGATATTGCTCCTCCTACTGTACAGATTGCAGCTTCATATCCTGGAGCGAATGCTGAGACAGTAATGCAATCTGTAGTTATTCCTATCGAAGAACAGGTGAACGGGGTTGAAAACATGGACTATATTACCTCTACAGCATCGAATGATGGTAGTGCTAGTATACAAGTTGTGTTTAAACAAGGAGTTGACCCAGATA
Organism: Myroides profundi; assembly: GCF_000833025.1. Classification (NCBI taxonomy): domain Bacteria; kingdom Pseudomonadati; phylum Bacteroidota; class Flavobacteriia; order Flavobacteriales; family Flavobacteriaceae; genus Myroides; species Myroides profundi. The sequence continues at coordinate 3,735,652 of NZ_CP010817.1, forward strand.
TCGCTGCTGTAAACGTACAAAACCGTGTGGCACGTGCTACACCACTTTTACCTGCAGAGGTAACACGTTCAGGGGTAACTACTCAGAAACAACAAACGAGTGCATTAATGTTCTTGTCTTTCTATTCGACAAGTCCTAACTACGATGCTATCTACATCCAAAACTACATGAATATTAACGTTATTCCTGTACTTAAACGTGTAAGTGGTGTTGGAGATGCAACAGCATTTGGTTCTCGTAACTATTCTATGCGTATTTGGATTGATCCAGCTAAGATGAAAGCTTATGGATTAGTTCCTTCTGACGTAGTAAGAGTACTAAACGAACAAAGTTTAGAGGCTGCTGCTGGTCAATTAGGTGAAAACAATGCTGAAGCATTCCAATATGTAATTAAATATAGTGGTAAATATAAAACTCAAGACCAATACGAAAATATCGTAGTAAAGTCATTGGGTAATGGACAAGTACTATACCTTAAAGATGTAGCTAAAATAGAATTAGGCGCAATGTCTTACGTAGGTAGTTCTGAACAAAATGGTAACCCTGCAGTAGCAATGGCTATCTACCAAACACCTGGTTCTAACGCTCAAGAAATTATTCAGAACTTACATACTGAACTTGAGAATATGAAGACTACGTTCCCTGATGGTATTAACTATACAGTACTGATGGATACGAACGAATTCTTAGATGCATCTATTAGTAAAGTAATCAGTACACTTATAGAAGCATTCTTACTAGTATTCGTAGTGGTATATATCTTCTTACAGGATTTCCGTTCTACGTTAATTCCTTTGATTGCTGTACCAGTTGCTATTGTAGGTACATTCTTCTTCCTAAGTGTATTCGGGTTCTCAATTAACTTGTTAACACTGTTTGCTCTTGTACTGGCCATTGGTATTGTGGTAGATGATGCCATCGTAGTGGTAGAGGCCGTGCACGCGAAAATGGAAGAGACAGGCCAAGATGCAAAAGAAGCGAGTTTAAACACCATGAGTGAAATCTCAGGTGCTATTATCTCGATTACATTAGTAATGTCTGCTGTATTTATACCTGTAACCTTTATTCCAGGTCCTACGGGAGTATTCTATAAGCAGTTTGGTATTACACTTATTGTTGCGATCTTAATCTCGGCTGTTAATGCCTTGACATTGAGTCCAGCATTATGTGCTTTATTCTTAAGACAACATGATCACCACGAAGGAAAGAAAAGAAACTTTGTTCAACGCTTCTTTGATGCATTCAACGTTGCTTTCAACAAATTAACTCACAAATACGGTAACTCATTTAAGTTCTTATTAAAACATAAATGGACTACGTTTGCAATCTTACTTGCGTGTTTAGGTATCACATATTATGCTGCTAAAACAATGCCTAGTGGATTCGTACCTAACGAAGACCGTGGATTCATCATGGGTAATATCGAATTACCTGCAGGTGCTTCTCAAGACCGTGTAACGAGTTTACAACAACAGTTCTCTAAAGTAGTACAGCAAATCCCAGGAGTAGAAGGGGTAACTATCGTATCAGGATTCTCATTCATCAACGGACAAGGTTCTAACTACGGTATGGCGATGATTAAGTTAGATGACTTTAAAGATAGAACTACACCAGAATTAGCTACTGATGCAATCATTGGTAAACTGTTTGGTATCGCTGCTACACAGTTCCAAGATGCTAGAATGATTTTCTTCCAACCGCCAAGTATACCTGGTTTCGGTATGTCTTCAGGTTTTGAGATGAAATTATTAGATAAAACTGGAGGTGCGCTTACTGACTTTGACCAAAAATCAAAAGAGTACTTAGGTGCATTAATGCAACGTCCTGAAATCTTATATGCTCAATCATCATTTAATACGAACTATGCTCAGTATGAATTAGATCTTAATATTCCTCGTGCAAAAGAATCAGGAGTATTAGTAAGTGATATTTTCTCTGCTCTTCAAGGGTATATCGGAGGTATCTATGCAGCTGACTTTACTCGTTTTGGTAAACAATACCGTGTAATGGTACAGTCTTTACCTGAGTACAGATCAGACAAAAATAGCTTAAACGAGATTTATGTAAGAACTGCTTCAGGAGAAATGGCTCCAGTAACTCAGTTTGTTGATTTGAAAAAAGTATATGGTCCACAGTCAGTGAACCGTTATAACTTATTTACATCTTCGAATATCACAGGAGCTCCTAAACCAGGATACAGTTCTGGAGATGCAATTAAAGCGGTACAAGAAGTAGCTGCTCAAACATTGAGCACTGATTACGGTATTGACTTTACAGGTCTATCTCGTGAAGAGATTAGCTCTGGTAACCAAACTGTGATGATCTTTGCTTTATGTATTATTTTCGTTTACTTCTTATTATCTGCTCAGTATGAAAGTTACTTATTACCATTGGCTGTAATCTTATCATTACCTACTGGTATCATGGGAGCGTTCATCGCACAGAAATATGCAGGATTAGAAAACAATATTTACTTCCAGATTGCACTGGTGATGCTGGTCGGGCTTCTTGCTAAGAATGCTATTCTTATTGTGGAGTTCGCTTTACAGAGACGTCAGCATGGAGAGTCGATAGCAGAGTCTGCAATCAACGGTGCTAAAGCTCGTCTAAGACCGATCTTAATGACCTCTTTTGCCTTCATTTTAGGTATGATGCCATTAGTATTCGCTAAAGGTGTTGGAGATGTAGGTAACAGATCTATTGGTACTGGTGCGGCATTTGGTCTATTGATTGGTACTATACTTGGAGTATTCGTAATCCCAGTACTTTACGCTATCTTCCAGTACATACAAGAAAAAATTAAACCGATTAAATTCGTAGAGCACAAGTCAGAATAATATGAAAAAACAAACTTTATATAGAGCTTTACCTATTGCTGTTTTAGCTGTTACTATGCAGTCTTGTATCGTATCTAAGAATTACGAGAGACCTGAAGTAACTAACGAAGCGCAATTCCGTACTGATAACATATCTCAAGATACTCTTTCTATGGCAAATATGTCATGGAAAGAGCTATTCTCTGATCAAACGCTTATTCAATACATTGAACACGGATTAGAGAACAACTTAGATATCAGAATCGCATTAGAGAATATCAATGCTGCTCACGCTTATATGCAACAAGGTAAATGGGGATACGCTCCTACATTAAACCTAGGTGCTAACTATACTCACTCAGTATTATCTAAAAACGGACCTCAAGGAATCGCTTTCGGAGATACTAGAGTTAAAAATGACATGTATGATGTTACAGGACAGTTCTCTTGGGAACTAGATGTATGGGGTAAAATCAGAAGTGATAAAAGAGCTGCAGGTGCTAGTTACCTACAAACTCTTTCTGCTCACCAGGCTGTAAAAACTCAGTTAATCTCTACTATCGCTACAACGTATTTTCAATTAGTAGCTTTAGATGAACAAAAACGTGTAACAGAACAAACTATCGTAAACAGAACTAACAGTTTAGAAACAATTGAAGCTTTAAAAGAATCTGGACAAGTGAATGAGGTAGCTGTTAAGCAAACTCAAGCACAGTTATTCAATGCAAAAGCTCTTTTAGTTGATCTTGAAAACAATATCAAACTAACAGAGAACGCATTCAGTATTCTATTAGGTAATAATCCTGGTACGATCACTAGAGGAGAACTTAAGAGTCAAAAACTTAATGCAGACCTTTCTGTTGGTGTTCCACTTCAATTATTAAGCAATAGACCTGATGTAAGAGCTGCTGAGTATGGATTAATTAACGCTTTTGAAATGACTAATGTTTCTAGAGCGAACTTCTATCCTGCTTTCAGACTTACAGCTAATGGTGGTTTACAGAGTTTAGATTTTGATAACTTATTCAATACAAGCTCTCTATTTGCAAACTTCATCGGTGGTTTAACTCAACCTTTATTAAATGGTAGAAAAGTTAGAACGGCACATGAAGTAGCTAAAGCAAAACAAGAATCTGCTTACCTAAGTTATAAACTATCTATTCTTAATGCATCAAAAGAAGTTTCTGATGCATTGTATACTTACCATAGTTCTTCAGATAAGTTAAAACTTAAAAAGCAAGAATACGAAGCATATAACCTAGCTACTGAATACTCAGAAGAGTTATTAGTACAAGGTATGGCTAACTACCTAGATGTATTGACAGCTAGAGAGAGTGCACTTGCTGCAGAATTAAGTTACATTAATACAGAATTAGCACAACTTACCTCTATCGTACAGCTTTATAGAGCTGTCGGAGGTGGTATAAAATAATTTTATAGTTAATTGTTATTCATTAAAAGAGAGTAGTTATTTAGTTAACTACTCTTTTTTTATACATTTGACTTATGAATATCTCTAGATTACTTCTTCCTCTTCTTTTTCCAAAATACACTTGGAAAAGGCCAAATACTCAAAAGCACATTTACTTAACTTTTGACGATGGCCCTATACCCGAAGTCACAGAATGGGTATTAGATATACTGAAGCAGTATCAGGTAAAAGCTACATTCTTCTGCATAGGTGATAATGTAAGAAAACACCCTGCTATATTCAATAGAATCTTACAAGAAGGACATCAGGTAGGAAACCATACTTTTAATCACTTAAATGGATGGAAAAATGCAAATGAAGTATATATAAACAATTTTTACTTATCAACGGAAGAAATGTCTAAACACACTAGCTTTGAGAACAGAACACGCCTATTCAGACCTCCTTATGGTAAAATAAAAAAGCAACAAGCTAAAACTGTAATATCTGAAGGATATGAGATCATCATGTGGTCAAATCTTACCAAAGATTATGATAAGAACACCACTCCTGAACAATGTTATAAAAGAGCCATAAAGAATATGGCTCCTGGAAGTATTATTGTATTTCATGATAGTATCAAGGCTAGTCATAATTTATACTATGCCTTACCTAAGACTATCGACTACTTATTATCTAAAGGGTATACCTTCTCTACGTTATAGTGTCTTAGTGACATTGATAAGAGAGTTTGCATCCATAACACCACTTTGGCGCCAGATCATACTACCTCTTTTATACAGCATCATAGTAGGCACTTGCTTTATTCTTAAAGCCTCTACTAATTCACCATTTTTCTCAACATCTATTTTTACTATACGCAACCTATCCCCCATGGCTGCCGCCACATCGATTAAGACAGGATTCATAGTAGTACATGCTTCGTTCCACTGTGCATAAAAGTGGATTAAAACAGGAACATCTGCTGTTACTAACTCTCCGAATTTTGACATATAATATAAATTAACTTTACTATAAACTTCTTTTAATATACAAAAATATCACTTTTTAGCAATATTCTTTACTTTTTTCGCCTTAATTCTATCACTGTGATCTCTGGCCAGATTCCTGTACGTCCTTGATAAGCATGATATCCAAATCCTCTATTTACATAAATATACTTACCCATCTTCTCATAAAGTCCTGCCCACTGCTTATACACGTACTGTATAGGACTCCATTTTATAAATCCAGGTATCTCTATACCGAACTGACTACCATGTGTATGACCTGCTAAAGTCAACTGAAAGTTCTTTTTATGTTCTAATATCTTAGCTTCCCAGTGTGATGGATCATGACTCATTAAGATCTTAAAGTCTTTAGAGCTCACTCCTTCTGTAGACTTATCTAAATCTCCTAGTTTCTGAAAGTGTCCACGTACTCCCCAGTTCTCTACTCCTACCACTGCTATACGTTGACCATCTTTCTCAAACCACACATGCTCATTTCTCAATAATCTGAAACCTAACTTTGGACTGATTTCACAGATACCCTTAAAGTTCTTTTGTCTCTCTTCTTCTGTATCCCAATGTGCATAATCTCCATAATCATGATTTCCTAATATAGAGTATTTCCCATACTTATAATGGCGTATTTTATTGAACACATCATACCACGGAATCATCTCATCTGCTAGACTATTCACTAAGTCTCCAGTAAATAACAGTGCATCTGATTCTTGACTATTAATTAACTCTACTGCATATCTAATCTTCTCTTCATTGTCAAAACTCCCACTGTGTATATCAGAAATATGAGTAAACTTAAATCCATCAAACGCCTCTGGCAAATCCTCAAACTCTATAATATTCTTTCTAACCTCAAATTTATATCTACCTATCGTGATACCGTGTAGCACAGAGATAAAAGGTATAGACGCTATCCCAAAAGCAAGATGAGATACAAACTTTCTTCGCCCTGGCACGAAAGATTCTATATCCTCTTTCTTTACTTTAACGCCTTTACTATAATTCCAGATACCTCTACCTATTCTTACTACATCCTCAGTAATTAGTAATATGGTAATAATCGCTTTAGGCAAATAGAATAAGATAACTAAAGCTCCTGCTACTAGCGACTGATGATTCCTAGCGTGATTGCGATCAAACTGTGAAAAACCATATATAATATATATAATACCCAATAAAGAGACCACCACATAGCCCCATCTCATTAGCTTATTTTTAGTCACCTGACGAACGGCCTGGAAACAATAAAACTCTATTATAATAAATACTAACAGTAATACTATAAATCTCCCCATTTCAATAATCTATAAATAACAAATTTAATTTTTTCCAAATGCTTTCAAAGTATCTTTAACAATATTTAATGATATTTATCAAACATCTAAATCACAAAACTTTGGTTCTCTCCTAAGTCCTACTACAAATTCATTATCTTTGAACTTATAAATAATTACCCTTAATAAAAAACCACATTATAGATGGCTAATAAAAATCGTCTTTTCTTACTAGATGCTTATGCTTTAATATTTAGAGGATACTACGCATTTATAAAAAATCCTAGAATTAACTCTAAAGGTCTTGATACCTCTGCTATTCTAGGGTTTATGAACTCACTAATAGACGTTATAAAAAGAGAATCTCCTGATCACCTAGCTGTTGCTTTTGACAGAGGTGGTAGTGATTTAAGACTAGATTTATTTCCAGAATACAAGGCTAATAGAGATGAGACTCCTGAAGCCATCAAAATAGCTGTTCCGTATATTAAGCAAATCTTAGAAGCCATGCATATCCCTATCGTAGAAGTTAGCGGATTCGAAGCTGATGACCTTATCGGAACATTGTCTAAACAAGCAGAGAAAGAAGGCTTCGAAGTATATATGGTGACTCCAGATAAAGATTATGCTCAGTTAGTATCTGAGAATATCTTTATGTATAGACCAGCTCGTATGGGGAATGGTATCGAAATATGGGGAGTAGACCAAGTAAAAGAGAAATTCGAAGTAGACTATCCAGAACAAGTGATAGACTTCTTAGGAATGATGGGAGATGCTGTAGATAATATCCCTGGACTACCTGGTGTAGGAGAAAAAACAGCAAAGAAATTTATCAAGCAATACGGTTCTATGGAAAACCTATTAGCCAATACACATGAGCTAAAAGGTAAAATGAAAGAGAATATAGAAGCGAATAAAGAGAAAGGATTACTTTCTAAAAAACTGGCTACTATCATCCTAGACTGTCCTGTACAATTCAATGAAAAAGACTATGTACTAGAATGTCCTGATATCGAGAAATCAGAAGCTTTGTTTATTGAACTTGAGTTCAGAAGAATGAAAGAACAATTCGACAAACTATTCAACAAAGGAAAAGAGGCTATCCCTACTCCAACAGCTACTGCTACAACTACAAGTGGAGCTGATGAACAATTCTCTCTTTTTGGAGATGATTCGAGTAATACCTTTTCTTCTACTGAAGCTTATTTTGGTAATCTAAATACAACTAATCACGTATACCAACTGTGTAATAGTGGTATGGCTATTCGTTTATTAATCCAAAACTTACTAAACCAAAAGTCAGTGTGCTTTGACACAGAGACGACAGGCCTAGACCCTTTTACAGCAGAGCTAGTAGGTATTGCTTTCTCTTTTGAGAAAGGGACTGCATTCTACGTACCTTTCCCAGAGAACCAAGACGAAGCAAAGGTGCTTGCACAGCAATTCGCTCCTTTCTTTGAAGCAGAAAATATTGAGAAAATAGGACAAAACCTTAAATATGATATCAAGATTCTAAAACAATATGACATTGTAGTAAAAGGTCCTCTATTTGACACGATGATTGCTCATTATTTAATTAATCCTGATATGCGCCATAATATGGACGTATTAGCAGAGACTTACCTTAAATATACACCGCAACCTATCGAAGAACTAATCGGTAAAAAAGGAAAGAATCAAAAGACTATGCGTGACATAGAAGCCGAGATAGTCAAAGAATATGCAGGAGAAGATGCTGATATCACTTACCAACTAAAAGAAACTTTTGCGCCTCAATTAGTTGCTACACATACACAAGAGTTATTTGACAATATCGAAATACCGCTAGTAAATGTATTAGCAGATATGGAGACAGAAGGTATACGCTTAGATACTGAATATCTAAAGTCGTTATCTAACACCCTTTCTACTGACATTAAGCTATTAGAACAACGCATATTCTTAGAAGCTGGAGAAGAGTTTAATCTTGCATCACCAAAACAATTAGGTGACATTCTATTCGAAAAACTTCAGATAGGAGGTCCTAAACCTAAGAAAACAAAAACAGGTCAATACGCTACTGGTGAAGAAATATTAAGTGACTTAGCACCTAAGCACGAGATAGTACGAGACATATTAGAATGGAGACAGTTAGTAAAACTACAAAATACTTATGTAGATGCACTACCTGACCAAGTGAATATAAAAACGAATAGAGTACACACAGAATATATGCAAGCTGTAGCTGCTACAGGTCGTCTTAGTTCTAACAACCCTAACTTACAGAATATTCCTATTCGTACAGAGAGAGGTCGTCAGGTAAGAAAAGCCTTTGTAGCACGTGATGAGAACTATGTACTACTAGCAGCCGATTACTCTCAGATAGAACTGCGCATTATAGCAGCACTAAGTCAAGAGCCTAATATGCTAGAATCGTTCCAACGTGGAGAGGATATTCACCGTTCTACTGCCGCTAAGGTATTCAATGTACCTTTAGAAGAAGTAACTAAAGAACAACGTAGTCATGCCAAGACTGTTAACTTCGGTATTATCTATGGAGTATCTGCTTTCGGACTAAGTAATCAGACTAATCTATCTCGCGCAGAGAGCAAGGAGCTAATCGATGCTTACTATGCTACCTATCCTAAACTGAAGAGTTATATCGCTACTCAGATAGATTTCGCTCGTGAGCATGGATATGTACAGACTATCTTAGGTCGTAGAAGATATCTAAAGGATATTCACTCTCATAATGCTGTCGTGAAAGGTGCAGCTGAGCGTAATGCTGTCAATGCTCCTATACAAGGTAGTGCGGCAGACATTATAAAAATAGCGATGATCAATATCAACAAGAAGTTGACTGCTGAGAATTGGAAATCTAAGATGCTACTACAAGTACACGATGAGCTTGTCTTTGATGCTCATAAAGAAGAACTTGAAGCACTGAAGACTATGGTCAAATCTGAAATGGAAAACGCTTATAAACTAGATGTACCATTAATAGTAGATCTAGGTACTGGTGATAATTGGTTAGAAGCACATTAATTAATAACATATAAACAAATCCAGTTAAACGAATATTTAACTGGATTTGTTTTTTAAAAAAGAGAATAACACAAGATATAAGCTCTAAGATATTACTCATATCCACTACAAGTTAACATATTGTATCAGTAACTAAGAAATCACCATAAACACAAAACGTTCTTCATACTTATCATAAGGACAATAAAGATCTCTATACTTCTTAAATTCTTCTTCAGTTAGCACACTATTGTATCTAAATGATTCTTCTCCTTTATAGTTATAAACGATAATCTCTTTACTTTCCTTAGAGTCTAAACTTTCTAAGAACAGAACTTGTTCAGTAGTCATATACTTACTATGACTACGTAGTGTTGCCTTATAATTATCCCAATATTCAGCTAACTCTATCTCATCACTTGGAACTTCTATTTCACTCAATTCATAAAGCATACGTATAAAGATATATTCATTAAGATTCTTTGCCAAATAAACACCTTCATCTTCAACATTCTCAACATATACTATGGGAATATCTTCACCAATCTGTCCATTAAAATAAAAACAATACAAATCATGTGCTCCAGTCATACCAAATGGCACTAACTTAATATCTGGTAATACATGACAATACTCATCTACACGATAAAACAACTCTAATTCTTCTTCAATAATTTCGGTAGAAAAATGCAATTCAAAATCATAACAATGTAGAAATAATGGAGGGTAATCCTTAATTTTGGGATACACTACAGTATTCCATCCCTCCGAAAGATCTCCATAACTAAACATACCATCTTCCCATAATTGGTAAAAAATGCGAGGGTATTTAAAGTCCCACTTCTTCTCTATATCAGTTAAAGTCATATTCATCTTTTTTGTTACACTCTTTTTTTATTTATGAAGACATTTTCGACTAACTCTTTAGTAGTCTTTATACTTCTCTTGTTCTATTGTATTTAAGATCTTTTATTAACAACGAATAAATTTAACAAAAAACAATAGATAATCTAATAATAAAATCCAACTAAACACTTCAATGACTCATACACACTTATCTCCTCATCAATACCTTCAAAGTCAACTCCTCTCTTATAAGAATTAAAAAGAAAACACTTAATATATTATATCTATTCTTAGTCATTGTTTTTGCACAACACTATCTATCACAAATTAGACGTTTATATCATATCAAAAAACAATTATAAAAACACATGAAAACTCTAGTAACCCTACTAGCACTTAGCACATTATTAAATATAGAAATATTCATAACGATAGGTCTTAGCCTAAGTATTCTGTCCATTTATTTATTTTCAGACCTAGTGACTAACGATTACTTTGATTGACAGGCAAACAAAAAATGAAAATATCAGAGAGCTAATCATCTGTATTATTAAACATTAGCATTTTATTACAATAAACATGTAATCTAGACCTAACTAAATTATTCTATATTTGCCCTAAACAAATATTAAGATAAACAAGATGAAAAAGTTACTAGGCAAAATAATGTTAGGAATCACGGGATGGAAATACGCTCCTAATAACTTTGACCCAAAAAAAGAAAGGAAGACTGTACTTATCTGTGTTCCTCATACTTCTAACTGGGACTTCTACTATGCATTAGCCTGCTTCTGGATTATGGGAGTACCTATACGTATGTTTATAAAAGATTATTATACTAAGGCTTGGTTTGGTTTTTTCTTTAAAGCACTTGGCTGTATCGGTGTAGATAGAACCAAAAGGCAAAATCTAGTAGAATACGCAGTCAATGTCATCAATACTACTGATGATATAGCGATCATCAATACTCCTGAGGGTACTCGAGGTTATTCTGACCAATGGAAACAAGGGTTTTATCACATTGCTAAATCTGCTAATGTACCTATCGTATTAGGATATGCAGATTATAAAAAGAAAGAATGTGGTATCATTAAACTTGTACATGTGGAAGATAAAACATTCGAACAAGTACTAGACGAAATCGGCCCTCACTATAATGCAGAGATGGCAAAGTATCCAGAGAACTACAATTCTAAATTATACTAAACAGCACTAAAGACAGAGTAAAGTCCTAAAAGAATATTCTAAAATATTTAGGTACTTCTCGTCTTCTATTACTCATCTATCACTTCGATAGCAGATAGATTTGGCATACGACCTTATTATTTCAATATTAAATCCGAAGTAACTCCGTTATTTTAATCGATATAACGGAGTCACTACGGACTCATAACGGACTCACTACGGACTCATTCAAAGCTAAGGCTGTCTCGTCCTACTATAACTGTACAGTTATAGTTAATAATCCTACTTAATACTGTACAGATTTTTATTAATCCTTTTATTACTGTACAGGTTGTTGTTTTTGTTTATTAGTCTTGTAATAATTCTTCCATCTCTTAGTTAGAATACCTGTCTTTAAATGAGCTTGATTTGGAGTTAACCTATCACAACTATCATGAGGTCTAATTTGGTTATAAGCTTCTATACTATTCTTAATTTTATCAATCGTTTTTTGATAACCTAAACTTGAATAGTTTAAATCAAATTCACCTTTAATTATACCATTTACACGCTCAGCTATTGCATTATCTCTTGGTTCACCACCTTGTGTTGTACTAATAGATATGTTGTTTTCTATCAGTATTTTAGTATAAACACTACTGCAGTATTGACATCCTCGATCTGAATGATGAATAAGTTTCTCTGTATAAATCCTGTTCTTTAATGCCATTTTCAAGGCTTGTAAGCATCCATTAGTGGTTAAATCTAAGCTAAAACTATAGCCCATTATTTTATGAGAATAAGCATCTGTGATTAAACTTAAATAGCCCCAAGTATTATTTAACCTGATATAGGTGATGTCACTTACCCAAAATTGTTCTGGTCTAGTAACTTTTACTCCATTATACAAGTCTAAATACTGTCCTCTCCAAGCTCTGGAGTCTGTTGTATATGCTTTGCGCTTTCGTTGCCTAACCAACATTTTATGACTGTCTAATAAATCAAACAGATAATCTCTTCCTACGCTTATATTGTGCGAACCTAAGCGTTCTTGTAACATATGTTGAAGTTTTCGAGTACCTACTCTTGGTAGAGTAGCTCTAATATTTAAAACTTCTTGAAGAATAATCTCATCTTTAATAGATTGACTTGCGTATCTGTCTATTGACTGATAATAAGCACTTCGAGTTTTACCAAACAGTTGACATATTTTTTTTATTCCCTTATTAGGGTATAAGAGTTTTACTTCTTCAACTGCTTGGAACCAGACTTTTTTCTGATATCAATATCCAAACTTTTCTCTGCTACATCTATCAATGTATTTAAAGCTACTATCTTAAATTGTGCCTCTGATAAAGCCTTTTTTAAAGCTTTAATTTCTAAAGATTCTGTATTGGATGTTTTTTCTTCCATAAGTGACGGAATAACAATTTCATTACAAATATCTATGTTTTTATTATAATTAACTAACAACCAGTTATTTATTGTACTTATACTTTCTACACCATACATTATACAGGCTTCTTGTGCTGTCATATGGTGTTCTGTAATACTATGAACTACTTGACGTTTAAGGCTTTCTGAATAAACTTTATTCTTACGTGTAGCATGATACTCGGGACTTGCATATTTCTTAACCCAACGATTTAGCGTAGATTTATTTAGGCTATACTCGCGAATTACCGAATTTTGACTTGCTCCATTCTCTATTTCTTGAACTATTTGTTCTATGAATTTTAAATGATAACGCTCTTTGTTTTTTGGTTCTCTTCCCATCTTTTAATGTTTTAAAAACTGTACAGTTTTTTTAGGACGGGTCAGGCGCACTCCTACTCTATCAAAAGTAAGAGGTAACCGAAGCAAAATCGTTAATCAAATGAATCACATATCTACCGCACTAGATTATGAATTTATCTTGATAGGACTAGTCCTTTCATCTACTATATAGACAACCTCATAATAGATCATTCGTTATACTAGAATATACAGTTCAAATCAGTTACTCTATTACAAAAACACCCTTTACTTATAAAAAACAAATATATTTTTATTGCGATAGAGCATACTTCTAAGTCTACTTAATCACAAACTCTACTTCTTTAGTAAAGCTACCGCTATCGTTACCTAGTTGTTTTGTAATTTTATAAGTACCTTTTTCATACTTTAATTCTTTTGTGAATAAGTTGATATCAAAACCAACTCCTTCACCTGGTCCGATAGGATGAATCATACGATCAAATCCTATTCCTTCCATATCCATCAGTTCCCAAGAATCTCCTTTAAGCACACTTATTGTGTAGTCAGATCCAGTGTTGATATCAGACGCAGACTGATTAGTTATCGTTAAGTGTATACTTTCTGGTACTTTATCGAAAGCTACTTGATCTAATACTAAGGTAACTTCATTACTCACTTTTTCAAGAGACTCTTTCTCTTTAGGAGCTTCAGTTACTACTTCTTCAATAACTTCTTCTTGTACTTCTGGTTCTTTCGCTTTAGGGCATCCAGCCATCATTAAAGCTAATGCTGCCATTACAGGCAATGTGATCTTTTTGTTCATATCTTTTATTTTTATTTACTAATTTACTCAAAACAAATGATTTATAATTAAACAAATCAATGAATTTAGGTTTATAAACGAGTTGCAAAAATTACTGTCCTAAATCAGGTATTGGATATTGTAATGAGAGTAGCGATACAATTGTTAGTCAAACAATTGAGCGCCAATATTTTCTAAAAAAGGGAGTAGAAATTTGTAAAGTACAGAAATAATTGTACTTTTGCACTCCCTTAATTGGGAATGGAATGTTTAATTAAATACAAATTTATTGTGGAAAGTTTAAGCTACAAGACAGTATCGGCTAACAAAGCAACTGCTCAAAAAGAGTGGTTAATTGTTGACGCTGAAGGTCAAAATTTGGGACGTCTTGCTTCTAAAGTTGCAGTACTTTTAAGAGGTAAGCACAAAACAAATTACACACCGCACGTAGACTGTGGAGACAACGTAATCGTTATCAACGCAGAGAAAATCAACCTAACAGGTAACAAATTAGATGACAAGACTTACATCCGTCACACAGGTTACCCAGGAGGACAAAGATCATTAACTGCTAAAGTAATGCAACAAAAAAACCCTGCATTATTAATCGAGAAAGCAGTAAAAGGAATGTTGCCTAAAAACAAATTAGGAGCACAATTATTCCGTAATTTAAATGTTAATGTAGGTTCTGAGCACAAACATGAAGCTCAACAACCTAAGGCCGTTAATTTAAACGAAATTAAGTAATGGGAGTTATTCACAAAATCGGTAGAAGAAAAACCGCTGTTGCTCGTGTTTATGTTTCTGAAGGATCAGGTAACATCACAGTTAACAAAAAAGATTTTAAAACTTATTTCCCAACTGGTACATTACAGTACAAAGTATTACAGCCTCTTACAATGACTGAGAACGCTGAGAACTTTGACGTAAAAGTAAATGTATACGGTGGAGGAACAACAGGTCAAGCTGAAGCAGTGCGTATGGCTATCGCTAGAGCAATGTGTGAACTTGATGTTGAGAACAGAGCAGTTCTTAAACCAGAAGGATTATTGACTCGTGACCCTCGTATGGTAGAGCGTAAGAAATTCGGTCAGAAGAAAGCTCGTAAGAGATTCCAATTCTCTAAACGTTAATATTTATTTATTATTAAAAATCTGGGTTTTTGTTGCCCCACTTACAACATGCTGTAAGAGGTAGTTTAGCATCTAAATAATTGAGACCAATTTATTGCTACTCGATTATTGCTAAAGTAACAGAACGTAAACTATTAGAAAATGGCAAACAAAGTAGAAGTAAAAGATTTACTAGAAGCAGGTGTTCATTTCGGACACATGACTAGAAAATGGGATCCAAACATGGCTCCTTATATCTATATGGAGCGTAATGGTATTCACATTATCAATCTATATAAAACTGCAGCTAAAATAGAAGAAGCTAATGAAGCTTTGAAAAAAATCGCTGCATCAGGAAGAAAAATCCTTTTCGTTGCAACTAAAAAGCAAGCGAAAGACATCGTAGCTGAAAAAGCAGCTGCTGCTAACATGCCTTACATCACTGAAAGATGGCCAGGTGGTATGTTAACAAACTTCGTTACTATTCGTAAAGCTGTTAAAAAAATGGCTTCAATCGATAGAATGAAAAAAGACGGTACATTTATGACTCTTTCTAAGAAAGAGCGTTTACAAGTTGAACGTCTTCGTGCAAAATTAGAGAAAAACTTAGGTTCTATTGCTGACATGACTCGTCTACCAGCAGCTCTATTTGTTGTAGATATTAAAGCTGAACACATTGCGATAAAAGAAGCTCAAAAATTAAACATTCCGATCTTCGCTATGGTTGATACAAACTCTGACCCACGTCAAGTAGATTTTGTTATTCCAGCAAACGATGATGCTTCTAAATCAATCGATAAAATTTTATCATTAGTGACTTCTGCTATTATCGAAGGTAATGCAGAAAGAAAGTCTGAAAAAGAAGAAGCTACTAAAGTAGAAGCTCCTGCTGCTAAGGCATAATTTTTTAACAATATCATAAAGTCGTTATGCTGATAGTTGTCTACCTTTGTATACACTGTCGATAACGACTTTTTTTTATTAACTCATTAATACTCTTTTAAAATGGCAAATATTACTGCTGCAGAAGTAAATAAACTAAGACAACAAACAGGTGCCGGAATGATGGACTGTAAAAAAGCTTTAGTTGAAGCTGAAGGAGATTTCGATAAAGCTATCGAAGTTTTACGTAAAAAAGGACAAAAAGTTGCTGCTAACCGTTCTGACCGTGAGTCAAGCGAGGGTGCTGCTGTAGCTTTAGTTAATGCAGACAAAACTAGAGGTGTAGTTATCACATTAAACTGTGAGACTGACTTCGTAGGTAAAAACGAAGGATTCCAAGCTTTAGCAAAAGAATTAGCTGAGAAAGCTATCAACTTTAACACTAAAGAAGAATTCTTAGCTTCTCCATTCGATGATACAATGACTGTTGCTGAAAAATGTGTTGAGCAAACAGGAGTTATCGGTGAGAAAATCGAGATCGGTTCTTTCGAAGTATTAGAAGGTGCTTTCATCGGTTCTTACGTTCACGGAAACAAAATCGCTGCTATCACTGCTTTATCTGAAGCTGTTGCTAAAGCTGACGAGATTGCTAAAGACGTATCTATGCAAGTTGCTTCAATGGGTGCTGACACATTATCTTACAAAGATTTTGACGCAGAATTCGTTGCTAAAGAAACTGAAGCTCGTATCGCTGTTATCGTAAAAGAAAACGAAGAATTAGTACGTTTAGGAAAAACTCTTAAAAATGTACCTCAATATATTTCTTACGCTCAACTTACTGAAGAAGTATTAAAACAAGCGGAAGAAGATGCTAAAGCTGAATTAAAAGCTGAAGGTAAACCAGAAAACATTTGGGATAGAATCTTACCAGGTAAAATCCAACGTTTCATCAGTGACAACACTACTTTAGACCAAGAGAAAGCATTATTAGACCAAAACTTCATTAAAGATGAGTCTAAAAAAGTTGCTGACTATGTAAAAGGTTTCAACGTAGAAATCACTGGATTCAAAAGAGCTTCTTTAGGTTAATCAATAACCTTTTAGCAATATTTAGAAAAGCCTCAGTTAATTCTGAGGCTTTTTTTTATTACTTTTACCTGACACAACTAATTTTATTATGAAATTACTAAAGAACAATCTGTTAATTCAGATCATTATCGCTATCGCATTAGGTAGTGTGTTAGGAAACTATCTACCAGAGTCAATAGGTAGAATATTCAGTACTTTTAATAGTATATTCGGAGGCTTTCTAGGCTTCTCTATCCCGCTTATCATTTTAGGGCTAATCGTTCCTGCGATTGGTAACATTGGTAAAAATGCAGGTAAATTACTTATCATTACCACAGCTATTGCTTATGGTTCTACCCTATTCGCAGGTTTTATATCTTATGGAGTGAGTATATCGACATTCCCAAGTATACTAGCGACAGAACAAATGGGAGATATAACAGAATCAACAAAGAACCTAGCTCCTTACTTTAATATCGAAATGCCTCCAATGTTTGATGTCATGAGTGCATTAATCATATCATTTATATTAGGGATAGGAATCTCTAAAGGTAATTTCAAATACTTAGAGGGTGTTTTTAACGACTTTCAGAGTATTATCATGTCATTAATCAATAAGGCTATTATTCCTTTCTTACCGCTCTTTATTTTCGGTATATTCTTGAATATGACTTATAACGGACAAGTATTCATAGTACTAGATACCTTTATAAAAATCATAGGAGTGATCTTTTTACTACACATCTTCGTCTTACTATTCCAATACGTAATAGCAGGTACGATAAGCAAGCAGAACCCTATCAAGCTAATGAAAAATATGTTACCTGCGTACTTTACAGCTCTAGGGACACAATCTTCTGCAGCAACAATACCTGTAACATTAGAACAAACATTAAAGAATAATGTAGATCCTAAAATAGCTGGATTTGCTATACCTTTGTGTGCGACAATACACTTAGCAGGTAGTACATTAAAAATTGTAGCGTGTGCTGTTGCATTAATGTTAGTACAAGGACAAGCTGTAGACTTTATGTTAATGGTTGGTTTTATCTGTATGTTAGGAGTTGCTATGGTAGCAGCACCTGGTGTACCAGGAGGGGCTATTATGGCTTCTTTAGGAGTACTAAGTTCTATCTTAGGATTTGATACAGAACAACAAAGTTTAATGATTGCACTATATATCGCTATGGACAGCTTCGGTACAGCTTGTAACGTTATGGGGGATGGAGCTATCGCTATTATAGTAAACAGAATATCTAAAAACACAGCTATAACAGAAGCATAATGTTCTAGCGAATTCATAATTATGTACGAGAAAACATATCCGAGTAAGAGATTTAAAAAGACAATGGAATTTGTCAATAAGCACATTTCAAAAGACTCACAAATATTAGATTTAGGTGTAGTTAACCCACTAGCCAAAATAATGAAAGAAGATGGCTATACAGTAATCAATACTTCTGGTGAGGACTTAGACGAAGATCAGAGTGTACTTCTAAATACTGATTATGATGTACTAACAGCTTTTGAAATTGTAGAGCATTTACTAAATCCTTATACGGTATTAAAGTCGTGTAAAGCTTCTAAAATAATGATTTCTGTTCCTTTGCGTTTGTGGTTTAGTACTGCATATAGAAGTAAAACAGATATGCTAGACAGGCATTATCACGAATTTGAAGCTTGGCAATTAGATTGGCTAGTAGAAAAAGCAGGGTATAAAATCGTAGATAGAGATATGTGGACACACCCTATCAAAAAACTAGGGATACGCCCTATATTTAGATGGTTTACCCCTAGGTATTATATCGTTTATGCTGAAAAAATATAAGTATACAAACGCTGAGGAATTCCCTCAGCGTTTTTTTATTATATCATGTTATCCCTACACCTAATTTGCACAGTTCAAAAAAAGACCTATATTTGCCTCAAGCTTTAGGGGTGTCTACAAGACTTTGTAGGCTGAGACTTCACCCTTGGAACCTGATCTAGTTAATACTAGCGTAGGGAAAAGTAAGATGACTTCATTAAATAGGTACGTTCGTACCCTATTGTAGCCATTCCTAAAGTTATATATCTAAACGAAAAGGAATGGAACTAAAAATCAACAATCAACAAGTACTATTTGACACGGATACCTTGAGTATTCAGGCTATGTTGGATATTTATCATCCACAGAAACAAAAAGGGATAGCGGTAGCTGTGAACCAAACTGTTATTGCTAAAACCCTATGGTCTACTCATCACTTATCTACTAGTGATGATATCTTAATTATAACTGCTACACAAGGTGGTTGATTCCATTCGTTTAAAAAACTAAATAACTCATAAAACTAAAAGACAATGGAACAACACAGTATCTCACAAACCCCTTTCCCTAACTCAAAAAAAGTGTACATCAAGGGAGAGCTCTTCCCAATAGAAGTAGCGATGAGAGAGATATCTCTTAGCAACACTAAACTAACTAATGGCGGTACAGAAGAGAATCCTCCTGTAACCGTATATGACACATCAGGTCCTTATACAGATCCAAATATTACGATAGACATACGCAAAGGTATTCCGCGTCTACGCGAAGAATGGATACTAAATAGAGAGGATGTAAATACATTATCTTCTATCACATCAGAATATGGTAAAGCTAGATTAGCAGATGAAAAACTAGATCACTTGCGCTTTGAATTTAGACATAACCCAAAGGTTGCTAAAGGAGGAGCTAATGTTACTCAACTACATTATGCTAAAAAGGGAATCATAACTCCTGAAATGGAATATGTAGCCATCAGAGAAAACCAAAGAATAGAACAGCTGAACAACGCAACCTCAGCCATAAAGCAACAGCATCAAGGCAATAGCTTCGGTGCCAATACTCCTAAAAACTTTATTACTCCGGAGTTCGTTAGAGAAGAGATTGCTAGCGGACGTGCTATCATTCCTAATAATATCAACCACCCAGAAAGCGAACCTATGATTATAGGCCGTAACTTCTTAGTGAAAATCAATGCTAATATTGGAAATAGTGCTGTGACCTCATCGATAGAAGAAGAAGTAGAGAAAGCAGTATGGGCATGTCGTTGGGGAGCAGATACGATTATGGACTTATCAACAGGTAAAAATATTCACGAGACAAGAGAGTGGATTATACGCAACTCTCCAGTACCTATCGGAACAGTACCTATCTACCAAGCATTAGAAAAAGTAAAAGGAATAGCCGAAGATTTGACATGGGAGATATTTAGAGATACCCTGATTGAACAAGCAGAACAGGGAGTTTCTTATTTTACCATACACGCTGGAGTACTACTACGTTATATTCACTTGACTGCTAATCGAGTGACAGGTATTGTATCTCGTGGAGGATCTATTATGGCGAAGTGGTGTCTATTCCATCACAAAGAAAACTTCTTATATACTCACTTTGAAGAGATATGTGAGATTATGAAGCAATACGATATAGCGTTCTCTCTAGGTGATGGACTAAGACCTGGTTCTATCGCAGATGCTAATGATGCAGCTCAATTTGCAGAGTTAGAAACACTAGGTGAACTAACTAAAATCGCGTGGAAACACGATGTACAGGTCATGATAGAAGGGCCAGGACATGTACCTATGCACATGATTAAGGAGAATATGGAAAAGCAATTACGCGACTGTGGTGAAGCCCCTTTCTATACATTAGGCCCTTTGACTACAGATATAGCTCCAGGTTATGATCATATCACTTCAGCTATCGGAGCAGCTATGATAGGATGGTACGGAACGGCTATGCTATGTTATGTAACACCAAAAGAACACTTAGGCCTACCTAACAAAAAAGACGTGAAGGATGGAGTGATCACCTATAAACTAGCTGCTCATGCAGCAGACTTAGCGAAAGGACATCCTGGAGCACAATACAGAGATAATGCACTGAGTAAAGCCCGCTTTGAATTTAGGTGGGAAGACCAATTCAACTTATCACTAGATCCAGACACAGCAAGAGAGTTTCACGATGAAACACTACCTGCTGATGGTGCTAAAGTAGCTCACTTCTGTTCTATGTGTGGACCTAAATTCTGTTCTATGAAAATATCACAAGAGATTAGAGATACGGCAGAACAAGGAATGCGCGAGAAGTCAGAAGAGTTTATAGAATTAGGAAAAGAAATATATCTATAAAAGAGAACAGAGATGGTGGTCATAACCTACCCTACTCCTATAGAAAACGAGACAAGTCTTATCAACAAAATGTTTGAGAAAGGCTTGCCTCTACTTCATGTTCGCAAACCGAATATGTCCTATGAAGAGCTAGTAAAATGGGTGAATAATATCAATAATTACTACCATCAGTACTTAGTTATACACATACCAACAATAGTTATTAACAACAATGAACACGTTTTTAAACAATATAAAGCACTTATCAACAAGATAAACAGTACTTACACACACTTATCAACAAGCAATTGTTTATATGTTAATAACTATAGTGTAGAATTACCTAAGTTATCAACATCTGTTCACTGTATAAGTGAGGTTAATAAGTTATCAACAAACATAGACAGAACATTCATCAGTCCTATCTATCCTAGTATATCTAAGAGAGGGTATGTCTCCACTATTGATTGGACAGAAGAATTAAAGCAAAGAACTAACAACAGAGTAACCTTAGTTGCTCTTGGAGGTATCACTCCTTTTCACATCGAATCCATTCATACAATGGGATTTGATGATTATGCCTTATTAGGAACAATATGGGAAGCTAAGCAACCCTTAAAACAATTTGAATTATGTCAATATTACGACCAATTGCATTGGCAATAGCTGGCTTTGACCCTACTAGTGGTGCTGGGGTTATGGCAGACATCAAAACATTTGAACATCATCAAGTATACCCCATGGCGGTGCTATCTGCTAATACGATACAGACAGAAGATAACTTTATCCATGTAAGATGGGAAGAAGAATATACTATCCGCCAATTATCTGTTATACTTGAGAACTACACTATAGTAGCTGTAAAAATAGGTATTGTCAAAGATCTAGACACATTGAAGCTATATGTGGATACTATCAAAGGCTTGTCTCCAACGACCAAAGTTATTTGGGACCCTGTATTGCGTTCATCTAGTGGTTTTGACTTTCAGACTATTGAACTAATAGATTCTTTAACTACTGTATTACAACAGATAGATCTTATCACACCAAACTGCCTAGAGATACATCAATTAGTCACTACGAATGACGATGCTCTTCAAAAAGCACAGCGATTAAGTCAATACTGTGATGTACTGCTAAAAGGAGGACATAATCCTAATGCATTGGGCTTTGACTACTATGTGAGTAAAGAGGTGATACAAACTATACCTCCAACTCAGCTATCTGATTATCCTAAACACGGTTCTGGCTGTATATTATCCTCTTCGATAACAGCTAATATTGCAAAAGGAGATCACACATTGACAGCTATTCAGAAGGCTAAAACTTATATAGAGACATTCTTCAATTCTAATCACACCTTACTCGGATATCATGCTAAATAAAATACAATACATCAGTCATGGAGATACTCCACAAGAACAATTATATCACATAGAAACTGTATTAGGAGCAGGACAACAGTGGATACAGTATCGCTTCAAGAATACGACGAATACTACCCTGTGGCAAACAGCAGAACAGGTCAAGAAGCTATGCGAACAATATCAAGCTACTCTGATCATTAATGATCATGTAGACTTAGCTAAAGCCATAGAGGCTGATGGTGTTCACTTAGGACTTACTGACCTAAACATCACACAAGCCAAAACCTATTTACCTAACAAGATCATAGGAGGTACAGCTAATACAATAGAAGATATCCAACTTAGACATGCAGAAGGTTGTGATTATATCGGTCTAGGCCCTTATCGATTTACCACTACTAAACAGAAGTTGAGTCCTATACTTGGTCTAGCAGGTTATCAACAGCTCTTAAAACAGATGCAGAAACTAAATATCAACATCCCCGTAGTAGCTATAGGAGGAATACAACTAGAAGATGTAGAAGACTTAAAACAAGCAGGGCTACATGGCATAGCGATATCTGGTTTACTTCAAAACAGCACTGATAAAAAAACATTACTACAACAACTAAACAATATACTCAAATGAATACACAACCACTTACAATAGCGGATAAGACCTTTCAGTCACGCCTATTCTTAGGAACTGGTAAATATGGTTCTAACGCAGATATGGAAATCGCTACATTAGCATCCGAAAGCGAGCTAGTTACAGTCGCTCTGAAGCGAATAGACACGACCACTGACACCAATGCTATACTCACTCATCTACAGTACCCACATATCCACCTTCTACCTAATACATCAGGAGCAAGAAATGCTAAAGAAGCAATCTTCGCAGCACAACTAGCTAGAGAAGCACTAGAGACCAACTGGCTTAAACTAGAAATACACCCAGACCCTAAATACCTACTTCCCGACCCTATCGAAACCCTAAAAGCTACAGAAGAACTAGCCAAACTAGGTTTTATTGTCTTGCCTTACATACACGCAGACCCTGTATCGTGCAAACGACTAGAAGAAGTAGGTACAGCAGCAGTCATGCCTTTAGGAGCACCTATAGGTACCAATAAAGGGTTGAAAACAATGGACTTCTTAGAAATTATCATTGAGAATAGTAAAGTTCCTGTTATTGTAGACGCTGGTATCGGAGCGCCTTCGGACGCAGCTAAGGCTATGGAGATAGGCGCTGATGCTGTACTTGTCAATACTGCCATAGCAGTAGCTGGTAACCCTGAACAAATGGCTACTGCCTTTAAACTCGCTGTCAGAGCTGGTCGCCTAGCGTATGAGGCTAAGCTAGCTACTGTAGTAAATCACGCTCAAGCTTCTAGTCCACTAACTGCATTTCTAACAGAATAAACTATGTCCTTTATACAAACTTATGAACAATACGACTGGGAAGAGATTAAGAAAACAATCTATGAGACAACCTCTACACAAGTAAAACAGAGCTTAGCTAAGAATAAGAAGACCCTCAAAGACTTTATCCATCTTATCTCTCCTGCTGCTACACCCTATCTAGAAGAGATGGCTCAGCAGAGTCAACAGCTTACTCAGAAAAGATTTGGCAAGACGATATCACTATATGCTCCGATGTATCTGAGTAACGAGTGTAATAATATCTGTACGTATTGTGGCTTCAGCTTAGATAACAACATTCGTAGAAAGACTCTCTCTCCACAAGAAATAGAACAAGAAGTCAAAGTAGTTAAAGCGCAAGGGTATGATCATATTCTACTCGTAACAGGAGAAGCTAATCACGTAGTCAATATCAATTACTTCAAACAGAGTATAGAACAGATACAGCAGTCTTTTTCTACCATCTCTATAGAGGTACAACCCCTAAAACAAGATGAGTACGAACAGCTAGCTGATCTAGGTGTATATGCTGTACTAGTATATCAAGAGACCTACCATAAAGAGGTATATAAACAATACCACCCAAAAGGGAAGAAATCTAACTTTGAATATAGATTAGATACTCCTGATAGAATAGGGAGAGCAGGCATACATAAGATAGGGCTAGGCGTTCTCCTAGGTCTAGAAGACTGGCGAGTAGATAGCTTCTTTAATGCGTTACATATCGACTATCTACAAAAGACTTATTGGCAAACGAAGTACTCTGTATCCTTCCCTAGACTAAGACCTGCAGAAGGCGTTATAGAACCTAACTTCATCATGGAAGATAGAGACCTCATACAGCTCTTATGTGCATACAGAATATGGAATGAAGACCTAGAGATATCTATCTCTACCCGTGAGAGTGAGATACTGAGAAACAATGTATTTAAACTAGGGGCTACTACCATGAGTGCTGGTTCAAAAACGAATCCAGGAGGATATAGTGTGGCAGAAGACTCATTAGAACAATTTGAGATCTGTGATACTAGAAGTACATCAGAGATATATCACCTGATAAAAGAAGCAGGATATGATCCTATATGGAAAGACTGGGATAAAGCCTATCAATAACAAAACAATTGTAGTATGGATACAACAGATTTCTTACGATATAACAGACAGATGAATCTACCTGAAGTAGGTATAGAAGGTCAGATGAAGATAAAACAAGCTAAGGTATTAGTAATAGGTGCTGGAGGGTTAGGTTCTCCAGTGCTAACTTACCTTGCTAGTTGTGGTGTAGGTACACTAGGGGTAATAGACTTTGATACTATAGAACATCACAACCTTCACAGACAAATACTATTTACGGAAGCTGACATCAACAAAAACAAAACTAGTATAGCCAAACAACGCATCGAACAAATAAACCCACATATCCACTTTACAATATACGATGAACAGTTAACCTCTGATAATGCAGTATCTATTCTGGGTTCATTCGATATTATCGTAGATGGTAGTGATAATTTTAGCACACGCTATCTAGTGAATGACACATGTGTAACCTTAGACAAGACACTAGTCTACGGAACTATTATGGGATTTGAAGGTCAGGTGAGTGTGTTTAATCATCATAACAATGCCAACCTCCGTGATCTCTTCCCTGAACCACCTGCTCCAGAAGATGTTCCTAACTGTAGTCTTAATGGGGTACTTGGTACATTCCCTGGTATAATAGGGACTATCATGGCTCATGAGACACTGAAAGTTATCTTAGACCTTCCCTCACTTTCTGGTCAACTTCTTATCCTAAACACATTGACCTGGGAAATAAACAAACTGAAGTATGGTAGCGTTACCTATTAGGTAAATATTCTAGAAATACCTCTCTAGGTATCTCATAAGCACCTAAAGAACTTAGATGATCATTATATACTTGACAGTCTAGTAGCTTATATTTTTTATCTCTTAGATATTCACATAAGTAGATAAAAGCTACTTTACTAGCATTTGGTACGAAGGAGAACATACTCTCTCCACAGAACACAGGTTTCATATCTACACCATAGAGACCACCTACCAGTTCTCCATCTTGCCAAACCTCTACAGATTTAGCGATGCCTAAGTCATGTAGATTGCAGTATGCCTTGATCATATCATCTGTAATCCAAGTACCTAACTGCCCATCGCGCTTAGCGTTCTGACAATTATTAATTACATCTGCAAAACAAGTATTAAAAGTAACTGTAAATATATTTTTCTTTAAGATACTACGCATACTCTTAGAGATATATACCTCTTCAGGCTCTAGCACCATACGCATACTAGGAGACCACCATGTAATAGGCTCTCCATCTTCAAACCAAGGGAATATACCTGACTTATACGCTAATATCAATCTATTAGCTGATAAATCACCTCCTATGGCTAAAATTCCAGATTCATGCGTATTATCTACTGCTGGAAAGTATAAGTAATCACTGTCTAAGACTGTTATCATAAGCATAAAAAAGTCCCTAAGAATAATCTTAGGGACATCTTAAAAGAATATTTTTTAGAATGGTAAATCATCGTGATCTTCCTCCATATAGCTTGAAGCAGGAGGAAACTGTTGTCCCATATTACTTTGTCCTTGGTTAAAACCTTGTTGGTTTTGGTTTTGATTGAACCCTCCCATTTGTTGAGATTGAGTATTCTGAGCAAAACCTTGTTGTTGATTTTGGTTAAATCCTCCTTGTTGTCCTTGGTTATTTTGAGCAAAACCACCTTGTTGCCCTTGATTAAACCCACCTTGTTGTTGAGCTTGATTGTTCTGAGCGAAACCTTGTTGTTGGTTAGATTGTTGTTGCATACCAGCATTTCCGTATTGAGACTGCATATTATCTTGTTGTCCCATATATGGTTGTTGGTTTTGTCCCATATTACCACCTTGTTGAGCTGGCATCATGTGCTCTATTCTCCACCCTTGGATTGTATTAAAGTATCTGATTTCTCCTTGTGGACTTTGCCACTCTCTACCTCTCAAATTAATAGATACACGTACTTGCTCACCTACTTGATAAGAGTCTAATAAACTTACTTTATCTTGTGTAAACTCAATCATAATGTGCTGAGGATATTGCTCTTCAGTAGTCACTACTACTTCTCTCTTTCTGAATGATGAACTGATATCTTGTGTATGTCCAATTAATTTGATTCTTCCTGTAACTTCCATTTTAATCTCTTTTTTTAATTACAATCTATTTGGCTAAAATTGTTTTCCAAGCCAAAGGTACATTATTTTCTTCTAAATATTTTTTTGCTAATTTAAATTTATTGATTTGATTCTTAGCAACCAAAATTTCTTTTAACTCTTCATTTGCATTCACAAAAGAAGCAACCTCCTCTTCAGTAGGCAGCTGCTCTACATTACCTAATATTCCAAGGTCATTACCAGAAAATACTCCACTCTCCACTACTCCTTCTGGTAGTGCATCTACTCCTAGGCCTAGTGTAGTCAATGGTTTTTCTACTTCGAATATACCATCATTCGCACGAGTATACCAGTTCGCTCCCATACGTGCTACTAGATCTATCTTATGCTGATCTATCTGTCCGTTCTCATCTAATATATCCTCATTGACATGTATTTTTACCACCTCACAGATCACTAGATTACCAGCACCTCCATCATTACCCAGTCCGATTACCTCCTGTACAACACATTCATACTGCACTGGACTTTCTTTAACTCTGAATGGTTTCACGATATCAGATGGCACCATAGTCAATCCTGATTTGACAAACTCATTCACCCCATCCTTATACTCTGTACTAGATAGAGAAGTCTGCTGTACCATATCATAAGTCACCACATTAATCACTACTTGTAGATTAGCTTGTACATTAAATAGGGTATGCTTATTCGTATTATCTCTAACACGTCTAGACGGAGAGAATACCAATATAGGCGGGTTAGTACTCACCATATTAAAGAAGCTAAACGGAGACAGATTAGGTCTACCATCAGCATCTACGGTACTTGCTAGTGCTATAGGACGAGGTCCGATAGACGTTTGCATTAATCTCTGTAATTCTACTACAGATATATCTTTAGGTTCTATAGATTTCATATATATATTTAGTTGACGAAAAGTAAAGTTACAAAAGCTTTTAGGAACGATAAAATTTTTAATACTTCATTAAACTAAATTCAATTCATTTATTTTAATTACTTTTAAATGTTCATAAAACCCATATCAGAACTTGAGAAGTAAAAAAGAAATATTTCGTTGGTCAGTAATTACTGCAGCCTTAATCACCTTATTAGTCATCCTTTGGAACACGTATTCCTTTTTTCAAACCTATAAGACAGAGGAGAGAACCAAGATGAAAATCTGGGCAGAAGCGCTGAATACACTTGATATAGCCACTTCTATAGAAGCTGACGTTTCTCTACCTTTTCTGATCATTATGGAGAATAAGACTATCCCTATCATCCAGACAGATGAGCATGATAAAATCATCTCTCTAAATAATATAGATGAACAAATAGTCAATACGCCTGAGAAAAAACAAGCCCTATTGCGCAAACTGAAGTTTCAGAACCCACCTATTATCCTAAAGGTAGGTAAACAAACTCAGTATGTCTATTATGGTAACTCTTCCTTACTGACCAAGCTAAAGTACTATCCTGTAACACTAGTACTGATATTCTTATTCTTCACAGTACTGTTATTCTACTTCTATAGAAGTAATAAAATCGCTACTCAGAACAAGCTATGGACAGGAATGGCGAAAGAAACAGCCCATCAGATAGGTACACCTCTATCCTCACTACTAGGATGGGTAGAGATCATGAGATTAGATAATATAAGTCCTGAGATCACTGAAGAGATAGAAAAAGATGTCAAAAAACTTCAGATAATAGCGGATCGTTTTTCTAAGATCGGGTCTATACCGAAGTTAACGAATGTAGATATCGTATCAGAAACGAGAAAGTCATTTGATTACTTCTCCCTGAGAAACTCTAAGCAGATTATCTTCACACTAGACTGTCCTGACTACGAAATTAATATTCCTCTAAACAAGGAATTACACAGCTGGACCATAGAGAACCTAATCAAAAATGCTATCGATGCCATGAAAGGAAAAGGGAAACTAGCTATCCTGATCCAAGATACTGAGAAGACTGTCAATATTTATGTAACAGATACAGGAAGTGGGATACCAAAGAAGATGTTTAATAAAATCTTCGAGCCGGGATACACGACTAAGAAACGTGGATGGGGGCTAGGACTATCTCTAACAAAGAGAATTGTAGAAGAATTCCAAAATGGAAAGATTAAAGTAACGCAATCAGAAATAGGTAAAGGAACTACATTCTGTATCACATATCACAAAAAAAAGGCTGACCTATAATCTAGACAGCCTTTGTTACATTATCCATACAGTCTTATAAATGACTGTTAATAGCTTTAGCTACACTCTCAAACTCTTCTGGAGTTAGCTTTTCTTTCTTAATGAAACGCATATCATCCATTTCTTGAAGAGGGATTAAATGCACATGTACGTGAGGTACTTCTAACCCTACTACTGCCATCCCTACTCTCTTACACGGTACAGCTAACTCTAAAGCCTTAGCCACCTTACGAGAGAACCTCATCAATTCCATATAATGATCCTCTTCCATATCAAAAATCTTATTGATTTCCTTTTTTGGAATACATAGCGTATGTCCCTTCGCATTCGGATTAATATCTAAGAACGCAAGGAAATTATCATCCTCTGCTACCTTATAGGCAGGGATCTCTCCAGTAATGATTTTAGTGAAAATAGAACTCATACTATATTTTTTAAAATTAGTCTCTAGTGATTTCTAGAATCTCGAACTTCATGATTCCATTAGGAACTTGGATTTCCGCTACATCTCCAACAGATTTGCCTAGAAGTCCTCTTCCGATAGGTGAAGTTACTGAAATTTTTGCAGCTTTTAGGTCTGCTTCACTTTCAGCTACTAATGTATAGGTAATCTCCATTCCATTAGCTTGATTCTTTATTTTCACTTTAGATAATACTAAAGCTTTAGACATATCTAACTGAGATTCGTCTATCAACCTAGCATTAGCTACTACTTCCTCTACTTTTGCTATTTTTAGTTCTAATAAACCTTGTGCTTCCTTAGCGGCATCATACTCTGCATTCTCAGATAAGTCTCCCTTATCTCTCGCATCTGCAATAGCTTGAGATGCCTTTGGACGCTCCACACTCTTCAACTGCTCTAACTCGTCTTTTAGTTTTTTAAGACCCTCCGCAGTATAATACGAAATCTTACTCATAATTAACACGTTTATATAAATAGAAAAAATCCCATAAAAACGGGATTCTTCGCTATAAAGATATTTTTATTTTTATCGTTAAATCAATAATTAACTGTTCTACTATATTTGTCAAAGTTAAATAATTAAATTTGTTTTTCAAATAGTTTATTAAAATGAAGAAATTATTTCTAATCCTATTTACTTTACTAATATCTACAGCATGTAGTAAAAGTGGTAGTGGGTATCACAACCCTTATCTACCTAATGTAAAAGTCAATCTTATGGTAAATCTGTACCAAGCAGATGCAGACTTCCTAAGATATCAGAACGGAACTTATGTAACCTATAATCACGGTATTATAGGTGTAGCAATATTCAACGCTGGCTCACAATATTTCGCTTATGATCTAACCTGTCCTGATCATGCGTTTGACCCTGTCACGTCTAGATTAGTACAAAAAAAGCCTAACGATCCGTATGTATACTGTACCAATAAACTTCAGCATAATGGAGAAGAACCTGCCTTCTATCTAGGCAACGGACAGTCTATAAAACCAGGGCTACAATACAACCAACTGAAGCCTTATCCTGTAAGGAAAAGTGGTGATAATATCTTCGTAACTTACTAATAAGTAAATCCTATCAATCTATATCAATACTCCTTCATCGGAGTATTTTTTTTGTACATTACTCTCTTGTGGAGATGGTTCGGGTAGAGATTTAGTACAGTTCGGTAAACATCCTCTCAACCCAAGTAAATACTAGTTATTACCGAATAACTTCCGAACAACATAAAAACAAAAAAGAATAAACACCTGTATTTCAATCATTTAAAACAAAAAAAATTCTCCATTATAAGTCAAAAAGAGCAAATAGAGTCATTCTCTCCATATCAGTTCATTATACCTCATAAGACCTACAGCATCTTACTAACAGCAACATTACGATAAAACAAAACCAAAAAAAACCACCATATCGCTATGGTGGTCTCTATAAATAATCTAGCCTATTAGATTGTTTATTAATATGGATTAGAACTTAATAGTCAGTCCTGCCAAGATATTAAACTCTGCCTGTGGATAATATGATGGTCCCCATTCTGGGTCATAATATCCATTAGACATATATTTTACATTAAATATATTATTTGCCAATACAGATACACCTACTGATCGTACCCATCCTTTAATCGGGAACTCATAAGTAGCACTTAGATCGTTGATAAAATATGAATCAAGCTTTGATTCCTTAGCATCTAAGTTAGCCATATATTGTTCTCCTACGAACTTCGTTAGAAGAGATACACTCATCCCCTCTACAGGTAAATACGTAATGGCATTAGATGCGATAAAATCAGGAGAGAACGCGATATTCGTAGTACCTAGATTTATAGGTAGTCCATCTACAGTCGTCATAAAGTTCTTATTCTTATTAGCACTAATAGTCATACTAGGTGCCCAATATAACTTATCTAATATTCTCACATTCGCATCGATCTCGATACCCGCTCTATAACTATCACCACTATTTGCTCTTAACATAGCTCCTACATCGTTTATTTCTCCTGTTAAAATAAGTTGGTTTCTATACTTCATATAGTATGCGTTCACATTCACAGTAGCACGGTCTCCTTTAAATCTCCATCCTAGCTCATAGTCATCCATGCTCTCAGACTTAGGTTTTCCTTCGCCTTCGTAGTCCTTTCTATTCGGCTCTCTATTCCCTTTAGCATAAGAGAAATATAGTTGGTTCGAATCATTCAGCTGATAAGTAATACCTCCTTTTGGGTTAAAGAAGTTAAATTTATCATCTACTAACCCTGTCTCGATACCATTAGCCTCATAAGTAACACGTCTATACTGCATATCTCCATATAAGCTCCACTGATCAGCGAACTGCCAAGTAGCTTTCGCATAGAAGTTAAGGTCTGTCTTTACAGCATCGTCTCTGTAGTACTCATAGTTAGGTGCTATCTTCACGGGCTCTCTAGTCCACAACACATTACCGAAGTGGTCTCCTTCATATTTATTCGCTCCTCCCCCTACTATTACATTAAGCTTATCCGTAGTATAGTTCGTATTAAACACCATACCGTAGAAATGATTCGCTAAACTCTTCTGTCTGATAAGGTCTGTCTTATTTACCTCCTTACCGTCTACGATGATAGGTTGGAATCCATAAGTCTTAAACTTCTGGTTCGTCTTATAGTTCTCATAATATCCATCGCCCTTAGTATAGTGAAGTGATACGTTAGATGACCATGCTGGTGACCACTTCTCGCTCCAATGTAGCTGATAGTGTGTCTGAATATAATTATCCGTTTCATTGTCATAGAACTGCGTATTACCTTGATCATCCTTATACTTCCCTGCAGGGTTATAGCGACGACCGTACTTATCTATGTCTTCCTGAGATACACCATTCCACGCTTGATAAGTCTTCTGCTTACCACCGAATACCACAGCCTTTACTAACGATGTCTCACCTACATACACTCCTTGTAAGTAGTATGACTTCATCCTAGAAGACGCACGATCTATATACCCATCAGACTTCATATCTGATAGACGACCAGCAATCTCAAACTTATCATTGATCAATCCTGTGCTAAACTTCACAGTAGACTTACGCGTATTATAACTTCCAAAAGAATTAGAGATTTCTCCATTCGCCTCATGTGAGAAGTCATCTGTCTTTAGATTAAGACTCGCACCGAATGCGGCTGATCCGTTAGTAGAAGTACCTACACCACGCTGTAACTGTAGATTCTGGACAGATGATGTAAAGTCTGGCATATTTACCCAAAACGAACCTTGTGACTCTCCATCATTATAGGGAATCCCGTTTAAGGTCACGTTGACACGTGTAGCGTCTGATCCTCGTACTCTGAAGCTAGAGTAACCTATCCCGTTACCAGCATCTGTAGTAGTCACTACTGAGGTCATATAAGACATGATGGTAGGGATATCTTGTCCGAGATTGCGCTTTCCGATCTCATTCTTAGACAAGTTAGCATAAGCGATAGGCGTCTTCTCATCTGCACGAACAGCTGATAATACGATCTCGTTAAGTGTTGATTGTTGAACAGAATCTTTAACTTGTTTCTCTTGTGCATAGGTCGAACTTGCACAAACAGCAGTTAAAAATAAAGATTGAAGTAATGTTTTTTTCATTCGTAAAAAAAATATCTACAAATAAAAGGGGCAATTATTCTTATTAATTAATAATTACACTAGTCCACAACAGTTCTAGAATGAACTGTATATACTCCCTTGGCAGCATTACCCGCCCAGGTTCTATGGGTATGATCTCAGCCGTACGGCACCCCTTTGAGATTTATGGTACAAATATAGGCTGTTTTTCAAGAGAAAAACAACTATATCTAAGAAGAAGAGATGTTTAACACCTTTTTGGTTAAAACACTCTCTTTCTCAAGGCTTTCTTTAAAGAATTCTGTTGTTTATTGTCTTTTCTTTTTTGCAATACTCTACGAGGAGTTTTCGTCTCTCTACGTTCTTTCTCGATGTGTAGTCCTATCGCTAATAACTGAAAGAAACGATCAATAACAATCTCTTTATTCTTAACCTGACTACGTGTATTATCTGCGTCTAGAATAAGTACACCTTCTTTATTAAATCTATTTTTCAGACGTTCTAATAGCAGTGTTCTCTCTTCTTCTGTTACTCCTTGAGAGTTTAGACAATCCCAAGATAGAACCACTTTAGACGATACTTTATTTACATTCTGACCACCAGCTCCACTACTGCGTACAGCCTTAAATGTCAATTCTCTTTCTATTATTTCTCTAAGCATTTTTCTCTATTTATTGTTTTATACCACGATATATAAGCCATCGTAGCTAATACTGTAAAGATAGCAAATTGTACTGCTAATATCCCATATCCTCTATAAGCATATAACGGAACAGAGATAATATCTCCTATGATCCACAGTGTCCAGTTCTCTATCTTCTTTAGTGCCATATAGTACATTCCTGTGAAGAAGATACCTGATGTGATAATGTCTATATAGTTCTCAGGTAGGATCTCTTTGCCAGAGAAGTGATAAACGCCATAGATGATCACAAGAGTAACTGCGAATATGATAAGTCCTTTCATTTTCTCACTGGTGTTCGTACGACTAATCTTTAGAAGAGTATCTCCGTCTTTCTGTCTAGACCAGTTATACCAACCATATACACTCATGATAGAGTAATATCCATTCAAGATCATGTCTCCATAATATCCTATCACATAGAGTAAGTAAACAGTGATAATCGTAGCAATAATGCCTGTAGGATAGACAAGGATGTTCTCCTTACCCGCATACCATACACTCATAATCCCAAAGATAAATACTATAGATTCTAAC
Organism: Myroides profundi; assembly: GCF_000833025.1. Classification (NCBI taxonomy): domain Bacteria; kingdom Pseudomonadati; phylum Bacteroidota; class Flavobacteriia; order Flavobacteriales; family Flavobacteriaceae; genus Myroides; species Myroides profundi. The sequence continues at coordinate 3,770,352 of NZ_CP010817.1, forward strand.
ACTATCTGAAGCGTACTAGCCTCTCTATATGCTCCAAAAAAAAAGTCAATCATAACAAATACACTTAAAATAAAAAACCGCACTCTTCATGGAATGCGGTTCAAAAGTATAATATATCTTTCTAATTAGTTGTTTCTACTCATTACAATTCTCAGAATATACCAGAAAAGTAACATTAACGAAGCAAATAATGATAGAGCAGCTGGTACGTGTTGGTTAGCTGCGTATTCATTTTTAATCTGCCATGTAGAGTATAAGATCGATCCAGAAGCTAAAGCTACCATCGCTAAAGAGAACCATAACCCAAGGTTAAATCCGAAGATCATACCACAAATAATAGTACCTAACGCTAAGAAGAATCCAATACTAAGGATAGATCTCATAAAAGAGAAGTTAGCATTAGAGCTAAATACTACTCCTGTCAATCCTCCAAATAAAGCCAATGTCATAATACCTGCCTGAGAAATCAGAGTAAGGTCATTAGTCATAGACATAGCGATATATAAAATAGGCACAAAGATAAATGCCTCTGCTAATACGTATAAAAACAGTCCAGCATACTGCACCTTCTTATCTACTGAGTTATCAGCAAGTCTCTGTGCATACCAAGTGATCCCCATAAAGGCACCTAGCACGATCAACCATGAGAACTTACCCATCCCAATAATAGTAAACATCCCTTCTACAATGAAAGGCGTGTTCAACATAATAGCTTCTAATACAATAAAAGCTAATACTCCTGCTGCTAAAGTAGCATAAGTCTTTTTATAAAACTGTGCTCTTACTACTTCAGACTCCATAGCTACAGGAAGCGTGTAATCAACATTTTCAAAATTGTTTTTCATCATCTATATTTTTCTCAAAAGTACTAATTATCTTTTTAAAATTACTATTGCATTAAGACTCTAATGCATAAACCAACACAAAGTTATCTAATTCTATCGTTTTATATTCGAATTTTTGATTAAAAACTTCATTATTAACAAAACATTCTTTCGTTTTAAGTTCTACCTGCATATCACTTTTAAAACTCAGGCTACGTGACTCACACATCTTAAACATAGCTTCTTTCGCACACCATATCTCTGTTAATGTATCAATCTCATTCGAAGAATTGAAAACTGTGTTTAGTTCATCTTCATTGCAAAACTTATTTGCAATACGCTTTATCTTATCGCGTTTCATCTCTACATCTATACCCACATTCTCCTTGCCAATGATAATACTAGCATACTCAAACGAGTGCGAAATAGAGATAAATGAACCATCACTAAGACTAGGTCTACCATTTATATCATAACACAAATCGCTATCGCTATATCCTCCATAATGCAGCAACTGTCTGACTGCCATAAATCCCTTTTGGTGTACTTCAGATTTCATTCCTTTTAATCGCTCAGAAGAGCGCTCTTGTAGAACAACACCATTCATCAATTCCTCAAGATTCTCTTCTACTTTCCAAACTAATACCTTATAGGTTATTCCTTTGATTTCTTTTACTAAAGGCATCTTATCTATTTAATTATGCAGACAAATATACTTGAATAATAAAAACTCTTAAAAAAACATTTTACTCAATGGTAAATACTGACTTTTTAATCCACAAAAAAAGCCGCTCGGGTGAGCGGCTTCTAAATTATTAATTGAATCCAATTATTATTGTTTCTTTAACAAGTCTCTGATTTCTGCTAAAAGATCCTCTTGAGTTGGTGCTGGTGGTCCTGCAGGTGCTTCTGGTGCAGCCTCTTCTTTCTTTCTTAATGAGTTAACTCCTTTTACTAAAAGGAATACACATAGAGCTAATAATGTAAAGTTGATTACCTCAGTAATAAAGCTACCATAAGCAAATACAACATTACCATCTATTCCTCTTGCTGCTGCTAGAGGTGCCCCATCAGGTGCATCACCTTTTAACACTACATACATATTAGTGAAATCAGGTGTTCCGATAATAGCAGATACTAATGGCATAATAACATCGTTTACAACACTCGTTACAATTTTACCGAATGCTCCCCCGATGATTACCCCTACCGCTAGGTCCATTACATTGCCTTTGACAGCGAATTCTTTAAATTCTTTTACAAATCCCATAGTCTTTATTGTTTAAGTTTTGAATAGTTAAAAATATAACTTTTTTACTCTATAAAAAAAATTCTTTTAACGCGAAGTGCGATACTCGTTAAAATCTCATATGGTATTGTTTTTATTTTATCTGCTATAATAGTGACTGGCAGATCTTTACCAAAAATAATAACTTCATCATTTTCTTGACATTTTATTTCTGTTACATTGATCATTAGCATATCCATACAGATAGATCCAGTGATCTCTGCTTTTTGCCCATTTACTAAGACATATCCCACAGGACCCCATGAGCGATGTACTCCATCAGCATATCCTATTGGTACTGTAGCAATACGTGTTTTACCTTCTGCGCGAAATCTTCGACCGTATCCTACACTGTCTTTATCTTTGATTTCTTTGATTTGCATAATGCGAGTTTTAAGCGTACTGACATTAGCCAATTGTTGCATTTCTTCTCTATCATTACCAACTCCATACAGTCCTATTCCCAATCGAACCATATCAAACTGATGCTCCGAAAAGTTAAAAATACCGGATGTATTCAGAATATGGCGTATCGGATTAATCCCTAATTCTTGTATTAATTTATCTGAGTTATGTGTAAACATCTCTATCTGCCCAAGCGTAAAGTCTGTATATTCAGGCATGTCACTTGATGATAAATGTGAGAATATAGATTTGACTTCGACCACATTAGTATGTCTAAGCACTTCTATTAACTCATCTAGATCCTCTGTCAAAAAGCCATGTCTATGCATACCTGTATCTAGCTTGATATGGATAGGATATTCATAACAGTTGCGTTCTCTAGCTACTTTTAAGAATGCATTGAGCTCACGTACAGAGTAAACCTCTGGTTCTAGATCATACGCTATCATCGCTGAGAATGCATTAATCTCAGGATTCATCACGATAATCTTAGTATTCACACCAGCTTTGCGCAATTCTATACCCTCATCTGCAAAAGCTACTCCTAGATAATCTACCTTCTCATGAGCTAATAATTTCGCTACTTCATAGCTACCATTCCCATATCCGAATGCCTTCACCATGACCATTACTTTAGTCTCTGGCTTTAGTTTTGAACGATAAAAATTAAGATTGTGACACATCGCAGTAAGATTAACTTCTAGTACAGTCTCATGTGTCTTCTTCTCTAGCATCGTGACGATTCTGTCAAAGCGGAATCCTCTAGCTCCTTTGACTAAGATATTCTCATCACTAAAATCCTCTACCGATACTTTCTGTAAGAACTCCTCAGTATCTCTATATAGATAAGTATTCGTCGTCCCGATTAGATACTTACTTATATGTTCTCCTATACCGATCACACGAGTTATCTGATGTGTAGACAACAGCTCTTTTAACTGACCATATATTTCCTCTTCTTCATATCCACTCTTAAACATATCGGATAGTATCACAGTCTTAGACGCGCTTACCTTATGTTTATCAAGAAAGTCAAGAGCGATAGATAGCGACTGATAATCTGCATTATACGCATCATCTATTATCGTACAGTTATTCACACCATTCTTTACCTGCATACGCAGTTCTACAGGATAAAGTCCTTGGATACGCTGTGCAATCTTCTCTGAGTCATATCCTAAGTAAGACATCGTACTAATACAAGTCATTATATTACGCACAGAACTATCATCTGTGAATGGAAGTTCTACTGAATACGAATCACCTTGATCAATAGATACGGTAAGACTAGAGGAATGAAGCTGTCCATAGACATTAGCTGACTTATCTATCAGACTCCAAGTATATACAGAGGCAACAGAACTAAAATATTGTAATAACAACTCATTCTGCTCACAAATAACCACCTCAGCATCCTGGAATAGTTTAGCTTTCTCACTCACTTTTTCTTCTAATGAGCGAAACCCTTCTCCATGCTCTTCTGTAAGCGCAGTAAAAACACCTATAGTAGGTTTGACCACCTTAGTAAGTCTCTCCATTTCACCCACAGTAGAAATTCCAACTTCGAAGATACCTAAGTTGTGCTTCTCCTCTATCCCAAATACAGATAGTGGCACACCCGTCTGAGAATTATAACTCTTAGGGCTCTTGATGATCTTATACTCTTCGCTCAGTAGATAGTTAAGCCATTCTTTTACTACCGTCTTTCCTTTACTACCTGTAATTCCGATAACTGGAAAATCAAAACGATCTCTATGAAAAATAGCCGCACCCTGAAGTGCAGCTAATGTATTATTAACTTTAAAGAAAAGTACTCCTTCTATAGGACATACCTTAGTCTGGTCAGAGATGACGATATATCTGACTCCTTTATTTACCAATTCTTCGATATAATCATGTCCATCATGATTACCTCCTTTTAATGCAAAAAATAAAGTGTGCTGATCATTCTGCAATGACCTGCTGTCTACGGATATATTCGAAATATCTACATATTCACTCTTACTGTTTCCTATAATGTCTGCTCCAATGAATGAACAGAACGCATCCGTATTAAATTTCATTACTTTGCCTTATTTGATACACAAAGGTAAAGAGAGTCATACCACTCTCTATCTATATAAAATCTTAAAAATTACATTTTATATAAGACCAACCTTCTTCTTGTTTTTCGATGATATAAACTAATCCTGAAGGTACGAATCCTACATTCTCGATAATATCTGATTTCTCTATTTTGCGAGCATTGATTGTATTCTCACACGCAAAGAATTGTATACCTTTTTGCATCACTGCCTTAAGAGGTTCTCCTACCATCGTCTTGCTTTTTCTAAGCATTCCGATACCAGGCCCATGCACGACTACTTGTATTGTTACATCCTCTTTCCAGTGATTTCTAACATTAGTTACATAAGTCATTAGTGCATTCTGTTCGTTAATGTTGTCTGTGTTTAATTGAAATACAACGTTGTGCTTTGTATTTTTCATAAGTATATCTATTTTTAAGTTTTGGGTTCTATTTTTTAAGTTCTATAAAACTACTAAAAACCGCTCATATCGACTAATAAACTCTCACAAACTTTTGCTACTATTCTGTTCAAAATTTTATTCAGACCTAAATCTATCCTTTCAAAAAAAGGAATTTCTTTTTTTGTTTTTAGCATAAATAAGTTCCTATTTATACCCTAAATTCACTTTTAATACCTTCTTTTTTTAAAAAATTACCTCAAAAACCATTTATAGGAGCAATCTTACTAAAAAAACGATTTACTTTTTTTACCACCAAAAAACAACAACACACTAGTTATCAATACAATAACCCTAAAAAACCCCTACACCACCTCAATCACAATACCCCCCTTACACCTAGTAAAATAAGGCTTTACAGGCATTTCCTTCGACAATACATGGACAATACCCCGAGAATGATGGACGTAGAACTACTTTTGTCCAACAAGACACCTTTTATACACCCATCATTCTCCTCTTATCTCAGTATTACGTAGTATTAATTTTCACTTCCATTCTTATATCAAATCATCTTTCATTATAAATGGTATACTAACAAAAAAGAAGTGCTGTGTATCCTAGGTTACATTTCTTCTCAATTTTAATCGAGAACTTTGTCTTATTAAATTAAATGTTATGGAATGGATATATGGCCCATGGCCTTGGTATGTAGGAGGATTATTCATCGCTACTACACTTATATTACTTTTATTAATGGGTAAATCTTTTGGGTTCTCTTCTAACCTACGCACCATGTGCTCGATGATGGGAGCAGGTAAGAGTTGTGATTTCTTCTGCTTTAACTGGAAAGCTCAGACGTGGAACTTACTTTTCTTAGTAGGTACTATCCTAGGAGGGTTCATCGCACACCACTTCTTGAGTGTCGAGCCTGCAGCGATACCACTAGCCGATCAGACGATAGAGAAGTTACATACACTAGGTATAGAAAGTGCTGGCAAGGCATATATACCTACAGAGCTATTCTCTAATGAAGTATTCGGTTCTATTAAGTCTATCGGACTACTACTATTAGCAGGGTTCTTCGTAGGATTTGGTTCTAGATATGCAGGAGGGTGTACTTCAGGGCATGCGATCAGCGGACTGAGTAATCTACAGTTACCTTCTTTAATAGCAGTAATTGGCTTCTTTATAGGAGGGTTAATTATGGTACACCTACTGTTCCCTTTTATTTTCTAACACAAGTGATTAACAATATTTATATCAATAAGATACAATGAAAAAATTAGCCTATTTATTAGTCGGGATGCTTTTCGGGATAGGAATGTTTAAGTCTGGCGCGGCATCCTGGTTCAGAATATATGAAATGTTCCAATTCGACAGCTTCCACATGTATGGGATTATGGGAACGGCATTAACTATCGCTGTTATCGCAACCTATATTATCAAGAAAAAGAATATCAAAGACTTCTCTGGTAACCCAATAGAGTTCACCCCAAAAGAGAAGAGTGTACCCCGCTATCTAATAGGAGGTATCTTTTTCGGATTAGGATGGGCATTAGGAGGAGCTTGTCCTGGGCCTATGTTTGCCTTATTTGGAGCAGGTTTTTTACCTATTCTGATTGCGATCATCGGAGCATTATTAGGGACTTGGTTCTATGGACTGATCAGAAAATGGCTTCCTCATTAATAATCAATATGGATTAAAGGAGCTAATACTTTTGATATATTGTCTCGATAAAGTAACTTAGAACCATTAATTCATTTGTTTATTCTTTTATGGAACATATCATACGAAACAAGTACCGCTCTACCTTTGAGGAAAAGTTATTAGAAGAAATCATAGAAGTATCTACTATAAAAGACTTTAAAGAAGGAGAAAAGTTGATGGAGATAGGAGAATACATCAAGAAGATTCCTCTACTCCTAGAAGGTGCTATCAAAATCATCAGAGAAGATCAGCGAGAGGGAGAGATCGTACTATACTATATAGAAGAAGGCGATACCTGCGCGATGACACTGACCTGCTGCTTAGGTGAGACGAAGAGTCAGGTGCGCTCTATAGCAGAACGCGATGGAAGTGTGGTCTTAGTTCCTGTAGGGAAAATGGATGAATGGCTGGTAAAATACAAGACTTGGCGAAACTTCGTACTCAACAGTTATAACAACCGTATGAACGAGATGCTGACTGCCATAGATAGTCTTGCCTTCATGAATATGGAAGAACGTCTATGTAACTTACTGAGAAGTAAAGCGAAAATATACAACAGTCGATTTATCAACAATACACATCAAGAATTAGCTGACGAACTAAATACCTCTAGAGTAGTAATCTCTAGAATACTAAAAACTTTAGAAAACGAAGGTATTATACAGCTCAATAGAAAATATATCGAGCTACTTAAGCCTTAAGTACAGATATGGATTATACAGCATTAATAGGGTATGCTCTAGCCTTACTTATCGGGATATCACTAGGTCTTATCGGTAGTGGTGGGTCTATACTCACCGTGCCTATCCTCGTGTATATCATGAAGGTAGAGCCCTTCGTAGCTACAGCATACTCACTATTCATAGTAGGATCTACTTCCCTAGTAGGAGGTATAAAAAACTATATAGACAAAAAAGTAGATCTAAAAACAGTATTACTCTTCGGGATACCCTCTGTCATCACAGTATATATCACGAGAGCCTACTTACTCCCACTTGTACCAGATGTAATATCCATCGGTAGCTGGAGTATAGATAAGAATATTGTGCTGATGATCTTATTTGCCCTAGTGATGTTCAATTCGGCGACTAAAATGATCAGACCCAAAAAAGAGATAGAGGTACAAGATACTAAGCCAGCCTTATCAGGGTTAGTATTACAAGGTATCCTAATCGGACTACTAGCAGGTACAGTAGGTGCTGGAGGAGGGTTCTTAATCATACCTGCCTTAGTCTTATTTGCCAAGATGCCTATGAGACAAGCTGTCGGTACCTCACTATGCATTATCGCTATACAGTCCTTAATAGGATTCTTAGGTGATCTAGGTCATACCGCTATGGACTGGGCGATGCTACTTACTTTTAGTGGAATATCTATGGTAGGAATCTTCATCGGGATCTATTTAACAAAGTACGTTCCTGATAAAAATTTAAAAAAGAGCTTTGGTTATTTCGTACTAATCATGGCTATTTATATCCTAATTAAGGAAGTGTTTTTATAGTTTGTAACCTAAGTTACTGTCATTTTAAAAACATCTTCTTACTTTTACTTCAAACAAAGAAATAAACTACAATATGAAAATAGAACAAATTTATACAGGATGTTTAGCTCAAGGAGCTTACTATATAGAGAGCAACGGAGAAGTTGCAATCATCGATCCACTAAGAGAGGTACAGCCTTACTTAGACAGAGCGGCTAAAGATAATGCGACGATTAAATATATCTTCGAAACACACTTCCACGCAGACTTCGTGAGTGGACACGTTACATTAGCTGAGAAAACAAACGCTCCTATCGTATATGGACCAAATGCTAACCCAACATTTAAGGCACATATTGCTACAGATGGAGAGGTATTTAAAATAGGAAATATCACAATCACAGCATTACATACTCCTGGTCATACGATGGAGAGTACTACGTACTTACTAAAAGATGAGAATGGAAAAGATCACGCTATCTTCAGTGGAGATACATTATTCTTAGGTGATGTAGGTCGTCCTGACTTAGCTCAGAAAGCGGCTGACTTGACTCAAGAGCAATTAGCGGCTACACTATACAATAGCTTACGCACGAAGATTATGCCATTAGCAGATGACGTTATCGTATATCCTGCACATGGTGCTGGGTCTGCGTGTGGAAAGAACTTAAGCAAAGAAACTGTTGGTACACTAGGAGATCAAAAACAAACGAACTATGCGCTACGTGCTGATATGACAGAAGCAGAATTCGTAAAAGAAGTAACTGATGGTCTACTACCTCCTCCTGCATACTTCCCATTAAATGTGAAGTTAAATAAAGAAGGATATGAGAATGTAGAGACGATCATCAGTAACAACAAAGCGCTTACTCCAAAAGAGTTTCAAGCTTTAGCAGAAGAGTCTGGTGCCTTATTATTAGATGTGCGTTCTGCTTCAGACTTCGCTAGTGGACATATACCAGGAGCTATCTTTATCGGATTAGATGGTCAATTCGCTCCTTGGGTAGGTGCATTAATCACAGATATTAAACAGCCTATCTTATTAATCACTCCAGAAGGACGTGAAGAAGAAGCTGTGATCCGTCTATCTCGTGTAGGGTATGACAATACACTAGGGTACTTAAAAGGAGGGTTCTCTACTTGGAAAACAGAAGGATTTGAATACGATACTGTACAACAAGTAACAGCAGAAGAACTAGCTGATAAAATAGCGAATGAGGATATAAAAGTAGTAGATGTACGTAAGCCTGGAGAATACAATTCTGCTCATATCGACTATAAAAACTTGACTCATTCCCCATTAGATTATATCAATGAGCATATCGCTGACTTCCCAACAGAAGGTAAATTCTTTATCCACTGTGCTGGAGGGTACCGTTCATTAATCGCGTCTTCTATTCTAAAAGCTAGAGGATACCACAATATGATCGATGTAATCGGAGGTTTTGGCGCTATCAAGAACACTTCTATCCCATTATTAGAAGGAGGTAGCTGTACAGCAACATGTCCAACAACTAAACAATAATACAATGAGTAATTTTCAAGAGTTAATCGATAGAGATCAGTTAACTTTAGTTGATTTCTTCGCTACATGGTGCGGTCCATGTCAGATGCTAGCCCCTGTGCTAGAGGAAGTAAAAAAAGAGCTACAAGATGATATCTCTATTATCAAAATAGACGTAGATAAGAATACGGCTCTTACCACACAATATAGCACACAATACCAGATGAGAGGTGTACCTACACTAATGCTTTTTAGAAAAGGTAAACTGCTGTGGAAACAGTCTGGATATATGGATAAACAGACGCTACTAGGTCATATCGATCAGTATAAACATAATTATTAAAATAAGGCTACTCTATCAAGAGTAGCCTTATTTTTTCTAATACTATTCAAATATTAAAACCCTACTATTTATCAGATTTTCAATTTATTATAATTAATATTATATATTTATAACAATTAACCTTAATTACTAATTTATGAAAAAAATAGTTTACACGCTTATGTTCGCATTGACAATAAGTGCTGCAGATTGCGCTTATGCGCAACAGAAAGAGAAACCAACTTTCGTCACCTCTGTTGAAGACATTAAAGAATACAAACTATCTAATGGACTCAAGGTTCTATTACTTCCTGATGCTACTCAGAATAATGTGATAGTTAATATTGTGTACAATGTAGGGTCTAAACATGAGGGGTATGGTGAGAAAGGTATGGCTCACCTATTAGAGCACATGCTTTTTAAAAGCACTACTAAACTAGGTGATATTAAGAAGATGTTATCTGATAAAGGCGGGAGAGCCAATGGTACTACTTGGTATGACCGTACTAACTATTATGAAGTATTCGCTGCGACCGATGAGAATTTAGCTTGGGCATTAGAGATGGAAGCAGATCGTATGATCAATGCTACTATACTTCAATCTGATTTAGACAAGGAATTCTCTGTAGTTCGAAACGAGTTTGAGATAGGTGAGAACAGTCCTACTGGCGTACTTATGGAAAGAACTATAAATACAGCTTATTTATGGCATAACTACGGACTAAGTACTATCGGGTCAAAAGAAGACATCGAACGCGTTAAAACACCTCAATTAAGACGATTCTATGAGAAATACTACCAGCCTGATAATGCTACTCTAGTGATAGCAGGTAAGTTCGATGAAGCGAAAGCTCTAAAATACGTAGAGGACTACTTCTCTGTAATTCCTAAGCCGAAACGTGTATTAGACGAAATCTTCACTGTAGAGCCTGCTCAGGATGGTGAGAAGTTCATAGAGGTAAGACGTGCAGGGGACTCGAAGCACATACAGGTGCTATATCACACAGCATCTTATGCAGATAAAGACTTTGCGGCATTAACTGCATTAGAATCTATCTTGAATAATGATCCTTCAGGGTATTTATATAAAGAGCTAGTAGAGACTAAGAAAGTATCAAGTTTATGGGCGTTTAGTCCTACAGTAAGGGATGCTAGTTTCATCTTATTTAATTTTGACTTACCAAATGATAAAGACCAAAAACAATCATTACAGGAGATTAAAGCTTCTCTAGCTAAAGTAGGTTCTTTTAAATATACACAAGAAGACTTAGACAGAGCTAAAACTACAATACTTAAGAAATTAGAGAACATTAAGAACAACTCTATTAGTACAGCCATTAACTTGACAGAGATAATCGGTGCAGGTGATTATAGATTAGCTAATCTATATCGAGACAATATAGAGAACTTAAAACTAGAGGATATCAATAGAGTAGCGAACAAGTACTTTAAAGATAATAACCGTACTGTAGGTATGTTCGTCCCTTCTAAAGACGAAGTAAGAGTGAAAGCTGATGAGTTCCAAAACAAAGATATCAAGGCTTTAGTAGAGAACTATAAAGGAAGAGAGGCTACGGCTGAGTTACGTCCTTTCGAAGCTAGTATCGCTAACCTACAGAAGAACTATTCTACTAATAAGTTGAAGAATGGCTTTAAGTACGGTGTGATAGACAAAGATATCAAAGGAGAAAAAGTTATAATGAACATCTCTCTACCTGTAGGTAATCAACAAAACTTGCTTAATAAACAATACATCGGAAGTATGACTGCGTCGTTAATAACAGCAGGTACTAAGACGATGACTAAACAACAGATAAAAGATAAGCTTGACCAACTAAAGGCTTCTGTTTATATCAACTTTAATGGTCAACATATTAACATTAACGTATCTGCTTATAGAAATACAATAGATGAGACGATGAAGGTGCTTAAGGATGTCTTGACTAACCCTCTATTCCCTGAGTCTGAATTAGAAAAGCTTAAGCTAGAGAACATCACTTACTTAGAATCTCAATTAAACGATCCCCAGTCGTTAGCCTTTACTAAAATAGCACAGTTGACAGAAAAAGAGGATAAAGGTAGTATCTACTACACTCCTTCTGTACAAGAAACTATAGATGGGATAAAAAGTGTTAAGGTAAGTGAGATTAAAGAGTTCTATACTAACTTCTTCGGTGCGAATAATGGTATCGCTACTACGGTGGGTATCCAAGATAAAAAGCAAGTAGATAAGTTATTTGAAGATACTTTTGGCAACTTTAATAGTAAGGCGAAGTATGAGAAAGCTTATCCTAAGTATGCTAACACTAAACAATCTAAAGAGGTATTCCAAACACCTGACAAAGAGAATGCTGTAGCTGTAGGTAAACTTGACTTCGAGATGAATAAAAACAACCCTGACTATGCTGCTTTAGTATTCGCTAATGAAGTAATGGGTGGTGGATTCATGACTGCTCGTATTCCTCAACGTCTTCGTGAGAAAGAAGGTATAAGTTATGGTGCAGGAACTTCGTTAAATGTGGCTACTGACCCGAATAGCAAAAATGCTAGCTGGATGATCTATGCGTTTATGAATCCTACTAAGCGCGCTGATGTAGAGAAAGCAATAGGTGAAGAGTTTAATAAGTTAGTTACTACAGGTATTACAGAAGAGGAACTATTGGCTAATAAGACAAGTTGGAAAAGTACTAGACAGACTAATCTAGGCCTTGACAACTATCTAATCAACCTTTCTTCTACTTTCTTATTATATGACATTCCATTTAGTGACTTCGAGAAGTTAAATGCTGAGATAGACAAACTAACTGTCAAACAAGTGAACGACGCTGCTAAAAAGTACTTACAGCCTTCTAAATTCACTTCAGTATATGCAGGTGATTTTACTAAAAAATAAAGCAAATAAACTTTAAATAAAAAGCCGATTGATTACTCAATCGGCTTTTACATTTATATACACTAGTCCATTTACTAACAACTAAAGTCTACAGATATAGCTCCTGCTAAGTAGATAAAATATTGAGCTCCTTTAGATAAATATACTTCTACAGACTGTATTTCGTACTCAGGTGAAGTATCAAACACAAAATCTAAGTTGCCATCTCCGTCTAAATCCCCTACAAACAATAGCTGTACAAATGTCTCATTAAAGCTTGGGATATCAAGGATTAACTGTTCTGCCTCTCCATTAACTGTAAGATATAGCTTATAATCTTTAAATCGCTTATATTTCTTAGTCTTACCACTATCATCTGTATAATCATAAGAGTCTACTTGCTTACCTTCAGCTCTCAGAATATACTGTTTACCATTAAATAGATATTCTTGTGGAGCATCAGGCCATAGCGGTTGTTCTTTAATATTCAGAGCAGTCTTAGTCCCTTTCTTAATCATTGCATTTGGGCCTAAGAAGAAAATAGGCTCCACTGGGCCTGTAGAGAAGATACCTAGTTGCTCACTTTCTGTACACTCATTCATCTCTTCACTAATAGCGTAATCTGCTTTTATGACTTGAAAAAGTCCTTTCTTCTCCTCAAAAGCTAGCCATTTATCATTGACCTTATTGAATTCCTCTTGGTGAAAATCCTTGTCGTAATATCTAGGAATAAGAATATCTAGAATGATGTTTTCTTCCTTACCATATATTGTTAGAGCAGGTTTTTCTTCTTCTGTCTCCGTTATTACTTCTTCTGTAGAAGGTTTAACCTCAGGAATCACTTCTTCCTCTTTTGTTTCTTTACACCCCACTAATGCAAGTAGTGTGAACATGAACAAGGTTTTTTTCATATCGTATATTGGTCTGTTATATTTACATTTTGAATCAAAAAAAAAGACTACCAATGTTGATAGTCTTTTCATTAAATATTTTAAAAGCTGCGTTTAGTCATTTAATTTTAATACAGCCATAAATGCTTCTTGCGGGATTTCTACGTTTCCTACTTGACGCATACGCTTTTTACCTGCTTTTTGTTTTTCAAGTAATTTACGTTTACGAGAGATATCCCCTCCATAACATTTAGCTGTTACGTCTTTACGAAGAGCTTTTACTGTTTCACGAGCAATTACCTTTACTCCGATAGCTGCCTGGATAGGAATATCAAACTGTTGACGTGGGATAAGTTCTTTTAATTTCTCACACATCTTCTTACCGATATGATAAGCGTTATCAGCGTGCATTAATGCTGATAATGCATCCACTACATTAGCATTAAGCATTACGTCTACTTTCACTAAGTTAGAAGTACGCATTCCGATAGGAGAATAATCGAACGAAGCATATCCTTTAGATACTGTCTTCAATCTATCATAGAAGTCAAATACAATCTCTGCCAATGGCATATCAAACATTAACTCAACTCTATCTTCTGTTAAGTAAGTTTGGTTAGTAATAATACCACGCTTATCAATACAAAGACTCATTACTTGTCCAACGAAGTCAGCTTTAGTAATAATAGTCGCTTTAATAAACGGCTCTTCTACTCTTTCTAATTTAGAAGGCTCTGGCAAGTCAGACGGGTTATTAACTATAATAGGTGTATCAGGTTCTTTCTTAGTATATGCTAAGTAAGAAACGTTAGGTACAGTAGTAATAACAGTCATGTTAAACTCACGCTCTAAACGCTCTTGGATAATCTCCATGTGTAACATTCCTAAGAATCCACAACGGAAACCAAAACCTAAAGCGGCAGAACTCTCAGCTGCGAATACTAATGAAGCATCGTTAAGTTGTAACTTCTCCATAGAGTTACGCAACTCTTCATAATCTTCTGTGTCTACAGGATAGATACCCGCGAATACCATTGGTTTTACGTTCTCAAACCCTTCGATCATATTTTGAGTAGGTTCTTTTGCATCAGTGATGGTATCCCCTACTTTTACTTCTCTTGCTTCTTTAATACCAGAGATTAAGTAACCTACGTCACCTGTTTTAATCTCTTGTTTAGCTACTTGGTTTAGTTTAAGTGTTCCGATCTCATCTGCGAAATACTCTTTATTAGTAGCCATGAACTTAATCTTCTGACCTTTCTTAATCGTACCGTTAACCACACGGAAGATTACCTCAATTCCACGGAATGGGTTATATACAGAGTCAAATATTAAAGCTTGTAATGGCTCCTCAGGATTTCCTTTAGGTGCAGGAACTCTCTCGATAATAGCTTCTAAGATATCCTCTACTCCTAATCCAGTCTTACCTGATGCAGGAATAATCTCTTCATAGTCACATCCTAATAAATCAACGATATCATCACTTACCTCTTCTGGATTAGCACTTGGTAAGTCAATCTTATTCAATACAGGAATAATCGTTAGATCATTCTCTAATGCTAAATATAAGTTAGAAATAGTCTGAGCCTGGATACTCTGAGCAGCATCAACAATCAATAACGCACCTTCACACGCTGCAATAGACCTAGAAACTTCATAAGAAAAGTCTACGTGTCCTGGGGTATCAATTAAGTTAAGTATATATTTCTCTCCTTTATGAGTATATTCCATTTGGATAGCGTGAGATTTAATAGTAATACCTCTTTCACGCTCTAAGTCCATACTGTCTAAAAGCTGAGCTTGTTGCTCACGAGCAGTTACAGTCTGTGTAGCATCAAGTAATCTATCTGCTAACGTACTTTTACCATGGTCAATATGAGCAATAATACAAAAGTTTCTAATGTTCTTCATCTTCGTTATATCAAAGTTTATTGGATTATATGCCCATTAGAAGTATTGAAACCACTTTCAATAATCATATAATCTAGATTCTAAGGCTCTTACATTCTTTTAATTAAAGAATCTACCTAGCCTATATTTTGCAAATATACTTTAAAGTTTCAATTTTTAGTTATTTTTCTGTCTTACAATCTCCCTTTATTTTAAAGAAACTGTTTATAATATCTATTGCATTAGATTTAGTAGTCTATTCTATGTTTTATAAAGACACATTTAGTAACTTTATATTCATAAAAGAATATACTATGAAATCATTATTTACAATATCCTTATTCTCTCTAGCAACCTTAGTAAGTTGTGGACAAAAGAGTGATATCACAAAAGATCATATTATACTCCCGAACAACCTTAAAGAGGTATCAGGACTATACTATGATACTACTTCTAATTCATTCTGGGCACTACAAGATAGTGGCAATAAGAATGAGTTATATCAAATAAAGTCAGATGGTAAAATAAACCATACTCTAAAAATAAAAGATCAGAAGAATATAGATTGGGAAGAGTTAACTGCTGATAAAGAGGGTAATCTCTATATCGGAGACTTTGGAAATAATAAGAATACTAGAAAAGATCTACGTATCTTAAAGATAAACAAAGACGATTTGCAAAAAGATAAGACAGAGGTAGCTGCAGTAATCTCATTTGAGTATCCTGAACAAAAAGCCTTCCCTCCTAAAGAGACTGAATTATTATACGATGCAGAAGCTTTTATCTTATACAATAACAACTTCTACATATTTACTAAAAACAGAAGTAAGGGCTTCGATGGTACGTCATTAGTATATAAAGTGCCTAATCAAGCGGGGCATCACAAAGCTGAACATGTCCAAACATTCAATGGATGTAATGTATATAAACACTGTGCTATCACAGGTGCTGCCATCAGTCCTGACGAAAAGACTTTTGTACTCTTATCTCATTCTAAACTTTGGATAATAGACGGTTTTAATCCTAATGCTATTATGGATGGAAAGATTAGTGAGCACAAACTACACCACGTCTCTCAAAAAGAGTCTGTGACTTTTGGAGATAACAACACTATCTATCTAGCGGATGAAGTAAAAGACAAAAAAGGTGGTAAAATTTATAAAGTGGATTTGGGTACATTAAAACCCAAACCCTAATCCAAATACAAAGCGACCTCCATCTACACTGTTAAAGAAAGAACAGTGTAGAGTCGCTTGTTCTACAGCGCTTATCCACAGTCCTGCTCCATAAGAGTTATGCCACTTATTAGAAGACTCTCCTGGTTGCCATACTCTACCGTAATCGAAGCCTCCATAGAAACCATAACTCATAGGAAGAAACCCTGCTGTAAACTGACCTGCATTAAATCTTAAATCTGTTGTTTGTACAAAAGATGTCTTTCCTGTAAAACGCTCTGGTCTAAAGCCTCTTAAGTTAGCATTACCCCCTATAGTGGCTGCGTGATAAAAGTCATAGTTCTCATTAAACCTTGTTTGGTATGTAAAATTAGTCGCAAGTACTAATCTTTCTCCTCTATCAATAAAGTGTAAGAAACTCGCTTTAAGATCTAGATACGCAAAGTTCTGCTTAGTCTCCTCTAAGTTCATTCTCCACCCAAGTTTTGAATTAAAACCAAAACCAACTGTTGGATTAGCAGGATAATTATACTGCTCATAATTATACTCTACCTTAAGACCTCCATACTGTTGAAAATCAAAAACCTTAGCATCTACACCATTGATATCATCAGTGATATATCTATCCGTTTGATGCTTTACCTTTAAGGCATCATATTCTAAGTTTGCTTCAAAGCTAGCTCCCTGTTTTCCTTCATATCTATACCCAGGAGAAACAGAATAGCTCTCAATACGCACTCTCTTATAATCTTTACCTTTTTCTTTATCAAAGTAATAGGTCTCATTTCCCAATCCGTAGTAGTTCACTGCAAAATTAGGACTAGTCGCTCTACCGCCTATCGTAAACATCCAGTCATTAGTAGCATTAGGGAAATACCCTTTGTACTCTGCCTCTAACCCTTTGGTATTAAAAGAGTAGAAACCTTTCAACACATGCTTTGCTGTATAAGGATCTTGAATGAACTTAGAACGTGTAGAACTGTATAAAAAACCAAGCTTAACACCATCTTCTGGGTTAAAACCAATATTTGGCAATAACATATTCAAGTTAAGAGGTACACGCTCATAATTAAAGTTATTAATATCGTACTTATTAGTTAGTACTGTTCTTCCATTAGCACCTTCCATCTTTACTTCATTCTTCTTATCCGCATAATCATACACGATTACTTTAGAAGAATTGTCTACTAAGAAAGTATCTTGATTCTTGCCACCTATTAATCTAATCTTAATCTTTGCTTTCTCATCTCCACTTACTTTAAAAGTATCTTCATCGTTCAGTCCATATACCCAAATCTCTTTAGTCTCAGTAGCATTATATACCTTATCGAATACTAGCTCTTCTCCAGTCTTTTTAGCTCTATATTGTTTTACACGAACATTTCCTTCAGCCAATCTCTCAATATCAAACACCTCTTTCTTATCAGTTCCAGATAAGATGACATACTCACGTAGTTGTTTATAATATTTTGGCAAGAAAGCGTCTATCTTATTACGTCTTGCTTTGAATATTCTTTTGATCTCTTCTACCTCTTTTGTCTGTACTTCTTGAGGTAATTTACTAAACGCCTCGTCTAAAGCCTCATCGTCTAACTTCTCAACAATATCCTTAGCTTCTCTCAACCAATCTTCTAAAGAAGTACTCTTTAATAAGTATTGATCTAATGGAAAAGCTGTTTTATTAATCCATCTCGGATTAGCAAAGTCTTCTGTATAATTCTGCATATGTCTAAGTGGTGGTAGCTTCTTTATCAATGATAACAAAGCACCATCTATCTTAGCAAAAGCCTGATCTCTATCTCTAGGTATCGGTCTATAGATTACTTTATCTCCTTCTGTAAACTCTGACCATCTCCACTGATCTCCATGTCTATCCCAGTCGCCAATAAGCATATCAAAGATTCTAGCACGCATATAAGCAGTCTGATCCACCTCATACTTTTCATCTTTTCTCAACTTCGCAATAACGTCAGTTGTGCTAATGATATTACTAACATTCCCAAAGCTTACTTCATCCTCATATCCTGACGAGGGTCTCTCTTCTATCATATACAGTTCGTCCCCATAGTTATCATTAAACCTACCTAATACAGACTGCTTAGGTACATAGTACAACTCTGGATTAGTGTGATACATCCCTATCTTATCTGCTAAACCATCAAGTATAAATGGTGTATAAGGGTGAGAAGTAGTATAGAAGTCATATATAAATCGCTCTGTCCAAGTATTGTCAAAAGCATTCATTACATAGTGATCCTTAAACACAGCAGTCTGTGCGAAACGAGATACACTCTTACGCACACCACGCATCACATACTCTTTACCCTCTTTATCTACAAGTCTTAGAGACATAGACTGATTACCTCCACCAGATATAGTAGGTGTAAGTCCTCCTTTTAAAACAGTCAAATCTGCTACAGGAGCTGTTATTGGTGTACCATATACATTGCGATAATGCTCCCCCCATAAGAATCGATAGAACTTACTCTTTTCTGTCCATTGTTTTGGGTAAACACTAGCTTGTGCTGTTTGTTGTTCAAGCTCTTTATTATCTATATCTCGGTTTTCTTTACCACCTCCAAAGTTATCTAACATCACAGTGCTATATAAAGACGTATATCCTCCTTCTTTATAACCATAGAAAGAAAGCTTAGCACTCTTATCTTCTCTAATCTCTAACTTAGAATACCCAAACACAC
The DNA here is from genome assembly GCF_000833025.1 of Myroides profundi. Lineage (NCBI taxonomy): Bacteria > Pseudomonadati > Bacteroidota > Flavobacteriia > Flavobacteriales > Flavobacteriaceae > Myroides > Myroides profundi. The sequence goes on from NZ_CP010817.1 coordinate 3,789,878, forward strand.
CAGCAGAGAAATCTCCTTCTACAACCGCTCTAGCAGGTGTAAGATTACTCATTGCTCCGCTTATTATCTGCTTTACACCCCCTCTATCGATATACTGTAGATTGTGCTCATGACCTGATGCTATCACTACATTCGTATACATCTGGGCGATTGTTCTAATACGCTTATTTAACTCATTGTATTTTTTGCTTTGAAGATCTTGAGGATTTATACCTGACATCTGTCTAGTATAATTATATACACTTCCTATAATAGGCAGTGGAATATTATTGCCTATTGGGAATAAATGATCCTGTACAGAGAACTTCCCTCCGTGATTACCATTGCTATATACAGGGTGATACATTGCTAATACCACCACCTTATTCTGATTCTTATTAATCTCTCCTCTAACTTCTTCGAAGAAATCTTCTCTCGTCTTTATATCACAGTCTTCATTGATATTCGGATGGTTATCCCAATTCTCAATATACCACTGGCTATCAATCACGATTAGCACAGTCTCATCATTTATCTTAAGTCTTTCTAACCCACATACCTTACGCGGTAGTAGAGCTTTCTTATTTCCTGTTCTTTCGACTAAATATTTATCTAGATTCTTAATCCCTTCATAACTACCTTGCCAATCTGATTCTCCGTTAATGAATACTGTCGTTCCCTTATTACTCTCCATTAACCCCAATTGACTCGCTAAGCTTTCTTCAGCTTTCTTTCTTTTTTTAGAAGAATTACCAGGCATCCCTTTTTTAGTATTATTCCCTAATAACACTAATGTTGAGTTCTTATCACTCTCTTGAGCCAACATCTGTTTAAAAGCTTCTAAATGCTCTTGTTCCTCCGTATTATTCGCTTGGCTTATGTTTCCAACCAAATAATAAGTATGTACAATTTTTTGATCACTACTGCGTTCTTTAGATAACGCTCCGCTTTTGGTGCCATATTGAGGCTCTAATGTTGCACAAGATACTAGACCTACTAAAGAGGTTAAAGAAAGTGCAACAGCGATTTTTGAAAGCTTTAACGGTGTTTCAAAAAATATTTTCATATTTTAGGGGTTATAAAGGTTATGACTATGACGATTCTACAAAAGATTGAAGAACACATCTTTCAGATACACAAAGATACACTATCACATCAATATACGTACCACAATTTTAACCATACAGTACGTGTTGTTAATGGTTTAGAAGAAATTTTAAATCATTTAACAGTAGATAGTCATAATGCTAATTTATTGAGATATGCGGCATGGTTTCACGATATAGGTTATATTAATTCTTGGGAAGGACATGAAGAAAGAGGTGCGCAGATGGCACAAACTTACTTATTAGAGAATGGAGTACCTCATGATGACGTATTAACCGTTATGCAATTAATACGTGCTACTAAGCTAGACTATGTACCAGATAATGACTTAGAGTGTATTATTAAAGATGCAGACTTCGCACATTTCTCTGATGAGAACTATGTTGCGACTAGTAATCTTCTAAAGAAAGAAATAGAAAGTCTGTGTTCTAAAACATTTACTAGACTAGAATGGTTAGAGCAGAATAGAGATGTAATGCTGTATAGACACCGTTATTACACCAACTATGCTCAACAAAATTGGCAACCTACTAAGCAAAAGAACCTGCTAGATGTACTGTCTAAAATAGATAAGATCAACTCTAACAAAAAGAAAAAAGAGAAGATAGAATCGAATAGAACAATCGATACTCTATTCAGAACTACTTTGCGTAACCATACTCAACTTAGTGCCATAGCAGATAGAAAGGCAAATATCTTATTATCTGTCAACGCGATTATTATCTCTATCTGTCTATCGACATTAATACCTAAACTAGACAGTCCGAGTAATGCTCATTTGATTGTGCCTACATTTGTATTATTAATCTTTAGTGTAGCGACTATCATTTTTGCGATACAGTCTACAAGACCTAAATTAACATCAGGCAAATTCACTAAAGAACAGGTAGAAAACAGAGAAGTAAACTTATTATTCTTCGGTACTTTCCATCAAATGCCTTTTGAAGAATATGAAGAGTCACTAAGTGAAATCATGAAAGACAAACAATACCTACACCACGCCCTGACGAAGGACTTATATAGCCTAGGTATTGTCTTAAACAAGAAGTATAAGTTCTTGCGTATCACTTATGCTGTTTTCACATTAGGTATTATTCTATCTGTTATCACATTTACATTAGCGTTTAGAGGTATTGGTTTTTAAGGTAATTATGCATCAGTGTATCATAATCTAATGATTCTATATCAAAGTCTAGATTCACACCTACACGTAGTCCTATAAGACCCGATACACTCTGCATATCTTCGATTAGGAACTGCTCTAGATTGTGATCTAGAAGACCTACCTTTTGACCAAACTCTATATAGCCTAGATATTCTTCTAAGTCATAAGTAGACGCAAAGGCAATTGTAATCTTTTTGGGTTGTACGATGCGTTCAGTTGAATCTTTTATATTCGCTTTATCTAATCTCTTTTTGATAATCTCATATCGGGTATTATATGCACCATCGATATCGAAACGCTTCTCGTCCATTCTGAACTGAATACCTAGAGAAGAATCATATACTAAGATTAGCACAGTCACATCCATCTTCAGTGGATCTTGTATATTATTGCGATAGTGCATACACATCTGCTCACACATCACTTGTAATTGCCACAAACGAAGATTGTGTAGATACGTAAAGTCAAAAGACTTCATCGGACTGATAGAGCTACCTATATAAATATTGTGCTCTACCCCATCTGTCTTAAATCGCTCATAGTAATGAGGATAAACCTTCTGTACAGACTCTTGTCTCTGATCTAATAGATCTGTGAAGGTCTTATTCATCTTACCTACTTGAGTATCATATATCTTTCTATATCTATAATAGATCCCTAATTCTGGATCTATATAAGAAAAGTACTCGTCTAATCTTGGTCTATAGAATAAGTGTTCGTCCTTTAATAAATAAGGGTGTACCTCATTCGTCACATAGTTCTGAATGCGTTGTTCTAACCCCGTTACGAAGTCCTCTTCTAAATGTCTCAAATACGCTTGTAACTTTAGAATATGCCTTTCTAAGATTAATGCATTCTCACTAAAAGTACAATTGCGAAACACTGTGATTAGCTTCTCTAGTTGCTCTCTAAGATCGCCTAGAATAGCCTCGTTGCGCAGTGCTCCAGATCCTTTTATATCTATCTCTCCATATAAAGGATATACGTTCTGAAATGCGATAGGATTAATAAAATAATCTTTATCTGCTACACTATCGATATAGTTGCGTCGAGCTTCTTCTAAGAACTTCCAATAAACACTAGGGTGTATCGTCGTAAACTCTCGTTGAATAATAGCCTCTACCTGATTAAGCATATCTGACTTCACTCGTTGGAAAGTCTCTGAAATAATCGGCATCAATGCATTTAGCTTCTGTGCATTCACACTATTCAGCACTCTAGGGTCTTCTGATACTATCTCGAAGACACCTTCTACACCACTGGACAACACTACAGGGCTAAACAGTCCACTGCGTACCCCTTGTCTCTTAAGATGTAGACACATCTCGCACTCCTTATCGTTAGCTAATACTACATCTACGTCAGATATACTATAATATCCTTTTTGATCAACTACAGTCGCATACGCCTTCTCAGATAAGAGAATAGAAGAGTTCTCCTCATCTAGTAAAAAACTAGGCATAGCCATCATCTCATTAGTCTCCTTCTGTATCAATGTATCTACTACTAAAGGAGTATACCCTATACGCAGATTAGGCACTCTGAATATAGAGCTGAATAGTTGCCCTAAGATGGTACCTATTGGCTCGCGTTGCAACTCTGCTTTTAAGAAATTCTCTTTTAATAAAGACATCGCATTCTCTATCGTAGCATCTACTAGACTGATAATACCGAATCCTTTCAGCACCCAACTCTTCTGAGGAAATTTCTCTTTCCACAGTTCTAGATTATCAAAGTTATCTTCTAGTAGCTCGATATCTTCCTTAGTCAGCATGACCGCATCTTCTGTAGGTACTACCTCTACAAAGTCTGCATTATACAGCACTCTATAATGATGGATAATTCCCTTAGCATCTGGCAAGTCTACAAACAGAGGACGAGTCAAATCAAATGTTGTCTTAAAATAATGGTTCATGATTATACAACAGCACGCTATATAATACTGCTGTTGGTTAAAATCTCTAATCTCAATATTATAGTTTCCACCACTCTCTTCGATAATCTTTCTAAACCTTCTACTGTGATTAAACATTAGCTTCTGCAGAGGCATTCCTACTGCCTTAATCTCATTATCCGTCAAGGCTATCGGAAACAATATCTCTAGTAGCTCCCCTATCAATGCCTCGTGTTCTACTAATAGATCATAATCTTCTATAATCTGAAGTAAACACGGCACATCATTGATACGACCTAACAAGTCTCTAAAATACGTCTTCTTCATTTCATTCTTCTCAGGATCATCTATAAAAGCTTGCATAGCTTCCACCAGACGGTGAAAAGAAAATTTGATATCAAACGGGGTATAATCAAAAGTGGCGAGTCTCATAATATGTTAGGTGCTTTAGGAGATAAAGATACGAAATTCTCACTTTGACATTGCACTTATCACATCCTCTAATTTTTCTATTTCACAACAATATCAAAACTAAAAACCTAAAAGCTAAAAAAATCGTACTTTTGCCTCAAATTTCTAGAACGAATATGATTAAAATAGGCAATATAGAACTACCAGATCATCCATTGTTATTAGCTCCAATGGAGGATGTTAGTGATCCACCTTTTCGCCGTCTGTGTAAGACGCATGGTGCAGACCTAATGTACTCAGAGTTTATCTCTTCTGAAGGACTGATTAGGGATGCGATGAAGAGTAAAATGAAATTAGACATCTTTGACTACGAACGCCCTGTAGGGATACAGATATTCGGTGGTGATGAAGAAGCGATGGCAGAATCTGCTCGAATCGTAGAGACTGTACAGCCAGATTTAGTTGATATTAACTTTGGTTGTCCTGTAAAGAAAGTGGTGTCTAAAGGAGCAGGTGCGGGTGTACTAAAGGATATTGACTTGATGATTCGCCTGACGAAGGCTGTAGTACAGAGTACTCACTTACCTGTGACAGTAAAGACACGTCTAGGATGGGATGAGGAGTCTATCAATATTGACGAAGTAGCAGAGCGCTTACAAGATGTAGGAGTTCAGGCATTGACTATACATGCACGTACTAGAGCACAGATGTATAAAGGTCATTCTGACTGGACACATATAGAGCGTATCAAGAATAACCCACGTATCCAGATTCCTATCTTCGGTAATGGAGATATAGACAGTCCACAGAAAGCCTTAGAGTACAAAGAGACTTTTGGATTAGACGGTATGATGATCGGTCGTGCTGCTATCGGATATCCTTGGATATTCAATGAGATCAAGCACTTTTTTAACACAGGAGAGATATTACCTCCTCCTACTATCAAGGATAGATTAGAAGCTGCTAAGAATCACTTGATTTGGTCTATGGAGTGGAAAGGAGAGCGATTAGGTATCGTAGAGATGAGACGTCACTACACTAACTACTTTAAAGGAATACACGGTTTTAAACCACATCGTTTAAAATTAGTGACTACTGATGACCCTATCGAGCTATTATCTCTATTCGATAGAATAGCAGAAGAATATAAAGATTACGTAATAGAGTAAAATCATACACATAAAAAAACCACCTAATAATAGGTGGTTTTTTCTCTTTTTCAAAACAATTTCTATACTGTAATCTCTGATTCACAGACTTACTAAATGAAATTATTTACATAATTACTAGCGCATAATTATGTTATCACTAACTAGACCAAAATGTTCTCTGAAGTGAACTATTTTTATTGGTTTCTATCTATAAACGCATTTCTTGTTCCGTTAGTATTACGCTGCTGGAAAAATACCATATTTAAACAGCTGAAACCATCTATCTACATATTCACTGTTAAAGTCTAGCACCTTCATCACTTCTCTACTAAACTCTGTAGCTCCTATACCACTAGCTGTTACTACATTTTGATCTCTTACCACGAGCTGATCTACATAGTTCTTCTCTCCGTGATAAGTAGGTACTAATCCTTTCATATAGAACAAGGCATTACTCGTATGCTTCACGTAGTCAAGCATACCTTTCTGAGCTAAATAAAGCGTAGCTCCACAAATAGCAGCTATTGGTAACTGGTATTTATAAATCCCATAAACTACCCTATCAATAGCATTAAAGTTATTTGTACTCTTTTCCCACATCTCTCCTCCTGGCAGTATTAAAAGTTTCAGTGTAGAGATGTCTATATCCTCTAGACTACAGTCTACCTTAACCTTTAACCCTCCTACCGAAGTAACATCAGCACCTGTATCAGAGACAGTTAATACCTGGTATCGACTATCTTGTATTAATTCAGGCATCAGATATCCAATCTCCCAATCTGAATACCCATCAAATAAGTAAATGTAAATATGATTTGCTTCCATCTTCTTCTTTTTCTCAAAGATATAGCAATATTGTATCAACTTAAATAAAACAGTCGCTACAAATCATAGCAAAAAAAACTCCTTTCGATTTGAAAGGAGTTTTCTACTATTCTTATTTATTTTATTTCTTTATCTGAGATAACATGTATATCTCTCTGTGGAAATGGAATCTCGATATTAGCATCATCTAAAGCATTCTTCACTATCTGCTGAATCACGAATACTGTATCCCAGTAATTAGCTTTATCCATCCATACACGTACATTTAAGTTCACAGAGCTATCTGCTAAACTGTTCACAAAAATGATTGGCTTCGGATCTTGCTTCACCTCTTTATGCTTCGCTAATGCTTCTTGGATTACATTCTGTGCTGTCTTAATATTAGTATCATATGAGATACCAACTACGAAGTCATATCTACGTGCTGTAATATCTGTATAGTTCGTAATCACTGAGTTTGCTAACGGTCCATTAGGACAATATAACTTTAATCCTGTAGCCCCTGTTATCGTCGTATATAATAAATCTATCTTTTCTACAGTACCTTCTACTCCTCCTGTGTTAGAGATATACTCTCCTACCTTAAAAGGTTTAAACAGTAAAATCAATACTCCTCCTGCGAAGTTAGATAAACTCCCCTGAAGTGCTAAACCAATAGCTAAACCTGTTGACGCAAAAACTGCTGTAAGACTCATTGACTTAAAGCCCATAATAGAAGCTACAATCACAATCAACACTATATATAGAGCAATTCGAATCATACTTAGCAAAAATCCTTTCAGCGATTTATCTAAATCTCTTTTATCGAATCTTTTACCAATTATTTTTAGAATTAACTTAACTATATATATCCCTCCTAATAACACAACTAACCCTAGGGCATATCTAGGAAGTGATAATAATATACTCTCTAAAAAGTTCTCTAAACTACTTACAATCTTTTCCATAACAATTTTTTAATTTTTATTTACAATTTCATTTTCTTAGCTATTCCTTTTGGGATACCATCTTTATGGATCATGATATCCGTCGTTTTATACTTCACGAACTCTTTACTCATATACATATATCCTTTATAGTCATTCGTAGTTCCCCAAGAGTTCTTGATGATATAGTACTCTCTACCTTTCTGATCTTTAGAGATACCTACGATGTGCATCCCGTGATCATCTGTAGTCGTATAGTTATCGAATGCCTCTTGACGCATCTCAGGAGTTACTTTTCTCTCTGGTTTTGGCCCGTTAAACATTTCTTCTTTCTCTTCAGCAGACATATCTTCCCAATCCTTCTCAGGAACGAAAGCTACACCATTCTTCCAGCTAAAGTATTTCTCACTCACGTCACCAGCCCATGCTACAGTGAATCCGTTATTAACAGCGTGATCGATGATCTCTGTTAGCTCGTTCATCTGTACATTATACACTTGATTAAAAGCCCAGTTATCTGGTACTAGTAATACGAACTTCTCATACATAGGGTAGTTTAGGTCTGATCCTATCTCTACATAATCATCAGCGTTGATCCCTACTACATCTTTCGCAAAGCTCTGTGGAGTATACTTTTTACCTTCCCATGTAAACTCCTTAGGAGCCTCTCCTAAATAAGCATCGATAGCAGCAGTATACGCTTTCTCCCAGTTCGGAGTTAATTTTCTATTTGGGTTAGAGACTACTGCTTTTAAGATACCTTCTTGTACCGCAGCCATCTCTCCAAATTTATTAGTAGTCGTACCATAGTTCAGACCATCATATACAGACTGAGGTACTGCTCCATACATTCTATACATATTCATCACATCGTGGAACGCACCACCATCTCCTAGTGTTACAGCACCATGCATTCTTACATACATTTTCCCTTTTTCGATATATGCATTACGAGCAGAGAATATTTGAGAAATCTCTACAGGACGTTTTCCCATTCTCATCATTTCTGACTCGATAAATGAGTTCGCTGAGTAAGACCAACATGTCCCAGAAGAACCTTGATTTTTCACAGAAGTGTTTTCAATATTCACAACATCTGTAAACGTGTAAAGCTCTTTACTCTTTGCACTTGCATTTAATTTTAATGAGTTTACTAAATTATCCTGAGCTACAGTAGTAACAGAATATCCAGCCGACAGCACAAGGGCTAAAACCCATGCTTTTAATTGATTTTTATACATATCGTTAGGTTTGTTAGAATCGTAAAGATAAAAAAAGTGATTTAAACAGCCTTACCTTATAGCACAAAACTACATTTCTTTAGCGCTACTGCACAAAATCCATTAATTAACTGCTTTATTCTCAAACTGCATTTTCCTTTCATTCCCCCTTAACTCATCATTATTATACGACACTATTGCACCATTCTAAATTGAACTATAGTTGCTGTGATAGTAATATGTTCCCAATGTGATCGGGTAGTGATAGGCTATTTTTGGTACTTTTAAGCCGACCAAATGCCTATCACTAGCCGACCACAAGCCGACCACCCCTAAAAAAGTGGTAAAAAACACCCTACATACATTCTTTGATTAACCTATATAAGAAAGGTAAATATCACTATCTTAAACGAAAAGTCGTATAATAAAAAAACAGTGTATCTATATTCTAGAATACACTGTCTTAACATACTAACTGAATAGTATAAGGGCTCTTTTCAATTAATAGAAAGAGTACATCTATTTTTTACTTCGAATAAGTATAAGTAGTTACAACTTCTATGTCAAAAGGGGTCCAGTTCGAAACATATTTACCATCAACGTAATCATAGAAATCCATTTGTCTAGTTCCTTTTAAAATTGTTTTAGTAGGATAATTACTCTCATCATAAGAGTAAGTTATTTTTAAGTCATCCAGTACAATTCCATCTTTATTCGTATAAGTATAAGCAATAGGATTGTTATTAGGCAACAATTCTTTAGCCATTTTTAACTCTGCTGGTACGCTTGGACTAGCAAGATTTAATTCAACACCATCTAATAAATCAATAACTCCTGCAGCTCTTAATGTATGGAATCCATAGAAAGGCTTATCATCATAAGTAATTCTAATTACATACTCTTCCATCTTCTCATTATAAACAAGGATTTCAGATGGATTCTTTTTATTGTCATACTTAAGTACTTTACCATATTTATAAGCCGAGTTTTGGTATAGCAATAAATCTTTTATCAATATCACCTCTTTAGGAGTAGTGATTTTCTCTACTTTCTTATTACTACCATATGCTATATCTCCTTTACTGTTTTCAAAGATGCTACCATCCTCATCACGTTCAATATATTCAATAGAAGTAAGCTTACCATCTTCTGCATAACTCAGGTTAAACGTTTTGTCTTCTTCCTTATCTCCATCTTCATAAACAACTACATCTATCTTCTCGATGTTCTTAATGACTTTATTAGGTTCTGTTGTGGTAGGTGTACTATTATCATCAGAACTACATGATGATACTCCAACAAATGCAAGTGCTGCTAAAGCACTAAAAATAATCTTTTTCATAGCTATTTTATTTTTATGCAAATTTAAGTTAACAAGCAGCTACTTTATACAGATGAAATAATTATTCCATTTTTATCATTGAAATAACTGCACATTTATACTAATCACATATTTAAAAGTGGTTTTTAACATAAATCAAATAATTATACCAAAACGATAAAATAAAAATATTGACATAAAAAAACAGTGTACCTCTGATATTAGAGATACACTGTTCTTAACTATTAATATACTATATATTACAACGTTTCTTTCAACCAACGGAAGAATTCACCTTGCCATACTTGTGCGTTTTGCGGTCTTACTACCCAGTGATTTTCATCTGGTAAATATAAGAATCTACTTTTCACTCCTCTTAATTGAGCAGCTTGGAACGCTTCTTGTCCTTGTCCAATTGGCACACGGTAGTCTTTACCACCTTGGATAATTAAGATAGGTGTATTCCACTTATCTACATTATTAATTGGGTTAAAGTTAGTAATAGCGTTTTGAGCATCTTTATTATCTTTTTCCCAGTATGCTCCACCTGTATCAAAGTTAGGGAAGAATACCTCTTCTGTAGTACCATACATACTTACTAAATCAAATACTCCACAGTGTGAAATAAACGATTTGAAACGGTTCTCATGGATTCCTGCTAAGTAGAATACCGAATATCCTCCATAACTAGCTCCTACTGCTCCTAATCTATCTCTATCTACATATTTCTCTTTCGCTACGTCATCGATAGCTGCTAAGTAATCTTGCATAGGTTTTCCAGCCCAGTCTTTAGAGATTGCTTCATTCCACTCTACACCGTGTCCTGGCATCCCTCTACGGTTAGGAGCTACTATAATGTATCCCTCTGCAGCCATTAACTGGAAGTTCCAACGGAAAGAATAGAACTGAGACAATGCCGACTGTGGTCCTCCTTGTGCATATAACAATGTTGGATATTTTTTGTTTGGATCAAAGTTAGGTGGATATACTACCCAAGTAACCATATCTTTACCATCTACAGTCTTCACGATTCTCTTCTCACTCTTGCTCAATGCAATCTTAGAATAAGCGTCATTATTCACTTTAGTCACTTGATTCCAAGTCTTCTTAGCCATATTATAAGCATATACCTCAGAAGCATGGTTAAAGTCCGTACGAGTCACTAGTGCTACATCTCCTGTCACATCTACGATACTCGTCACGTCAAAGTTACCATCAGTGATTTGTCTTACGTTGATAGCGATACGTATTCTACCAGGGAAGTTCACTTCGAACAACTGTACAGTACCTCCTACAGCTGCGATAAAGTAAATCTTCTTACCATCTTTACTCCATCTATAGCTATCTACAGTACCATCCCATCCTGCAGTAAGGTTCATTTTGATTCCATTGTAGTCTACAATGATATCATTCTTATCAGCCTCATACCCATCACGCTTCATCTGTAACCAAGTTAGGTGTCCTTCTGGAGAGTATGTAGGATGTGTATCGTATCCTTTATTTTCTTCTGTTAAGTTCTTAGTCTGTTTAGTAGCTAAGTCGTATAAGTATAAGTCAGTATTCGTACTTGTAGCGTACTCTGTACCGAATTTCTTCTTAGACACATATACGATACCTTTACCATCAGGAGTCCACACATAGTCTTCGTCTCCACCGAATGGCTTCTGTGGTGCATCATAAGGTTCATTACCTAAGATGTCTATCTTCGCTTCTTTATTATCTGTAGGAGCATATAATACGTGGTTATGTGTACCATCGTTCCACGTATCCCAATGTCTATAGTCTAATCCGTCATATACATACGCATCAGACTTCTCCATCGTAGGATATAGGTCTTTACCTAATACTTTATTGATTTTTACAGCCTCATCGAATAAAACTAATTTTCCATCAGGAGAAATGTTTTTATCATTAAGTAAGTGTTTGTATTCCTTAATTTCAACAGGAGTACCTCCAGTTACAGGAATTTGATAAGTCTTAGAATCAAACTTATCTTCTGTCATATTAGCGTGGCTTACTTTGTAGATTAAGTTTTTACCATCCTTAGTAACTCCTACTGGACTTACTCTACCTAATTTCCACAGAAGCTCTTTAGTCATTACTTCTTGAGAAAAAGCAGATAAACTCGCTAAGCTTAAAGCAAATAAGAATATTTTTTTCATTGTTAGGGTTTTATTAAAGCGTAAAAATAGGCTTTTCTTTTGATTTTGCTCGAAAGTTAACTAATTCTCTTAGTCTAGACATTCTTTCTTATACAAACGACAACAAATAGTGTACTCTAATAAATAATGCACTTCTATAATACTGAGTGTATATTTAATTAATAGTATTATTGATAATAAAAAAGTAAAAAAACAACCTAAACGATAATAATTGAATTTCACACCATTATAGTACGTTATTTTTTTTTAAAATCGTCTTGATTTGAAAAAAAAAGAGGTATTTTCACGCTCAAATTTGATTTACATGAAAAACAATAAACTTTTTATAGCGATCATCATTGCGCTAGTACTTGGTGTAATCGTTGGAAGTATTTATCACTATTCATTCCCAGAATACAAATTAGGATTTGCAGAAAACATTAAATTACTAGGTACTATCTTCATCCGTTTAGTACAGATGATTATTGCTCCACTAGTATTCTGTACCCTAGTAGTAGGTATTGCCAAAATGGGAGATATGAGTATGGTAGGGCGAGTAGGTGCTAAAGCTATGGGATGGTTTATCTCAGCCTCGTTAGTCTCTCTAACGATAGGTTTAGTATTAGTAAACTGGTTCAAGCCAGGTGTCGGAGCTAACTTTGATTTAAATAATGTCTCTGGGGCGAATGACTTATTGACCAAAACAGACTCATTAAGCTTACAATCATTCGTAGAGCACTTAATTCCAAAAAGTATATTCGAAGCCTTTGCTCATAATGAAATTCTTCAGATAGTAGTATTCTCTGTATTCTTTGGAATCGCGCTATCTACATTAGGTAAAAAAGGAAAATCAGTAATCAAATTATTTGACAAAATATCAGAGGTAGTCTTAAAGATGGTAACTTATATCATGTGGACTGCACCTCTAGGGGTATTAGGAGCTATCGCTAGTGCAGTAGCACTGTACGGTCTTTCTATTTTCTTAACGTATGGTAAGTACCTACTAGCTTTCGCATCAGGATTAGCTATCTTATGGGCTGTCTTAATCTTAGTAGGTTATCTAATCATCGGTAAAGATGTATGGAGACTATTAAAAGCAATCAAAGAGCCTCTATTAATCGCATTCTCTACTACAAGTAGTGAAGCAGTATTCCCAAAATTAGTAGAGCAATTAAAAGCTTACGGTTGTTCACCAAAAATCGTATCATTTACCTTACCTTTGGGTTACTCATTTAATCTAGATGGAAGTATGATGTATCTAACATTTGCCTCTATCTTCATTGCTCAGATATATGATGTACATATGAGCTTAGCAGATCAGATCTTGATGTTACTAGTTCTAATGGTTACGAGTAAGGGTGTAGCTGGTGTACCTCGTGCATCGCTAATCGTTATCGTAGCTACATGTGCTATGTTTAATATCCCACCAGAAGGAATTGCGTTTATTTTACCGATCGATCACTTCTGTGATATGGGAAGAAGTATGACTAATGTATTAGGAAATGCTTTATCAACTGCTGCGATAGATAAATTTGAAACAAACAATGAACAAACTAAACAATTAAGTTAGATTACAGAACATAAAAGCACTATGGACGAATTTTCAATAGCACAACTTATAAACCCTGAATTCTATATAAACTTACAGATAGCAGGACATTCAATAGGTATATATGTCGTATTATTTATTGTATTTGCAGAGACAGGCTTATTCGCAGGTTTCTTTTTACCAGGAGATAGTTTACTTTTCTTATCAGGAATATACAGCACAGCTCTAATGGCTGAAGTAGTACCGATAGAAAGTGACTTCTTAAATGTAGCCTTATTATCTACTCTAGTCGCCTTGGCAGGTATCCTCGGTAACAGTTTTGGGTATTGGTTCGGTAAAAAGAGTGGAAACTATCTCTACAATGTCAAAGACAACTTTATCTACAAGAAGAAATACTTATACGAATCTAAGGTATTCTTCGAAAGACATGGAGGAAGAGCAATTATATTCGCTCGTTTCTTACCAGTAGTAAGAACATTCGCTCCTATTATAGCAGGTATTGTACACATGGACATCAAGAGATTCATGTTATACAATGTGATTAGTTCTTTCTTATGGGCTACTACATTAATCTTTGCGGGTCACTACCTACAAGTATGGTTATTAGATAGCTATGATATAGACCTAAAACACTACATCGAATACATTATCTTATTCTTAGTATTAGTGACTACATTACCTATCGTAATGAAAGTGATCAAAAGCAAGAAAAAGGATAAAGAAGAAAGCGAAGAAATATAATATATAAAGGAAGTAAAGTACAATGTACTTTACTTCCTTTTTTTAATCCTTTACAGCTACTTTTAATAAGAAAAGGTCTCTTAACATGAGACCATAAAATAAGGCTTGTATCGTACGATACAAGCCTTATTTTATTAAGATATATTAAATCTCTATTCTATCCTATCGGTGCGATCTCGAAGACTAATCCTTCTACTCTCTCATCTACAGGTATCTGACAACTAAGTCTACTAGTAGGTTTAACATTACGAGCATCTGAATCTAACAAAGCGTCTTCTTCGTCACCCTTCTCTGGTAATTCTACTTCATCTCCATTAATCATATAGCATTGACAAGAAGCACACATCAACATACCTCCACATATACCAAATGTTCCGTCTTCTGCTAGTTCATAAGCACGAACAACTTCCATCATATTCATCCCCATATCTGTTGGGGCATCTATAACGTGAGTCTCACCTTCGCGATCGATAATGGTTACTTTAATATCCTCAGCCATAACTAGTCTATAGATTTCACTACTGCTTTTTCTGCTTCTTTACGTGTACCATCGAATCCGTTGATACCAGATACAGTAGTATATTTTAATACAAATTTCTTACCTGGATTCAACATATTGAACACACTCTGACACATCAAAGTAGCTTCGTGGAATCCACATAGAATTAATTTTAATTTACCAGGGTAAGTGTTGATATCACCAATCGCGTAAATACCAGGTATATTCGTTTGGTAATCCAATGCATTATTAACCTTAATAGCATTCTTCTCAATCTCTAATCCCCAATCTCCAATAGGTCCTAACTTAGGAGTTAAACCAAATAATGGAATAAAATAATCACAAGCTATCTCACGTTTCTCTCCTTCGATTTCCACAACGACTGCTTCTAATTTATCTGTTCCTTTTAATTCAACAACTTCTCCTGGAGTTAACATATTGATCTTTCCTTGGTCTTTAAGAACCTGTACTTTCTCTACAGAGTCTAATGCTCCACGGAATTCATTACGTCTGTGTACCAGACTTACTTCAGCAGCTACATCTGCTAAGAAAATACTCCAATCTAGAGCAGAGTCACCCCCACCAGCGATAACTATTTTCTTACCAGCGAACATCTCTGGTTTTTTAACGAAGTATTCTACTCCCTTATCTTCATAGAATGCAAGATTCTCTATCTCTGGTTTACGAGGCTCGAAAGACCCTAAACCACCAGCAATAGCAACTGCTTTACCATGATGTTTTGTCCCCTTGTTAGTTGTAACGATAAACGTACCATCTTCCAACTTCTCAATATTCTCCGCTACTTCATTTAATGTAAAGCCAGGTTGAAACTGCTTTATTTGTTCCATTAAATTATCTACTAGCTCACCAGCTCCAACACTAGGATATCCAGGGATATCAAAGATTGGTTTTTTAGGATACAATTCTGTTAACTGTCCTCCTGGTTGTGGAAGTCCATCGATAAGATGGCATTTTAGTTTTAATAATCCTGCTTCGAATACAGCGAACAGACCAGTAGGGCCCGCTCCAATAATTATTATATCGGTCTCAATCATGATGTAGTTCTTTTGTGCAAAGTTATCCTTTGCGAAATTTATTAAAAATGATAAAAGTCAATCTTAAGTAACTAGTGCAAGTAAAGCCATAAATTACTCAAGATTGACTATGTTATTTTTATCCCACATTAACTACAGATTCGATCTCTGGAGCATACTTTTTAATCGTAGTTTCTACTCCAGCACTTAAGGTCATTTGATTAACACTACAAGCTGTGCAAGCGCCTTCTAAGCGAACTTGTACAACTTTGTCATCTTGAATATCAATAAGAGTGATATCCCCACCATCTGCTTGTAAAAATGGACGGATCTCATCTAACGCCTTTTCTACATTCTGTTTTATAGTTTGTGATGCCATATATTTTTCTTGTATTAAGTCTTATTTTTTAGCAACTGATGAACATCCTGCCATAGTTGTAATTTTGATAGCTTCAGTAGCAGGTAGTGACTCATTTCTCAACACTACTTGTTCTACTACGTTTCTGCTTAAATCTTCGAATACCTTTGCGATGATAGTATCATTCTGTAATGCTGCTGGACGACCATAATCACCAGCCTCACGGATACTCTGTACGATAGGCACTTCTCCTAAGAAAGGAACATCTAAGTCTGCTGCTAAATTCTTAGCACCATTCTCACCGAAGATATAGTATTTATTATTTGGTAATTCTTCTGGAGTGAAGTACGCCATATTCTCAACGATACCTAAAACAGGAACATTGATACTCTCTGACATAAACATTGATACTCCTTTTTTAGCATCAGCTAGCGCTACTGCTTGTGGTGTAGAAACCACTACAGCCCCTGTAATAGGAAGAGACTGCATAATAGATAAATGAATATCTCCTGTACCTGGAGGTAAGTCTAATAATAAGAAGTCTAGTTCTCCCCAGTCTGCATCAAAAATCATTTGGTTTAATGCTTTTGCAGCCATAGGTCCTCTCCAGATTATTGCTTGGTCTCCTTTTGTAAAGAATCCGATAGAAAGGATCTCTACTCCATACGAAGATACAGGCTTCATCTTAGAACGTCCTTCTACTTCTACTGAAATAGGTTTAGCTCCTTCTACGTCAAACATAATTGGCATAGATGGTCCATAAATATCGGCATCTAATACTCCTACTTTAAAGCCCATATTAGCCAAACTAGCAGCTAAATTAGCAGTAACTGTAGATTTACCTACTCCTCCTTTACCAGAAGAGATAGCAACAATATTTTTAATACCAGGAATAGCTTTTCCTTTAATCTCAGGCTTTTCAGGAGCCTCTACTTTTATATTTACTTTTACTTTCGCCTTGTCATATACTTGATCGTGAATTACTTTCATCACGTCAACTTCTGCTCTTTTCTTAATGTGTAAAGCTGGTGTACTCAGTACTAAGTCTACTACTACTTCGTCTCCGAAAGTCATTACATTACTTACAGCTCCACTCTCCACCATATTCTTTCCTTCTCCAGCTAGAGAAATGCTCTCTAAAGCCTTAAGGATTTCTTTTCTATCTAATTTCATTATATGCGATTCGTTTTCAACAATTTAATATAAATTCTGACTAACGCAAATATAGTGGGAATATTTGAACTTTTAATGTTAATATATTCTAAATACAAATAATGTTATAACTAATATTTATAGTGTATTTGTATTGAAAAGTTTAAGCTTGCGCTCCATAAAAGAACGATTATAATCATTCTTAATCAAAGCAAACTGAGAGCTCAATAATTGATTCTTTGCAGCATTAAATGAGAAGATATCTACCTTTCCATTCTCATATTTTGCTTGTGTTGTACTAAATGATTTTTCTGATAGCTCAATACTTTTTTGAAGTTGTTTTGCTATATTCTCTAACTG
Source organism: Myroides profundi (assembly GCF_000833025.1). Lineage (NCBI taxonomy): Bacteria > Pseudomonadati > Bacteroidota > Flavobacteriia > Flavobacteriales > Flavobacteriaceae > Myroides > Myroides profundi. Next base: position 3,807,711 of record NZ_CP010817.1, read on the forward strand.
TGTAATTTCAGTTCTCAACTCCTCAATTTGATTGTTCAGATTAACTTCACTTTCCTTTATACGCAAGGTATTTAAACGAATTTCTTCATTTTTCACTCTTACTTGTCTACGTATATTTCCACCTTGAAACACAGGTATACTCAACCCAAAACTAACGTACTGACTTTTATTATCTCCCATCTGTTTTGAGAAAGAATTAGTACGCAATTCTATATCACTATTAAAGGGTTTTGAATAGAAAGAACCATATTGATAATTCCCTACTAATCGAGGTAAATTCTTAGACTTAATTAGTCTCTTCTCTTGTTCTAAAACACGTTGTCTTAATCGATTCTTTTCTAGTGTTGGATTAAACTCATACCCTTCTATTTGTGCTATAGATTCCTCCTTTTGTACCACACTAAACTCATTCACTCCTAAATCTTCTATATTTAATAAATGAAGTAATTTTAACTTCTGATTATATAGAGTATTCTCCGTTTGCTCTATACTAATAGTCTCGCTGTGATATATGTATTCTATATCATAGAAATCACTCTTAGGTTTTGCGCCTGCTTCTACCTCCTTCTGTACACGCTCTAAGTTTGTTTTACTATTAATTAGTTGCTGTTGTTGTATTTCTAAAAAGGATTGAGAACCTATAATTTCATAAAACAACTCAAGAATAGCTGTCTGATATTGAAATAGGACTTCTTCACTCTCCAACGTAGCATAATCAATAGATAGGTTATCTTTCTTATGTTGTATAAAATTACTAAAGTCAAATAGCGTAACTCCAACATCTAATGAAGCTCTTGTAGACTGAATATTAGAACTCACACGGCTATTCGTAGCAGGATCAATAGCAGAACCAAAGTTATAAGACTGTGTCCCATTCAACCCTATATCAGGTAAATAATAGGATGCCACACTTTGCTTTCTACTTTCAGCAACTTTAGTCTCTAAGGCAGACACCATCAACCTTAAACTATTCTCTTTTCCTTTCGCTACACAGTCCTCCAAAGTCCACTGCTCTTGAGCTACTCCTACAATACTAAACAAAATAGTCAATACTAAACACCAACTCTTACTCATACTTTATATATTTTAAAACATCAATACGTGTCGCTTTATAAGCTTTCCAAAACACTAACAACATTGAGAAAAGCATTAAACTTACAAAAGCAATAACAAATGGTAACACGGTAATCGAAATACGATAAACAAAGTCCTCCAACCATATATTCATCACATAAATCACAGGGTAAATCGATATGATAAATCCAATTAGACAATACATAACAAAACGCACAGATAATTTCAGAATCAAACTAATTGAGTTTGCTCCTAACACTTTTCGAATAGCAATTTCTTTTAATTTACTTTCAATACTAAAGGACACGATTGCCATCAAACCGAACAAAGCTATAAATACTGAGACCCCCATCAAACACACAAATAATGTACGTTGATATAATGTCTTTTGGTAACTTTTAGCAAAGTCTTCATTGACAAATTTGTATTGTATTGGATAGGTAGAATCAATTCTCTTATTCCAAAACTCTTCTAAAGCTTGTAAGGTTATTTGCGTATTATTAGTATCTATTTTTACTGCTATATGATCTATTAAATGATAAAACCAATCCACTGAATTAGGCATAAAATAAGTTACAGGATTAGTATTCTGACTAACTCCTTCTACCTTCATATCCTTTACAACACCAATAACTTCAAACTCTTTTCCATTCCATTTAATCTTTTTTCCTAGTATTCCATCTGAAAAATTAAAAGTTGATTTAAATGTTTCGTTAACAACAACTTTACTAATACTATCTGTCGCCAAACCACGATCAAAAAAACGTCCTTCTTTCAATTCTCCATCAAATACTTTCAAAAAATCATATCCTACAGGAACGTTGTTACTTTGTACCGAAGCCTCTCCTATTCTATTTCCTGAAGCACTACTATACCCACCTCCAATAACCATTGAATGAAGTGTTACTTCTTTTACACCTTTAATCTTTTTTAAATCAGACTCAATATCATAATAAAGATCATTTCGCCTCTGGATATCTTTAATCTTAAAATTAATATTAACAACCTGATCACCATCAAAACCTAAATCCTCTTGAAGAATATGCTCTACCTGTTTATCTATAAAAACAGCCGTTGACAAAAAGAAAAAGGCGATTACAAATTGTAGAATCAGAAACATATTTCGAAGACTAACACCCGCTTTTCCTCTTAAATAATTTCCTTTCAACACTTTTAATGTATCAAACGACAATAAGAACAAGCTTGGTAATGTACCTGATAATAAAACAACTCCTAAGACAATTCCTAGAATAGGCAAAGCAATTACCCAAACATGGAAGGACATAGTTCTATTAACCAACAAATTAAAATAGGGTAATAATATCTCAACAAGCACTAAGGCAATCACTAAAGCTAGTAATACACAAATAATAGATTCGAAGATAAACTGTAGAAATAGTTGCCATCTTGTAACACCAATTGCCTTTCTTATACCAATTTCTTTTGCACGTTTAAAACTGTTTACTAAAGCTAAATTAACTGCATTTATAATACTCAACATTAGCAATAACACAGAAGATGTCATCATTATATTCAATACCTTAGAAGCTGCTGCTCCTCCTCCTAACCCTTTTGAAATTGGGTTTAAATGAATTGTATCTAATGAATTAAAGTTAAGTATAGCATTAGCGTTAAAGTTCTTCTTCACCTCTTCTAAAGTCATGGACTCCTTCTTCATATACATCTGGAAGACATCGTCATAAATCACATCTCTTATACGTTCGTGAACATCTTTAATCTGAACACCTTCTTTTAACTTTAGCAATAGAGTGTAATTATGATCCCCCCAGTTATTTTCTCTATTATAAGCAATCTGATTTTCTGTAACAAATGAAGTCAATCCTTTAAAATTAACTGAACTTTTTCCAGGAATACGATAAACAAAACGAATAGATAATACCTTTCCATTTTCCAATATAACTGTCTTTCCTATTGGATCAATACCTTTACCAAACAAACGTTCTGATTGGTCTATATCTATTGCTAAAGCATCTTTATAATTCGTTTTATACTCTTCTGCACTACCATAAATAGTCTCGAAAGGAAAGAATTCAAAAAAATTAGCTTGCTTTTCATCAATATCATAGAGAAATTCCTTACGTCCATCCACCTCAACACTTGAAATATCGTCAAATGTAAAGCTAAAATTATATGCCTCTACAATATCTGATAACTTGTCTAAATTGTTAGCTACAGGTGCAGGAAACCAATTCTTAAAGAAAGACTCTGATGATCCTTCAACTTCATAAACTCTCTCTTTAAAAGGATTCCAATGATTATAACTATGCTCGTTATGCCAAAACAACAATACAAGTATAACAGCTGTCATACCAACAGCTAACCCTAAAATATTTAGAATTGAAACCACCTTATTCTTCCAGAAATGTTTCAGGTATAATTTAAACCAATTATTAATCATAAGTATTCGGATGAAGTATTACACTGCCCAATGCATATATCCTAAGATAAGTGATAGATAGTCATTATAAACATATCTATCACTAGTCTAGAAACTATAAGAATTAATCTATATTTTTTACTTGTCCTGAAGAAGAAGTGTTTGAACTCACTATCTTAGCTCCTCCTGTATATTGAACACGTCCTGAAGAACTCGCTCTACCAGATACCTCATCAGTTACATTAAACACCATAGAACCTGATGAGCTAGCTTTACCTTCTAGTGTTTTAGTTGTGAAGCTAGATCCTTTAATAGAACCACTACTAGAAGCAGAAGCGCTCACAGAATCAGCATTCCCAGATAAACTCAACCTAGCTGAACTACTAGCTCCAAAGTCTCCAGTTTTAGTCTTTAATGAGATATCTACACTTGCTGAAGAACTAACACTTGCAGATGATTTCTTTGTCACCTCAAAACTACCTTCTATTTTAGAAGAAGAACTTGCCTCTATAGATAAGTTATCTGCTTGCACTAACTCTCCTCTAAACCTTGCTGAACTACTCGTTTTTACATCAAATGATTTAGCTACAACTTTGTTTAATAAGTTAAACTTAGCAGAAGAAGACAATCTTACCTCTTCTAAACTAGGGTTATTTATAGTAACTACTACTTTCCCAAAATCTCTTATATTGATACCGTTCTTCCATTTTTTATTGCTTTTTTGATCAATGAAGATATCTAACCCTCCAGTAATTGTCGTTTCTGTCTTGACATCTTTCATATTCTCAGACTTCTCTACTTCCACTACTACACTCTTAGCTCCTCCATAAATAAAGTTCACTTCTATTCCTTGAGAAGCTTTTACGGATTTAAAATCACTTACTTGACGTGTTTCTTTTGATTGTGCGAACACACTTCCTCCTACTAATAGGAAGAACATTACTATTTTTTTCATATTTAAATTTGTTTTATGGTTATTCATATTTTATATATTTCAGTACATTGATCTTCGTCGCTGACCAAGCCTTTAAGAATACAACTACGCCTGTTAATATTAGTATCACAATCAAGCAAATGATAAATGGTTCTACACTAATATCAATTCTAAAAGCATAATCACTCAACCATTTGTTTAAGAAATAATAACTAGGGAATATAGCAATACCAAAACCTACCAGACACATCACTACATACTGTACAGACAATTGTTTTAATAAGCTAGATGAACTAGCCCCCAACACCTTGCGAATAGCCACCTCTTTTAGGCGGTTATTAATATTAAAAGAAGCTAGACTATACAATCCAAATAAAGCGATAAACACAACAATTCCATTCAGTGTTAAGAAAACATCTCTCTCTTTCTTTACATTATTAAATGTCTTTGCATATTGCTTATCTAAAAACTCATAACTAAATGGCTCGTCAGAGATATCCCTATTCGCCCATATCTTCGCTATCTCATTCATTGTCTTTTCTACATTATCTCCTTTAACCTTAACTGTGATCTGTCTACTATTTAATCCCACCCAAGGAATTGTTTTTAAACTAAAGAAGACTAGAGGAGCATAATTAGATTTAAGACCATATAGATTAAAGTCCTTTACCACACCTACTATTGTCAGTTTATTACCATTCCACTCTATTGTTTTCCCTATAGGATTCTCTTCTTTCATTTCATAAGCAGTACGTTCATTAATCAATATATTAGAGATAGAGTCAGACGCAAATTCAGGTGATAAACTTCTTCCTTCTTTCAGCTTTATATCTAAAGTATTTAGATAATTATAGTCCATTCCTACATTAATACCCTGTATTCTATTTCCATTATGTATAAAACCTGAGGAACTACCATAACTACTCCCTATACTGATCGAAGCGATAGACATATTCTCTACTCCACTGAGCCTCATGATCTCTTCTTTCAGAGATTGATATACATTAATCTTCTCTTCATAAGGGCCTTTACTAATAAAAGGAATGACCACCACTTGATCTCCTTTAAACCCAAGATCCTTATTTAACATATAAATTACCTGCCCATATACAATATAACTTCCAACCATAAAGAAACAAGCCACTGTAAACTGTACTATTAACATGACGTTCTTTAATGTCTTACCTTTCTTACTCTTATTTACTTCTCCTTTCAGAACTTCTAACGTTTTAAAACTAGCAGTAAATAAAGCAGGAATAATACCTACTAATAAAACAATGATCACAATGAACAATAGTAACCAAGGTAGTATATAGAATACTTCTATTTCCATCTGTGAATCTAAGAATACTTTTAACCATGGCATCGTAAACTCAATCAGTACAAAAGCAATAATACAAGCTAGTATAGAGGTAACTAGAGCCTCGATTAACCCTTGTAATATCAAGTTTCTCTTAGTCGCACCTAATGTTTTTCTTATTCCAACTTCTCGTGTACGACCTATCGCTTGGGCAGTGCTTAAGTTGATATAATTAAATACAGATAATACTAATATCAATAAAGAAAGGCCTATCATGATATTCAATCTCCCGACATTAGTTGCTCCCTCAGGAGTACCATTTAAGTCAGAGTTCTTCTGCATTCTTTGTGTTGCTAAGACATGTAGTTTATATCCTTTATTTTTTAGATTCTTAAACTCCTCCAGTGTCACACCTTCTTCTTTTTTCATATACTCCTCTAGGCTCAATCCTTCATCCTTCGCTAGCGATACATACACTTGTTTAATCAAGATATCCTTTATTAGCCCTTCCACTTCCTTAGTATACTTAGCATCGTCTAACTTTAACCAAATAGTTGAGTTATAATTACCCCATTGCTCTATTCCCTCTTTCTCATATTGATCTACTGCATTAACCAGTATATTTGCCATTATTGAATTCCTGTTTTTCCCTAGCTTATACACAGCACTTACTACATAAGTATCTTTATTATACTCAAAAGATTTACCTATCGGATCTTCTCCATTGAATAATTGCTTAGCATACTCATCAGTAATAACAGCAGTATTTGGCCCATTAAATGGCTTGTTCTTATCTCCCTTTACTATCTCATAAGGAAAAAACTCAAAGATGTTAGACTTTACATATCCTATCTTTTCCACTCCTTTTTTCACCCCATCTATAGTCATTGTCCCACCACCATAGTAATTATCCCAATAAGTATAATCAATGATATGTGAAGACTCTTCTTTTAACTTAGAACCAAAAGGATAAGGTAACTTCATCCAGCTCGTATCTGCATTCAGAATAGACTCTACTGTGAATATATTATCCTTATTCGGATTCGCTTGATCATAAGAAGACTCTTCTCTATAATGCACGAATGACAAGATAACAGAAGCAAATCCCACTCCTAAACTTACTAATGTTAGAATAAAATAAACTTTATTCTTCAACACATTAGACCAATATACTTTTAACCAGTTCTTTATCATACTACTCGTATTTAATATATTTTAATACATCTACCCTAGTCGCTTTATAAGCTCGACTGATAACAATTAGTAATGTCAATATCATAATGATAACAAAACAAAATATAAATGGCCATACACTCATCTCTATTCTAAAAGCATAATCACTCAACCATTTATTCAAGAAGTAATAACTCGGGAATATAGCTATTCCAAAGCCTATTAAACAAAACACAATGTACTGTCCTGTTAGCTTCTGTATCAGATCTTCAGGTCTCGCACCTAGTACTTTGCGTATAGCAACTTCTTTTAACCTAGAGTTAATCGTAAATGATGCCAAACTATACAATCCAAAAAGAGCAATAAAAACAACCAATAAATTCAAAACTAAAAATACTTTGCGCTCTTGTAGAGAACGTTCAAAACTCTGTGCAAAACGCTTATCTACGAACTCATAAGTAAAAGGAGAATCAGAGATATTATGTTTTTTCCAAATCTGTTCTATAGCTTCCATCGTCTCTTTAACATTCTCTGTGTTTATCTTAATAGACATCTCATTCATATTACTTCCCCATCCTTGTTCAAAATCTAATGACATAAATATCATTGGGCGATAATCCTCATGCAATCCAAACAAATTAAAATCCTTTACAACCCCAACAATAGTGACTTTCTCTTCATTCCATTCAAACTCTTTTCCTAAAGCATTGTCAGTAATACCCATCATTGCTATTGCCTTTTCATTTAACAATACATTTTTTATACTATCAGAAGCAAAATCTTGAGATAGTGCTCTTCCTTCTTTTAATTTAATATCAAATAGTTTTAAAAAATCATCATCCATAGCTGCTACACCTGCCTGTATTTGTTTGCCTTGGTAAGAATATCCTACAGATGAATAATTTTTTCCGCCTATTGCCAATGACCACGCACTTGCTCCCTCAACACCTTTTATTTTAAGAATATCTGCCTTTAGTCTTTTATAGATAGGTAGAGTATTCTCTACAAGATCTCTTTTAAGATTATATGGTACTCCTACTATCTGATTTGCATTATAACCTAAATCCTTATTAAGCATATAATTCACTTGCTGATTGACAATCAAAGAACCGATGATAAAAAAACAAGCAACGATAAACTGAACTGTTAGTAATGTATTCTTAAACCAAACTCCTTTCTTACTTCTTTTTATATTTCCTTTTAAAACTTCTATTGTTTTAAAACTAGAAATATAGAACGCAGGTACTGTTCCCACTAAAAAAATCACAGTTATTAAAAACAATAAAACCTGAGGCACAAATTCCAAAACATTAAACAACAATTTAGCTTTAAAAAACACTCTCAGACTAGGAAGAGCATATTCGACTATAACTAAAGAAATGATAATAGATATAAGTACTGTTACTCCTGATTCAAAATAGTTTTGCAGCATTGTACTTGCTTTATTAGCTCCTAATACTTTGCGTACACCTGACTCTTTACCCCTATTCATTACTTGTACTGTAGTAATATTGATATAATTAAATACTGACAATAACATGATAAGACTTGAAAGACCTATAGCAATATAAATTCTATTTCTATTCGCTATTCCTTCTGGTAAAGCGTTTTTTTGATTCGAATTAATTAACCGTTGTCCTTTTAAATCATGTAAATAAAATGTCAATACATAATCTTTTTCTTTTTTTAGTTCCTCTATCGTGAGTCCTTTACTTTTTGCTACAGGAGCAATCACTTTGTCGTCGTATATACTTAATAATTGTTTCTCTATCAACTCTTTTGACTCTGGACTTTTTAATTTAATCCAAAGTGCAGAACTATAATTTCCCCAACCATTACTTCCTATAGCATTTTCTACTCGTTCATCCAAAACATTAAATACCATATTAGGATTTATAGAACTCAATGTTTCTGCTTCCTTATACACTCCTTTCACTGTAAATGTCTTTCCCCACAAAAGGATTACTTGCCCTACAGGTTCTTCATCCTTAAATAAATACTTCACATAAGTATCCTTGATAAATACTTGATCAGGCCCATCAAAAGGTTTTATTTTATTTCCTTGTACAATCTCAAAAGGGAATACGTCAAAAAACGCTGATTGACCAAAACTAGCTTTTTCAAAAGCTTTAGACTCTCCATTAACTAATACTACACCTCCCTGGTAATGAGCATCTAAATAAGTATACGTTTCTACACGGTCAGAAATATCCTTCAAAACCTCTCCATAAGGATAAGATAATGATGGCCAACTCTCCTCTTCACTAAACTTAGTCTCTACCATAAATACACGATCACTATCCTTGTGCCAAGTATCGTAAGACATTTCTTCAGTATAATATAAATACGAAATTATCACAGCTGATAACCCTATCGCCAATCCTATTACTGTCAACAAGAAATACATCTTGTGCTTCATCGTATTGTACCAATAAATCTTTAACCAGTTCTTTAACATCTCTAGTCGTATTTAATATATTTTAATACATCTACTCTAGTCGCTTTATAAGCACGACTGATAACAATCAGTAATGTCAATATCATAATAATGACAAAACAAAATATAAATGGCCATACACTCATATCTATTCTAAAAGCATAATCACTTAACCATTTATTCAAGAAGTAATAACTAGGAAATACAGCTATTCCAAAGCCTATTAAACAAAACACAATGTACTGACCTGTTAGCTTCTGTATCAAATCTTTAGGTCTTGCGCCTAATACTTTGCGTATAGCTACTTCTTTTAACCTAGAGTTAATCGTAAATGATACCAAACTATACAATCCAAAAAGAGCAATAAAAACAACCAAAGAATTCAATACTAAGAACACATTTCGTTCTTGTAAAGACCGTTCAAAACTTTTAGCAAATCGCTTATCTACAAATTCATACTGAAATGGTAAATCAGTTATATTATGTTTCTTCCACACCTCTTCAATAGCCTTCATTGTTTCCTCAGCCTTGTCAGCTTTTATCTTAATAGACATCTCTTTCATATTGTTTCCCCACTGATTATTAGACAGTGTAACAAATAATAATGGTCTATAATCTTCTCTAAGTCCTACTAGATTAAAATCCTTTACTACTCCTACTATAGTATATTCCCCTCCATTCCATTTTATATTCTTGCCTATAGGCTGTGACTCTCCCATTATGGACATTGCTTTCTCATTAATCAAAATATTTTGAATACTATCATTAGCTAAATCCTTTGATAACATTCTTCCTTCTTTCATTTCAATCTGGTATAATTCCAAGAAATCATAATCTATTGCAGCTATACCAGGCTGCACATCTTTTTCTTTATAACTAAAGCCTGAAGACACATATCTACTACCGCCAATATCTAATAAACACGCACTCGCTCCTTCCACATTACTTAGATTTAAAACATCTGTTTTTAATCTCTTATACACGTCATATTTATTGTTTATACCCTTCTTAAAATTATATGTCACCCCTACTATTTGTTCAGCCTGAAATCCTAAATCTTTTTTCAACATATAACTCACTTGCTGATAAATAATAAAAGATCCTATAATAAAAAAACAAGCAACAATAAACTGAACTGTTAATAGAAGATTTTTAAACCACACCCCTTTCTTACTTCTCTTTATATTACCTTTTAAAACTTCTATTGTTTTAAAACTAGATACATACAGAGCAGGTATAGTTCCCACTAAAAAAACTACTAATATTAAGAAAATTAGTAATTGTAGTATAAAATCAAACAAATCGAAGATTAACTGTGCCTTAAAAAACACTCTTAAACTAGGTAAAGAGAATTCTACTATTGCAAAAGACAATACTATAGATATTAGTACCGTTATAGTTGATTCAAAATAGTTTTGATATATCAGACTTAAACGATTCGCACCAAAAGTCTTACGCATCCCCACTTCCTTACCTCGATTCATTACCTGTACTGTAGCAATATTGATATAATTAAATACAGATAATAATATGATTAACACGGATAAACCTAAGGCAATATATATTCTATTAACATTAGCACTCCCTTCTGGTAATGCATTTATATCAATATTTTTCTCAAAACGTTGTCCCTTTAAATCATGTAGATAATAACCAAAATAACGCTCCCCTCTACTTCTTTTATACTCGTCTACAGATATACCTTTTTTATTAGCCTCAGGCAACATGACATACTCATCATATATAGCGAGTAACCTTTTCTCTATAGTTTCTTTAGACTGTGTATCCTTGAGTTTTACCCATAAAGCAGAACTAAAATTTCCCCAATACCCTTTCTCTACTGCTTCTTTCTCCCTTTCATCTAAATCATTCATTATGATATTAGGATTGATAGAGCTTAATGTATTTGCTTCTTTAAATATTCCCTTTACTACATAAGTGACATCCCATATCACTATAGTCTGCCCTATAGGGTCTTTATCTTTAAATAAATAGTCTACATATGTATCTTTTATATATGCTTGATTTGGAGCATCAAAAGGTTGTAGTTGACTTCCACTTACTATTTCAAAAGGAAATACAGTAAAGAAATTAGACTGTACACTAATAGCCTTGGTATAAGAAAGCAGTTCTCCATTATGCACTAACATTCCATCATCATAGCTATTATCTACATAAGAATATGCTTCTACTTCAGGAGATATTTCTTTTAATTTAGATCCAAATGGATAAGATAACATTGGCCAACTCTCCTCTTCACTAAACTTAGTCTCTACCATAAATACACAATCACTATCCTTGTGCCAAGTATCATAAGACATTTCTTCAGTATAATATAAATAAGAAATAATCACAGCTGATAACCCTATCGCCAACCCTACTAATGTCAACAAGAAATACATCTTGTGTTTCATCGTATTGTACCAATAAATCTTTAACCAGTTCTTTAACATCTCTATTCGTATTTAATATACTTTAATACATCTACCCTAGTCGCTTTATAAGCACGACTGATAACAATCAACAATGTCAATCCTAAAATCATCAATAAACTATACACATACACACTCCATCCTATCTCTATGCGATACGCATAATTCTCCAACCACTTATTTAAAAAGTAATAACTAGGAAACACTGCTATACCGAATCCAACTAAGCAATAGATTACATACTGAAATGACAACTGTCTTAACAGCCCAAAAATATCTGCTCCTAATACCTTGCGGATAGCTACTTCTCTTAACTTTGTTCCTATCGTAAAAGACGATACAGCAAACAATCCAAATAAAGCAATGAATACAACTGTATAATTTAATACTCTAAATACTTTTCTCTCTAATAACACACGGTCAAAAGTTTTCGCATAACGTTGATCTACAAATTCATAAACAAAAGGAATTTTACTATCTATATTATATTTCTTCCATATTTTTTCAACAGCATCTAGAGTAGGCTCTATCTTATCTTTACTTAATTTAATAGAGACATACAGAAAGTTATTTCTTATCCTTTGATTAGTATGAAAGTGGTAGTAAATCTTAGGTTTTACTTCGTTTGCTAATCTTTCATTATTATAGTCATCTACCACACCTATGATTGTGTACTTAAAACCTTTGCCTTCTATAAACTTCCCTAGTGGTTCTTTCTCTTTCATTTCTCTAACGAAGGCCTCATTGACAATGATGTTATTAATACTATCTGAAGCAAACTGAGAAGATATATTCCTCCCTTGTTTCATCTTTATATCATATAAATCAAAGTAGTTATAATCCATTCCTATTTGTTCTACTAAGAACTCTTCTGATTGATAGGAATGATAAGTAAACGTATTAGATAATGCATTACTTCCAAAGTGTGAAGAAGCTGTTGACACATCCTCCACTCCTTTTATTTGTAGAAGTTCCTCTTTAAAATTATAGTATTGATTTAATCGATCAGAAGTCCCATCGTATTCTCTATTTTCCTTAAATAATACACCTATTACCTGATCCCCCTTAAAGCCGAGATCTTTATGAAGCATATAATTAACCTGTTGATGTATCAATATCCCACTTGTGATAAAAAAACTAGCAATAACAAACTGTAGAACTAAAAAACTATTCTTTATTACTCTTCCACTAGTGCTTTTATAGATAAAACCTTTAAGTGCTGATAACGTATCCATCTTATCGAGATATAGTGCTGGTAAGATACCCACCAAGAGAGTGACAACTATTAATACACTCGATAATAAGCCTATAAACTTAAAAAACGAGAACTCAATCGTTGTACCCACAAATACATTTATGAACGGCACTAATAATTCTAAAATAATAACACTTAATAATAAAGCTATTCCAGTTGTTATAAAGGACTCTAAAAGCCCTTGACTAATAATTAAACTTCTATTTGCGCCTAAAACCTTTCTCACCCCAACTTCTTTAGTTCGATTCAGAGATTGAGATAGTGCTAGATTGATAAAATTAAATATGGACAACAATAGAATCATAACAGAAAGTCCCACTATAATTTTCAACATCAATAAATTAGTATTCCCTTCAGGAAAAAAATAACCTATTGCATTCATCCTAGCGCCATTCAAGGGTAATAAATAACTCTTAGCATAGAAGCTTTTAAAAGTAGTCTCTACAAATTCTTCTACAGAAACTCCTTTAGGCTCTGCTAAAACAGAATAAAAATGTTTATAGAATAAATTATCAATAGCGACTCTAGTCTGTTCTTTATCTTTGGTTTTAACCAATAAATTAAAATTACTATTAAACCAATCTCCTCTAGACGCTATCTCTTCAGTACTTAACTTATCTATTACAATATTAGGACTCATAGAACTTCTTATATCATGTCCTATCCTATAGACAGCAGATACACTATACTTAACATCCTTTATCTCAATTTCTTCTCCTAATGGATTAACATTCTTTCCGAATAATAATTCAGCTAATTCTAGTTCTATAGCAATATCATTTGGATTATTAAACGCTGTTTTCTCATTGCCATAAACAAACTCAAAAGGAAAAAAAGAAAAGAAATTCTTCTGAGCATATATTACTTTCTCAATAGCATATTCCTTCTCATCTATTTTTACATTTCCTCTAAAATACACCCCATTATAGTACATATAATCTTCCACTATAGGGTAATTCTCTTTTAAGAAATACCCTAGTGCAAAGGGCTGACTATTACTAGAGATCTGATCACTTTTAGACTCTAAGACAAAAACCTCATCCTTATAAGGATTCCATTGATCATAACTAGACTCTTCTAGATAATATAACGATGCTAATGTAACTGACGCAATACCTATCGCCAATCCTACTACTGTCAACAAGAAATACATCTTGTGTTTCATCGTATTGTACCAATAAATCTTTAACCAGTTCTTTAACATCTCTATCTCTATTCGTATTTGATATACTTTAATACATCTACCCTAGTCGCTTTATAAGCACGACTAATAACAATCAACAATGTCAATCCTAAAATTAACAACAAACTATACGCGTATACACTCCATCCTATCTCTATGCGATACGCATAATTCTCTAACCACTTATTTAAAAAGTAATAACTAGGGAATACTGCTATTCCAAATCCAACTAAGCAATAGATTACATACTGAAATGACAACTGTCTTAACAGTCCAAAAGTATCTGCTCCTAATACCTTGCGGATAGCTACTTCTCTTAGCTTTGTTCCTATCGTAAAAGACGATACAGCAAACAGTCCAAATAAAGCAATGAATACAACTACAATACTTAGAATATTAAATATTCTCTTCTCCATCTGTACTTTATGGAAAGTCTCTGCAAACTGCTTATCTACGAATTTGTATTGAAACACATCCCTTTCTTCTATATTATACTGCTTCCACAGCTTCTCGATATCAACAATAGTCTTACTAAAATATTCTGGAACAATCTTTATGTATATGACAGAATACATCCCATAGCTATGCTTAGTCTCTGGCATATAAGAATATACAAATGGCAATATTTTCTCTTCAAGCCCTTCAACATTAAAGTCTTGAATTACTCCCACTATTGTTTTCTTCTTGCCTAGCAATTCTATTGGGGTATCAAGAGGCTTAGCCAAATTCATCGTATGAACAAAAGTCTCATTCACCACCACATTATCTAAACTATCAGAAGATAATTGAGCAGATAACATCCTACCTTCTTTTAGCTTAATCTCTAATGCATCGAAAAAATCATAATCAATCATAGCATTATTAATCATCACATTTTCTTTCCCGTTGTTGTGATAAGTACCAAATACACCTCCTCGATTACCTACAAAACTTACATTACTAGTAGATATCGACTCTATTCCTTTAATCTTCTCTAGTTCGGCTTTAAAGCTTGCATACTTAATAGCGCGCTTTCCAGTATACTTACTACTACTTAGAAACTCTATATTAATAACTTGATCTCCTTTAAAACCCAGACTTTTATTGAGCATATAACTTACTTGTTCATTGACGATGATAGAACCAATAATAAAGAAACAAGCTATTGTAAATTGAAGAACTAAAAATCCATTACTAAGCCACTTACCTCCTTTAGTCCCTATTACATTTCCTTTTAATAGTTTGACAGTCTCAAATCTTGAAACAAAAAAAGCAGGAATACCACCACATATCAGAACCACTAAAGTGGCAATAACGATAAGAACAGCTAAATCATTGATAAACGAAAATGTGATATTCGTCTCTAAATAAACATTGATATAAGGTAGAATGAGCTCAATGATACAAATAGCTAATACTAAAGAAAAGATAACAACAATAGCAGTTTCAAAAATACTCTGCTGATAAAAACTTCTCTTACCTGCACCAGCCACTCTTCTCATTCCTATTTCTTTTCCTCTGCTAACTACTTGCGTTAATGATAGATTAACATAATTAAAAATAGAAAGTAAGAGTATCGTCATAGATAAGAAAATACTAATGTTTAGCATTTGCACATTTGCACTACCTTCTGGGAATAACCTTTGATTCGGTAGCATACGAGCATCTGCAAGTTTATTTAATACGATATCTCCTGTATAGTATTTAAAAGGTTCTTCTTCTTTATATTGCTCTAATGTTAGACCATCCTTCTTTGCATTTGGAATGGCAACATATTTATCTCTAAGCTCCATTATAGCCTTTTTAATTCTATCAGGCTGTTTAGTCTTCACACATAGAATTAATCCAAAATCTCCCCAATCATCACTTTCACTAGGCTTTTCAGTCAAATTATTCATAACTGCATTAGGAGCAAAAGAACTACGTAGGTCTCCTATTTTGTATACACCAGAGATTATAAAATTAGTGTTACCCTGACTATCATAGTCTGGATTAATAGCTTCTATTGTCTTACCTATTGGGTTTACTCCTTCCCCAAATAGTGCTTCAGAGATCTTAATATCTATCGCTACATCATTAGGGTTAACTAACGCTTTTTCAGCATTACCATATACAAACTCGAATGGAAAAAACTCAAAGTAGTTATCTTGTACGGCATATATATCTTTTGCATCTATTTTCTTCTCATTATAAATGAAGTTTAGAGAACCATTATATCCATAGTACATATAATCATCTAGTTCCTTATAATTATCCTTTAGATATCTTCCCATAGGACGGAACTGATCTGTCATAGAGAAATTCGGAGCTACAGTCTCTACGAGATACACCTCATCCTTATTCGGATTCCACTGATCATAACTAGACTCTTCTAGATAGTATAATGATGCTAATACAACTGACGCAATACCTAATGTCAATCCTACTACTGTCAACAAGAAATACATCTTGTGCTTCATCGTATTGTACCAATATATTTTCAACCAGTTCTTTAACATTTTTATTCGTATTTGATATAATTAATAATATTGATTTTAACAGCCTTATACAGCTTACTTGCTAAAACCACAAAGACTAAAACAGAGAGTAGTACTAAAGAAAGTACAAATGGGTAAACCGCAATATCTGTATGATCTACAAACCTATCTAACCATTTACTCATCAACCAATATGTAGGGTATAGTACTAATACATAAGTAATCCCCAGAGCATATATAAAAGGCTTTAGTAACTTCAGATAGAGTTCTTTCTCACTAGCCCCTAATACTTTTCTGATCACGATTTCCTTTAATTGTTGTTCTATTGCAAAGGACATCACCGCGTAGAGTCCAAACAGAGCGATTAACACTACCGCTCCATTCCACAACATAAACATATTGCGCTGTGATAATGTTTTCTGATAAGTCTGAGCAAACTGTTTCTTCACAGCCATCACCTCAAACGGATACTCATAATCGACATTCACTATCCAGAATGCTTGTAGACGTTCTAGAGTTTCTTCCCTTATCTCTGGATCTATCTGCACAGATAGAGACTCTATACCATAAGGCAAAAACTCTATATCTCTCCAGTGAAACAGAAGCATTGGCTTTATACTCTCTTCAAACCCGTCTCGGTTAAAGTCTCCTATTACCCCTTTTATGATAAATGTATTACTGTCATACGCTATGACCTCTCCTACTACATCACTAGGTTGTTTACCTAGTTGAGTAACAAACTTCTCATTGACATATACGGTTGGGAGATCTTCATCTATATCCTCCTGAAGCGCCAGCATATTGAATCCCATCATCTGTATATACCCTTCATCTACCCCATCCATGATGAAGTCCGTTATTTTCTGTTGTTGATAATAAGCCGTATGATTCGTATTCATACTACTTCCTTTAAAAGAGATTGTAGACAGCCCTACACCTTTCACCCCTTTTATATCCGCTATTTGTTCTATGACTTTAGAGGATCTATACATCTTACGTCTAATCTGTTGTGTATATAGCTTGACTTGATATACCTGCTCTCCCTTAAATCCTAATTCTTTACTTTGCATATAATCCACTTGATTATACACTAGCCATCCAGCGATTAAGAAAAAGAAAGCAATCACCAACTGTATTCCCACGAATGCCATTCTCCACTTAGAGATACTTAAATGAAGCTGTACTTGTCCTCCCTTAGTGTGTTGTCTAGCGATAATACTACCGTATAAAGCAGTTAATAAACCTCCTAAACAAATAATTCCTCCACCTATCAGTAAAATCACAATCCCCATAGCTTCCCAAGAGAACACTAAGTGTTGATGTAAAAAACTGTTGTAAATAGGTAAACTCAATTCTACTAAAACCAAAGAAATACTTAACGCAACTAAGACATTCAGTACCGTCTCAAAAAGTAATTGTAATACCAACTGTCCTTTTGAAGCTCCTATAATTCTTCTTAGAGACAACTCCTTTGCTCTACTTAAGACATTAGACTGATTCAGACTGATATAGTTCACTACAGTCAGTAAAAAGATTAAGAACGAACACCCACTGATTAACCCTATTGTTTCTCTCTTCGTATTTCCTTCTAATAGAGTAGTCTGCTTAGATTCAAATCGAGCTTCTGCTAATGGAACTAACTTAGAAGTAATCTCATCTCCCCTATCATCGAAGTATTTATTCTTCTTTTTCTTATTGTAGTAAACCTCTTCTAGCTCTTTTAATAACTTAACTTGGTCTACTCCATCTGCTTTCTTAAACACGAGTCCACCTACATTCTCTTGCCATAACTCATACTCTTCTATTTCATCAAAGTCTATAGAAGCAAGTACTACCTCGGGCATTATCGTAGCCCGTTGATTTAATTCATACACCCCTCTTATCACATACTTCTGATGTGCTAACGACAGTGTGTCACCTACGGGATTTGTGTCTCCAAAAAAACGAGTAGCAAGATTAGAAGATATCGCAATAGAATAGTCATCAACGAACAATTGTTCTTTATCCCCATGCTTAAATTCAAAAGGAAAAAAGTGGAAGAACGACTTTTGTGTATTCAATATCTTACTTACAACTCCCTGTTCTGATCTACTCTCCCCATAGAAATCTAAATATTCTAATGCATAGTAACAGTAGTCTTCAGCTAATTGATTCTCTAATAAATAAGGCCCTACCCCGGCAGGGATATAGATAGAATTGGATTGTTTTCCCATTTCTAGGTCTACTTCATACATATTACCTACCTTAGGTATCCATCTATTATAGCTATACTCACTCTTATAGTAAGTCACCGCTAGGATAACAGACGCCATACCAATAGCTAGCCCTATGATATTCCACAAAAAGAACAATCTAGAGTTACTGATATTTTTAATATATATTTTAAACCAATTCTTTAGCATAACACTAATTACCTGCCTTAACTGATCCCATAGAATCTGTATATTTCTTTAATTCTTTTGGTGTATTATAGTACACCACTTTACCCATAGAGTCTGCATAAGCATTTAGACTTTCTGTAGGATACACTTCTGCCTTCCCCATAGAATCTACCTCAGCTTTTACCATTTTTGCTTTTAAGCCTTTTCCTGCGAATGTCGCTGCACTATCCACATTGACTACGAGGGATTCGACATCTCCTGTCACTTCCACACGACCTGCCGAGTCTACATTAGCCTTCATTGTCTTCGCTGTTACATTACCAACATACTTAGAGGCTGAGTCTACATTAATACTGATTGTATTCACAGAGAAATTAGCATTTACAGATCCAGCCCCATCAATAGAGATCTTAGCGCTATCACCAGATACTCTCCCAGACACCACTATTCTAGCCATAGCACTAGCGTAATAAGTAAGTACTGACTTCTGAGAAACATTCACTGTAATCTTTCCTATACTTTTATACCTTCTGTTTGGAGACTTGGATTCAATAGACAATTTAGTTCCTACCTGTCTGATTTGCACTAACTCTTCTGGGCTCTCCGTATCAGTGACTATTTCTACTGTATTAGAATCCCTAGTTGCATCAACATTAACTATCACTATAGAAGATACTTCTATACTCTGTACTCCACCTGCTATAGTAACCGTTTGCTTACCTTGTCCATACATAATGAAGGACAATAACGCAGCTACAAGTGTTAATAAAAAACGTATCATAATTCTGTGTTTTTATTCTGCAAAAACATCTACGATTTTAGTATTCATTTTCTCTGATAAGATCATTCCATCTTTCATTAAAATCGTGCGTTCTGAGTACGAAGCATCGTGATTCGAGTGAGTCACCATGATGATTGTAGCTCCTTGTTGGTGCAGTTCTGTTAATAATTCCATTACTTCGTTACCATTCTTACTATCTAAGTTACCTGTAGGCTCATCGGCTAGGATAATCTTAGGGTTCGTTACCAAGGCACGCCCTACAGCCACACGTTGTTGTTGTCCTCCTGATAGCTGTTGTGGATAATGTTTTAATCTATGTACTATATTTAAGCGCTCTGCTATTTCCATTACCCTCTTCTTGCGCTCACTGCTAGGCACTTTATTATAGATTAGAGGAAGTTCTATATTATCATACACTGTCAACTCATCGATTAGATTAAAGTTTTGGAATATAAATCCGATGTTTTCTTTTCTAATCTGTGCTCGCTGACCTTCTGTTAATCCCACCATCTCCTTGTCTAATAACAGGTAGCTTCCACTACTCGCATTATCTAATAGTCCGATGATATTTAACAGCGTTGACTTTCCACATCCTGAAGGTCCCATAACAGAGATAAACTCTCCTTTTTTCACATTTAAAGAAACCTGATTTAAAGCTGTTGTCTCTATTTCTTCTGTCTGAAATACACGAGACATTTGATTAATAGTTATTACCATAATTATTCTTCTATGTTTAAATGTTCTACTCTTAAATAATCTTTATAACTCGATACGATCACTTCCTCCCCTACTTCTAAGCCCGATATCACTTCATAGTAAGCAGGGTTCTCGCGTCCTATCTCTACATTCCTTCTTGTAGCCTTATTGTTTTTTACTACATATACCCATTCTCCTTTTGTGTCTTGAAAGAAATTACCTTTAGGTAATAACAGCGCTTTCTCTTTTCCTGACAAGAATAACTTCACTCCGAAGGTTGTCCCTTCCTGTAGTTTTAATTCCTTTTCTGTATCGAAAGCCAGGTGTACTTCGAATCTACCGCTCTTCACCTCAGGCAACACTTTTATCACTTCTACATTTGTGATCTGCCCTTTCATATCGATCTGTCCTCTCTGCTTAAGCATTATTTTATCGAGATAGAACTCATCCACCTGTGCGACTAGCTTATACCCTTCCATCACATCTATCTTACCAATACTCTCTCCTCCGTTATACGTCTTTCCTAATATAGCCTCGAACGATGACAGCCTCCCTGATACAGGCGCTTTTAATAAGAAATTCTGTTTATTCTCTCTTAGCTGCTCCAAGCTTCTATTGATGACAGCTATCGATTGATCTATCTGTTTTACTTGTAGCACATTGCTTTGTTTCTCTTTTTGGATACTCTCTTCCATCAATGCTTTACGCTTTTTTTGATACGTTAGCGCCTCTCTTGTTTTGTTCCAATCACTCTCTGACAATATCTCCTGATCATATAATTTTTTATTTAGATCATACTGTAGCTCTGCATTCTTATAATCGTACTCGATGCTTATCAAATCTTTCGTTAAATTTAACTCTTGATTACGAATATTCATCTTATTCACATTCAAATTATTCATTTGATCGATCAGAGAAGCTTCTTGAGACATAAAGTTAAACTCAGAACTCGGGTTATACAGTCTTACTAAAGGTTGTCCCTGTACTACCATACTTCCATTCTCTACTAATCTCTCCATCACCGCTCCTCCTTCTGTGATATTGACTAACAAAGAATGCAATGGTTCTACCTGAGACTGAAAAGAAATATACTCTTCGAAAGAGTTCTCTTCTACGGGACGAATACGTATCTCTTTCTTAGAAACGTTTAAAGCGATATGCTGAAAAAAAGTGATATAACTGATCAATAGCAAAGCGATAATACCAACTGAAGCAAGTATTATCTTAACTTTTTTTCTATTTTTACGAGGAATAGTACGATCCATTATTAATTGTTTTATAGATATAATAACAATAATGTGCCAATCATTAATAAGCACATTATTCATTACAAATCAACAACTTAATATTTGATCAAAAAATAAACTGTTCAGTTTCGGACACTAAAACGTTCGCTTTTGAAATAAACCTTTACACTATGAGAAAAACTAACGCTACAATTCTTGTATTAGACGACAATTCTGAAGTTCTTATCGCAGCAAAAATGTTGCTAAAAAGACACTTTGAAACCATATTGACGAATAATAACCCAAAAAAAATAGCAGAAATACTTTCTCAACAAGAAGTAGATGTGATTATTCTAGACATGAATTATCGAGTAGGCTTTGAAGATGGTAAAGAAGGGATATTTTGGTTTAAAGAGATTAAAAATATTGCACCGAATACACAGATCATACTGATGACTTCTTATGGTAATGTAGAGACTGCTGTAGAAGGTATCAAACTCGGAGCAGTAGATTATATCCTAAAACCATGGAATAACGAAGCACTTATAGAAACCGTAAAAGGAGTAGTCAAACAACTGCGCAAAAAAGAAACACTAGTAGACAAACCACAAAAAGAAGATAACGTATTTATAGGTCAGGCTCCTAGCATTCAGAAAGTATATACGATGGCTAGTCGTGTAGCTAAAACAGATGTTAATGCACTAATATTAGGAGAGAATGGTACAGGTAAATATGTATTAGCAAAACATATACATGACAATTCTCCTCGAAAAGAGCAACCATTCATCCATGTAGACTTGGGGTCTTTAAACGAAAATCTTTTTGAGAGTGAGCTATTTGGTTATGCTAAAGGAGCTTTTACAGATGCTAAGCAAGATACGGAAGGTCGCTTCGAAGCTGCCAATGGTGGTACTATATTCTTAGACGAAATCGGCAATGTACCTCTTCACTTACAAGCCAAACTTCTTCAAGTCATCCAATCTAAAAGCGTGATTCGACTAGGTGAGTCTAAAGCTCGTCCTGTAGACATCCGCATCATCACAGCTACGAATGCTAATATAGAACAAGAGGTCAATGAGAAGTCATTCAGAGAAGACTTGTATTACCGTATCAACACCGTGACACTACAGCTACCGCCATTAAGAGATCGCCTAGAAGATATCTTACCTCTACTACAATTCTTTGTGGAAGAGTATGCACATAAATATGATCGTACTGTACCGAGTATTAGCGAATCTACTCAGCAAGCCTTAACTTACTACGACTGGAAAGGGAATATACGCGAAATGCAAAACCGTGTAGAGCGTGCATTAATCCTAACAGAAGAGGATGAACTAAACCTTCATGATTTCGGTATTTCACCAACTATGATTAACGATACCTCTACAGAAGAGAATACCTTACAAGATATGGAGCGTATCTCTATCCTTAAAGCACTAGAGAAGTACGATGGCAATATCTCTCAGACGGCTGAAGAACTAGGGTTATCTAGAGCCGCGTTATATAGAAGACTAGAAAAGTACAATATCAAAAACTAAGTTTAATCCTATGCAGTCATTTCACTTTAAAGCCTTCTTGCGCATTATAGTCATCCTTCTATTAGGATTGTTAGGCATGTTCTTATTCACTAAGGATCTTGTGTATTCCTTTGTCTTGGTATGTATACTGATAGTCGCTTTATTCATTGAATTTTTCTTTTTTCAGAAGAAATATTACACAGCCATAGACCGTATCGTACTAGCGATGATGTATGATGACTATTCACTTAAGACAACAAAAGAGCAACCTAATGAGACACTAAACAACTTACAGAAGCTCTACCATAAACTACAAACACAACAACAACAAAACGAAATACGCGAGCTGGTCTATCTAAATATTTTAAACAATATAGAAACAGGTATTCTAATCCTAGAGAAGAAGAGTGATAAGTGGGAAGTATTCCTTATCAATGATTACTTCTCTTCCCTATTCGACATACCGAAGATTAAGTCTTGGACAAACCTAGAACGGCTACTCCCTACACTAACCCATCATCTACAACAGCTAAACTTTAAAGAATCTAAAGAGTCTATCGATATCAAAATAGAGCATGAGGAGAAACAAACCTTTATGCTCCAAACTTCTAATACAATAAGTCAAAATCAAGAGTACTTCATCGTATTATTAGATTCTATCCAGAAAGTATTAGAGAAAAAAGAGAAAGACACTTGGGAGAATCTAATGAAGATTATCTCTCATGAGATCATGAACTCTCTTACACCTATTCACTCACTTGCTCATAATACACAGGAGATACTAGAAGAGGAAGAGTTGTCAGAAGAAGATATGGATGATATCAAAGTAAGTATCAATACGATTGTTAACCGTACTAATCACTTACAGCAATTCATAGACAACTATAGGAAGTTAACCATGCTGACTTCTCCTAAAAAGCAGTTAGTCCCTGTTAATCGCATCATACAGATGAGTATAGAGACTCTGATGCCTCTATTCAAAAATAACGGTATCCAAGTACAAACAAACTTAAATCTGCAGATCAATCTAGAGTGGGACATTAAACAGATGGAGCAAGTATTTATCAACTTATTGACTAATGCGATACACGCCACTGCCAAACAAGAGGTAAAAGAAATCCATATCAACTTATACGAAAAGAACAATCGTATCTACATAGATATAGAAGACAGTGGACTAGGAATCATCCCTGAGATTAAAGAAAAAATATTTATTCCTTTCTACACCACCCGTGAAGAAGGTGCAGGTATTGGACTACCTCTATCTAAGAATATCGTAGAGATGCACAATGGGTACCTAACGTATCACAGACGAGAAGACAGAACAGTCTTCAGTCTTAACTTCCCACTGTATTAAATTAATTAGGTATTTGGAGTTAGGAATTACACCTAGGGCATAATATCCAGTATCTTGTCATTCCGACGATAGGAGGAATCACACTAACATATCCACTAAGCCACAAACGCATTTAGCCCACACGCCTCCTGACTACGTCAAAGTACAGACGCATTATCATGCGTGTCACACAATGGACATCACTAAAAATGTCTACTAGACATTTTCTTAATACCCCACCTTTTTGACCATAAATACTATCAAAAAGAGGTTATTATAAATAACAAAACTCCACTTATTAGGTGGAGTTTTGTTATTATTTAAACTGTTTAACTTTCAAAGCTATTTCTTCTAATAATTCATCTGTTATTCCAATACTTAATTGATTTGTATGAATCACAACCCTTTTAGGGTCTTTTAGACTATCATAATGCACATTTATATAATTTGTTTTTGTTACATCAATAGTACTGCATTCAGTATCAAATTTCACATTAAATATTTTCTCAATATCTATATCAAAATCTCTAACGTAATGACCAGCAGCCACTATAATAATAGGAAAATCTAAATAAAAAGTATTTGATAAGAATACTTTTCTTTTTTCTAAACTAGCTATTCTTTCCTTACTATCTACATTAGCACTTTTTTTTCCAGAAGCTTCACTTAATTCTGTAATAAAAGAGTTCTCTAAGAAGTTAATATACTCACTTTTAACTCCTTTATTATAAATCTTATCATATAACTTTTGATAATTAAACCAAGTTTTACTTGCACCTCCTTCTCCTTTAACTTTACCAGTTGCATCTATAGAATAGACTGTGTTTTTTTGCCCTTTATATGGATAAAGTGGATTAAACGATGTATTATCTTCAAACCAATTCTGAACCTCTTCTTGAGATAAATTATTATCAATATTATTTACCCAGTTCAAATAATTCCCTTTTATTTCACTACTATATTCCTCTCTACTACTTTCAACATCAATTGCAGCTTCTTTACCTATAAACAATATTTTCCCCATAGGGTTACCTTTTCCAATATAAAGTTCGTCTTTATTTATTGCTATTAAATCTTTAAAATTTTTAGTATACCCCATAATATTAATCTTTTTTCTTATAAAGATAATGTAAGATGTAAGAACCTGAAAATTGAGTCATGACTTTTTACAACCATATTAGCTTCTACTTACAGTCCACTCCTATCTCACCTCTTCATGATATTCTTTGATCTCCTGATGTATAGCTCTACCATCACCTTCAATATATTCTCCAGAGAGAGCATCAAATAAACTCAATCCAAATATTCGATTAAATACACTACTGTACAAAGGCAATTGATTAAACACAAGATCTTTATTCTTCATCTTAACCCCTATCCCATGCTTGTTGCGAAAGCCAATGTATATCACTTCTTCTATATCACTCCACTTGAGTGTAATCCCTCTCTCATAATTAATAATCTCATTGGGTGTAAGTCTTAATAGAACTTGTCTATTTGCTGATTTTCTTAACAAGATAATGCCTGAGGTTATCCAGATTATCCCTACCCCTATGAATAGTGATAACAATAAAGTCATCTGCCAGAATGATATAAATAACGCGATACTCACCTCCACATCTCTAAGTATAAAATAACACAGCACTAATCCGAATATTAAACCTATAGCACCTATGATCACAAGGCTTCTCCCCATACTAGAACCATAATAATATACTTTCTCTTCTTTCATTCAGATATTTTTTAGTAAATATAATGATATCAGAAAAACAAAGCCTATACTGATAAGTAACAACTAACTAATCATTCGTTTTTTCTACCCCCTTCAACACTGCACCAACACATCTTCAATACTTCTTCAAGAAATAAGCCCTCTACTAGAGCAATCTTGGGGAAATGTTGAAGAAGTCTTGAAGGAGTTCACTCAAAAGTACGCTATATATAGGATTAAAGGCTATTCTGGTTTTTAATCTATAAAAACAAAAATAACCACAAACAATTAAAAATCACTAGTTTAAACTATTAAAATCTCAATATGAATGCAGAAAAACTATGCCTGTTTTTAAAAAAAAGACACAAAAAAAGGCTTCAATAGCCTAAATACATAAAAAAATAGTGAATAAAGAGTCTTCTAAAGCTCTTAAAAAGGAAATAACAGATGTCTATAAGAGAAAAATAGACCTCTTTCTGTGAAAATAAGAAGCAAACAAACTAATTCAAAATATGAACTAATAATATCTAAATAATTGGATTAAAATACACTACTAGAGAAAATAAGTGATTTATAAGGTTATTTATTCTCCTTCGTACACAGTAGGTTCCCAAAGGAGTTCTTTAAAATTGACCACTTTATTATCTACTACCTCCACACCTTCATTCTCTAATAATTGTTGCATTAGATTCGTTCCATCAAAATGAAATTTACCTGTCAATAATCCATTTCGATTGACTACACGATGTGCAGGTACTGTATCATCATCATGAGATGCATTCATCGCATAACCTACCATACGAGCAGAACGCGCTGCACCGATAGCTCTAGCTATAGCACCGTAAGTGGTCACTCTACCTACTGGTATCTGTCTCGCAACAGAGAAAACTCGTTCAAAGAAATTAGCCTGCTTGTCCATTACTTCAATAACTTATATATCGTGATCAAGCAGATAATCCCCGTAATAGTCCCAATTACGTAATTAATATTGCGCAGGATAAAAGCATCTTCTCTAGAGGGTTTCTTAAAAAAGGAGATATAGAGATAAAACATCATCGCTGACCCTATCACTACCCCTAATGAGAAGAATATAGTACATATCAAATCAAAGATATGATAGTCATAGGTAGCTAAAGTGATACTTAAAAAAACGTAGTAGGGAATTAAGAATACATTGATCGAAGCTAAGAAAAGCCCGTATACAAAAGGCGACTTACTCTTCTTAGGATTATTCTTTTTCTTCATCTCTTTTTTCTTTGCAAAAAAGAAGAAGTAAATCGTC
The DNA here is from genome assembly GCF_000833025.1 of Myroides profundi. Taxonomy (NCBI): domain Bacteria; kingdom Pseudomonadati; phylum Bacteroidota; class Flavobacteriia; order Flavobacteriales; family Flavobacteriaceae; genus Myroides; species Myroides profundi. The sequence goes on from NZ_CP010817.1 coordinate 3,835,283, forward strand.
AATATCGCAAAAATAACTAGACCGATTTCGTGTAATGCCTCTGTAATACTCGGGCTAGAATCAATAAGCTTAGAAAAGAATATGGCGATAAATGTCTGAATAAAAATAACTGTTGAAGCTCCTAAGACGTACGAAAAAGCATTGCGCCCTCCTTCTTCCTTAGCAATCTTGACAGCTGTCATATTAAGCAGCCCTGGAAGAGAAACTCCCAAGGTAGCTGCTAAAAAACCGAAAAATAAAAGTGTGACAACTTCTACTCCCATCTTACTTAATTCTAAATTGAATGTAAGTTATAGGTTTATTTTGTTCTAAATACTGTGATTCGTAAAAAGTTTGAATTTCTGTTACTACCGCAGGTGCACCTTCATTTTTATAAATGTGGTGATTAGCATAAATAACTTCGTGCCCTTCTCCATGTAGAAGCCCTAATGTATATCCATGCATGAACTCGCTGTCCGTCTTTAAGTTCATAATACCATCCTCTGATAAGATATTCTTATAACGCTTAAGGAATTCACTATTCGTTAGACGGTGTTTAGTACGTTTATACTTAATCTGAGGGTCTGGGAAAGTAATCCAGATTTCACTCACTTCACCTGCTGCAAAAGCATGCTCTATTAATTCGATTTGTGTACGTAAGAAAGCTACATTAGTCATTCCTGACTCTACAGCTGTCTTAGCCCCACGCCAAAAACGAGCACCTTTAATATCAATACCAATAAAGTTTTTCTCAGGAAAACGCTTCGCTAGCTCTACTGTATATTCTCCTTTTCCACATCCTAGTTCTAATACAATAGGATTATCATTCTTAAAAACATCTTTATTCCAATTACCTTTTTGTGGTAACTCTCCTATCATGTCTTCTCTAGTCGGCTGATATACAATATCAAAAGTTTCGTTCTCTCTGAATCGCTTTAGTTTATTTTTACTTCCCACGTGATATACTTCATTATAAATTTGCGCAAAATTAAGTAATTATAGTGAAACTATACTATTTTAATTTTATACGCAACAAATAGATACCTTATTGGATAATAATTAATTATCAGTAGGGTCTACTAAAGCTTTCTCTAAAGTGAAAGAGAACTCCGATCCATAACCGAAACTACTCTCTACGTAAATATGCTCTTCATGCGCCTCTACGATATGCTTCACGATAGACAATCCTAATCCAGAACCACCCACTGCTCTAGCTCCACTCTTATCAATGCGATAAAAACGCTCGAATAGACGAGAGACATTCTCTTTCTTAATACCAAGACCATTGTCCGTAACACGGATAATCAATTTGTTTTTCACTAGGTCTTCGATAGTTACTTCTGTAGTTCCTTTGTCTTTACCATATTTAATAGAGTTATCTATTAGGTTAGTGATGACTTGTCCTATGCGTTCTTTATCCCCTACTACATAAATAGGTTTGTTATAATTCAGATCGAAGATTAGAGATATATTTCTTTTCTTGGCTTTATAATCTAAAAAGTCAAAGGCATGTCGAATCGTCTCTACAATATCAAAAGTCACGATATTAAGATGTAGATCACCAGACTCAAGCTTAGTAATCATATCTAAGTCATTAACGATATAGATAAGACGATCTACACTCTGAGCGGCGCGCTCTATATAACGATCTCTGACCTTAAGATCATTAATCGCACCATCCTGTAAAGTCTCTAAATAACTCTGTATTGTGAATAGAGGAGTCTTTAGTTCATGAGATATATTCCCTAAGAACTCTCTTCTATACTCTTCTCTCACTTGAAGAGACTCAATCTCAATCTTCTTGTTTTTAGCAAATTTCTGAATTTCTTCTGTCAAGGTCTGCATATCAGTCGTCACGGCTTTACTTCTCAGCTCAGCATGTTCTAACAGAGAGACATTGTCATATATTTTTTTTATTCTTCTGTAGATAAAGTGTTCTACGCGATACTGAAGAATAAAAAAGGACATCGTAAATAAGATTAAAAGATATCCTAACACTATCCAAACTGGGATGTTTAGATAAAATACACCTATAGGAAAGGTTACAATAAAGCTTATCAAGGTAATAGAAGATGAAGACTTTATTGCAAACTTATAAGAGTTTTTAAACTTTGTAGCCATTAACTATTCTGCGTGGTCAAATTTATACCCTACTCCTTTTATTGTCTTAAAGTAACTATCTCCGATTTTTTCTCTTAGTTTTCGGATATGTACATCGATAGTTCTTCCGCCTACTACCACTTCATTTCCCCATACTGCATCTAAGATCTCGTCACGAGTAAACACTTTACCTGGCTTAGCCATTAATAAATAAAGTAGTTCAAATTCTTTTCTAGGGAATACAATTTCTTCTTTGCGAACAAATACTCTGTACTCATCTCTATCGATTCTAATATCTCCTACCTCTATAGTATTAGTAGAAGTATCATCACTGAAGCGTGCACGTCTAAGTAATGCCTTTACCTTACTCATTAACACCTTTGGTTTGACAGGTTTTGTGATATAATCATCCGCCCCTGCTTCAAAACCTGCTACCTGTGAATAATCTTCCCCACGTGCTGTTAAAAAGGTGATTACGCTATTAGATAGACCACTGTTTTTTCTAATCAACTCACATGCTTCTATACCGTCCATCTCAGGCATCATTACATCTAATATAATAAGGTGTGGTTTGTTTTGAGTTGCAGACTCAACTGCTAGCTTACCGTTTGTTGCAGTAAATACTTGATACCCCTCTTGCTCTAAATTATATCCAATGATATCGATAATATCTTGCTCATCATCAGCTAAAAGGATCTTAATTTCAGAATTTTTCATACTTGTGTTGTGTGTTTTAGTAGGCCAAATATAGAGCATAATACATTACTAAATATAGACTTTACAATAATTTAATATGTTAACAATTTGATAACCTAATATACGCAAAAAATTAAACTTTGATTAACCTTCACTATACATTCATCTAGGTTCTTTGCACCAATAATACAACACACTTATTTATATGAAAAATTTCTTAGTGATCTTAACCTTAATGGTATCAGCCACTTTTTATGGACAAAAGGCCGAAATTAAAGGAAAAATAACAGATGACTCTACGCATGAACCACTAGCCTATGCTACCGTGGCAATTAAAAATACTTCTGAAGGAGTAAACACAGAATTAGATGGTAGTTATAGTATCTCGGTAGAAGCAGGTACTTATATATTACAGTTTCAATATATGGGGTATGTAACTCAAGAAAAATCAATCACAGTTGCAAAAAAAGAATCAAAAACAATAAATATAACATTAGCCTCTGAACATGTAGAACTAGAAGGAGTAGTAGTAGAAGCTACACGCTCTAAATCTAGAGAATCGGCTCTACTTATAGAACAACAGAGATCTAGTGAGATCAAACAACATATAGGTTCACAAGAATTATCTCGTAAAGGGGTAAGCGATGTGGCTTCTGCAGTAGCTAAGACAACAGGTGTAGCCAAGCAAGAAGGTACAGGAACAATATTTGTACGTGGATTAGGAGATAGATATAACAGTACTTCGCTAAATGGATTGCCTCTAGCTTCAAATGATCCAGAGAAAAAGAATATTGACTTAAACTTATTCTCTACTGATATCGTAGAATACATCTCAATAGATAAAGCATACAGTGCAAGAAACTCTGGAGACTTCGCAGGAGGAAATATAGATATTATCTCTAAAAAACACAGTGGAGAGGGATTCTTCAACATTAGCTTAGGGTCAAACATTAATTCTAATGCTGTAGGAGAGGATAAATTTAGATCTCTATCAGACAGAAACTTTTTAGGATTCTCTAATACAAAGCAACCTAGCAATGCGCTTCAAAGTTTTAGTTTTAAAAACTCTGCACAGACAAAAAACAAATCTCCTTATGGAATGAGTTTAGGACTGAATGGTGGTAAATCATTCTACTTCGGAGCAGAGTCTTCATTAAACATCTTTGCTACTGTATCATTTGACAATAATTACAAATTCAAAGAAGGAATTAATCGTACTGCTCAAGCTCAAAACAGTTTTACAAAAGATTTATACATGAAGTCTTATGAGTATAATACGAATACTACTGCGATGTTAAATGCTGAGTATAATATCAACTCTAGAAATAGTATCAAATACAATTCTCTTTTAATCAATGGTACTCAAGAAAAACTAGATGAATACACTGGTTTTATCAGAGATATTACAGATAGAAAAGACTATTATGAAAATACACTTCTATCAAGACAAAACTACAGACAAGATCGTCTATTCGTAAACCAATTATTAGGAGATCATAAACTAAATGATCAAATAGACCTAAACTGGGGGTTAGCTCTTAATAACATTTCTGCTCAGACTCCTGACAGACAGATGTACACTTTAAACAAAGTTAAAGGAGAGGATAACTACGAATTCTCGACTAACTCTAGATCTGATAATAACAGATACTTCGAGGATCTAATCGAAAACGAAGTAGGTGCAAATATCGCTGCATCATATAAATTCGGTAAAAACAGTGAGAATCTATACAACGGAAAGTTAACAGTAGGATATAACTTGCGTCAAAAGAACAGAGAGTTTAAGGCTACACAATACGTGTTTCAGATCAATGCTGATTATAACAACAATATAAATCCGTACGCACTAGACAACTTCTTTAATCAACAAAACTTCAATAACGGATACTTCCAAACATATACGTTCAGAGGAGGTGCGAATACACCTAATGCATTATTACCTCAAACGTATGACGGAGATATGACAGTACATGCAGGTTTTGCAAATGTAGAATACAAATTATCAGATAGATTATCAGGTACTATCGGAGCTAGATTTGAGACAATCACTCAAAAAGTAACTTGGCAAACACAATTAGACGCTGATAAAAGCTCTAATACATTAGATAAAAATGCATTCTTACCAAGCTTGTCTTTAAAGTATGCTGTTGATGATAGAAACAACCTTCGTTTTGCTGCATCTAAAACATATACTTTACCTCAATTTAAAGAAAGAGCTAGATTTATCTATGAGGATGTAACTGAGATTAAAGTAGGTAACCCAGACTTATATGCATCTGATGATTATAATGTAGATCTTAAGTGGGAATTCTTCCCTACTAATGATGAAGTATTCTCTGCTTCTGTATTTGGTAAATATATTAAAAACCCAATCAACGAGATTGTTTCTGCTTCTTCTTCTAATGATATCACGTATGCGAATACAGGTGACTATGGATACGCTGCAGGACTAGAAATAGAAGTGCGCAAAAACTTAATCAGCTTCGATGATGTAAATACAAATAAACTTACAGGAGGATTAAACGCTTCTATAATGAAGACGTACCAAAAATTAGATAATGAAAAAGTAAATAGAGAGAATAAATATATCACTACCTCATTTACTCATGACAATTCAGACTTCACAGGTGCATCAGATTTCTTATTAAATGCTGACTTATCTTATATCAAAGAATGGGGTGAGAAAAACTTAATGGCTACTGTATCTTATGCTCATTTCTCTGATAAGCTATACTCTATCGGAACAGAGCAAAGTGGTAACCTAGTAGACAAAGCATTTGGTATGTTAGATTTTACTTTCAAAATGAAGTTCAATAAAAGATTCGGTATTGGTTTAAATGCTAAAAACTTATTAGACCCAAAAATCGAAAGAGAACAACAAAACAAGACTCAAGATGTCTTAGTAAGATCATATAAACTTGGAAGAAACTTTAGCTTAAGCCTAAACTATTCATTCTAGAATCTAAATATCATATAATACCCCAAAAGCAAAGCGAGAGTCTTCTAATAAGGCTCTCGCTTTATTTATTTACCTAAAATGGGTGAAGTACAATTACATTCAATAGGGGCAATTTTAAAAAAAACATCCTTATTAATTACTTACAAAACACTCAGATTTCCTTCCTATTTACACTCGCTTAAACTACAAATCCATATACTATTATAATTAACCTACTTAACACCTATTTAATATTGAGGAAACAAACTATTAATTATTCAATGACAATGAGTTAACATACTTTTTCTGTTTTCTAGACATCTTTGTATCAAACAATATAAAAAACTATATTACACATGAAAAAATTATTAAGAGCAGGATTCAGTATTGCATTAGTTACATTAACATTAGCAAGTTGTTCATCAAGTGATGATAATAACGGAGGAGGAACAACAGATCCTGGAACAACTACTCCAGGTTTGAAAGGAGACATATTAGGTGGAGAACTTAAAAAAGGAGATAAACTAAGCTTAGAAGCAAACAAAACATATAAATTAACTTCTAAATTAGTAGTAAACGATGGAGCTACTTTAAACATTCCAGAAGGAGTTAAAATTATTGGAGAAGGTGGTACTTCTGCCTATATCGCAGTAGGACAAGGAGGAAAGATCTTTGTAGAAGGAAAACAGAACAATCCTGTAGTAATGACAGGTGTAGAAAAAACTAGAGGAAACTGGGGAGGTCTAGTAATCTGTGGAAAAGCACCTATTAACAAGGCAGAAACAGCAACAGCTGAAGTATCAGACTTAACATACGGTGGAAAAGTAGCTAATGATAACTCAGGTTCTATTAAATATTTAAGAATCGAATACGCAGGAGCTAACTACAACGCTGAAAAAGAATTCAATGGACTTTCTTTATTCGGAGTAGGAAGTGGTACTGTAATCCAATATGTACAAGCACACGAAGGTTCTGATGACGGATTTGAGTGGTTTGGAGGAACAGTTAGTGCACAATACTTAGTGTCTACTAATAATGATGATGATCAGTTTGACTGGACAGAAGGATGGTCAGGAAAAGAAAACAAATTCTGGTATTCAAAACAATCAGGTACAGCAGATAAAGGATTCGAAGCTGATAACAATGCTAAAAACAGAGCTGCAAATCCTTACTCTAATCCAACTATCGTAGGAGTTACATTACTACCTGCAGTAGACGGAAAAGGAACTGCAATGAAATTACGTGAAGGAACTAAAGGAAATATTTCTGATGTAGTAATCGGAGCTTATGCAACTGCATTCGACGTAGAGCATGATGAGACTATTGCTAACGTTAATGATGGTTCATTAATCTTAAGTAATGTAAAACTTATCAATGTAGGTAAAGCTACTTCTGGTAAAAACACTAAAGGAGATGCAGTAGATGTATCTAAAGTATTTACTGCTGGAGAAGCTAAAGGAGCAGGAAATGGAGTTGGTGTTCCAGAGTGGACTAAAGGTTGGACAGTAGGTCTATAGTAATACTAAGATAAAAATGTTAAAAAAAAGTGCTTATTTAAAAAAATAGGCACTTTTTTGTTTTTTTATCTCGTTTTAAATAATTACTTTTATACCATAATTTTAGTTAGATGGCAAAAAAATACTTTTATATCACGATGTTCATTGCAATGCTAGGCGGAAGCACAGCATTTGCGCAAAGTGGTTTGCGCTATAATAATGAACCTAGATATTCTACGAATCAGAATATCGAAGGGCTATCTATTTACCCTAACCCAGCGGTTTCAAATGGTAAATTGTACATTGAATCTACTAAAAATGAACCAAAAGAAGTAGAGCTATACAATGTTGTAGGAAAAAAAGTATTCACAACTACTGTTAATAACAGAGAGTTGAACTTACCATATAGTGTTAATGCTGGTATTTACATTATGAAGATAAGAGAAAGTAATGCTACTGCTACTAGAAAAATAGTAGTAAAATAAGAAATACATTTTAATGATTTTATATTCTTAAAAGAGTATCACTAAAGTGATGCTCTTTTTTTATTTGTATTTTTGTACTTAAATATAATAGACCGTGTTTAAACCTGAAGAAATCATCCAAATACAAACAAAAAAAGATTTTCATAGAGTAGCTATGAAAGTCTTTAGATTCCAGTATGAACATAATCCTGTTTATCAACAGTTCTGTAATCTTCTAAATAAAACTCCTGAGCAAGTCAAGACATTAACTGATGTACCTTTTCTACCTATCGAGTTCTTTAAGAGCAAAGATGTTTTATCTTCAATAGATCCTATAAAAATAACATTCACTAGTAGTGGTACTACCGGAATGATAACTAGTAAGCACCATGTGACTGATCTAGACTATTATGAATATAGCTTTAGAGCAGCATTCTCACACTTCTATGGAAATATAGAAGACTATGTTGTCTTAGCTCTTTTACCAGCTTATTTAGAAAGAGAAGGTTCTTCTCTAATCTATATGGTAGAAGATCTTATAGAAGGTTCTAATCAGCCTGAAAGTGGATTCTACCTACACAACTATGAAGAGCTGGCTAAGATGCTAATAAACTTAGATAAAGAGGGTAAAAACGTCTTATTAATAGGTGTTACCTATGCCTTACTAGATATGATAGAAATGCAAAAGTTTAACCTTAGCAATACTATTATTATGGAAACTGGAGGTATGAAAGGTAGACGTAAAGAAATGATACGAGAAGAACTACACCAAGTATTATGTGAAGGTTTCGGAGTATCTAAAATACACTCTGAATACGGAATGACTGAGCTATTATCTCAAGGTTATTCTTTTGGTGATGGTATCTTTGAATGTCCTCCATGGATGGATATCTTAACTCGTGATCCAGAAGACGCCTTGACCTATGTAGAAGAAGGTAAAACAGGCGGGGTCAATGTAATCGATTTAGCAAATATTAACTCTTGCTCCTTTATCGCTACGCAAGACTTAGGAAAAAAATACAGTAATGGTTCATTTGAAATCTTAGGAAGATTTGACCATTCTGACATAAGAGGTTGTAATCTTATGGTTGTATAATAAAAAAGCCTCATACGTTTAAACGTATGAGGCTTTTTCTTATAATTACTTTTCTAAAAGATCTAATTTCTCTGCAAAATAATCACAGAAGTCTTTCATTGTTGCTGCCATCTTCTCATCTTCTGTAGCACGCTCAAATGTGTCTGACATTGCTACTAATGTTTGATGAAAGAACTTCTTCATTTCATCCACAGGCATATCCTTTGTCCATAAGTCGATACGCAGTGTTTCTTTTGCTTTGTGATCCCAGATAGATAATAACATTGCTTTAGAACTAGCTTTCTCTACACCTCCATCTTTAGCAGTCCAAAACAATTTATCTGGCACTTTATTTTCGTCTAACTCTACTCTAATATTTATATCAGAAACGTGATTTTTACTCATTACTTCTTTGGTTTATACTTTGATTTTTCAAATATTTCTTTTGCATCCGTATTAAACAGATCATGCAAAGTTACATTATTATTTTGCATATACGCATTGACAATTTGCCAACCTAACCAAGCTCCAGTTCTCCCTGGGCTATCACCATCAATATCTAAATAATACTTAGAAAAAGGAGCAGCTGTAAGAAAGCGACTACTCAACTTACTGTCTGTGTCAAATAATAAATTATTCTCTATAAAATATCTCCACATCTCTTGTTCATTCTCCTGACACCACTGCATCTGTTCTAAAGTATACCCCATGATATAAGCATCATTAACCTTAGGCAACAATAATTTCTTAGCATATAATACCTTACCGTATTGTACCATACCTCCTAAGAAAGTACGATCTCTATTGCCTCCTATTTTTTGTAACACAAAGCTTTCTGCTAAATCAGGTAATATCTGTGTAGGCTCAAAAGATGGTCTTAAATACTCAGGAAAACTAACATAGAAATGATGATCCTTCCCTAAATAAGTATCTAAAGCAATCAATGCTAACGAATCTGCATAAATAGCTTTTGCAGTCACATCCACTTCCGAGATTAATGTGATTACCTTTTTCTTCGAAGTCTCATGTGGATAATAATACTTCACATGTTTAAAGAAATCTTCTAATTGCTTTGGCAATTCACCTAAATCTTGATATTTCTTCTCTACCTCTTCATTTAACTCAATGAATATGGTATCTTGTTTTTTCTTTATCCAAAACTCATCAGATAAATTCTCATTAAAGAAATACGGATACTGTTTTTTAATACTTGCAAGATCAGCATCTTTCGACTTGAAGAACTCTTGATCAAAACGAGTAACAGTCATATCTATAGGAATAGCATTAATCTCTTTATCAAGTTCACTCTGCTTATCTCCACAGCTAGACCAAAAAACACAGCTCACTAGTAATACAACACTAGATAAATTAGTAAATTTGGAAAAAGTCATTCTATCTTTTTTTATTTTCAATGTACAAATATAATAAGATAGATATCAACCTATTCCATAAATATTTAAAGTCATGGTAAACAACACTAAAATGAATACTTCAGCAGTAACAGATTATATCGTTAATTGGTTAAAAGAATATGCGCAGAATGCAAGAGTAAGTGGATATGTAATAGGAATATCAGGTGGTATTGATTCTGCGGTAACCTCAACACTATGCGCTATGACGGGACTACCGCTATTATGTGTTGAAATGCCAATCCATCAAGATCCCTCACAAGTATCAAGAGCAAAAGAACACATCTCTTTCTTAAAAGAAAAGTTTACTAATGTATCCTCTACTGTGGCCGACTTAACGTCTACATTTGAAACATTAAAAACAGCTGTTCCTTCTTCAAATGATGAAGCTATCTTAAATCTTACACTTGCCAACACACGTGCTAGATTGCGCATGACAACGTTATACTACTATGCCGGACTACACAGAAGTCTAGTAGCAGGAACAGGAAATAAAGTAGAAGACTTTGGAGTTGGTTTCTTTACTAAATATGGCGATGGTGGTGTAGATGTAAGCCCTATAGCAGACTTAATGAAATCAGAAGTACGTGCTATCGGAGAGTACCTAGGAGTTCCTAGTAGTATTATAATAGCTAAACCAACAGATGGATTATTTGGTGATGAGCGATCTGACGAAGACCAACTAGGAGCTAATTATGACGAATTAGAAATAGCTATGCTAGCACACGAAAAAGGAGCTAAAGCAGAAGACTTCACAGGAAGAGAAAAAGAAGTTTTTGAAATATATAGTAGATTAAATAGAATCAACCAGCATAAGATTAACCCTATACCTGTTTGTATAATTCCTATAGAATTCAAATAATCACTATCCAATAAATACTTTTTTATCATCTATATCTTAAAAACAAATACCTTTGTTAAAAAAATATTAGTTATGAAAAAGTATTTATTGTTTTTACTTACAATATTATCAATATCTCTAGCAGGATGTTCATCAAATGATGATTATTGTAACAACGGATTTTATAGATCTCCACAATTAAAAGAAAACCCAAGCTTTCCGACATATAGAATGGAGATACGAGGTGTTGTTGGAGACTCATATACTGTAATACGCAGTGAAAGAGAATTTCAAGAAAGAGTAAAAGGAGCAAATTTTTATAGAAACATCATTGACTTTCGACATGAAGATTTAATCATTGGACAAAAATGGGTAAACCAATTTAATGATAGATACATAATTGATATTATTCCTACCTATAAAGAGAGTTGTAATTACAACTACAAAAATATTCTAGAGGTAGATATACTCCTAAATAAAGGTAGAATAAATGATTATGTCACTTACCACACTATTGTCCCTAAAACAAAAGTAGATCAGTATGACGTTATTACTAACGTAATTATAAAAAATTAAAAAAGAGGCAATAGCCTCTTTTTTAGTCTTCTATCGTTTTAAATCTTGATGTTACTTGACCTAATCGCTTAGAGAACATATTCATCAGACTTGTGTAATCCATAATTAGCGTAAGCATCTCATAAGACCTCTTCTCATCACTATCTTTCAGCTTTACCTTATACTTTTCGATCATGGTATTCAATAAGAACATTCTTAATGTCAATATCGTTTCTGTCACATATTGAGATACCCCCTGCTCCTTCTGTTTCACTATAATATTCTGAGACTCCCAATTGTGCAAAGCTTCCTTCTCATCCTCCATGATAATATTAGTTACTTCCTGAGCCATTTCTGGATCCAATGTCTTTAAATACTTCTCCAGATCCCAAGTATTGTGATGATAGTAATCCATAATATCTTTATAAATCACTTTGAACATTGGATTGGTTAGCTGTACCTCATCTTCCTGCAAACTAAGGTAAATACGTTCATATACCTTCTGTTCTACTTTATGCTCTACCTCTATTACCTCATTGTCCTCATTCACATCTAATAAGAGCTCTATAAACAACTCTTCCATATTACCATACAATAGTAATATCTCGATGATCTTGCGTTCTAAATTATATTGTGGATCAATTGCTTCTTTTGGTTGTTGCTCTGAATGCACCACCTCCATCTGCTTCCTCTCCTGTGTATATTTCTTATTTGCCTCAGCTAATTCTTTTCGACCAATTTGAGCTAAAGAATTAAAGATTACATCCTCAGAAATATCCATTATACGAGCACATTCCTGCACATAGATTTCTCTCTGTATCTGATCAGGAATCTTAGAGATACTCTGTACCATATCTCTAATTAACTCTGCTTTCTTAATAGGATCATTCTTCGCTTCCCCCATTAATAGATTAGCCTTATAACGGATAAAGTCAGTAGCATTATTCTTGAAATACTCGTCTAGCTGCTCTTTAGAATGCTTTCGAGCAAAACTATCTGGGTCTTCTCCATCAGGCAAAGGACATACGCGTACGTTCATCCCTGCCTCTAATATCAAGTCTACCCCTCTAAGAGAAGCCCGAATACCTGCAGCATCCCCATCAAATAACATCGTAATATTCTTAGTCAATCGACTAATCAAACGTATTTGGTCAGGCGTTAATGCAGTACCTGAAGAAGCCACGACATTCTTTATACCTGTCTGATGCATCTGTATAACATCAGTATACCCTTCTACTAAGAAACAGTTATCTTGTTTGGCAATTTCTTGTTTAGCATGATAGATACCATATAGTACTTTGCTCTTGTGATAGATATCACTCTCAGGAGAGTTTAGGTATTTAGCAGCTTTCTTATCAGTAATAAGAATACGTCCTCCGAATCCTAATACTCGACCAGACATACTCTGAATAGGAAACATAACTCTTCCCTTAAAACGGTCAAACTTACGGTCTTCTTTTACGATGGTAAGCCCTGTTTTCTCTAAGTATTCTAAAGAATATCCCTTCTGAAGAGCTGCATCTGTGAAAGCACTCCACTGATCTGGAGAATATCCTAATCCGAACTCTTTAATTGTCTCTTGAGTAAAGCCACGCTCTTTAAAGTAAGTCATTCCTATTGCCTTACCTTCTTCCGCATTGAACAATGTCTCTTCGAAATACTTCTTCGCAAACTCAGACACGATGAACATACTCTCCTTTTCATTCAGTTGTTCTTTCTCCTCATCGCTCTGTTCTGTCTCTTCTATTTCGATACCATACTTCTTTGCTAAATATCGTATTGCTTCAGGATAAGAGAAGTGCTCATGTTCCATAATAAAGCTAATCGCATTACCTCCCTTTCCAGAACTAAAGTCTTTCCATATTTGCTTCACAGGTGACACCATAAATGACGGAGTCTTCTCGTTTACAAAAGGGCTTAAGCCTTTGTAATTACTCCCTGACTTTTTCAGAGTTACAAAGTCGCCTATCACCTCCTCTACACGAGCAGCGTCAAATACAGCATCTATGGTACTTTTGGAAATCATATACTTACTTTAGTTCATTTATATCTCAATATATAGAATTATTGCGATATACACTCATTTATGGCAAGTGCAAAGGTAAAAGAAAAGGAGTTGTTTCTAGAATAAATCATCTAAAAACAACTCCTTATAACCTAACTATTCATTTTGTATGTAATTTATAAATCTACTCTTACACCAAATGACCACATATTTTGCTTAATATCATTGTGTTTAAACATTGGTGTCAATTCATATTGAGCAAATAAACTCCAATCTCCATTACCAACATAAGCACCTAAACCATATCGCACCTTATTAATATCTAAGTCTGTCTTCTCCTTAGTTCTAAACTCATGGCCTTCATCAGTATATCTGTATACTTGATAAGTATCTTTGCGATTAAGATTCACAAACCCTCCTATACCTACTCTCCAAGTTTCTTGGCTTCTAAAATAAGTTCTACCTGTCTTCTCATTTACCTTAGGTTTTGAAAAATCAAACTCTAGATAAACAGGTATTTGTACAGAACGTATTGCCAGTCTATTCTTACGAAAATCTTTATCATGTTCTACAATAGCTACTTGACCATCAGCTTGTTTTTCAAAATAACGGTGCTCTGTTGGCTTTAGATTATTATACTCTAATAAAACTCCATATCTCAGATGCAGTAAGTTACTTTCTTTCAATAAACGTCTATTAATATTGAATCCCCATTGAATAAAATTAGAAGATACATAGCGAATATCTGAATTAGCAAAAGCTCCTTCTGTTGCTAGATTACTCATCCCATAAGCAAACTGTATCTGAAATCTATTGCGTCTATCGCCTAGTATTCTATTACCTCTCTGTATGTAGTTTTTTCTCCCCATCACAATAGCAGAGCCTGACTGATCTTCATCAGCCACCCCATAGAGTTGTCCTGATTTAATCGAATACTGTACATGGCTCTGAACAGTATTAGATAAACTATCATTCAGATCATTTATAGTGTTTTCTAATCGAGTAGATGACTCTAAAGCTAATTTACTTTTGAGCTCTTGTGCTTCTTCTTCCGTAAGCTTCTTTTTTTCAACTAACACGTTTAGAGAATCTACTTTAATCTTTAAATCTTCTTTTTCAGATACTGTACTATTCTGAATCTTTACAGCAATACTATTTACCTCTCTATTGAATTTTTTCACTTGCCCATACATACTTAAAGTAGCAAATAGTGCAAGAGTCATAACTAATGTGTTTTTTTGTTTCATAATTGACTAATTAGATCGTTCTACAATCACTTTTTTGGTTTTGTCATAAATCTTCTTGATTACAGATTCTCTGTACTCAATCTCTATCTCCCCTTCCACTTGATTTAATAAATCATCACTATTCACCACTATTCTCTTCGAAGGCTTATTCATTACCGGTCCTATGAATACCTCTTGTAGGTTTTGTGGCTTTAATGGATTTATTGTATCTACCATTATATTGTCATTTGCTAATTGCTTATGTTCTTGTTTCAAAGTGTTAAGTTCTTCCTTTGTTATCACAGGAGATGTCCTAGGCGCAGTTATTTTCTCTTGATTATAGATTGTATCTGCTTTGGGTGTTTCTTGTTCTACTAATGTATTTTCAATCTCTTCCACAGTAGGCAACTCTATAGAAGGCGTTACCTGATTATCTACATCAGTAGTTATAAATTGTACTACTGAGAATCCTCCTATCAATAAACTAGCTGCTAATCCTATCCACCACTTCACATTAGACTTACTCTTCACTTTAGTCTGCTGATCTAGTTGAGAAGATAGTTTATCCCATGCATGAGAAGAAGGAGTGATCTCTCTATCTGCCAAACGGTCTTTCCACTGTTTATCTATTTTATTCCATTCCATACTCCTTGTGTTTTTAAGATTGCTAATTGCTGTTGTAGTAATTTTCTAGCTTGTGCTAACTGAGATTTAGATGTCCCCTCTTGTATTTTTAATAATTCTGCTATCTCTTGATGTTTATATCCTTCTATTACATATAAATTAAACACCGCTTTACACCCTTCTGGTAACTGATCTATTAATAATTGTATATCCTCAATAGACAGTTCTATATCATCTTCTACAACTTCTTCTCTTACCTCAACATCCTCTATATAATGAAAGCTCTTCTGAGCACGTAAAAAAGAAATAGACTCATTCACCATGATACGTCTTATCCACCCTTCAAAGTTCCCTTTTCTTTCGAACTTATCTATATTCGTAAAGACTTTCATAAACCCTGCTATCATCACATCCTCAGCATAGTGAATGTCCTTAATATACTGTCTACAAACAGAGAGCATCTTACCAGACACAAGGTCATAGACCTCCTTCTGAGCAACTCTTTTATGAGCACACAGATCATCTATATAATCTTCTAATTTCTTTTTGTGTAGCCTTATCAACTTCATAGTTGTAATCTTCTATTACTTAAATACAACATCTAACCTCTTTACTGAAAGAAGTTTAAAATGTACATAATAAACTGGATTATAACTGAAGTGACAAATAAAATAATACCTTTCATAATACTTAGAATTGCTTATCTATATACATAGACGCAATTCTAAATAAAAAGGTTGTAAGGAAAGTGAAAAAAATTACTTTTTTCTTTCTATAACATAATTCACCATCGTGAACAGAGCTTCTCTATAAGTAGATTCTGGAAACTCCTGTAGTATATTTAAAGCCTCTTGTTGATACTCTACCATCTTAGTAGTAGCGTATTCTAGACCTCCTTTTTGTTTAACGAATGCGATGACTTCTTTCACACGTCTTTTATCCTCATTGTGATTTTTTACTGAGTTTATCAACCACTTTTTCTCTTTAGGTTCTGAGGTATTCAAAGCATAAATAAGAGGAAGTGTCATCTTTTGTTCTTTGATATCAATCCCTGTCGGCTTACCAATAGGTCCATCCGTATAATCAAATAAGTCATCCTTTATCTGGAATGCCATACCGATTAACTCCCCGAACTTACGCATCTTCTCTATAAGTTCTGCATTATCTGGATCTACAGCAGCAGCTCCTAATGAACAACAAGCTGCAATCAATGTAGCTGTCTTCTGACGAATGATCTCATAATACACCTCTTCTGTAATGTCTAATCGTCTAGCTTTCTCTATCTGAAGTAATTCTCCCTCACTCATCTCACGTACAGCCACTGAGATAATTCGAAGTAAATCAAAATCACCGTTATCAATAGACAATAAAAGCCCTTTTGCTAATAGGTAATCACCTACTAACACGGCTATCTTATTCTTCCATAAAGCATTAAGTGAGAAGAAGCCACGGCGCTTATTACTATCATCTACTACATCATCGTGTACTAGAGTAGCAGTATGAATTAGCTCTATAACAGAAGCTCCTCGATAAGTACGCTCATTAACCTCACCTGCCACCATCTTCGCTACTAGAAATACAAACATAGGGCGCATCTGCTTCCCTTTTCTATTTACAATGTAGTAAGTGATTCTGTTTAGTAAGGCTACCTTAGTAGTCATTGAGTTGCGGAACTTCTTTTCAAAAAGCTCCATCTCATTCTGTATAGGCTGTTTTATTTGCTGTACTATGTTCATTGCACCCAAAAATACGACTTTTTTATATCATTCGATAGTTTCCCTCAAATAGAAATCATTAAGAAATTGCTAAACAATTCTTTACGTAATTTCCTCTAAACTAAACTTATGATTTATTAGCCAACTGACCACAAGCTGCATCAATATCTTTACCACGACTACGACGTACCACTACAGTGATATCATTCTTCTCTAAAGCCGCTATATAGCTATTCGTAGCACGTTCATCCGCCTGTTGAAACTCTCCATCATCGATAGGGTTGTATTCAATCAGGTTTACTTTACACGGTACATATTTACAGAACTTCACTAATGCATCCACAGAAGCTTTATCATCGTTAATTCCTTTCCAAATCACATACTCATACGTAACGCGACTCTTCGTCTTACTATACCAGTACTGAAGTGATTCTCTCAACTCCGTTAATGGGAAGTTCTTAGTAAAAGGCATAATACGATTACGTGTCTCTTCGATAGCAGAGTGTAAAGACACTGCCAACTTAAATTTCACCCCATCATCTGCCAACTTCTTAATCATCTTAGGCAATCCTGAAGTAGACACTGTGATACGCTTAGGAGACATTCCTAGCCCTTCTTCAGAAGTAATCTTCTCAATGGCTTTCTGTACGTTATTATAATTCATTAACGGCTCTCCCATTCCCATAAACACGATATTAGACAACGGGTGTCCATGATTCTGTCTACTTTGTTGGTCGATTGTTAATACTTGATCATAAATCTCATCAGGATTCAAGTTACGCATACGCTTAAGGCGTGCAGTAGCACAGAACTCACAGTCTAAGCTACACCCTACCTGAGAAGATACACAAGCTGTAGTACGTGTTTCTGTAGGAATCAAAACAGACTCTACAATAAGACCATCGTGTAACTTCACACCATTCTTGATAGTACCATCAGTACTTACCTGCATACTATCTACTTTGATATGATTAATTACGAAGTTAGCATCTAGCATCTCACGGGTAGCCAATGATAAGTTACTCATATCCTCAAAGCTATGAGCCCCTTTACTCCATAACCACTCGTATACTTGGTTTCCTCTAAATGCCTTATCTCCCTGAGAAACAAAGAAATCCCTTAATTGTTCCTTAGATAAACTTCTGATGTCTTTTTTGTCTATTTGCATGGCGCAAAGTTAATCTCAAATTATCCGACTGCCAAATACTGTAATAAAATTATAACAATAATGTAAAGAAGCTAAAGTAAACCTTCTGTCTACAAAGATTACATTAACACAGATTGTGTTTGCACGGATTACGTTGGCGCGGATTTGTAATCCGTGCCATGCCGTATAAACTCAAAATCAACTCTTTGACGTCATCTTCTTCACCGCCAGCACATGCTTACACATCCCTCTATCTCCCTGATACTTACCATACCACTCACAAGTACATCGCTCTTGGTCACTATCTAAGACTACTGTATGTCTCACACCACCAGTTCCCTCTACACGAGCTTCTATCCGTCCATTAGCATCACTAATAATCTCTACTTTATTCTCAGCTAGTAGTTTCTCAGCATTCTTTAGGCGAGGATTTAGACTTAGGATACGCTCTAGCTTAAAGGGCAATCTTCTATAAAAGAAAGCATTGTCATCTAAGTCAAACCCTAATAATCCCATAGCTGCTAATCGCCCTGTCAGACTATCTGCATCAGTGAAACTCATCCCTTCTTCCATTGCAAACATCGTCGGGTTAAAGCGTTGATTTGCATAAGCATACTTATCCATCGCATCTATCCACTCGTCATCCACATCCTCTATTAACGACTCTAATGCTGCTCCCTCTCCCGAGAAACCTCTAAAAGCTTCACGAGATAAAGACAAACTAAATCGAATATCTCCGAAATACAACTGCCACGTGGTACTCTGCATATTCGGATGAGGAAAGACCTGCATATAATCCATATAAGGCAATAAAGGTTCTAATAATCGTAAACGATGAATAGCACCTACACAAATACCATTGTTTGATTTAACAGGGGAAAAAGAAGGCATATTACCTCTCAATATCAAGTAATAATCATTCTTTACTACCCCTTTCGGAATACCTCTAAACAGTTGTTGAGTCTGTATTTTATTAAACGTATGTACTTTCTCTGCCTTAGACAGATAGATCTGTACCGTACTCAGTCCCTTAATCCACTTAATCGGAAGAGGTACTTTGCGTTCCACTATTTTCTTATCCTCAGTCTGAATACTAACCTCCTTCTGACCTATTGACAGCAGTACATTCTCCTTTTGCTTAATGCTATTCAGCGCAGTAAGCATCGGTTGGTTAAAGTCTACATTCGTAGTCCCATTCTCTAAGAACTCCCCATCTAATCCATCAGGCAATACATCTACACGAGCGTACACTCCTGCACAGTGAGAGAATCCCTCAAATCGCACTCTACCATCCCCAGCTGTAGCAATAGGGTCTTTTAGCTTAGCCAGATCAGCAGGAGATAAATTAAAACTAGACTTCACCACATTAGACAACGTGATTAAACAACGTGCCATCATAAAAGGGTCTTTCACATTACCCCAAAAAAAGCATGGAGCATCAGTCTTCTTCTGTATCTCACTGTACTTCGCTAAGAATAATTCGTCCCCTCCCTTGCCTTTCGTTAAGCTAGAAGGATTATTGTATATATAAGATAATAGATCGTTCATGGTACTTACAAATGAGTAAGCAAGGTACTAAAATTCATAGAAATATAACCTTCTAGAACTGTACACATCTATTCTCTTATTTTAAAAAAAGGCAATTACTCTTTGATAATAAACCCATTACACATTATCTTTGTCCATTATGCAGCAATAGTAAAATAACATTCCGAATCACAGTCGCACCCTACAGCGTAGTAAGTGACTCAGTTTATTTAAGCGTACCCCTTCTTTAGGGTACCGTTATTTTATTATATATACTTATGCAATCAAACAAGATTAACAGCATCGTAATATTCATTACGATCACCATTATATTAGACAGTGCTGGCTTCGGTATTATCTTTCCAGTATTACCAGAACTATTAGAACACGTACTACATGCTGACCTCAGCACAGCAGCGAAGTACGGAGGTGTACTTACATTAGCTTATGCCTTTATGCAATTTATCTTTGCACCGATCTTAGGGATTATTAGCGATCGTTATGGACGTAGACGAGTATTATTACTTTCTCTTTTTGGATTCTCTATAGACTGTTTTATTATGGCAGTTGCTCATAGTTATTGGATACTATTCATCAGTCGTCTTATCGCAGGATTGACAGGTGCCACCTTTGCTGTAGCATCAGCTACCATTACAGATGTTACGGATGAAGATAACAGAACGAAATACTTCGGTTACTTAAATGCAGCTTTTAATATTGGTTTTATCGTAGGCCCTTTAGTAGGAGGGTTATTAGGAGAATATCATTTTACTTACCCTTTTTACTTTGCGGGAATATTAGGTTTATTAAATGTTCTTTATGGGTATTTCTTCTTTCCAGAAACCAATACTTCACGTTCACTGAAGCGATTATCACTAAAAGAAATCTCCCCTTTACAATCTCTAAAAAGTATCAAACGCTTTAAACAACTAAGTCTACTATTTATTGTATTCTTTTTACTTTCGGCTGCATCACATAGCATGGAGAGTACGTGGTCATTCTATACTATGATACAGTTTGATTGGAGTAAACAGCAAGTTGGAATCTCACTAACCATTATAGGCATCATAGGTTTCTTAGTACAAGCATACCTATTGCAATACTTGTCTACTAAACTATCAGACCAAAGACTTGTCTACATCGGTTTATTAACCAGCTTTATAGGATTACTCTTATTGAGTTATTGTGTTACTGAAATACAACTCTGGGTAGGTATCACATTATACTTACTAGGAAGTATACAACAGACAGGTTTTCAGTCTATGCTATCTAAGTCACTAGATCAGCAACATCAAGGAGAACTACAAGGTGTATTAGGAAGCCTTAATGGATTAACGACTATTGTGGCTCCACCAGTATTTACCTATTGTTTCTACCTATACACTCAGGACAATACCTTACCATACTTACCTGGTATAGCCTTTGCCATAGCAGCTTTATTACTCCTAATTAGCTTATTACTACTCTTGAGACATAAGAAGTAAGTTTTAAAAAAACAGCCCTATTCTAATAAAGAATAGGGCTACTTATATTATTCTTCAGGTTTAAAACTCTGTTCTATTCCTTGATACCTTTTAATATTACATCAATCTTACTAAAAAGGTTTAACCAACTTAACCCCTCTTTCTACTAATTCCATTCTAGTGATTTTTCCTTTCATATAAGCCCTAACTTGATTTTTATTCTCTGCCAAGTTCTTTACTGTATTAATAGCCTCTGTCTTCTTCATAACTTCTCATTTACCCTACAAATCTACGACAATTATTATTTTCAAAACATTAAAATTCAAACATTTAGCATTTACATACACAAATCATTAGACTACTTACCTTGGTTGTAAAGTAATCTCCTTTGCCTGTTGGGAGACACAGAACAGAGCCTTAAAAAACCATCTGTTTGACACCGTTAGCGAATAGGACATTCCTAATTCCTAATTCTAAATTCCTAATTAAAAAAAGCCGATACTGTCGCTAGTATCGGCTTTTCATTGTCGTCTATAAATTGTTAGTTTATTCTGATTACTATAGATCTGCGAAGAAGTCATTTCCTTTATCATCAGTGATGATGAAGGCAGGGAAGTCTTTCACTACAATCTTACGTACAGCTTCCATTCCTAATTCTGGGAAGTCAACTACCTCTACGCTTAAGATATTCTCTTTTGCAAGGATAGCAGCTGGTCCTCCAATAGAACCTAGGTAGAAACCACCGTGTTTTTTACACGCATCAGTTACCGCCTGACTACGGTTACCTTTCGCAAGCATAATCATACTTCCACCTACCGCTTGGAAACTATCTACATAAGGATCCATACGCCCTGCTGTAGTAGGTCCGAAGCTTCCTGATGGCATACCATCTGGAGTCTTAGCTGGCCCTGCATAATACACTGGGTGATTCTTGAAGTATTCTGGCATCTCTTGTCCATTGTCTAACATCTCTTGGATCTTAGCGTGAGCGATGTCGCGCGCCACGATAACAGTTCCGTTTAACATTACACGAGTTTTGATAGGATGCTTCGTTAACTCTGCTAATTGTTCTTTCATTGGCTTGTCCAAGTCGATTACCACAGGCTCTTCTAAGTGAGGAGCTACAGCAGGTAAGAAGCGTCCTGGATCAGTCTCTAATTGTTCTACGAATAATCCCTCTGCAGTGATTTTCGCTTTTATATTTCTATCTGCCGAACAAGATACTCCTAATCCTACAGGACATGAAGCAGCGTGGCGAGGAAGGCGGATCACACGTACATCATGAGTAAAGTATTTACCCCCGAACTGTGCTCCAATCTTAGACTCTTGACAGATTAATTGTAATTTTTTCTCCCACTCTAAGTCACGGAACGCTTGACCTCCCATATTACCAGAAGTAGGTAAGTTATCATAGTATCCAGCAGATGCTTTCTTTACAGCTGCTAAGTTTGCCTCAGCAGATGTACCACCGATCACTAATGCTAAGTGATATGGAGGACAAGCAGCAGTACCTAGGTCCATGATTTTCTCTTTGATAAATTCCGTTAGGTTTTTATCATTAAGAAGAGATTTTGTTTTTTGGTATAAGAATGTCTTGTTAGCAGACCCTCCACCTTTCGCTAAGAATAAGAACTCATATTTAGCTCCTTGTGTAGCATAGATATCGATCTGTGCTGGCAAGTTAGAACCTGAGTTTTTCTCCTCAAACATACTGATAGGTACGATCTGAGAGTAACGCAAGTTTTTCTTTTGGTATGTTTCGAAGATACCTTTAGATAAACTCTCAGCATCATTCGATCCCGTATATACGTTTTCTCCTTTTTTTGCCACTACGATAGCAGTACCTGTATCTTGACAAGAAGGTAATTGTCCTTCTACTGCTACTTTTGCGTTTTGTAATAAGTTATAAGCCACAAAACGATCGTTATCTGTCGCTTCCGGATCGTCTAGGATAGCTTTTAATTTTTCTAAGTGCGATGTTCTTAACATGAATGACACATCTGTCATCGCTGTCTCAGCAATCATCTCAATCGCTTTAGGATCAACCACTAATATCTCTCTATCTCCTAATTTTTCTACTTTTACATAGTCAGAAGAAATCTTTTTGTACTGCGTATCATCTTTCTGAATCGGATACGGATCTTGATATATGAAGTCCATTGAATTGTTAGTTTATTTTTGTTTAGTAAAATTACTAATTAAAGTCCTTATAAAATCGTAGAATGCTTCTAAATAGTCAGTGTTTATAGGGGATATAGATCATTTACACTTTACAGATTAATATTAGAACTCTTCATTTTATTTCTCTAAGAATGAGCACTTTCTTCGCATATTAGACAACAATTTTATATTCTCATTTTATAATATGTAGCAATACCTAATCCCTTCACCACCTATCACACTAATATTAAGCACATTACTATACTTTCTATTCTAATTTCCTTTTACACACTTTTACTTCCACTCCACTTGCTCGCTATATGATACCTATATGATGGGATAGTGATAGGCTATTTTTGGTACTTTTAAGCCGACCAAATGCCTATCACTAGCCGACCACATGCCGACCACCCCCTAAAAAATAGTATTTTATTCCCATTTATCATTCAATATAATTTGAATTGCATTTTACATTAATGGGTAAAATCTATCTCTTACTGAATATAAAAAAGCCTTGAATCTATTGACTCAAGGCTTTTCGATATCCTACTACTTAATTGTTACTTATAAACTACGCATATAGACAATAAGTGCTTCCATTTCTAGATCGCTAAACTTCTTTGTGATCTCTAAGTTAGCTTGCATAATGATAAACTGAGACGGATCTACTATAGGTTCCTCATTTCCTCTCAAAAAAGAAACTAGATCCGCGTTGTGTTTATCATACACCTGCAATATTTCTTTGACACTAGGTCCTATTATTTTTTTATCTGTCTGATGGCAAGAAGCACAGTTCCCTTTTCCTTTAAAGATGTCTTCACCTAGTTTGATTTTTTCAGACATAGTCATTTCAGCTACTTCTCCTCTTTCTGATTCGTACACAGCTTCAGGTTGTGTTTTCTCATCCTTACCACCACATGCTACTACACTAATAGCAGCAAGAAGTAGTAAACTAGTTTTTATAATTTTTGTCATTGTTGTTGTTTATTTATTTCCATCAAAAATAGAGAAACAAAATGAACATTATAGTATACAAAACAGTCCTTTTAGTGCAATAAACGGACAAATAACATATAACAGACTTTATATCTTTTAGTCAAAATCAATAAAATCATCTATCGTCAGGTAGTAATCTAATGCCATGATGAGCTCTTCTACCGTCACTGTGGGTTTCTGGCTCACTGCTAAGTCTACTACATCTTGTATATCTTCATCAGAACACAGATACCACATATCTAGTTCTGTAACAGCATCTGGATATATCTCTTCATCATCCTCAGTCACCTCAACAGGATCACCAACATAAATCTCTAATTCTACATCTGCCTCATCTTCTACAGCATAAATAGCATACTGATAGGCTGGATCATACTCCGTAGTTCTTTCTTTTCGATCTTTAACAAGTAAGATAAACTCTGCTAATCGATATGTTTTATTTTTAAAATCAGGCATCATATATTCTATAATTTTACTAGTGGATAAAGTTAAAACACTTCTTACTACTATTTAGAAAAAAAGTTATCAATAGTTTATAATGAAAAAAGCTCGTTGACAAAATCAACGAGCTTCTTCTATTTATAGTACTTATTCTAACTATTTATTCAATAGAATAGACGCTTCTTTAGCGAAGTATGTTGAGATAATACTTGCTCCAGCGCGTTTGATACAAGTTAATTGTTCCATCATAATCTGATCGTGGTCAAGCCATCCTCTCTCTGATGCAGCCTTTACCATAGCGTACTCTCCAGATACTTGGTACACAGCTACAGGCACATTCACAGCGTCTTTCACTTCACGTACGATATCTAAATAAGCCATACCAGGTTTTACCATAAGGATATCTGCTCCTTCTTCTACATCGTATAACGCCTCTTTTACAGCTTCGATACGGTTAGCATAGTCCATTTGGTATGTTTTTTTGTCTTTTGGTATCTCTACATCTGCTCTCGGTGCGCTGTCAAGTGCATCGCGGAATGGTCCGTAGAATGCAGATGCATACTTAGCAGAATAACTCATAATACCAACATTAGTAAATCCTGATTGGTCTAATGCTTCACGCATACGCAAGATACGTCCGTCCATCATATCACTAGGTGCTACGAAGTCTGCTCCTGCCTCTGCATGAGATACGCTCATCTTCGTCAGTGCATCTACTGTAGGGTCATTCACTACTACTCCATTCTCGATAATACCATCGTGCCCGTATATAGAATATGGGTCTAATGCTACGTCTGGCATTACGATCATACCTGGACATGCATCTTTTATCGCTTTGATAGCAGTCTGCATTAATCCATTAGGATTCCATGCTTCTGTACCTGCATTGTCTTTTAAGTGATCACTTACTTTTACATAGATATTCACTGCGCGAATACCTAATGCATAAAGCTCTTTTACTTCCTTTACTGTCAAATCCACAGAACGTCTAAACATACCTGGCATCGAAGGAATAGCTTCTTGTACATTAGTCCCTTCTGCTATAAACATAGGGAACATAAAATCTTGTGGAGTCACGATAGTCTCTCTTACCAAACTACGAATAGACTCATTTGTTCTTAATCTTCTACCTCTTTGTAATGGAAACATAATTATTTTTGGTTTTATATGTTTATATACTATTGTTAACGCACGGATTACAAATCCGGGCAATCGTTGTAACGTATTATGGTAGACGCAATGTGTTGCGTCTCTACTGTTGGCACGGATTTATAATCCGTGATATATTCTGTAAACATTAACTGTGACACGCAAAATATTGCGTCTCTACTTTATCCAATCAACAGGATTAGCCAATACTTTCAACAGTTTTTCTTCCCAACTGTTTTCTTCTGGATGGTGGTCATATACCCATTGTACATGTGGTGGTAGACTCATTAGGATAGATTCGATACGTCCATTGGTTTTTAATCCAAATAGAGTTCCTTTATCATGAACAAGGTTAAACTCTACATATCTACCTCTTCTGATTTCTTGCCATGTACGATGTTCATTGCTATAAGGGGTATCCATACGACGTTCTACGATAGGTGCATAAGCTTCTAAGAAGCTATCTCCTACTTCGGTTACGAAGTCATACCACTGTTGCATAGACATTTCTTCTGTTGCTTCTAAGCGGTCAAAGAATAATCCTCCGATACCACGTGCCTCTTCTCTATGTGCATTCCAGAAATATTCATCACATTGCTTCTTATACAATGGATAAAACGCAGGGTTATGCTTATCACAAGCTGTCTTACATACAGTATGAAAATGCGCAGCATCCTCATCGAATAAGTAGTATGGTGTTAGGTCTTGTCCTCCACCAAACCAAGAACGCACTACTGTACCATCTTTGTCATACATTTCGAAGTAACGCCAGTTAGCATGTACTGTAGGTACCATAGGACTCTTCGGGTGAATCACTAACGATAATCCGCAAGCGAAGAAATCTACATCTCCTACATTAAAGTACTTTTGCATCGCTACTGGTAACGGTCCGTGTACGGCAGAGATATTTACTCCTCCTTTTTCGAATACTGCTCCATTCTCGATTACGCGTGTGCGACCTCCTCCACCTTCAGGACGTTCCCAAAGGTCTTCTTGGAATTTTGCTTTTCCATCTATATCTTCAAGTCCTTTCGTTATGGTATCTTGAAGCTGTTGTATATATTGATAAAATTGTTCTTTCATATTATAAATAGTACATACCCTCTCTCTGTAAGGATACTCATCATTAAAAAAACTATTGTTCCGTAGTTCAGCCAATACATTATATTGCGCCTCTCTACCTTATCTTTAAATAAACAATAGTAAGCAGACTCCTCTAGTCCTACATATCACTATCATAGTGCGTATGACGCCTCAACCTGTTTCTGCTGTAAATAGTGCTCTCTTAAAGGCGACTAATCTTAGTCATGATATTAAATGAGAATGCTTTACTCTCATCTTGGATATATTGATAGACAGCTTTTGCTTTTGCTTTTAATGAAGGCTCTTGAGAAGACCACTTCACTAATAGATCTGTGAACTCTTCCATCTTGTCCCAAGGGAAGTTGAATTTATGTAAGTGCAAGGCTAAGTCCTTACCCTCTGTTATCAACAGTTGTTCATAACTCAAGCCTATCTTTTGAAGCTCTACGTCTAGATCTTCTATAAATTTCTTGTCCTCTGGAGTAAATCCAATAGAAGACAACTTCTGAACAATAGACTCTATACGTCTTTCTTCTTCACTTTTTGTTCCTTTGTTTAACATAGGTCAAATGATATAGTAAAACAAAAAAGCCTACGTCATACTTCGGCAGGCTTTTCTGTCAATATTTTACTTGTGTTCGTATTCTTTTACCGCTTCGATAAATGCTTTAGCATGATCTACTGGGATATGAGGTAAGATACCGTGACCTAAGTTCACTATATATTTATCTTTACCGAAAGCATCGATCATCTCGTGTACCATTTTCTTAATAGTAGGGATCGGAGACATTAGACGACTTGGGTCAAAGTTACCTTGTAATGTGATATCTCCTCCTGTGAATAGACGAGCGTTCTGTGGGCTACAAGTCCAGTCTACTCCTAATGCAGAAGCTTTTGACTTCGCCATTTCAGGTAATGCAAACCAACATCCTTTTCCAAATACGATAACTGGAGTGATATCAGCTAATGCTTCTACTATTTGGTTAATATACTGCCATGAGAACTCTTGGTAATCTACTGGAGATAACATTCCTCCCCATGAATCGAATATTTGTACAGCATTTACACCTGCTTTTACCTTTTCTTTAAGGTATAAAATAGTTGTATCTGTAATTTTTTGTAATAACGTATGTGTAGCTACTGGGTCAGAAAAACACATTCCTTTGGCTAAGTCAAAGCTCTTAGAACCTTTTCCTTCTACTGCATAACAAAAGATAGTCCAAGGTGAACCAGCGAATCCAATCAATGGTACTTCATCGTTTAACATCTCTTTCGTTACTTTAATAGCATCCATTACATATCCTAATGTCTCTTCGATATTAGGTACGATAACTTGCTCTACATCT
Organism: Myroides profundi; assembly: GCF_000833025.1. Classification (NCBI taxonomy): domain Bacteria; kingdom Pseudomonadati; phylum Bacteroidota; class Flavobacteriia; order Flavobacteriales; family Flavobacteriaceae; genus Myroides; species Myroides profundi. Next base: position 3,863,718 of record NZ_CP010817.1, read on the forward strand.
TTAGCAGAACGGATAGGATTAGGTACCCATGGCCCTACTCCTGGTCTCATCTCTACATCAATGTTCATAGCTTGCGGTACGACTAAAATATCTGAGAATAAAATAGCAGCATCTGGTTTTACAATACGAATCGGTTGTACTGTAATCTCAGCTGCGATTTCTGGCATTCTACAACGTGTAAAAAAATCATACTTATCTCTTAATTCGCGAAACTCTGGTAAGTATCTACCTGCTTGACGCATCATCCATACAGGTGGTCTCTCTACTGTTTCACCTTTTAACGCTCTTAAGAATAAATCATTTTTAATCATTTCTATTCGATTTTAATACGTCAATTTTTAGCTGACTCTATTTATAATAATCCACACAAGCTTGTAATGTAGCCTCCACGGTAGGTTGCTTCGCTATTACAATATTCTGTGTAACTCCTTTTAATGGTTCTGCTGTAGTATCTCCTATACAGAAGCACACTTCTGTCGTGATGCTGTTCTGCTGAAGATAACTCTCTATCGCTGAAGGACTGTAAAAGCACAATCCATCTACTTTCTGTTCATTCTTGACTGGGTTAAGCACAGTCTGATATACTGTGAACTCATTAAAGACCAAGCCATTTGCTCTAAAAGCATCTGGCAACAGATCTCTTCTGATACTTCCGCTAAAGAATGTTATATTTCTATCTTTATAGTCCTGAACAATGATAGGAGCTAATTCTTTTGCATAATGTGCCCAAGCCTTAACTTCCCAACCGTTCTCCTCCAACAATTCTTTTGTTTTTATCCCCACACATAGCGCTGGTTTCTTATTCAGAGCTTCTCTATACCCTTGACTAATCACACTCTTCACTGCATTCTGACTCGTAAACAATACATACTCATGTACAGCATCCAAGTCGAATACTAAGTGTTCTGTCAAGATATAATCTTGTTCTACTAAATGCACCTTCCCTAAAGCTACAGCATCTAATACACTCGCTCTAATCTTACGTGTAGATAAAATAGTTGGGTTAAAAGACATTTTATTTTTTTAATTGTTGACGTAGTGTTTCCATTAATTCACTACCACCATTCTCAAGAATTTCTTTAGCTGCAAAGAATCCAAGCTTCTTCCACTCTGCGATATCCACTACTTTGTTCACTTCGAACTTCTGTTGACCATCTAAAGAGAATAGTACCCCTTTAAAATTAATCGTATCATCGTGATCATTATAAGTAGCTAAAGCACCGATAGGAGCTGTACATCCACCTTCTAACGTTCTTAAGAACTGTCTTTCTATATAAGTAGTCATCTCTGTTTCATAATCATTTAACTGAGCTACTGCGTCTAAAGCATGATTATCATCTGCATTTACGACTACTACCATAGCTCCTTGTGCAGGTGCTGGTATCATCCAGTCAAGATTAATGAAGTTCGATGGTTTCTTTTTAATACGATCTAATCCAGCTGAAGCGAAGATTGCTCCATTCCAATCGCTGTTTTGTAGTTTTTCCATACGAGTATTTACATTTCCTCGTAGGTCAACTGTTGTATGCTTTGGGAAACGGTTTAACCATTGAGCTTTACGTCTTAAACTTCCTGTAGCTACTACTGCCTCAACCTCTTCTGACATAAAAGATGTATCTCCTTTATGTAATAAGATGTCTACAGTATTAGCACGTTTAAGTACTGCTCCTTGTACGATCCCTTGTGGTAGAGCTGTTGGTACATCTTTCATAGAATGCACTGCGATATCTACCTCTTTTTTTATCATTGCCACATCTAGAGTCTTAGTAAAGATTCCTGTGATTCCCATCTCATATAATGGCTTGTCCAACACTAAATCTCCTGTAGATTTAACAGGTACTAACTCTGTTTTGTACCCTAATTTCTGAAGAGATTGTTCAACTGTTTTTGCTTGCCACATTGCTAGTTCACTATCACGTGTACCTATACGAATAATTCTACCCATTTTAATTTGATTCTATATGAAACACTTTTTCTATCCATTCTATACTCTGATCCACTACTGTATCTTCATGACGAAGATGGTTTGCAAAGTGCGTAGTGATCTTCTGTATGATGCGCATACTGATTAGTTCAGCCTGCTCAGAATCAAAGTTATCATATTTCTTTTTATGATAATCTAATTCCCCATTTTTTATCTGCTCTAACTTAGATTTAAGAGCATGTATAGTAGGTGCGAATTTTCTCATCTTCGTCCAAGCGATAAACTCAGACATGATCTCTTCTATAATTTCTTCTGCTTGTGGAATGAACTCTCTTCTTCTCTCGATCGTCTTATCTGTCATTTGAGATAAATAATCAAGATGAATTAATTCTACTCCTTCTATCTCAGTCACATCATCACTCACGTTCTTAGGAATAGACAAATCTAAAATAACAAGAGGTTTTGTCAAGTTAAGCAACGCCTTATCTACTGTAGGTTTCTGTGCACCAGTCGCAACGATAAGCACATCTGATTTGCGTATTTCAGCTTGTAAATCTGCATAATCCTTTACAATAAGATTAAACTTACCTGCTACCTCTAACGCTTTCTCTTTTGTTCTATTAATAAGTGTGATATGATCATTCTTAGTATGCTTCACTAAGTTTTCGCATGTATTTCTACCGATTTTACCCGTTCCGAATAACAAGATATTCTTATTAGATATATCTTCTACATGATCCATAATATATTGTACAGAAGCAAATGATACAGAAGTAGCTCCAGAACTAAGCTCAGTCTCGTTCTTGATACGTTTACTTGCTTGGATAACAGCATTGACTAATCTCTCGAAGTAGTTCGTTGTCAGTTCTTTCTCCTTTGCTAAGTAGAAAGCATTCTTAATCTGACTGATAATTTCAAAATCACCTAATATCTGACTATCTAGTCCTGTTCCAACTCGGAATAAGTGTTCTATCGCCTCCTTAGTCTTATATACATAAGCCACATTGCGGAAGTCATCCACTGTACCATTACTGTTATCACATAATAATTTAATCAGTTCGAAAGGGTGTTGTGCGAAACCAAATATCTCCGTTCTATTACATGTAGAAATCACGATTAAACTCTCGATTCCTTCATTTTTAGCTTGAGTTAATAAATTGTCTTTGGCCTCATCACTTAGACTAAACTTACCGCGCATTTCAGCGTCCGCTTTCTTATAACTTAATCCCACTGCATAAAAAGTCGCAGGTTTAGTCTTATCTATTTTGTCCATACCACAGAGTTAATTCAAAAAAGTAAACAAATTTAATATTAAAGAATCGACAAAAGTAACGCTAGAAGGACTATTTATATCGCTAAGGGATTTCTCAAAAAAAAAGCATTGCATTTCATTATAATACAGTACATTTGCAACAATGACAAGGGTTAAAAGACACCCTATATAGAATCATTCTAAATAAAAAGTAACTAGATAAGTTTCTAACTTAAGTTTAAAAAGTATCGCTATGAGTCCTACGGAAGAAATAATAATTGATGATAATTTTTCGATGTTAAGGTTTGAAAATAACTTGACAGAGAATATTACTTTTCAACGAGAAATGGGAACAGATGTTATCCAATTTTACTTTGGATTAAAGGGATCTGCTAAATTTATATTTAATCAAGGAGCCTATTCTCTTCCTCTAAACGAGGAGAAATTCTTGATCTTATACAACCCACAAAAAGAACTTCCCGTACACTTAGAGATATCCCCTAATACATGGGTCATTAGCGTTTTAATCTCAATTAAGAAGTTTCATGCTCTATTTTCGACAGAAGCAGAGTTTATAGGTTTCTTAACTGGCGAGAATAGAGACAAAAAGTATTACTCTGAAGAAGAAATCACTCCCTCTATGGCTATAGTCCTGAATCAGTTATTTAACTTCTATATGAATCCAACTATCAAGAAGCTATACTACACTGGTAAGACCTACGAGTTACTTAGCTTACTATTTAATCAGAATGAAGATCAAAATATAGAAAATTGTCCATTCTTATCTGATGAAGACGATGTCGTTAAAATCAAAAAGGCGAAAGATATCATCATCAGTAAAATGGCAGAACCACCTACTCTTCAAGAATTAGCAGACTCAGTAGGTATTAACATTAAAAAACTAAAAATGGGCTTTAAGCAGATTTACGGTGACTCTGTATTCAGCTTCTTGTTTGACTATAAGATGGAATACGCACGCAAGCTCTTAGACAACGGTAGTTATAATGTAAACGAAGTAGGACTAAAGATTGGTTATAGTTCTGCTAGTCATTTCATTGCTGCCTTTAAAAAGAAGTTTGGCACTACACCGAAAAAATACTTAATGTCTCTCAACACAAATAATTAACAACATGCAAGGTATATTATTAGTTAACCTAGGCTCACCTAAAAGCCCTACAGCAAAAGACGTAAAACCATACTTAGGAGAATTCTTAATGGATGAAAGAGTAATAGACATGCCATACATCCTAAGAAGTTTATTAGTTAAAGGAATCATACTTAATACTAGACCAAAGAAATCAGCAGAAGCTTATTCTAAAATATGGTGGGAAGAAGGTTCACCACTAATCGTAATTTCTGAAAGACAACAAAAGAAAGTACAAGCAAAAGTAGATATCCCAGTAGCATTAGCTATGAGATATGGAGAACCTTCTATCAAGACAGGCTTACAAGAACTAAAAGACAAAGGCATAGATGATGTACTAATGATTCCTCTATACCCACAGTTCGCTATGGCAACTACAGAGACTATCGATGTATTAGCTGAAGAAGTAAGACAAAAACACTTTCCTCAGATGAAAGTTACGAGCTTCCCTGCTTTCTACAACAAGAAAGAATATGTAGATGCTCTAGCTCATACTATACAAGGTCATTTAGAAGGGTATGACTATGACCATATCGTATTCTCTTATCATGGAGTACCTGAAAGACATATCCGCAAATCAGATGTAACAAAGGGACACTGTACTATAGACGGATCTTGCTGTCAGACAGCTTCTAAAGCACATGAGTTCTGCTATAGACATCAATGTCTAGAAACAACAAGACAAGTAGTTGAGAAGTTAAACATCCCTGCTGATAAATACACTAACTCATTCCAATCTAGATTAGGAATGGACAAATGGCTACAGCCTCCAACTGATGCTACTGTAAATGGATTAGCAGAGAAGGGAATTAAAAAGCTAGCAGTAGTTACTCCTGCCTTTGTAGCTGACTGTCTTGAAACTCTAGAAGAAATAGGCATGGAAGCACATGACGAATTCTTAAAACACGGAGGAGAAGAGTTTAGAACAATCCCTTGTATGAATGATGATGATATGTGGATAGATGCAATGGTAACTTGGATTAAAGAATGGCAAAACAAATAACATTATGTTGTACCTATATCTAAAAGCCCTTCATGTTATTTTTATAGTATGCTGGTTTGCAGGATTATTCTATATCGTACGTCTCTTTGTCTATTACTCTGAGACGAAGGATATGCCTGAAGTACAATCCAACATCCTAAGAGATCAATACACGATTATGACTAATCGCTTGTGGAACATCATCACTTGGCCTGCGGCAGTATTGGCAACTGTTTTTGGAATATGGATGCTGATAGTAATACCTGCTTGGTTAAGTCAACCATGGATGCATGTAAAACTATTATTTGTAGTATTATTAATTGCTTATCACCTAAAATGCCATCAGTTCGTCAAACAAATCAACAATAGAACGATGACTAAAACATCTTCCTTTTTTAGAATTTGGAATGAAGGAGCAACCTTGATTTTATTTTCTGTAGTATTTTTAGTAATTTTAAAAAGTACTTTTAATTGGATATTTGGAGTTGTAGGTCTAGTAGGATTATCAATACTATTAATGCTAGGAATACGCTTATACAAACGAATTCGCGATAGCAGAAAATAATGAAAGATGACTTTATATTAAAGAACTTTTCTCTGAGAAATAGGATATTTTTCTCACTTATATTTTTGAGTATTATCTCATCTGTATTGATATCAGCTGTATCAGTGTATCAATTCAGAGAAGAAGCACGTACCTACCATCAATATAGATTAGAAAGGACAGAAAACTCTATCAACGAGAATATAAACTACATCTTAACAACCTCAGAATACCCTCTAACAACAGAGAATATACCTCGCATTTTTAGAGACAAAATACATGAGCTCGCAGCCATACATAATACAGAGATCAATATACACGATCTACAAGGACGCCTCTTGATAACCTCAAGAGGTACCTTTTCTGTAGACAGCATCTCTAAAAATATCTCTCCCTTAGTCTTAAAGACAATACAATCCTCTCCCAACAAACGCTTTGTAGATATAAAAACGGTCGATAGCAACCGCATACGTATTGCATATAGTTTTTTAAAAGATTTAAAGTACAAACCCTTAGGTATACTTAAAATACCGTATGAGGAGAAAACAGAGTTTTACGAGAACGAGATTCAGAACTTCATGGTTAAGTTTGGACAAGTATATATCATTATGCTAATTATGTCTATTGCTATCTCTTACTTCTTATCAAACTACATCACCCAAAGCCTAAACAATATCAGTGTCAAGATTACAAGTACTAAGTTTGGGCAAAAAAACGAAAAAATCGATTCCACTAACACAAGCAAGGAGATTTCTGCTCTTATCACTGCATATAATGATATGGTGGAGAAACTCGATGATTCGTACGAAAAACTAGCTCAAACAGAAAGAGAGCAAGCTTGGAGAGAAATGGCTAAACAAGTTGCACATGAAATAAAGAATCCTCTTACTCCAATGCGACTAACTGTTCAAAGCTTCGAAAGAAGATTTGATCCTACTGATCCTGAAATCAAAACAAAATTAAAGGACTTCTCACAAGTATTAATACAACAGATAGATACGATGACTTCTGTTGCAACAGCTTTCTCTAGCTTTGCTGCAATGCCTGCTCAGCAAGACGAAACACTTGACATTGTCAATACTGTAAGGCTAACACTCGACATCTTTAATGAAGATTATATCTGGTTCGAAAGTACTGATCAAGAGATCATCTCTAAAATAGATAGAACACAACTAATCAGAATTATTACTAACTTAGTCAAAAATGCAATACAAGCTATCCCTTCTGAACAGAAGAACCCACAAATAAAAGTGAGCATATCTAGAACAGAAGAAAGCGCTATCATCAAAGTAGCTGATAACGGGACAGGTATAAAGCAAGAAGATCTAAACAAAATATTCCAACCTAAGTTCACTACCAAAACAAGTGGAATGGGATTAGGATTGGGAATCATAAAAAATATAATTACAAATTACAACGGTACAATAGTCTTCGAAACAGAAGAAGGTCTTGGCACCACATTTATTGTTACCTTGCCTATTATAAATAATTAATCAAATAAAAGATATTATGGATTTTGAAAATATTCTAGTAGAAAAAGAGGGAAGTCTGGCCATTATAACCATTAATAGACCAACTAAATTAAACGCTTTAAACAAGCCAACAATTGAAGAGCTTCACCAAGCCCTTAAACACTTTGAAAAAGACCGTGAAACACGTGTTATCATCCTTACTGGAAGTGGAGAAAAAGCTTTCGTTGCAGGTGCTGACATTAAAGAGTTCTCTAGCTTCAACACTAGTGAAGGTTCACAGTTAGCTGCTAAAGGACAAGAGCTTCTATTCGACTATGTTCAAAATTACAACAAACCAGTAATCGCTGCTGTTAATGGATTTGCCCTAGGAGGTGGATTAGAGTTAGCCATGTCAGCACACTTTAGAGTTGCTTCTACTAACGCTAAGATGGGACTTCCAGAAGTAACACTTGGACTAATCCCTGGATATGGTGGAACACAACGCTTACCTCAACTTATCGGAAAAGGAAGAGCAATGGAACTAATCATGACTGCAGAAATGATAACAGCTGATAAGGCTCTATCTTATGGATTAGTGAACCACGTTGTAGAACAAGAAGAACTATTAGCATTCACAAAGAAAATAGCAAACAAAATAGCTGCTAACTCTGCTTCTGCAATCGGAAGAGCAATAAAATCTATCAATGCTAACTTTAAAGATGGTGTAAACGGATATCACGAAGAAATCAAAAACTTTGGAGAATGCTTCGAAACAGAAGACTTCACAGAAGGAACTACTGCTTTCTTAGAAAAAAGAAAACCTGAATTCAAAGGTCAAAACTAATAACAAAAAAAGGTCAGAGCAAGCTCTGACCTTTCTTATTTCAATTCCTTATTCTTGAAATAAAAAAACCTCTTGAGTGATCAAGAGGTTTTTTGTTGGCCTACTAGGACTCGAACCTAGAACGACTGAACCAAAATCAGCTGTGTTACCATTACACCATAGGCCAGTACCATTTCATTACTTCGGCATAATTACTTCAGTAATTCGGATGCAAAATTAGCACATTTTTTGATTCTTCCAAATATAAAATGCCTTTTTTAATCACTCTCAACCCGCTATTTTGCTAAGATACTCATAGTCAAGAGAGAGTATTGAAAAATTTAACATTTTATTTTTACGTACAATTAAAATAAAAAAAGCCTCTTGAAAAATCAAGAGGCTTTTCTGTTGGCCTACTAGGACTCGAACCTAGAACGACTGAACCAAAATCAGCTGTGTTACCATTACACCATAGGCCAATACCTTTTTTACATACCGTAAAGCGTAATTACTTCATCAATGCGGATGCAAAAGTATAACTATTTTTATAATCTCCAAACTTTTCTTTCAAAAAAATTAAATTTTTCTAATTCCTTCACGCAACACAAAAAAAATCTTTTCTTTGTATATACAATCTGATAAAATATCTAGTAATTACAAATATGTTGACATTCAATTACAAGAAGTGGAATGTTATAGGAGGATGGCTATGTTTTGCTATTGCCCTATTGACTTATACACTAACAGTAGAGCCTACAGTAAGCTTTTGGGATCCAGGAGAATATATTGCTACCTCTGCTAAACTACAAGTAGGACACCCTCCAGGGGCTCCTTTTTATCAAATGTTAGGAGCTTTCTTCTCGATGTTTGCTACCTCTCCAGATAAAGTTGCCCTAATGGTAAACATGGTTGCTGTTATTTCCAGCGCGTTTACCATTCTTTTTATGTTCTGGACATTATCTAATTTACTTAAGAAAATCGTCGTTGCGAAAAGTGAGTGGACAAATCCTAATGCTATTGTCGTTTTAGGTAGTGCTGCTGTTGGTTCATTAGCCTTTACATTCACAGATAGTTTTTGGTTTAATGCTGTAGAGTCTGAAGTATATGCTTCTGCGATGCTTCTGACATCACTTCTATTATACTTAGGTGTGAGATGGTATGATGATATCAACACTCCTAAAGGTAATCGTTGGCTATTATTGATAGGATTAGTTATTGGAGCTTCATTTGGAGTCCACCTAATGGCTTTATTGACAGTTCCATCTATTGCATTACTATACTTCTTTAAAAGATATCAAAAAGTAACTATCAAAAACTTCATCATTGCCAATGTAGCAGCTGTAGGAGTTTTATTCTTCCTTTTTGCTTTCTTATTCCCTAAGACCTTAGCCTTATTTGGTAAGACAGAGATCTTTATGGTGAACTCGATAGGAATGCCTTTTAACAGTGGGACTATTGTTGCTTTCCTATTGATTGTTGCCTTCTTTGTATTCGGATTGAGATATACAGAGAAGAAAAACAAGATAATGGCGAACACGCTTATTCTAACACTTCTTTTTGTATTTGTTGGATTGACAAGTTGGATAATGTTGCCTATCCGTGCTAATGCAAAAGTAGTGATCAATGAGAACACACCTTCTGATGCTTCTGAGCTATTAGCATACTACCAACGTGAACAGTATGGAGAAGAAAGTATCTATTACGACTCTTACTTCACTAAAAAATATGTAGGATTAGACAAAAACAATCCTTGGAAAGACGAAAAACCAAACTACGAAAGAAACTACCAAACAGGTAAGTATGAAATCGTAAACGAATATAAAAACGCAGGACAAAACTTCGACAGTACTCATAAAGGATTCCTTCCTAGACTGTGGAGTACAGACAAGAATCACCGTGTCAACTATATGCGTTACACTAAACCGTTAGACTTCAGAGTATCTTCTCAATATGCTGGAACAAAAGAGTTAGAAGAATTAGTATCTGGAGTAAAACAAGGTCTTGCTAGTGGTGAAATTGATTATGACGGACTTGACAAGTTCTTAGATCAATATGGAGAATACCTAGAAATCGAAGTACCTTCATTCTCTAGTAATGTCGGCTTTATGTTTGAGTACCAATTCGGATATATGTTCTGGCGTTACCTAATGTGGAACTTTGCAGGAAGACAAGATGATGTACAAGGTCAAGGTGACTTACAACATGGTAACTGGATTAGTGGTATCAAATTCTTAGACGAAATACGATTAGGTTCTCAAGATAACTTACCTTCAGATACATTAGAAAACAAAGGTAGAAACACTTATTTCTTCTTACCTTTTATACTTGGGCTTATCGGTATTGTATTCCACTATCGTAAAGACCCTAAGATGTTCTGGGTATTATTAGTGTTATTCCTATTTACAAGCTTTGCACTTAAAATATTCTTGAATGAACGCCCATTCGAACCTCGTGAACGTGACTATGCTGTAGTACCAGCATTCTATGTATTCGCGATGTGGATCGGATTTGGAGTATATGCTATCTTCGACGGACTTAAAAAATATGTACAGCCAAAAATAGCTGGTCCAGCTGTTCTAGTTGTATCATTATTTGCTGCTCCTGTATTATTAGCACAACAAAACTGGGATGACCACGACCGTTCAGATCGTTATACAGCCCTTGCTAATGCTAGAGCATACTTAGATTCATGTGATCCGAATGCTATCTTATTTACTATTGGAGATAACGATACATTCCCTCTGTGGTATTTACAAGACGTAGAAGGATACAGAACAGATGTAAGAGTAGTATGTACGAGTTTACTACCATTAGATTGGTATATTGATCAGATGAGAGCAAAAGCGTATGACTCAGAACCTCTACCGATCTCATTCACACATGATCAATATGTAGGTAATAAAAGAGATGCTATCATCGTAAACAAGATGATCGAAGAAAGAATAGACATCAACTCTCTTCTTAACTTCATTAAATCTGATGATGATAGAACGAAGATTAAAACAGAGGCAGGAACTACATTGTATATCGCTCCTACTAATCAGATCAGAATACCTGTAGATAGTGCTAATGTAGCGAAACACAATATTGTATCTCCTCACTTAAGAAAAGATATATTACCTTATCTAGACGTTAACATTACTGACCAAGCTATCTATAAGCACCGCCTTATCATGTTAGATATAGTGGCTAATAATAACTGGGAACGACCTATATACTTCTCTGGAGGTAGCTGGGGAGATGATGATTTCATTTGGATGAAAGACTACTTACAGTTAAGTGGTTTAGTATATAAATTAGTTCCTCTGAAATCTGATACAGAGAGTTCTCATGCACTAGATAGAGGTTCTATAGACGCAGATAGAATGTACGATATCGTAACGAAGTGGTACTGGGGTAATATGGGAAGTGATAAAATCTATCACGATCCTCAGACTAGACGTAATGCACTGAGCTACCGTATCAACCTTGCTCGATTAATGGAGCAGCTATTAATAGAGGGTAAAGATGAGAAAGCGAAGAAAGTTATCGATATAGCGATGACGAATATGCCTATCAAATACTATGGTTTATACGAAGTAGTACATCCATTTGTAGAAGGTTCTTATAAAGTTGGCGAAAAAGAAAATGCTCGTCAAATGGCTAAAGAATTAATTCAAAAATCTCAAGAATCACTTACTTACTATAAAGGTCTTGAGATAAATGATATCGAATACTATGCAAGAGAGATCATTACTGAAATAGAAATATGGCGCTCTCTGTTACAAATAATAGAAGAAGAAGACCCTAGCTACTACGCTAGTCTAGTACCAGACTTCAATACATATAATGGCTATTTTAAATATTTTAAAAGAGCTAACTTATAGTTTAAAAGGCGATAGAAATAAATCTATCGCCTTTTCTTTTTACCTTTGCATTACTTTAAAATAAAGCAGATATACGATGATCGAGAATAAAAATCAATCTAAGACAGATATAGGACATTTAGGTGAGTTTGGATTAATAGAACATTTAACACAAAACTTTACAATAGAAAACGAGAGTACAACTAAAGGCATCGGAGATGACGCTGCAGTACTGTCTTTTGGAGAAGATAAAGTAGTTGTTTCTACAGATTTATTAATAGAAGGAGTACACTTTGACCTTGCCTACTCTCCTCTTAAGCATTTAGGATATAAAGCCGTAGTAGTTAACCTATCTGATATCTGTGCGATGAATGCCGTACCTACACAGATCACAGTATCTATCGCAGTATCTAATCGTTTTCCTCTAGAAGCTTTAGATGAGTTATACGAAGGTATCGCCTTAGCGTGTAAGTATTATAAAGTAGACTTAGTAGGTGGAGACACTACCTCATCACAAAAAGGGTTGATTATAAGCGTAACAGCTATTGGTAAAGCTAAAGAAGAAGAATTAGTATACCGCAGTGGAGCGAATGATAACGACTTATTAGTGGTAACAGGAGATATAGGATCTGCTTATATGGGATTACAAATCCTAGAGCGTGAAAAACAAGTATTCTTAGTAAACCCTAATAATCAGCCTGACTTATCTATCTACGAATACATCATCGAAAGACAATTAAAGCCAGAGGCAAGAACAGATATCAAACAGCTATTAGCAGATCTAGGTGTAAAACCAACAGCGATGATAGACATCTCTGATGGATTGTCTTCTGAGATTATGCATATATGCAAAAGTTCTAAAGTAGGATGTAATCTATATGAAGAGAAACTCCCATTAGACCCTCAGTTTATGAATACTTGCGAAGAGTTTAATATCGATGCTACTACGATGGCTATCAATGGTGGTGAAGACTATGAACTGTTATTCACTATTAAAATGGAAGACTTTGACAAAATCAAGGGTAATCCAAACTTAACAGTGATAGGTCACACAACACAAGAGAGTGAAGGTGTTCATCTTATCTCAAGAGCAAACACTAAAATTCCTTTAAAATCAAGAGGATGGAATCCTTTAGAAAACAAAGACGAAGAATAATAACTATTATAAAAGGTAATTTCTAACTAGAGATTACCTTTTTCTTTTTCCCCCCTTCTCTATTCTCCCTCCACATTCCCTTCACGCCTCCTCTAGACTAGTTTTACACCTTAGCTAACTACGTATATTATCCCTCCGTAATGACTCCGTTGTTTTGTATAAAATAACGGAGTCATTACGGACTCATTACGGACTCACTACGGACTCAAATGCAATAAATCTCAATGCTGATTAAAGCCGTTTAGCTATCAGAGAAGGTCTGTTCTACTTAACGAGAATAGTATAAAAAATTCCGATTGAATACCTTGTAACCTCTTTTATCTTATTTATTTACAATCAGAATCAACCAAAATTATTGTAAAAAAACAATATTTCTGCCATAGTGTAGTAAAAAATTAAATTATCAATAAATATTATTTATATATCACACATTTAATTATATTTACGAATACCAAAAACTAAAAATATAATGAATAAAACGTATCAATTAAAAGTGAATGCTGATACTGTTTTTGAAAGTGAAGATTTATTACAAGGAGACATCAATGTATCTCGTGTAAATGAATCTACATATCACGTACTCAAAAACAACAGATCTTATGACGTGGAAATACTTGAGAACCACTTTACAGACAAAAACTATACTGTAAATGTCAACGGAAATAACTATTCTGTTAATATCCAAACCGAACTCGATAAGCTAATCAATCAATTAGGCTTCTCCTTAAACTCTACTAAGCAGGTTAATTCTATCAAGGCTCCTATGCCTGGTCTTATCCTAGATATTTTGGTAACTGTAGGGCAAGAAGTAGCTGAGAATGACAACTTATTAATCTTAGAAGCTATGAAGATGGAGAACAACTTATCTTCTCCTAGAGCTGGGATTATTAAGTCTATCAACGTGACTAAAGGTGCCACTGTTGATAAAGGATTAGTGTTAATTGAATTCGAATAAAGATGAAAAAAATATTAGTTGCCAACCGTGGCGAAATAGCTGTACGTATTATGACTACAGCTAAAAAAATGGGGATTAAGACAGTAGCTGTGTACTCTACTGTTGATCGTAATGCTCCACACGTACGTATGGCTGATGAAGCTGTATGTATCGGAGAGGCTCCTTCTAACCAATCTTATTTATTAGGAGATAAAATATTAGAAGTAGCAAAATCATTAAATGTAGATGGTATCCACCCAGGATATGGATTCTTAAGTGAGAACTCTAACTTCGCTTTAGCGTGTAATGCTGCTGGGATTACCTTTATCGGCCCAGATACGCATGCTATAGAAGTAATGGGTAATAAACTGGCTGCTAAAGAAACTGTAAAAGACTATAACATCCCTATGGTACCGGGTCTAGACGAGGCTATCACTGACGTAGCCAAAGCTAAACAAGTAGCGAAAGAAATAGGCTTTCCTATCTTAATCAAAGCTGCTGCTGGTGGTGGTGGAAAAGGGATGCGTATCGTAGAAAAAGAAGAAGAATTTGAAAGTCAAATGCAACGTGCTATTTCTGAAGCAACCAATGCTTTCGGCGATGGTTCTGTTTTCATTGAAAAATATATAGGTTCACCTAGACACATTGAGATACAAGTGTTAGCGGATAAACATGGTAACGTAGTTCACTTATTTGAAAGAGAATGTAGTATACAACGTCGTCACCAAAAAGTAATAGAAGAAGCTCCTTCTGCTGTACTAACTCCTGAAGTGCGTAAAGCTATGGGAGAAGCAGCTATTAAGGTAGCTAAGTCTTGTGATTATGTAGGAGCTGGTACGGTGGAGTTCTTAATAGATGAGCACCTTAACTTCTACTTCTTAGAGATGAATACTCGTCTTCAAGTAGAGCACCCAGTCTCAGAATTAATCACTGGATTAGACTTAGTAGAGATGCAAATCAAGGTAGCTCGTGGAGAGAAGCTTCCTTTTACACAAGAAGACTTAGAGATCAAAGGACATGCTATGGAACTTCGTATCTATGCAGAAGACCCTCTGAATGAGTTCTTACCTAGTGTAGGGAATTTAGAAATCTATCAACTACCTAAAGGAGAAGGCATCCGTGTAGATAACGGTATAGAAGAAGGTATGGATGTACCTATCTACTACGATCCGATGTTAGCCAAATTAATTACTTATGGGCAGACACGTGAGGAGGCTATAGAGATTATGATCGAAGCCATTAAAGCATATAAGGTAAAAGGTATTAGTACGACATTGCCATTCGGTAAGTTCGTAATGGAACACAATGCTTTTAGAGAAGGTCATTTTGACACGAACTTCGTGAAAAAATACTACAATGCTGATTTAATCAAAGAAGAGTATAAAGATGAAGCAGAGATAGCAGCATACCTTGCGCTACAAATGTATTTAGAAGACCAAAAACAACTTCGATTACCAAACTAAGAATCCTATGAATCCGAAAATAAATAAATTACAAGAAATACAAGCCCAAGCTAAATTAGGCGGAGGGCAAAAAAGAATAGATACACAACACAGCAAAGGAAAGCTTACTGCTCGTGAACGTGTAGAATACCTACTAGACGAAGGTTCATTCGAAGAGATCGGTATGTTAGTGACACACCGTACGACCGACTTCGGTATGGATAAAGAAGTATATCACGGAGATGGTGTAGTGACTGGATATGGAACGATCAATGGTCGCTTAGTCTATGTATTCGCACAAGACTTTACCGTATTCGGAGGAGCACTTTCTGAAACGCATGCAGAGAAAATCTGTAAAGTAATGGATATGGCACTTAAAATGGGTGCGCCAATGATAGGTCTAAACGATTCTGGAGGAGCACGTATACAAGAAGGTGTAAGATCATTAGGTGGATATGCAGATATCTTTTACCGCAATGTACAAGCATCTGGTGTGATACCTCAGCTATCTGCTATTATGGGACCATGTGCTGGAGGAGCAGTATATTCTCCTGCGATGACTGACTTCACGATGATGGTAGAAGGGTCTAGTTATATGTTCGTAACAGGACCTAACGTTGTAAAAACAGTAACTAATGAAGAGGTAACTTCAGAAGAATTAGGAGGAGCGAGTACTCACTCTACGAAATCTGGAGTAGCTCATACGACGTCTCCTAACGATGTAGCCTGTCTAGAGGATGTAAAAACGCTATTGTCTTATATGCCTCAAAACAATATGGAGAAGCCGATGAGTCTTCCTTATACTGCAGGCGAAGAGTATAGATATGAACTAGATGAGATAGTACCTGAGAGCTCTAATAAGCCTTATGATATGAAAGAGGTAATTAATCATATCATAGATGAGGATTCTTTCTTCGAAATACACAAAGACTACGCTGAGAATATCGTAGTAGGTTTCGCTAGACTAGGAGGTAAAAGTGTAGGTATTGTGGCTAATAATCCTATGTTCTTAGCAGGATGTTTAGATGTAAACAGTTCTATTAAAGCTGCTCGTTTCACTAGATTCTGTGATGCTTTTAATATTCCTCTATTAGTCTTAGTAGACGTACCTGGATTCTTACCTGGTACAGATCAGGAGTGGAATGGTATCATCGTACACGGTGCTAAGTTACTGTATGCATTAAGTGAAGCTACAGTGCCTAAAGTAACTGTGATTACTCGTAAAGCCTACGGAGGTGCTTATGACGTAATGAACTCTAAACACATCGGAGCAGATATGAACTTTGCGTGGCCAAATGCCGAAATCGCAGTAATGGGAGCTAAAGGAGCTAGTGAGATTATCTTTAAAAAAGAAATAGCAGAAGCAGTAGATCCTGTAGCAAAACTAGCTGAGAAAGAAGCTGAATATGCAGACAAATTTGCTACTCCATACAGAGCAGCACAACGAGGATTCATTGATGAAGTAATTCTTCCTCATGAGACTCGTAGAAAACTGCTTAAGGCATTCTCTATGTTAGAACATAAAGAAGTAAATATGCCAAACAGAAAACACGGAAACATTCCTCTTTAATAAATTCAATAGCCCTTTAGATATGTAACTAAAGGGCTTTTTTTATCTACTTCTCCCTCCCTACTCAAAGGCTTTCTATTCCCTAATCCTTATTCTCTTATTTCTTAAAATCAGCCTTCATTTTCTTAAAAAAACACCTATACAAATTAACACCAAAGAAGCAAAAAAGAACACTCAATACTATTTTAGCCAAAAAGAGTTAATTAAATATTGATTTTTAAACATATAAGTATATTTTATTTGTTAAATAAAAACTATATTTGATCTAATAAAATAAAACCACTATGGAAGATAATAAAAACCTAGAAGGGAAGAAAGTTCCTGAAAATACGGAGCATACTCCTCCTCCAGTACCTTCATCTGAAGAAACTAAACACGAAGAATCTATTGTTGATAAAGTAACGTCTTCTATTGAAGAGACAGTAGACAACATAGAGAAAGAAGTTGTTGAGCCAATCGTTGAGACGATAAAAGAAGAAGTTGTTGAGCCTGTAGTAGAGGCTGCAAAAGAACTTGAGAGAGAAATAGAGCAAGAAGTTAGATCTACACCTCCTCCTCCACAACAAGGATACAATCAACAACAAGCTTATTATCCTCCTGTAGTTCCAGAAAAGAATAATCTTGGATTAGCAGGATTTATTTTATCAATTGTTGCAATTCTTCTATTTTGGCTTCCTTTTATAAACGGAATATGCTGGTTATTAGGATTAATTTTCTCTGCTATCGGAGTATTTAGAAAACCAAAAGGATTAGCAATTGCAGGTTTAGTGATTTCACTAATAGGTGTTGTTCTCTTTATATTGACATTAACTCTTTTTGCTACAGCAGCAGTCTTAGGTAGTTAAACATATAACATACCCACATACTTTATAAAAAGGTTGTCTAAATAGACAACCTTTTTTTTTGTATTTTGCCAAAAAATAAAGGATGAAAACACTTACTGATTTAATAAACTTAGAAGAACCAGGAATTGCTCTTATCAATGAATGGCTAAACGATGCAGTAAGACCAATAGCATTATTGTCTCAATACAATAAAGAGGTAGCTGAAGAAGCTCTCTTACAACTTCAAGTAACGACACGTTCTCCTCTAGGTGCTATAGTATATGAGACTGGAGGAATACTGATAGACAATGGATGGATCAGAGTACTAGGTGGAGGAACAGAAACACTACCTTCTAGTTATCAATGGAACAAAGGCAAAACAATAGATCAAAACAATCAATCTAGTGGTTACTATATTATCGCATTAGATGTCTTAGGTGGCTACTTCTGTATCAATAGTGGAGGTCTAGGAGAGGACATAGGTAAAGTATATTACTTTGCACCAGACACATTAGACTTTGAGCCACTTGATATCAGTTATTCAGACTTAATTTATTTTTTCATAGCAGGTAATATAGATCAGTTTTATCAAGATTTTAGATGGAATACATGGAAAGAAGATACGGCACAACTTCCGTTAGACAAGGCTTTTCATATTTTCCCTCCTATGTGGACTAAAGAAGGAAAGCACATTGATTCTACATCTATCAATCCTATTGCGATTGAAGAGTTGTATCAAATCAATAAAGACTTTAAAGAAGGTTTAAATAATATAGAAGATAAATATATATAAATGAGTAAATTCAATCACTATACAGTCATACCTAATATCCATACACAATCATCAGAACTAGTATTACCATCTGTTGAGGATATTAACAATTGTGAACAAGTACTAAACTTTAATTTTGAAGAAGATTATAAGACCTATATTTTACAATATGGGGTAGGTGTACTAGGAGGCACATATATCCGTATCTATGCTCCTAATCGAATTATAACAGAGAGAAAAGAATGGTTAGAACGAGTAACGCAATACTACTTCTGGGATGATGGTAAAGATGTATTAACTAAAGAACAGGTATTAGAAGGGATTTGCATAGGAGATACTTTTGATGGAGATGAGATTATATTCTATAACAACACCTATTTTGTATTGCCTAGACATGAAGAGGACATCTATGTTTTAGGAAATAATTTATACGAAGCTATAGAATGGCTTTGTACAAAAGGAATACTAACTGAGGCGTTTTCAGAAAGAGAGTTTGAACCTTTTAATGAATAAGAATTATTAACCACAATCGTAGTATAATATTTGTGTCAGTATTAAACTATACAAAGGTTTATTTTAACTTTTAAGCCTTTTATTTTTACTTAATTTACAGTAATTTAGTTAGGTATTCTAGGGATGATATAAACGCTTAACCATTATATATGCAAGACAAAATAACACTTTTAGAGAAGTACTTCGAAACAGGTCTATACGAAGATTTTCACTCTTTACAGAGCGATTTAGTGATTTGGGTAGATTGGAGTGATTACGATGATGCAATAGTAGAATATATAGAAACTTGTCTTCAGACAGGGCATCTATCAGCATCTATAAAAGACCTACCAAATGAACAACTACAACTAAAGGTAAATTATGACAATAAGACTCATACTCATATCATTGTAGATAGAGATGATACGATTATATGGCTTAACAGTATATTACAGCCTGAGTATGAAATTCGCTTTTGCAAAATATCAGATGGGTCAGATACATTAGCATTCTTACCATTAACTAGAGAACATTGGAGACAATTAGAAACTATCTATACCTTAGAAAAAATAGAAGAACACTTTGAAGCTATTCACAGTGATTCTGTTTTCTTCAATAAGGAATATGACTTTGACGAAGATAGTTTTTTATCATAGAGATACTAAGCACCTACTCTTAATAGATAGGTGCTTTTTTATTCAACCTACATAACATCAACCTCATTATTAAAATCTCATTAGAACTTAATAGTATATTTACTTTGAATAAATACAAATTACTATCTTGCGTCATAATTATACAAGGAATTAGTAACTTTGTACTAGTCAATTCATAAACAACCAATTAAAGTGAAAAGAAAAATAGCAATATTTCTTATGGCACTCTTTTTAATTTCGACAACTGAGCTAGGTCAGGTGTTGAAGTTTCCTCTATTGGTTGAACATTATATTGAGCATACGACAAGTAATCCAGATTTATCTATTTGGGGATTCTTACAAATACATTACAGTGAAAGTCATAAAGAAGAAGGAGATCCTATGGATGAGAAACTACCTTTCGTTACGCACACACACTTTGTAAGTATAGTAGGTATCGTTACCCCTGCTCCAATTCTAAAAATAGACCGTATTAAGTTCAATACACTTGACAATAAAATACACGCTTTCAACGAAGATGAAGTTGAGAGTAATTACCTATCCTCTATTTGGCAACCGCCTAAATACTGTTAATACCTTATCGCAAAGAATAAGTTAACTTTCTGTGTATTTATACATGGAGAAGTTGGCTATACCTATCACGCAATTTTAACGTATTAACAGACTGAAATCATGTTAAATAAAATAATTGAGTTTTCTGTAAAGAATAAACTCATCATTGGGCTATTTGTATTAGCTCTAATCGGTGTTGGTATCTACCAGACATCTAAACTACCTATTGATGCCGTACCTGACATCACAGATAACCAAGTACAAGTTATTACTGTTGCGCCTTCTTATGGAGCTACAGATATAGAGCGATTAGTAACCTTCCCTATAGAACAAGCAAATAGTAATATTCCAGGGATTAAGAATATGAGAAGTTTCTCTCGTTTCGGATTATCTCTAGTAACTATTGTATTTGACGAGGACGTAGATATCTATTGGGCAAGACAACAAGTAGGAGAACGCTTAAATCAAATTAAAGCAGATATTCCACAAGATATTGGACAACCAGAACTAGGTCCTATCTCTACAGGACTAGGAGAAATATACCAGTATGTAGTAAGACCCTTAGAAGGCTATGAAGATAAATATGATCTTACAGAATTGCGATCAATACAAGACTGGGTTGTTCGCCGTCAATTACTATCTGTAAAGGGAGTAGCTGAAGTAAGCAGTTTTGGAGGGAAATTAAAACAATATGAAATAGCTGTTAATTCCAACAAACTAGACGCCTATGGCATTACCATTAACGATGTGTTCTCTGCTTTAGAAAACAACAATGAGAATACAGGTGGGGCTTATATAGAAAAAGGACCAACTGTATTATATATACGCACAGAAGGATTAGTAGCCTCTATAGAAGATATAGAAAACATTGCTATTACTTCTAAAAATACTGAACTGCCTCTTTTAATAAGAGATGTGGCTAAAGTACAGATAGGACATGCTACACGATATGGCGCCATGACTTATAATGATAAAGGCGAAGTATCAGGAGCTGTCGTAATGATGCTTAAAGGAGAAAACAGTAATGATGTCATCAAGAATGTCAAAGAAAAAGTAGCTGAAATCCAAAAGACTTTGCCTGAAGGCGTTGTTATAGAACCTTTCCTTGATCGTACTAAAATGGTTAATAATGCCATCGGTACTGTAGAGACCAATCTAACTGAAGGAGCCCTTATCGTAGTATTTGTACTAGTTCTATTCTTAGGAAATATGAGAGCAGGACTACTAGTAGCTTCTATTATACCCCTAGCGATGTTATTTGCTATTTGTATGATGAATCTTTTCGGAGTAAGTGGTAATCTAATGAGTTTAGGAGCTCTAGACTTTGGATTAATAATAGATGGAGCAGTTATTATTGTAGAAGCCGTCCTCCATCAGTTCTCCCATAACGCCAGGTATAAATCAATGAATAGACTGTCTCAAGAAGATATGAATAAGACTGTAGTACATTCAGCATCTAAGATGATGAACAGTGCAGTCTTTGGTCAGATTATCATTCTTATCGTATACATCCCTATTCTTACATTAGAAGGTATCGAAGGTAAAATGTTCAAACCGATGGCTCAGACAGTAGCCTTCGCCTTATTAGGAGCATTCTTATTATCATTAACGTATGTACCAATGATGAGCTCTCTAATTATGAGCCGAAAAGTAACTCATAAACCAAACTTCTCTGAAAGAGTAATAGCTAAACTAGAAAAGTTCTATCAAAAATGCCTTGTCAAAGTATTAGAAATACCAAAAACAATCTATGCTATTGTAGGAGTCTTATTTGCTATTGCCCTATA
The DNA here is from genome assembly GCF_000833025.1 of Myroides profundi. NCBI lineage: Bacteria > Pseudomonadati > Bacteroidota > Flavobacteriia > Flavobacteriales > Flavobacteriaceae > Myroides > Myroides profundi. The sequence continues at coordinate 3,885,868 of NZ_CP010817.1, forward strand.
CATCTTATCTACTTTAGGAGGAGAGTTTATCCCTTCTCTTGAAGAAGGAGACTTTGCAGTAGATACAAAAGTATTAAATGGAAGTACATTAACCACGACTATAGAAAGTACACAAAAGACTGCACATATCCTTAAATCACGCTTCCCTGAAGTAGAGAAAGTAGTGACTAAGATCGGTAGTGCAGAAGTACCTACAGATCCTATGCCTATGGACGCTAGTGATATGATGGTTATCCTAAAAGATAAGAAGGAATGGACATCAGCAAAGACTTTTCCAGAACTAGCAGAGAAGATGACTAAAGCATTAGAAGAAGTACCTGGGGTAACTGTAGGGTTCCAATTCCCTGTACAAATGCGTTTCAACGAATTAATGACAGGAGCTAGACAGGATGTAGTAGTCAAAGTATTCGGTGAAGACCTTGATCAATTAGCAGAAATAGCAGGTAAGATAGGCAATATAGCGAATGGTGTAAAAGGAGCTACTAACCTATATGTAGAACCTGTAACAGGAATGCCACAATTAATGATTGAGTATAACCGTCCTGCTATTGCACGTTACAGATTATCGATAGCTGAGATTAATAGAATAGTCAATTCTTCATTAGCCGGTCAGAGCACAGGTATGGTGTATGAAGGAGAAAAGCGCTTTGACATGGTTGTTCGTATGGACGAGACCAATCGAAAAAAATTATCTGATATCGAGAATCTCTTAATCCCAACACCTTTAGGTAATCAAGTTCCACTAAATCAATTAGCGAATGTAGAAATAAAAGAAGGTCCTAATCAAATCCAACGTGAAAATGCACAGCGTAGAATATTCGTAGGGTTTAATGTAAAAGATCGTGATGTACAGAGTATAGTAGAAGAGCTACAAGAGAAAGTAGAAGCACAAATCAAACTACCTACAGGTTATCAAATCACCTATGGAGGACAATTCGAAAACTTAAACGAAGCAAAAGAGCGATTAGCCATAGCAGTTCCCTTAGCGCTTGTCTTGATATTCCTATTGTTGTTCTTTGCCTTTAGAGATATCAGAGAGTGTTTAATGATCTTTACTGCCATCCCTCTTTCTATCATCGGAGGTGTATTTTTATTAGCACTTAGAGGCATGCCATTCAGTATTAGTGCAGGAGTAGGCTTTATAGCTCTATTTGGTGTAGCTGTTCTAAACGGGATTGTGCTTATTGCTGAGTTTAATAGACTTCAGAAATCTGGAATAAAAAACATTGTATTCATCGTAGTTAGAGGAGCTAAATCTAGACTTCGTCCAGTATTAATGACTGCCTGTGTTGCATCCTTTGGTTTCTTACCTATGGCATTGAGTAACGGTGCAGGAGCAGAAGTACAACGCCCATTAGCAACAGTAGTAATCGGAGGTTTAATGTTAGCTACATTCCTTACCCTATTTATACTACCGTTGTTGTATATCACATTTGAACAAAAATTACACTTCAGCTTTATGAAAAAGAAAAAAGCGATAACAGCTATTGCTATCTTCTTAGGACTAGGTCTTTCTGCTCAAGCGCAGACACCTATAAGTCTAGAGAATGCCCTAGCCCAAGCGATAGAGAATAACAGTACTATCCGTGCAGAAAAACTAAAAACAGAATATGCTAAAGCATTTATTAGAACAGCCACAGATATACAACAAACAACTATCACAGGAGAGTTTGGACAAATAAACGGTCCTTATACGGACAATAAATTCTCTATTGCTCAGGACTTTGCTTTTCCTACGGTATATAATAAACAGAAGAACGTATACAAAGCTGAACATCAACAAAGCATTTATAACCTTAACCTAAAGGGATATGAGCTAAAGAAAACAGTCACTCAGAACTTCTATGACTTTATCTATTGGCAAGAAAAAGAGGCACTATTACTACGTGCAGACAGTCTGTACGCTAATTTCTACAGTAAGGCTACTCTTCGTCTACAAAAAGGAGAGAGCAATATTTTAGAGAAAACAATGGCTCAGAATCAACAACTAAGTATTCAAGCACAATTAGGTGAAGTACAAAAAACAAAACAGTTAATCCAACTTCAGCTTCAGTATTTACTAAATACATCTGAGAACATCGTTCCTTCTTTAGAACAGAAGAAGTTAGAACTGTCTAGTCTTGAAAGTGATTTAGAGAATAACCCTGTGCTACAATTGATAGAAAATCAAAAGATAATTGCACAAGAACAAACTAAACTAGAACGCTCTAAACAACTCCCTAACCTACAAGCTGCTTATAATAACAGTAGCTTTATGGGCATGGCGGCTAACGATGTGTATTACGACAGGAATAATCGTTTCCATTCTTTTCAAGTAGGTATCTCACTACCCCTATTCACTAGTGGGCAGAGAGGTCGTGTTAAGAGTGCTAAAGTAGCTGAAGAGGTAGCAGAAGCAGAATACACGATGACTAGAGACCTTATGAACTCACGTTATCAACAGTTGTTAATAGCACATCAGAACAACCAAGGTATTCTAAATAAATATGAAAGTTTCTCTTTTGATAACTCTAATACAATTACAAAGACAGCCCAATTACAATTCATCAACGGAGATATCAACTATCTAGAATATGTAATGCTGATTAACCAAGCTCTAGAAACTGTTAATAAGTACTTAGATACCCTAAAAATGTACAATGACAATATCATCCAGATTAACTACTTAACTTCTAATAATTAATGATCATGTTATCTAAATATATCAATACCAAATACTTTGTTCTAGGACTTGCCTTAGCGAGTATCACACTATTCACCCAATGTAAGACAGAGCCAAAAGAAGAAGATCTTATCTCTGCAACAGACAAAGACACAACCACTGTACATCTAACTGATGCACAGATGAAGAATACAACTATAGAAACGGGCTCTCTGACTGAGCGCAAAATAGCGACAACACTAAAGCTAAATGGTAAAATAGATGTTCCTCCACAGAACCTCATCTCCATAATTAACCCTCTAGGGGGATACCTTAAAAGTACTAAGTTATTACCTGGTATGCATATCAAAAAGGGTGAACTAATCGCTACGATGGAAGACCCTCAGTATATTCAATTACAACAGAATTACTTAATCGCTAAGGACAAATATGAGTTTGCAAAACTAGATTACAACCGTCAGAAAGACCTAAACGCAAGTCAAGCAAGTAGTGATAAGGTAATGCAAATCGCGCAAGCAGAGATGAATAATCAACGCATCACGATGAATGCCCTAGCACAGCAGTTAAGTTTAATCAACATTAGCCCTGCTTCACTGACTCATACTAACATTAGTAGAACTATTAATATATACAGCCCTATTAATGGGTTTGTGAGTAACGTTTTTGTCAATGTAGGTAAGTATGTAACCCCTTCTGATGTCATGTTTGAATTAATTAACCCTACAGATATACATCTAAACCTAAAAGTGTACGAAAAAGACCTTGATAAACTAGAGGTTGGACAGCGTGTAGTAAGTTATACTAACGGTGCACCTAATAAGAAATATGAAGGAGAGATTATACTGATCAGCATGGATGTAAACACGGATGGTGTATCTGATGTACATTGTCACTTTGAAGCATTTGATAAGAAACTAGTTCCTGGGATGTACATGAATGCTGACATAGATACACACGCAGCTGTATCACAAGCTTTGCCTGAAGAAAGTGTTGTCTATTTTGAAAAGCAAAACTATGTTTTTATAGAAACAGCAAAACAGACTTATGAGATGACTCCAGTACAAATCGGCCCTAAAGAAGATGGATATGTACAAATAATAAACGCAGATCAATTAGCTAATCAGAAGATAGTCGCTAAAGGAGCCTACACATTACTAATGAAGCTAAAAAATACAGAAGAGGAAGAATAACTTCACTTTTCATCCACTACCTAAGGGGGTATTATCTAGATAATACTCCCTTTTGCTTTTTACACAATAAGGAATCACTAATAAACAATATGTCAAAGAACTACACCACAAAGCTACTACTCTATTGATACCGCTTCGATGATATAGACTCTTATGACTATACCTGACCTTATATGGTCGATAATGGTCGCAACTAATGGGACACTATAACATTAAAACCTTAATTATAAAAAAAATGCTACCCATAAAGGATAGCATTCATATTATATCGTGATAACACCTAATTAAGGCATTAAAGCTTTTTGATATTTCTCAGCGATAGCTTGGAATCTAGCAGTTTGCTCTTTAGTTATAGTCGATGGATCAGTTTTTTGTAACTCCTCAGCGATTTTCATTAATTCCTCGCTTACTTTAGTAGCATCAGTAAGAGCTGCAGTGTCTCCAGCTTGTACTTTTTTCATCAAAGCGATGTGCTCATCAGCGATTTTTTCATACTTGTCTAATACTGCATCGTATCCAGAAGCAGCAGGAGCCTCTTCTTTTGCAGGTGCTTCTACTTCAGTTGTAGTAGCTTCTCCTTCTTTTGCAGTTTCTTTTTTCTCACCACAAGCAACAGCTACCATAGCAGCCATTCCTAATACCATAAACGTGATTTTTTTCATAGTTAATTTTGTATATAATTAAACAACCTTTAAATTATTAGGTAATACCTTATTTACTTAATTATCATAAAGATATATACCTTATTAAAGTCTATGTAAAATTAACACAAATTAACTTACAACAAAATATTTAGTAGAATATTTTTTATTTATCACTCTCATTGACAATAAGTAGCACTATTTCGCAAAATATTCACACTACCATAATAACACCTAATCCACTATTCATAAGGGATAGCGATATTATGATGTTATTCTTCACTACTAACATACCCCTAGTGTATTCTTACTTATTTATAAATCAACCTCTTATTTCCCCTTGATTATTGCACTACCATCAACCAAACGTCATAATTCTGGTGTAATTCATAAAATTATACCAAAATATTCTAATCTAAGTATCGATTATTCAATAGATATCCCCTAACTTTAGTTTTTCTAAGAGCCTTATCTTCCGATTGAGGCATTTTTTATTTACATAATACAGTAATTCTATTCACTATGAACAGACGTGATTTATTAAAACTATCAGGAACGTTGTTCGCAGGAAGTATCCTTACACAAGGATTTGCAACAACACAAGCATTAGGATCTATTGCAGATTTAGGTTTACCAACATCAGTTGATGACCCGTTATTTTTACACTTTAACGAAAATAGCTTAGGTATATCTCCTAAAGCTAAAAATGCAATTATTGACGTTTTATCTAATGTAAATCGATATCCTGACAGTTATATAAAAGAATTACAAAACACCATAGCTGATACCTTTAAGATGTCAGCAGCCCAAGTTACCATTGGTGCAGGCTCTTCTGACTTGATCAGAGCCACAGTGAATTTACAAGTATATAAAGCAATCAAGAATGGGCAGAAAGTACAGCTTATCTCACCAGATCCTTCATTTTTCTTAGCCGCTAGTCATGCAGAGGGGATGGGTATTCCTGTCATTAATGTTCCGTTAGACAAGGCTTTCTGTATGGATCTAGCTAAGATGAAGCAAGCTGCAGATAGCTTTGACGGTATCTCTATCATCTACTTATGCAACCCTAATAACCCGACAGGGACATTAACTAACTCTAGTGCTATTGCAGATTGGGTGACTACTGTTGACGCTAAGAAGAACTTCTTTATGGTGGACGAAGCCTATGCAGAATACATCACTGACAAAAGCTTCGTGAGTGGGACTTCTTTTATCAGAGAAGGAAGAGAGAATGTTATCGTATTGCGTACCTTCTCTAAGATATTTGCCATGGCAGGTATGAGATTAGGATATAGTCTATCTACAGAAAGTCTAGCAAATGAATTAGTTCCTTATATGGCAGTAGAGAATATCAGTACACTTACTGCAGTAGCAGGTACAGCTTCTTTAAAGGATAATGCCTTCATCGTACACAGTAGAGCAGTGAATGCTAACTCTCTTGGTATCACGACTGAGACCTTTGATGCACTAGGAATAGAATATCTACCTAGCCAAGGAAACTTCTTATTCCACAAGATAAAATGTGATCAACAGCAATATATAGATGGCATGGCATCAGAAGGTATTATCGTAGGTCGTCCTTTCCCTCCCCTATTACAGTGGAGTAGAGTAACGTTAGGTACACCAGAAGAGATGAACCAATTCTTAGCTGTTATCCAAAAATTCAAGAAGAAAGCATGGGTATAACCTCATCACTAATTTCAATACGAAATAAATAAACCATGCGAAAAATACTTAGTTCCATAGCGATGTTAATCTGTACTACATTAGTACACGCTCAATCTGACAAGCTAAAAATCAAACAGCTCAATGATAATATGTATATATACACTACTTATCAAGAGTTTCAAGGGGTTACATACTCATGTAATTCGATGTATGTGCTGACAGACGAAGGTGTTATTCTAATAGATACACCTTGGGATAAAGATCAGTACGAGCCTCTAGTAGAGTACATCAGAACGAATCATAACAAAGAGATTAAATGGGTTATCACTACCCACTTTCACGAAGATCGTTCAGGAGGCTTAGGTTACTTTAATAGTACAGGAGCACAGACGTATACCTACGCATTGACCAATAAAATATTAAAAGAACGCAATGAACCACAAGCTCAACATTCTTTTAATAAGGAAAAACAGTTTACCTTTGGCAATGAGAAGTTGGCTGTATACTTCTTAGGAGAAGGACATTCACTAGATAATACAGTAGTCTGGTTTCTAAAAGAAGAAGTATTATTCGGAGGGTGCCTGATTAAGAGTGCAGAAGCTACGACTTTAGGTAATATATCCGATAGCGATGTAATAGCTTGGCCTAAGACTATCGAAGCCGTAAAACAAAAATTTAAGAATGCTAAAGTCATTATACCAGGACACGATGAATGGGATATGACAGGGCATATCGAGAATACTGAGCGTATATTATCAGAATACAATCAACAACATTCAACTAAAAACGATTAATTAATATAGTAAATCAATAAACTTTAGGTTATTAACACTAAAATGCCAATGGCAGAGTTCCTAATCTTAAAGTCTTTTATTACTTTTGCACTATGGCAAAACAAGATGATATTTTTAAGAACGTTATTTCGCATGCTAAGGAGTATGGATACATCTTCCCTTCTAGTGAAATATACGATGGTCTAAGCGCAGTGTATGACTACGCTCAGAATGGTGTGGAGTTAAAGAGAAACATTAGAGAGTACTGGTGGAAATCCATGGTACAAATGCACGAAAATATTGTAGGAATTGATGCCTCGATTTTTATGCATCCTACCACTTGGAAAGCTTCTGGTCACGTAGATGCGTTTAATGACCCATTAATTGATAATAAAGACAGTAAGAAAAGATACAGAGCTGACGTTCTTATCGAAGACTACTGTGAAAAATTATACCAAAAGGCTCAAAAGGAAATCGAGAAAGCGAAAAAGCGCTTTGGCGAATCTTTTGACGAAGAACAATTCGTAGCTACTAACCCTCGTGTAGTAGAATATTTAGCGAAGAAAAAAGAGATCTTAGAGCGTATGGCTCGTGGTCTTGATTCAGGAGATTTAGCAGATGTGAAAGCACTTATCGAAGAGCTAGAAATCGCTGACCCTGATACAGGTTCTAAAAACTGGACTGAAGTACGTCAGTTTAACTTAATGTTTGGTACGAAGTTAGGGGCTTCTGCAGACTCTGCTATGGACTTATACTTACGTCCTGAGACTGCACAAGGTATCTTCGTAAACTTCCTAAACGTACAGAAAACAGGTCGTATGAAGATTCCTTTCGGTATCGCTCAGACAGGTAAAGCATTCCGTAACGAGATCGTTGCTCGTCAGTTCATCTTCCGTATGCGTGAGTTTGAACAGATGGAGATGCAATTCTTCGTGAAACCAGGTGAAGAGATGAAGTACTACGAATACTGGAAAGAGACTCGTCATAAGTGGCACTTATCATTAGGAATGGGAGCAGAGAACTACCGTTTCCATGACCATGAGAAATTAGCACACTATGCTAATGCAGCTACTGACATTGAGTTTAACTTCCCATTCGGATTTAAAGAATTAGAAGGTATTCACTCGCGTACTGACTTTGACCTTAAAGCACATGAGAAGTTCTCAGGTAAGAAACTACAGTTCTTCGATAACGAGACTAACACTTCTTATGTACCTTATGTAGTAGAGACTTCAGTAGGTCTAGACCGTATGTTCTTATCTGTATTCTCTAGATCATTAGTAGAAGAGACATTAGAAGACGGTTCTACTCGTACAGTATTAAGATTACCATCTGTATTAGCTCCGACTAAGGCAGCTGTACTTCCATTAGTGAAAAAAGATGGTCTTCCAGAGTTGGCTCAAGAGATAATCGAAGAGCTTAAATGGGACTTTAATGTAGCTTATGATGAGAAGGATGCAGTAGGTCGTCGTTACCGTCGTGCAGATGCACTAGGTACACCATTCTGTATCACTGTAGATCATCAGTCATTAGAGGATAAAACGGTTACTATCCGTCACCGTGACACAATGAAACAAGACCGTGTAGCAATCGCTGACCTTAAAAACATCATAGAGAACGAAGTATCTATGAGAAACTGGTTAAAGAAAATGATGTAACCCATCATCTACCCTATACACAAAAGCCACTCTGTATCAGAGTGGCTTTTTTTATGTTTTTAAATGTATATACTATGATTCTAACCATGCTTCATACTTTATATCCTCATCTATTCTCTTACAAACCTTCCAGAATATCCCCGTCACCATTGCTCCTGCTAAGACAGTAGAAGTAACACATGATATATGTAAATTAGAATCGAACATAAAATACGTCAGATATAAGTAAAACCCTAATGATAACCAATATGAAAGTATAAACCTACCTTTCAAGCACAACGTTAATACTAGCATCATTACCAATGTAGGAATAGTTGTCATATAAGACATTCCCATCAGTACGAAAGGAGTTATAAGCATCATGTATATAAATTCAAAATCTATACTACGATTTCCTTTTTCAAACGCCATTAAAAGTAATACTATAAAATGTAACAGATACATGCTCACTATATTTAACAATATAAAGCACTCACATTTAGTCAATTTTCTCTTACTCATAAAACATACTTATTACTCACTTATACTAGATAGATGCATGCTTACCTCATCTATCCTACTATCTATACTTACTTTGCGTATCGGATAACTTACGAATAGACCTGATGTCAATAGCTCTATAGGTGATACACGTTTTATATTATTCAAATCTATCAATGCATCGAAGTCTAGTCCATAACTATCTACTATATATCGTATTCGTGTCACTGATCGATCATAATAGCATTTATCTAAAGAAGTACTATCCCAATCTGCTAGTTCTAAATATCTATTCTCTAATAGGTCACCATCTAACACCTTTAGACAGAACCCTACACATGTAGTCAATACAAGACCTGTACTACTTCCTTCTAAGAAATATGCTCCGTCTTTAGTGAAATAAGAGTTATCAAAATAGAAACAACTCTTCACTAGATCATTTGTAATCACAGAATACAGACTCTTACAGTGCCCTAAAAAAGAGCGCACACGTTCTTCCGTATTATAGATATGGAGCTTGATGATGTATCGACAGACACCATCATCTTCTAGTTCGTCTAGACAGATACGATTAAATAGGGAATGAAATAGGTATACTGATCCCGCATAGCAGATGATAAGCCCTGCATGTACACACTCACGATCAGAAGTAAGCTCATTATAGATACCGACAAAAGAATCATTAGCACATATAGCCTTGCTATTAAACATTACAGTAGGTACCTTATGATCATTCATTCTTAATATACTGGCCCGAATGTGCGTAGCTTAGCCATCCCGCTCTCAAATACGTCTTTTATCATGTCGTGTTCTCTAAAGGATTTAGAGACTCTGAGCATGGTCTTTATAAAGGATTCTGAGAAATCACGATCTAGCATCGCCTGCATAAGTTGTCTAGCTGTACTAAACTCCTTTGCTCTAAATAAAGCTACCATAAACTCTGTCTGCCATACTAGCTGATCTACAGGGTCACTAATACTGTCTAACTTCTTAAAAAAAGAAGTCAGTTCTACTGAAGCTACATTTAGTAGACTTGAATCTATCTTATTTATTGGAGTTACTAACATATCTTTATTATTTAGAGAGACACATGATTTATAATCACTAGAAAGATTATTGTATAATAACCTTGGTTCTGATACTAGTGGTAAGGGGTCTATAGGTTCTTCATCACCTTGAAGAGGGTGTGTTTGACACTTATTATTATTAGAATTTATAGATTGATTATGATCTATATGTTGATTATTGTTTTCGTTTTCTTCTTCATTGTTCATATCACTTCTATACTTGTTCATAATCGTTGTTATTCTATCTTCTTCTTCTCCTATTTCCTATCACAAAGGTATTTCTTTTCTTTCGGATATCTGTATTTTTTCTTATCTTTAAATATCATAATTCAAACATTACCTGTACTTTACAAACAATTTAACCCATTTTTAGTTCTTCTTTAGTAGGAGATTGTTCGGGTACAGATTTGATTTAGTTCGGTAAAAAAGTCTCTAGCCTGAGTAAACACAGGGTATTACCGAACAACTTCCGAACAATATTAATCTAAAAACACACAGACATCTAATTTACAACAAGTTAAACTAACTATCAAACTCCATAATAACCTAAAAAGATCTTTTAAGGTCAGTAACTCCAAATGAGGTCAAAAATGTTCAAATACATTCTTATAAATAGATTTAAATAAACAAAAAACACTCCCTAATAAATAAAATATACAATCCTTTAAAAACAATTACCATTACCACATTCTCATAAAAAACAAAAAATAATGAATTTAATATACTACATATTGTTTTTATTCAACCAAATACGTTCTTAATCTATATTAACCACTAACTCCTCTCCCTCACCGTAACTTTGTCGTATAAATAAATGTAAAACAGATTTTTTATGAAAAAGACAATATTCACATTAACTGCAATAACACTAATGACAAGTGCCTTTGCTGATGTAGTAACAAATGATTCTACAACAAAAACTGTATTTCAAGATAAAAACAAAAAAGGTAAAGGCTACCAAGCGAGTACAGCTGATAAAAAACTAAAAATAGTAAACCTACATGAGCTAGAAGGACAAGTAAAAGCAGAGATGGATCAGGGTGCCTTTGGGTATATCGTAGGTGGAGCTGAAGACCAAAATAACTTAAAGATCAACACGGAGAACTTCGATAAGAAATACATCATGCCTCGTGTACTAAAAGGGATTAAACATGAGGATATAGACTTATCTACTTCTCTATTTGGTATTCCTCTAAAAACACCTATCATACAAGCACCAATGGCAGCTCAAGGACTATCACACGTAGATGGAGAGATAGCTACTGCTAAAGGTATGATAGCAGCAGGATCACTATTCTCACTTAGTACTTATGGTAACAAAACAATAGAGGAAGTAGCAGAGGGTATTAATGGAGCACCTTTCTTCTTTCAGTTATACATGAGTAAGAATGATGACTTCAACAAGTTTACGCTTGACAGAGCTAAGAAATACGGAGCTAAGGCTATCATCCTTACAGTAGACTCGCCAGTAGGTGGGTACAGAGAAGAAGATATTAAGACAGGCTTCACTTTCCCACTAGGAATGGGCAACTTAGAATTATTCGCAGCACAACAAGCAGATGGCAACAAGACTGGTAAAGGGGCTGGTATTACAGAAATATATGCTCAAGCCAAACAAGACTTTAAACCTTCTGACATTAAGTATGTAAAGGACTTAACCGGACTACCTGTTATCATCAAGGGAATACAGTCACCTGAAGATGCCGAAATCGCCATCCAAGCAGGAGCAGATGCGATATGGGTATCTAATCACGGAGGAAGACAGCTAGATGCAGGTCCATCTTCATTCGATGTACTACCGCTAGTAGCTAAGACAGTGAATAAGCGTGTACCTATCATCTTTGACAGTGGAGTGAGAAGAGGATCTCATATCTTTAAGGCTATAGCTAGTGGAGCAGATATCGTAGCGATAGGACGTCCTATACTATACGCACTACACCTAGGAGGTAGTCAAGGGGTAACGTCTGTAATCGATCAGTTAAATAAGGAATTGACCATCAATATGTTCTTAGGTGGAGCAAAAAACATCAAAGAAATACAAAGCACTAAACTATATACAGATAAAGATTTTCAATTATAATAAACCCCTCTATCCTACTATAAAAGAGAAGATTATGATTAAACAAAAGAAATAAAAATCCACAATTGCACAAGATACAAATACTTCTTAATGTAGGTTAAGTGCTTAGAGCTAAATGTGGTACTACATTTGTAATAAATAACAAAACAATTAAAATTATTATCATGAAAAAAATAGCATTATTATTCGTAGCAACATTATTCTCTGTTGCATCATTCGCCCAAACAAAATGGAATGTAGATAACTACCACTCATTTTTAAACTTCTCTGTGAAGCACTTAGGAATTTCTTTCGTAGATGGTCGTTTTGATAAATACGAGGGAACATTCGAAGGAACACCTGAAGACTTAACGAAAGGAACATTTAAATTCTCAGTAGATATGAACAGTGTGAACACATCTATCGAGATGCGTGACAACCACTTAAAAACAGATGATTTCTTCGCAGCTGAGAAATTCCCTGCAATGACTTTTGAGAGTAAATCAATCAAAAAAGTAGGTAAAGATCAATACAAATTAGAAGGTAACTTAACTATCAGAGATATCACTAAGCCTGTAACATTTGACCTTACTTATGGTGGTTTATTAAAAGATGATGGACAAGGAAACACTAAATTAGGATTCCAAGCATCTACTACGATCAACCGTTTTGACTTCGGAGTAGCGTATGATCCATCAGGACAAGCTATCGCTAAAGATGTAAAAATAAATGTGAACTTAGAGTTCAATAAAGTAAAATAATCCTTTTACACATACTTAATTTCTGAAATAGGCTTCGCATTATTGTGAAGCCTATTTTACATTATAGCTATTCACTATCGCACTTAGACATAGCAACTATAATCGTTAACTAATTAAAGATAATAAACTATAAACAAGAACACTATCTCGTTTATATTGCTTATTTTTATTTATATTAACAAATATAATTGCTATGAAAAAGATTCTATTGAGTGCTTTTATTGGAGTATTAGTTCTTACATCGTGTGGAGATAAGAACAAGAATGGTGAGGGAGACGGAGGGACTATGAAAGAACTAGTCGCAAAACCTACTCCACCTAAAGCAGAAGGCCCTATACGAGTACTATTCGTAGGGAATAGCCATACGGAGTACTTCGCAAGTTTTCCAAAAATGTTAGACGCATTAGCTAAAGAAAACAATAAACAAGTAGAGGTAAAATCCCTTTTAGAAATGGGGGTAAGCATTGATCAGATCATCTCTTCAAACAAGAAAAATGCTGAAAAATTATTTAAGCAAACAGATAAAGATGGAAACTATCTAGACTATGTGATTCTACAAGAATCAACACCTATAGCCATACAAGAGCTAGGCAAGTATAAATCTAACACAGCAGAAGTACATGATCAGATAGCCAAAAATAGCCCTGAAGTAGCTACATATATCTACGGTCTGACGGCTCCATTTGAGTACAATAGTGCAGATTATAAAGATTATCAACTTCTATTAGTAGAGAATGGTGTCACAGTAGCTAAAGCGTTACCTAACACAGGATTCTTAAACTTCTCAGCGGTATTAGGTGCTGCCTATGCTGGCAAAGAAGGTTATACTGCGACTAAGGATGGCAAAGATATGCTACGTCATACCGATAGATCACGTCACATGCTTAATGATGCTGTATTCGTAAACTCTATAGTGCTATATCAAACGCTGTTCGGTGAGACTCCTAAGATTCCACAGCAACTACCACTGAGCACTGGCCTAGGAGATGATGATACGATAAAACTGATGGATGTAAAAGAGGGTGTCAGCGATCCTGAGGCTCTACTTAAGATAGCTACTAGCTTTAAATAATACTATACAAGATAAATGAAAGGCTTGTCTCTAAGAGATAAGCCTTTTTATTATATCTCATTGCTTTCGATAATCAAGCGACGACAGCAATAATTCTTCGCTTCTCTACGCATGCGATTGGCAACTTTAACCACCTCTATCGGTTTATACTTCATAAACAATCGCAGCTTATTAAAGAAAAACAAAATCTTAGCAGCTATTCGTTCTCCCATACGATTAGTCCCTGGACGTAATAAAAGTCCTGGACGTAGAATAATAGTATTCTCAAAACTCAAATTCAATACAGAGCGCTCTAAAGTTCCCTTTAGTCTACTATAGAAGAATGCACTCTTATCAGAAGCAGCCTTAGCTGATAATAATACAAAGTTAGTTACTCCATTCCCTTTTGCGTATTGAGCGAACTGCATGACATAACCATAATCTATATGCCATTGCTTTTGTTTAGAGCCTGCCTGTTTCAGCGTAGTCCCTAAACAACTAAAAGCGACATCTCCTGCTATTAGATGCTTCCATTGGTCGATTTGTTCAAAATCAACTAAATGAACGACTAACTTAGGATGCTGAATATCCCATTCTTTACGAATAAATATGACTACTTCGTGAAAATCATCGTCACAAAGTAGTTGACGTACGAGTACTTTACCAGTTGCTCCAGTACCTCCGATGACTAATGCTTTCATAACAAACCTTTTAAAGCTATTATATCACTACAATAAACTTACCAATTTGTATTGAGACAACAGATTTTAGAAAAGTTACATCTATAAACAATAAAAAAGTCTCCTAGTAGGAGACTTTTTATATTTAATAACACGTATCGATTAGATCGAATGTGGTGCTAGCATATGTTTAGGGTCTAGAATCTCATCTAGTTTCTCCTTAGTTAATAGATTGTGTTCTAATACTAATTCATAAACTCCTCTACCAGATTCTAATGCTTCTTTAGCGATTTTAGTACTTGCTTTATATCCGATATAAGGGTTTAGCGCTGTAACGATACCGATACTTCCTAATACTAACTCCTTATTATGTTCTACATTAGCCTTAATACCTACTACACATTTCTCTACTAATGTTTCCATAGCATTCTCTAACCATGTCATAGACTCCATTAGAGTATGAGCTAATACAGGCTCCATCACGTTTAACTGTAACTGAGCTGCCTCAGAAGCCATTGTGATAGTCATATCGTTACCGATTACTTTAAAGCACACTTGGTTAACTACTTCTGGGATAACAGGATTTACTTTACCTGGCATAATAGAAGAACCTGGCTGCATAGGAGGTAACTGAATCTCGTTAAGTCCTGTACGTGGTCCTGAAGATAATAATCTAAGGTCATTACAAATCTTAGATAGCTTAATAGCTACTTTCTTCAAGATTCCTGAATAAGCAACAAATCCACTTGTATCAGATGTAGCCTCTACTAAGTTCTCAGCAGAAGTAACAGGTTGTTTCATCAACATTCCTAAGTTCTTAGCACATAGATCTGCATAACCTGGTACAGCGTTTAATCCTGTACCGATAGCAGTAGCTCCCATATTAATCTCTAAGAACGCTTGGCTAGCTTGGTTAAGAACTGCTATTTCTCTCTTCAAAGTGAAAGCAAAACCACCGAACTCTTGTCCTAGAGTCATTGGCACTGCATCTTGAAGTTGAGTTCTTCCCATCTTGATAATATTCTCAAACTCTACAGCCTTAGCCTCAAATCCCTTTACTAATTTCTCTAGCTTATCTACTACTTTCTTATTCATTTCGAATACGGCTACCTTAAGAGAAGTAGGGTATGCATCATTAGTAGATTGAGATAAGTTTACATGATCGTTTGGAGAACAATGTTGATAATCACCTTTCTCGAAACCTAAGATTTCTAAAGCTCTATTTGCGATAACTTCATTTGCATTCATATTAACAGAAGTACCTGCTCCCCCTTGTATCATATCTACAGGGAACTCAGCATGTAGCTTACCGTCTATTATCTCCTGACATACATCAGCGATAACCTTATATATTTTTTCGTCTAAAACGTTTAATTCAAAGTTGGTTTTAGCTGCCGCCCATTTTACAATAGCTAATCCTTTAACAAACTCAGGGTAATCAGACAACTTACTTGTCGATATCTTAAAGTTATTGATTGCTCTTTGTGTCTGTACACCATAATAAGCCTGTTGAGGAATTTCTAATTCACCTATTAAGTCGCTTTCAATTCTGGTTGGTTTCATACTTATACAGTTTTATATTTTCACTAAGTTACGAAGTAATTTTTATTTACCCTCTCTAAAACACAAGGATTATTCCTTAAATGTTCCTGATACATAATACCACTTCCCTCCTAACATTTCAAACAAAGAATCTTCATAGTGTTCACACACATTGCCCTCTGCATCTTTATAATACGCCTTAAAGACTACACGACTCTCCTCACTGACAAGAATTTCTAAGCGTTGCCATGTATTTTCTTTTGCCCATTGTAGAATTGCCTTCTTACTATGAAAGTGTCTAGTCTTAGGATGGGTAGTATTAATGATGTATATCGCATTCGCTAAGGCATAGGCTGTATACCTAGAGCGCATCAGCTGCTCAGCAGTAGAAGGAGCTGTAGTATTCGTCACATACGGCTCACAACACTCACTATACTCCTTACCGCTACAACAATAACAAGGTTGGTGCTGCTCCATTATCCTATCTTCTGTTTTAACTCTTCGATAATCTTCAAGAATTTACCCCAACGAACTACTTCGTCATCTGTCTGTGCGTAGTCAAGTCCATCATTGATACTCTCTTCTATTTTCTCTATTGCTACAGAGGCTTCTTCTTTCTTATTTTGAGCAATTAATACCATTAATTGCATGATTTGCTGTTGTACTTCTTCTATTTTCATTTCTATATCTTCATTTCAACACAAAGATATTTGTTATTAATAATTACGTAGAGAAAGTTCTCATTAATTTTAGCATTGTGTAGAAATAAGATTAATCTAATCCTATAACAGATGAGTATCATTGATATATTAAATCTCCTATTTCCCAAGAACTGTATGGCTTGTAATTCCATATTACTGAGAAACGAGCAATATCTATGCCTAAATTGTAGAGATGACATACCTTATACACAAGAACATCTTATAGATCAAAATGATTCTATGGCTAAGTTCTATGGCAAAATACCCATAGAATTTGCTGCTAGTTTACTTTTCTTCTCTAAAGGAGGCAAAGTGCAGCAGATCATCCATAATCTCAAATATAGAAATCATCCTGAACTTAGTTATTTCTTAGGTACTATCTATGCACATCAATTAGCCAAAACAACGCGTCTAAAGGAGATCACTTCTATCATACCTGTCCCCATGCATAAAAAGAAACAAAAGAAAAGAGGGTATAATCAAGTAGATGGTTTCGCGAAAGCACTAAGTGAGCACTTTCACATCAAAATAAATAATCAACTTCTAATCAAAACGCTTCAGACCTCTTCACAGACAACTAAATCACGTTTTCAGAGAAAAAGTCAAACAAAAGAAGTTTTTGATCTAGACCTAAACTTTAAAGACGAGGAATACAATCACTTCTTACTTCTAGATGATATCCTCACTACGGGGAATACCTTAGAGGCATGCTGTAAAAAATTATTACAAATACCGAATACTAAAATCACGATTCTCTGTTTGGCTCGTAGCATTTAAAAGTTTTAATAATACATATTTTCTAACTAAAAAATATAGTCGTTAATTTGTCTTTTAAATTAAAACTATGTCTAAGTTTCGTATATACTTTATTGTTTGTTTTACAGTATTTTGTTTTATAACGTTTTCGAACTGTGCTAAAAGAGGGTTTATTTCAGGAGGACCTAAAGATACTATTCCACCTGTAGTACTAGGAAGTAGTCCTAAGAACCACTCTATACATTTTGACAAAAAGCAAATTACTATTGATTTCGACGAATTCGTTAAGATCAAAAACGTAAATCAAAACTTGATTATCTCTCCTCCTATGGATAGAATGCCTGAAGTATTACCAATGGGAAATGCTAGAAAGACAGTTACGATCAATCTTATAGACACTTTAAAACCGAATACGACTTATAGTTTTAACTTCGGGGATGCTATTACGGATAACAATGAAGGTAATGTCCTAAAGCAGTTTAAATATATCTTCTCTACAGGAGATTATATCGACTCTCTGAAACTAAGTGGAACGATCAGAACTGCACATCAGTTAAAATCGGATAACTTCGTAAATGTAATGCTATACGATGCTGAGACATTTAAAGACTCTACTATCTATAGAGAAAAACCTCTTTATGTAACGAATACACTAGACAGCCTTACGACTTTCTCTATAGAGAATATTAAAGCAGGAAAGTATTACTTAGTGGCATTAAAGGATAAGAACAGTAACTTTATGTTTAATCCTACTGAGGATAAAATAGCTTTTATAAAAGAACCGATTGAGATTCCAACAGATCAATCTTATGATTTGACACTGTTCAAGTCTGATGAGAAATTCGAGGCTTCTAGACCTGCTCAGATTACCCAAAACAAATGGTACTTACCGTATATAGGGAATGCTGAGGGTGCTACTGTAGAAGTTAAAAAAGATGGGGTAGTAATCCCTAGTGCTTATACACAACTAGCAGATAAAGATAGTTTACAAGTTTGGTTCCCAAAGATAGAAGCAGACTCTCTGCACTTCACAGCTACTAAAGGTGAGTTTACAAAGACATTTATGGTTAAACCAAGACCTAAGATGAAAGAAATAGATTCGCTATCCGTGTCAGGAAAATCAGGTACACTTGATTTTCTATCTGATTTATTAGTAGAAACAACTACACCAGTTAAGTCTATTAATAAAGAACTAATCACCATCTTTAACAAAGATTCTGTAGCTGTTCCTTTTACAATAGAGAACAAAGCAAGAGAACAAAAGTTCTATCTAAAGTTTAAAAAAGAAGAACTAGATAATTATAAAGTAACATTATGGCCTGGTGCTATTACAGACTTCTTTGGTAAAGCAAATGATACAATCGTGCTGAACAATAAAACGACAGCTTATACAGATTATGGAAACTTGACCATTACACTAAATGGATTAAAGCGTTACCCTGTCATCGTTGAATTACTAGACGATAAAGAAAAAGTAATCGTTAGTCAATATAGTGAAAGCTCTAATACATTTGAATTCTTAGCATTACCACCTAGAATGTACTACATAAGAGTTATCTATGATGACAATAAAAATGGCGTATGGGATAAAGGATACTATTGGGACAGAAGACAGCCTGAAGAATCGGTCTACTTCCCTGAACAGATAGATGTCCGTGCCAACTGGGATATTAAAGAACAAATCAACTTATAAACAAATAAGGCTCTTAGCATAAAAACTAAGAGCCTTATTTTATTTATAGGATAGTAAATGAATCAGCATCTCTAAGTACACCGAAACTCTTTCTTATTTTATCTTGTTTTGCTTTATCTAAGGTTACATATACTACTTGTTCCCCCTTCAATGGTTCTACTAAGTAGCCTCCTAACATATCTAAAGTTTGTGAATGACCTGAATAAATATTTTCATTTTCATCACTTCCACATCTATTTACAGCCACCAAATAACTCATATTCTCGATAGCACGTGCCTTTAGCAGAGAGTCCCATGCATAAATACGCTGATCTGGCCAACTAGCTACATAGATTAATAAATCATATACTCCGTCATTATTTCTACTAAAAACAGGGAATCTTAGGTCATAACAAACTAAAGGACATATATTCCAACCCCTATAGTTAACTATTAATCTGTCTACCCCTGCTTTATATATCTTTTCTTCTCCTGCTAATGAGAATAAGTGTCGTTTATCATAAGTACTGATCTCACCTTCATCAGAGATAAAGAACATTCTATTATAGTAGTCTTCTCCTTCTTTAATAACAATACTTCCTGTAAGCGCATATAGATGCTTTTTACACAACGATTGTAACTTGGTGATATATTCGTCTTCCATAGTCAAGAAAACGCGCTCAGGCTTCATTGTAAAGCCTGACACAAACATCTCAGGTAAAACTACCAAATCTGTATCTTGTTCTATAGCATTAAGCTTCTCTAAAAAATGTTCTTTATTCGCTTCTATATCCTCCCATACCAATGGCGATTGTAACATGGCAACTTTCATTACACTACGATATTTAGATTATACTCCAAAAATAAGCAATAATTCTTACTTCTCTTCTTGAGGTCTACCACAACACGGGCAATTACAACTAGAAACATTCGTTTTTTGTAATGCCAATAACTTCTTCTCTTTCCTTTCTGCCAAGATCTCTGAAAAGCCTGATGAGATAATACCTGTAGGTAAAGCAAAAAAGCCTATTCCAATAACAGCAAGCACCCCTCCTATTAGCTTTCCTATCACAGTTACAGGATAGATATCTCCATAACCTACAGTACAAATCGTAATAACAGACCACCACATTGAGTCTGGTATACTAGAAAAAGCTTCGGGCTGAGAAGGGTTCTCTGCATAATAAATAGCCGTAGAAGCTATCAACAATAAAAAGATCAACATAAATGCGGCAATCGCTAACTCACTCGCTTTTCTCTTAAATACATTGACCACAAGAGCCAATGCTGATACATAACGGGTAATCTTGAATACTCGTAATAATCTAAACACACGCATTAATCTTATGATACGGAGATCCACATGTACAAAGGCTAGATAAAAAGGTAACACCGCACATAAATCTATTAAATGCATAGAAGTAAAAGCATATTTTAACCTTCCTAAAAAAGGTTGGTTAAATCGCTTATCACAGGTAATAGACCACATTCTCAGTACATACTCTATCGAGAAGAAAGCAACCGAGAACAAATTAAACGAAGAGAAAAAAGAACTATACTCTTCTCTAAATTCAGGAATTGATTCAAAGATTAATGAGATAGCATTCAGTAATATCAAGATAATGATTCCTCCCTGAACAATCTTACTTTCAAATGAATTAGAATCATTATTCAGTAAATTATATACTCTGCGTTTTATCGAAATATTTCTCTTCATAACTCAAATTCTCTTGCCCAAAAATTAGAGTACAAAAATAAAAAAAGCAGATATATCTCTATATCTGCTTTTTCATTTATTTCAAGAAAAACTATTATTTCAAGCTTGCTTTTAAGTATTCTCTGTTCATACGAGCGATGTTCTCTAAAGAAATTCCTTTAGGACATTCTACCTCACATGCTCCTGTATTAGTACAGTTACCGAATCCTAAAGCATCCATCTCAGCTACCATATTAAGTACACGATCAGCTGCTTCTACTTTACCTTGTGGTAACAAAGCAAATTGAGAAACTTTTGCAGATACGAATAACATAGCAGAAGAGTTTTTACATGTAGCCACACAAGCACCACATCCAATACAAGTAGCTGCGTCAAATGCACGGTCAGCATCATGTTTAGGAATTGGAATAGCGTTAGCATCTTGTGTATTACCTGAAGTATTTACAGATACGAAACCACCTGCATGTTGAATTTTATCAAAAGCAGTACGGTCAACTACTAAGTCTTTAATTACTGGGAAAGCTTTAGCTCTAAATGGCTCGATATAGATCGTATCACCATCTTTGAACTTTCTCATGTGTAACTGACATGTAGTAATACCTCTGTCTGGTCCGTGAGCTTCACCATTAATAAATAAAGAACACATACCACAGATACCCTCACGACAGTCATGGTCGAAAGCTACTGGATCATCACCTTTCTCGATTAACTCATTGTTTAATACATCAAGCATTTCTAAGAAAGACATATCAGGAGAAACATCGTTGATTTTATAATCAACCATTTTTCCTTGTACTTTAGCGTTTGATTGACGCCATATTTTAAGTGTAAGATTCATTTGTGTCGAATTTTTACAAAAAGACTAGGTCCGAAGACCTAAGTCTCAATATTATTTATAACTACGAGTTACCAATTTAATGTTTTCATAAACTAAGTCTTCTTTGTGAAGCACTGCATCACTTGGGTTTCCTTTGTATTCCCAAGCAGCAACGTATGCGAAGTTCTCATCATCACGTTTTGCTTCTCCATCCTCAGTTTGGTGCTCTTCACGGAAGTGACCTCCACAAGATTCTTCACGGTGTAAAGCATCTTTAGCGAATAATTCACCTAATTCTAAGAAGTCAGCTACTCTTAAAGCTTTCTCTAACTCTTGGTTAAAGCTCTCTGCAGTACCTGATACTTTCACATCTTTATAGAACTCTGCTCTTAACTCAGCAATCTCAGCCATAGCTTCAGTTAAACCTTTTGCGTTACGAGCCATTCCTACTTTATCCCACATAATTTTTCCAAGCTTCTTGTGGAAGTGGTCAACAGAATGTGTTCCTTTATTGTTCATTAAATGGTCAATGATATCACGAACATTTTTCTCAGCAGCTTCGAACTCTGGTAAATCTGTTGGGATAGTTCCAGTACGAATATCATTAGCTAAATAATCTCCGATAGTATATGGTAATACGAAGTATCCATCAGCTAAACCTTGCATTAATGCAGAAGCTCCAAGACGGTTAGCACCGTGATCAGAGAAGTTAGCCTCACCTAGGATATAACATCCTTCGATAGTAGACATTAAATTGTAATCTACCCATAATCCACCCATTGTATAGTGAACTGCAGGATAAATCATCATCGGAGTTGTATATGGATCCTCATCTACGATCTTCTCGTACATTTGGAATAAGTTACCATATTTATTTTCAACTACATCTTTACCTAATTTGTAAACTAGCTTAGCATCGTTTTCATCTAAGTGTTGAATACGAGCTTGCTCTTTACCATAACGGTCAATAGCAGAAGCGAAGTCTAAGTATACAGCTTCACCTGTAGCATTAACTCCATATCCAGCATCACATCTTTCTTTAGCAGCACGAGACGCAACGTCACGAGGTACTAAGTTACCGAATGATGGGTATCTTCTTTCTAAATAGTAATCTCTATCTTCTTCAGCGATTTGAGTTGGTTTTAATCTACCTTCTCTAATTGCTACAGCATCTTCCATTTTTGCAGGAACCCAAATACGTCCATCGTTACGTAATGACTCAGACATCAAAGTAAGCTTTGATTGGTGGTCACCAGTTACAGGAATACAAGTTGGGTGAATTTGTGTATAACAAGGGTTAGCGAAGAATGCTCCACGTTTGTGTGCTTTCCAAGCAGCAGTAACGTTAGAACCCATTGCATTTGTAGATAAGAAGAATACGTTACCATATCCACCTGTACAGATAACTACAGCGTGAGCAGAGTGACGTTCTATCTCTCCATTGATTAAGTTACGAGCGATAATACCTCTTGCTTTACCATCAACTTTAACGATGTCTAACATCTCATGACGGTTATACATTTGGATTTTACCACGACCGATTTGACGGTTCATAGCAGAATATGCTCCTAACAATAACTGTTGTCCAGTTTGTCCTTTAGCGTAGAAAGTACGAGATACTTGCACCCCACCAAAAGAACGGTTATCTAATAAACCTCCGTACTCACGTGCAAAAGGTACACCTTGAGCTACACATTGGTCAATAATATTTTCAGAAACTTCAGCTAAACGGTAAACGTTTGCTTCACGTGCACGGTAGTCTCCTCCTTTTACAGTATCATAAAATAATCTGTAAACTGAGTCACCATCCCCTTGGTAGTTCTTAGAAGCGTTGATCCCCCCTTGAGCAGCAATAGAGTGCGCACGACGAGGTGAATCTTGATAACAAAAAGCTTTTACGTTATATCCTAACTCAGCTAATGTAGCAGCAGCAGAACCACCTGCTAATCCAGTTCCTACAACGATAACATCAATGTTACGTTTATTTGCTGGGTTAACTAATTTAATATGATTTTTATAGTCAGACCATTTTTTATCAAGTGGTCCATTAGGTATTTTAGAATCTAATTTCATGATCAATTTCTTTAGGACTATTTAATAAAATGAATATATAATGGGATGATAGCAAATAGCGCAGGTACAACATACGCAATTAAGAAGCTAAGCCCTTTAAGTACTCCCTTATATTTAGGATTATTAGCTCCTAAAGATTGGAATGCACTACCAAATCCATGAGATAAGTGGAATCCTAAAACCACCATAGCAAGTACATAAGCAATTGTAGCAATTAATCCAGTACTTTCGTTTTGGAAGAACTCAATTGTAATTTTATGTAAATCTTTATATCCATCAGCAATCTTTAAGTCAGTACCTGCTTGATAAAACTTAGTACCTTTTACTTCTATCTGTCCCATTTCAACAGCGTTTACTGGGATAGCTTGCTCTTGTACTGTTTTATATACTACTACAGGATCTTGACCCTCTACTTTTACTTCTACAGTTTGTAAAGGCATTTCACTAAAGTGCATTTTAGCCCAGAAGTTAGCCATGTGAGTCACGATGAATACTAAAAGTAAAGTTCCTAATACCGCCATATTTCTTGAAGAAAATGAGCTATTAGAAGCAGCATTGTTTTTTGCATATCCGATTGGACGTGCTTTTTTGTTTTGAATCGTTAAAACGATACCATCAATCGCGTGGAAAAGGATTGAAATATACGTAACATAAGATAATACTTTTACTGCTGGATTAGTAGTCATAAATAACGCATACTCGTTAAATGCAGAAGCGTCACCAAATATCAATTGAAGGTTTCCCGCCAAGTGACCTACTAAAAACAAGCATAAAAATAACCCTGTAAGAGCCATCCAATATTTCTTAGCTAAGGATGACTTTAAAAGTGCAGATTTTGCCATAATGTAATTTTAATTGTTTTTCTTGAAAAAATCTCTCAAAAATACACCTTCTTAACGTTATCAACAAAGCCTGCCCTTCTATTTATACTCGATATAAACAAAGAATAAAACAATGCTAATTCACTAAAATAGACCAATTGAGATTTTTTTTAAGAAAAAAAAAGGTTTTTTATAGTAAAGCGTTAAAATGATTTTAAAATATTCGCATCTATAACAATAATAAAGTTAGCCAAGTCTAAATTATCATATTCGAAATGACCTACATTATCACTCTCTACCATTGTAATAGTAGCAATCTTCAATGAAGGTCTATATTGATTTAGATACCATACTATCCCTTCATAATTATTACTGTGATAAGAACCATTATAGTGCAAGAATAAATGGTTTGGTTTTAAATTTTGAACAATAAAGTGTCCCATAGTAGCATCCTTAATTGCTTGCGCCTTCGGTAAATTCTCATCCTTATGATCCTCAAACATCGCCATCATATTCTTATATCCAGGCAAATTAGCGTCATAAGGAAATGGCAATGGTGCAATCCAACTCTTCTCTTGTACACTTAAAGTATCTAATGCAGCAGTCCCTTTTTTAAACAATAGACTCGCATATCGTCTAGGTACATTAGTCGCAATAAAATCTATTTTATTTTCTTTAGCATATTCTACTAATGGTCTATAATCAGTTTTATAATTATTCCAAAGTCTCACTTCTTCTTGAAACTGCTCTTCTGTACTATTTCCTTTTACATATTTAGTCAACCCTTCTTGGTTATCTGCTTCAAACATCTCTGCTCCTAGAGTCAACTCTCTTTTATCTCCTAAAGATTCTGTTACTTGTAATTGTAACCAATGTCCTAATGAATTATTGTGAAACTCTCCGAATAAAACAACCTCACTTTTACTAAGTGATTTTATCATCTTCTCATAAGAAACCTTTTTACCCTTATTAGTATAGATCTGATAAGGCAATCCTGATTGTCCATAAGTTATTCCGCATAACAACAAAAACGCACCAACTATTTTTTTCATTTTAATAAATATTTTGAAATTAGAAATGCAAAGATAATCTTTTATGTTATTTAGACTGGTTTAATATAACTGTAATACCTATAGCTCTGTTGAATGTTAAAAGATTTGACAAAGTCATACTATATCATACATTTGCAACAAAATTAAAGAATGGCTACTACAAAAATTCTATATAAAAACACCAATTTATCATATACTGACAAAGGAAAAGGAAGTGCCTTAATCTTTCTACACGGATTTCTAGAGGATAGTAAAATGTGGAACTATTACCTTGACTATTTTTCAAAGAAATATAGAGTTATTGCTATAGATCTTTTAGGACATGGTGAATCAGGCTGTATTGGTTACATACACAGTATGGAAGATATGGCTGATGCTGTTTTTACAATAACAAATTCTTTAAATCTAAAAAAGGTAACACTAATAGGTCATTCTATGGGAGGTTATGTATCACTAGCCTTCGGAGAATTATATCCTGATAATGTAAAGAAAATAATATTAGTTTCATCTACTACCAGAGCTGACAGCCCAGAAAGGCAAATTAATAGAGACAGAGCAACTGAAGTAATTAAAAAAAATAGCGAGCTCTTTGTTACCATGGCAATTAACAATACCTTTTTAGAAGATACTAAAATTACTCACGCTAAAGAAGTACAAGAACACTTAGACACTGCTCTTAGAACACCTAAACAAGGTATACTAGCAGCTGTAGAAGGAATGAAATCAAGAAATGACAGAGAAGTTCTACTCCATTTTGCCCCATATCCTATAAGTATGATTGTAGGTAATGCTGATCCTGTTCTTTCTATTGAAGAAATTACTAAAGAAGTTGAAAATACCGAATCAGATTTAACTGTTATCACCGGAGGACACCTACTTCAGATTGAAGCTAAAGAAGAGCTACTAGAAGCACTAAAAAATACGATAAAATAAAAATAGGGAAGCAAAAGCTTCCCTATTTTATAACTCTTTTTCTATAAAATCCTCATCAGGATTTAGTATCTCTAACAACAAGGCAACTAATTCATCCTTGAATAGAGCTAATGTATCATTTGTAATAGCATGATCAACCTCTCTTCCTTCTTTCACTCCAAAAAATAAGAACCCGCCTTTTCTATTCTTGAATGAATAAATACCAGCTTCTACAGATTGACTTGTATTGTGTTTCGTATACATTAAAGCATAACACAATAACTGAATAATCTTATCATTTTTCAAATCAAGTGTAAGTCCATCCCATGTACTTAACTTAACATCATTTGCCTCTACTTTACCACTTTTATAATCAATAACTCGGATTATACCATTTCGTTCCTCTATTCTATCTACAAATCCAAATAGATTAATAGGATAAGGTAATCTAGGATCTTCAAGTGTAAAAGTAAGCTCCGTCTCTAACTCCAATAATAAAATATCATCTCCTTCTTTTATCTTTTCTATCTCTCCTTCTAGAAAATGATACACATTTCGTTTGGCTACTTCAAAAGCTAATAAGTTCTTTCCTATCTTCTCCTTATCACTGTTGTACACTTCTTCAAACTGTAATTGTACCTCTGCATCAGCTTTTGTTTTTATGGTGTTAATAATCTCCACTGTAAGCCTAGCGCC
This sequence comes from Myroides profundi, assembly GCF_000833025.1. Lineage (NCBI taxonomy): Bacteria > Pseudomonadati > Bacteroidota > Flavobacteriia > Flavobacteriales > Flavobacteriaceae > Myroides > Myroides profundi. Next base: position 3,913,317 of record NZ_CP010817.1, read on the forward strand.
TTTAAAGGGTTTATACAAATTCTCTAAAGAATTGTGTATAATAGTCCCTAGTGTATTTAAAGCCACACTCTCCTCTACTTCCTCCACTTCTCTAATCCTTAAGACACGTTGCAAATAAAACTGTATAGGATTGCGGAGATAATTAGATAAAGCTGATGGAGAAAACCCTTTAGTTGTAGCAATATTCTTTAGCTCTTCTTTTAAAAGGTCTGACTTCGGAATCTGAATCAACTCATTAGCTTTTTCGGGTAAATCCGCTGAATAGGTAACATATTTCACATCATGAGCCTCTAACTGTTCTACTTCTAACTGCGTTAAGAACCTACTCTTTTCTCCGGCATCCATTCCCTCTGATTGAGAGTTATACAAAAGATAAATATTCTTTGCTCTTAACAAGAGATGATAAAAGTGAAAACTATAAATAGCATCCTTCTCTTTATACGTTGGCAAACCTATTTCTCTCTTTACATCATAAGGTATAAAGGAATTAACTGACTTACCTGCCGGGAACTTTCCTTCATTAACAGAAGTCACAATAACAGTGTCAAAATCCAAAACACGACTCTCTAGCACCCCCATTATCTGTAGCCCTTCTAAAGGTTCTCCCTCAAAAGATACTTCAGACATATCCATCACTTGTTTATACAACGAATATAAAGTATCATAACTTTGTATAAAATCATATTTCTGACAATAAGAAACTAACCTATTCAACATCTGATAGGTAGAATACAAGAATGTTTTACTAATTCGATCACTGTGTACCTCATCATCTAAACTATCCTTAATAGCCAGTACAATCTCAATAAGGTTTTGTAAAACCTCAACAGATGACCGTTCATTCCATCTACCGAAAACAAGCTTACGAACAGGAAAGTCACTATCCTCTATCCACTCTGCAAAACGATTTATACTAAAGAAGCTAAGGTTTCGATCATTAATCTCTTTAATAACTTTTTCAGGAACAATAATTTGCGTTAATACAGGATTAGTCAGCACATCTAAAATTTCCTTGTAGTAAACCACATATTGCTTACTCGAGCGTCGTATAGCAGCCAAATGCATCTTAAAAATCTTGTTCAATAAGATCTGAATAGGGTTACTCTTACCACTATACCCCATTGTGATATTCAAACTTGATACTGAAGAAGGCAGACTATGCAATACTGGTAATAGCAAATTCTCCTCTCCTAAAACAATGGCAACCTTCTCTAATCTCGAAGCTTCCTCTCCAAGTCCCTCTACTATTTGTCCAGCAATCTTTGCTTGCCCTACACTCTTAGGAGTTTGTATTACTTGTATATTCTTTTCTTTGCCAAACTCATCTACTATCCACTCAAAAGGGTTGTATTGATAATGTATCCAATTGCGTTTTATACGTCTCAAAAAGAGTGCTGCATCGTGATAAGGATCTTCCATAAAATGTTTATCAATATCCCAAAACACCTTAGCTCTCTTCTCTAACAAAAAATGTTGAATAATTTTCTCCTCTGCTGCATTTAATGCATTAAACCCAGCAAAATAAAACACCTTATTATTGCTATTCAAGTACTCTTTATGAGACTTAACAGCTTCTCGATATATCAATCCTTGGTAACCGATACCCTCTTCTAATAGAACCTCATAGAACTTTTTATAATACACAGGTATCTGCTCCCAAAAAGCTAAATAATTTACAATTAAGTCTGTCTTTTGTTCAGGGTCTAAAGACCAGTGTTTAATGTCCTCAATATTCTTTAAATATGAAAACACGTAATCAGGATTCAACAAGTAACGATCGACTTCATTAAAGTCACTTAACAACATATTAGCCCAACTCGAGAAGCGATCAAAATCCTGTGCATTACCCCCCTCTATTTCTTGATAAACTACATAAAACTTAAAAAGTAATTCTATCAAATCTATCCCTCTAATCTTAGACACTTGTTGAATGAAATCCTCAATATTAATAATCTCAGGAGCGAAGACACTATTTCTGTAATACTTCTTTAAATTTTCTAACAAAAAGACCTTAGCTCTTTTATTAGGAAGAACGATCACCAAATTGTCCATGGAATTAGGAAAATCGGCATAAATCTGCGCACTCAGCTTATCTAAAAAAGTATTTGATTTCATAAAATAAAGGTACAAAAAAAACGCTCCGATTACTCGAAGCGTTTTCTATAGATTATGTGTTTTAAATCAATTATTTAGCTAATTGGATTTCAACACGTCTGTTTAACTCACGTCCTTTAACTGTTTTGTTAGAAGCGATTGGATCTTTAGATCCGTATCCTTTAGAAGTTAATCTAGCAGAATCGATTCCTTTTTCAATTAAGTAAACTTTTACAGCGTTAGCTCTGTTATCAGATAATGGTAAGTTAATTCTGTCAGATCCTGTACTGTCAGTATATCCAGCGATGTGGAAATTAGCAGTTGGGTATTCTTTCATGATTTTAACCATATTATCTAACACTGCGTAAGAACCATCTTGGAAAGTATATTTTCCAGTGTGGAATAATAATGTTTTTCCGTAGTCATTAAGCTGTTTTACTTTCTCAGGCTCAATTTCTTTAACTTCAGGACATCCGTTGTTAGAAGCTGGACCAGGTACGTCTGGACATTTATCTAAATGATCAGGCACTCCGTCTCCGTCTCTATCTGGCCAAGGACAACCATTGTTTTCTTTTGGACCAGGAACTTCTGGACACTCATCTTTATTATCTGGCACTCCGTCTCCGTCTGTATCAGGACATCCGTTGAACTCAGCTAAACCAGGGATCTCTGGACATTCGTCTTTATTATCTGGAATACCATCTCCGTCTGTATCAGGACATCCGTTGAATTCTGGTAAACCTGGTAAGTCTGGACACTCATCTAAATGATCTGGAATTCCGTCTCCATCTGTATCAGGACATCCGTTGAACTCAGCTAAACCAGGGATCTCTGGACATTCGTCATATTTGTCTAAAACTCCATCTCCGTCAGTATCTTTTCCTCCAAATTGGAAACGAATACCTGCAAAGTGTTGCATATGTGAAGCAACTCCTACGTCTGGTAATCTAGAATCAGAGAATGAATGCTTATAAGTAGATTGCACAGTTAAAGCAACGTTTTTAGTAAACCAGAAGTTTAATCCAGCTCCTCCATTAACAGTTCCTTGACTTGCATCTCCCATAAAAGTATAACCTCCACCTACTAAGATGAATGGATCAACTACTTTCGATTTCAAAATCTCTTTGAAGCTATATTTAACTTCTGCGTCAATTCCGTAGTAAGTTAAATCTCCAGGGTTGTACTTTTCATATCCTTCTGCTTCTGGTTTAATGAATTTGTCAATTTTATTAACAGACCCAACTAAACCTAAAGAGAATCCATCACCTAAGTATCTAGCTACATTTAAGTAAGATACTGATGGTAAGATATTCCAGTTATCAGTTTTAAAATATCCTCCTGTTCTGTGTGCAAAACCTTTAGCTGAACTTACTTTTGTGTCAACTGCGTTTGCTCCAACAGTTACAGCCCACGGATGGTCAGCGTCTTGCGCGTGAGCTGAAAGCCCTGCACAAAGAATTGCTGCTGCAAATAATTTGTTGAAATGTTTCATAACTTTTATTTTTTACTTTACCGTAATAATCTAGCAAAAGTACAATTATCAATCAATATTTACAAAAAATTTCGTTAAGAATAGTACTTTTTATTGAATTAACCTTTTTTATTGAATAACTTTTAGCTCTTTACCTACTTCTGTAAATGCAGCGATAGCTTTGTCTAAATGTTCTTGAGTATGTGCAGCTGATAATTGTACACGGATTCTCGCCTTATCTTTTGGCACCACAGGGAAGAAGAATCCTGTTACATAAACTCCTTTTTCTAAAAGTCTATCTGCCATTACTTGTGATAATTTAGCATCGTATAACATTACTGGTACAATAGCAGAATCACCATCAATAATATCAAAACCTGCCTTTTTCATTCCATCTTTAAAGTAGTTTGTATTCCACTCTAACTTATCGCGTAATGAAGTATCGTGTTTTAAAATTTCAAATACTTTAATAGAAGCTCCAACAATCATTGGTGCTAAAGAGTTAGAGAATAAATATGGTCTAGAACGTTGTCTTAATAATTCAATAATTTCTTTTTTACCTGTAGTATATCCTCCCATTGCACCACCTAAAGCTTTACCTAAGGTTCCTGTGATGATATCCACACGTCCCATTACGTTCTTAGCTTCTAATGTTCCTTTACCTGTAGCTCCGATAAATCCAGCAGCATGACATTCGTCTACCATTACTAAAGCATCATACTTATCAGCTAAATCACATATTTTATCTAATGGTGCTACTAGACCATCCATTGAGAATACACCATCCGTTACAATGATTTTAAAACGGTGACCAGCCTCATTCGCTTTGATTAATTGTTCTTCTAATTCAGCCATATTGTTATTTTCATAACGATAACGAGCTGCTTTACATAAACGCACTCCATCAATAATTGAAGCGTGGTTTAAGCTATCAGAGATAATTGCATCTTCTGCTCCTAATAATGGTTCGAATACTCCTCCATTAGCATCAAAAGCTGCTGCATAAAGAATAGTATCTTCTGTTCCATAGAAATCAGCAATAGTAGCTTCTAATTTCTTGTGTATATCTTGTGTTCCACAAATAAAACGCACTGAAGACATTCCGAATCCATGGGTATCTAATGTATCTTTTGCTGCTTGAATTACTTCTGGATGTGATGACAATCCTAAATAATTGTTTGCACAAAAGTTTAAAACTTTATCCCCTGTAGAAACAGTAATCTCTGCACCTTGTGGCGAAGTAATAATTCTCTCCTTTTTAAATAATCCGTTATCCTCTATTGACTTTAATTCATTCTGAAGATGATCTTTAATCTTTCCGTACATAATATTTTAAGTTTTAAACAATTTATACTCTTCTACAAATGTATTATATTTAAGTTCTCCCCTGTATATAGCAACACCATTTTAACGACTTCATAACCCATTTCCACTAAAGACTGTCCATAAGCCTTCACCTGGTCTTTGTATTTCTCTTCTTCTTTACCTGTTTTATAATCTAATATATAAGCCTGTCTCCCTCTTACCACTACTCTATCAGGTATAGTATTGCGCTGATAAGGCCCTATGATTACTCGTTCGTTAAATACAATATTATCTTCTCTAAAGAAAATCTCTAAATCAGGGTTACTCACGATACGTTGAATAATTTCTTTAAAACGCTCCTTTGCATCCTCCTGTATCAATCCCTTTTCTAGTCCTTCTCTTACCACAGCATCTACATCGCGATAATCTGTTATAAACGACATCAGTTTATGGACTAAGTTACCATACTCTATCGCTTTTTGGTTATGAGAATCCCACATCAAAGCTTCCCTCTGTGCAATTTTGATCGCTTCAAAATCCAATACACTCTTTACAGGAAGAATCATTTTATTCACTTCATCCGTAATAACCTCTTTACTTTTAGAAACCTTTACCTTCTCTCCAAATCCATAGACTAAATCTACGTCACTATAAACACCTTCTGTTACTAAAAACTCTAAGAATAGTTTAGATAAATTATTTCTAAACTCTCCCTTACTTGTTACGTTTTTATAACTAATAATATATAACTGTTCTTCAGCTCTAGTCAATGCTACATAAAGAACATTTACATTATCCAGCAACATCTCTTGTTCTTTTTTCTCGTACAGAAGTTGAGCATACTCACCATATTCCACCACTTCCTTCTTAGAGTCAACCAAAGCTTTGGGGAACATTATCTGATCTTTATCCGTCTCTATATTCACCCATAGTTTATCACGACTAGGGCGTGTGAAATCCTCTTCTGCAAAAGGAAATATAACGATTGGAAATTCTAACCCCTTAGATTTGTGTATCGTCATAATCTGCACAGCATTTCTACCTTCAGGTGTCGGTATGCTAAACTTGTGATAGTTTGTATTCCAATACTCTAAGAAGTCACTAATCCCAAATTGATTCTTTAAAGACTTTTCTAATACCAAGTCTAAGAAATACAAAACATAAGAACTAGCACTCTTATCTGGTAAAAAAGCTAAAACAATAGCCTCTACAGCATCGTACAATGACTTCGAGCGACAAGCCTCAAATGAGATAGGCACATTGTGGTCTACTAACCAAGCTTCTAATTCTAACTCAGTCTCAAAAGAAAGTCCCGCTTTTATAAAGTCGTGTTTCTTTGTCAAATCACTTTGCTTACCACTTACATAGTACAGCATCATCATCTTTGCTTCTAGATCGCGCTCTGTCTTTAAGAACTTCAGTACATTAATGATTAACCTTACCTCACTAGCATTGTTAATCAATAACGAATCAGAAGAAAGTATCTCTAGTCCATTCTCCGTTAAGTAATTTGCTAATAGCACACCGTGATCTCTCTTACGTGTTAGAATAACAATATCTTTCAGATCAAACCCCTGCTCTAAAACACCTTGTATAGTATTCAGCGTAGCTTGCGCATATTGCATATTCTTCTCTTCAGCCTCTTCTCCTTCATCCTTTTGTAAGAATTCAATATTTACATACCCACCAGCTTTACTATTAACCTCTTGATAACTATTATTCTCATATAGATCTTTATAATCCTCGTTAATAAAGTTACGAGAGACATCCTTAAAAAATCTATTATTAAATTGAATGACCTCAGCATAACTTCGATAATTACGACCAAGGTTCACAGTCTGTTTATCAGGATTAGCAAAGGGATTCTCATCCTTGCTCAAGGCGATAAATTGTTCTGCCTTTCCTCCGCGCCATCTATAGATAGACTGTTTAGGGTCACCTACTATCATCAGGCTTCCCTTAGTTCCTGTATGATCTTCTCCTGCTAATGCATTATCAATCAGTGGTACCAAGTTCTGCCATTGCATTTCTGATGTATCCTGAAACTCGTCTATAAAAAAGTGATGATATCGCTCTCCTAAACGCTCATAAATAAATGGGGCTGGTTGATTCTGTATTTCATTGTGAATAATCGCATTAAACTGAGTGATCGACAATATATTCTGCTCTTCTTGAATCTTATCCATCTCTTGTCCTATAGTACTTAACAGTGATAGAGGAGTAAGGTTTTTCAAGAATGCTGTATAAAAAGCTCTACGAGAATACAAATCATATACCTGCGCTAACACCTTTAGAAAATCTGGTATAAAAGCTTCGATTAACTCAACATCTTTAGCAGTCTTCTTTATTTTAATATCATCAAATTCGTGATAACGCTTAGTTGTACCAACAGTATCTTGAATCACATTCTCTATATGCTTGACGAAATACTGTCCTGAGAACGAAGTTTTATCCATTCCTTTAGACTCTATTAAGTCCATTATACTCTGCCCTAGAACAATGCTCTCTGCTGTAATCTTTTTAATCTCTTCGCGAAGAAAATCTCTCACCTTTACAAAGTCTTGTAAAGTATGCTCAGAGAACAACGCTATTTCTTCTCTATTATTTTCATTTAATAGTAAAGCTCCTACTTCTTTAAGTTCTCTCGTGATATCCCAGCTCTTATCATTATCTGCTTTATCAATAGAAAAATCAATCAACAAATCTGTCAATTCACTATCCACACCAGCTTTTGCGATTACTGCGTCCACTGCCTCTTGTAACAATTCATCTGAATCTAACGAAACCTCAAAAGTCATCGGCAGTTCTAAATCAAAAGCAAAAGAGCGAATAACCTTATGGGTAAACTTGTCTATCGTAGAGATATCAAAAGAAGCATAGTTGTGAATAATACTTCTGATAATACGTCCTGACTTCGCTCTTATAAATCCTTCCTCTAATTCTGTTTCTTCTTGTACTTGATTAAAGATACTTCCATATTTAGGATCTAGTTCTTCTTTAGAAAAAGCATTTAGACAAGATACAACACGAGTCTTCATTTCTGCTACAGCTTTATTCGTAAAAGTAATAGCAAGTATCTTTTTATAGGCGTCATCTTGCTTATCAAGGAGTAAAATCTTAAGATATTCCTTAACTAAAGTATGGGTTTTTCCAGACCCAGCAGACGCGTTATATATTGAGAATGAAGGCTTATCAAGCATGAAGTAGGTTCTATTTATTAACTTATATTAAACATTACAAACCTTCCATATTAGGCTTTATTTGTTTAAATTTGAAATAAAATTAATATTAATCTTTAAATAATACGAATTATGGCTTTCGAATTACCAAAATTACCATATGCATACGATGCATTGGAACCACATATTGATGCACGTACGATGGAAATCCACCATACAAAACATCATAATGCTTATACTACTAACTTAAACGCAGCTATCGCTGGAACAGCTTTAGAAGGAAAAACTATCGAAGATATCCTTGCTAACTTAGACATGTCTAATGGAGCTGTTCGTAACAACGGTGGTGGTTTCTATAACCACAACTTATTCTGGACAGTAATGACTCCTAACGGAGGTGGTTTACCTACAGGTGAGTTAGCTGACGCAATCAATACTGCTTTCGGATCTTTCGAAAACTTTAAAGATGCTTTCGCTAAAGCTGGTGCTACACAATTCGGGTCTGGATGGGCTTGGTTATGTGTTAAAGATGGTAAATTAGAAGTATGTGGTACTCCTAACCAAGACAACCCATTAATGCCTGGTGTTGCTTGTGGAGGAACTCCAATCTTAGGAATGGATGTTTGGGAACACGCTTATTACTTAAACTACCAAAACCGTCGTCCTGACTACATTAATGCTTTCTTTAATGTTATCAACTGGGCGGAAGTAGCAAGAAGATACGCAGAGGCAAAATAATTAATTTTTGCACCTCATTACAAACTATTAAAAGCTCCAGCAATGGAGCTTTTTTTATGCCTTAATCCCAGCTTCTTTATTCATTATACACTATAGTGCTCTTGGGCAAACAAAAAAGCTCAGAACCATGTCCTGAGCTTTCTATATTGTGGAAGTACGATAATTATTGTACCTCAGATATTCTTAGTGTATTCACCATACCTTTTTCGATAATTGGCATAGCTGCTAAGTTGATAACCATATCTCCTGTCTCTGCTAATCCTTTATCTTTTACCATAGCATTGATATCCTCAATAGTCTCATCAGTGCTCACATATTTATCGTAGTAGAAAGCCTGAACTCCCCATAACAAGTTTAATTGAGTAATAATACGACGATTAGATGAGAATACTAATATATTACTATTTGGTCTCCAAGCCGAAATTTGGAAGGCTGTATAACCACTATTTGTCAATGTACAGATAGCCTTAGCTTCGATATCATTCGCCATTAAAGCAGCGTGGTAACAAATATTTTTAGTGATATAACGATTTGTTTTGATTGTAGGTGGACTTTGTGGTACTTTAATTAATGGAGAAGTCTCAACACTTTGAATAATCTGTGTCATTTTCTCGATTACTTGTACTGGGTATGCTCCTACAGAAGTCTCTCCTGATAACATTACAGCATCAGCACCGTCCATTACAGAGTTTGCTACGTCATTTACCTCAGCTCTAGTAGGCGTAAGACTAGAAATCATCGTCTCCATCATCTGTGTAGCGATGATTACAGGGATTCTAGCATTCTTAGCTACGTGAACTAATTCTTTTTGGATCAATGGAACCTCTTGAGCAGGAATCTCAACACCTAGATCTCCACGTGCTACCATTAGACCATCACAGTACGCTACTAACTTCTTAATATTCTTTACTGCCTCAGGCTTTTCAATTTTAGCAATGATTGGAATCTTGTGATCAGAATGTTCTTTAATCAAGTTCTGTAAGTCCATTAAATCTTCAGGTGTACGAACGAAAGATAATGCGATCCAGTCTACTTGTAACTCACAAGCAAAAATAGCATCTCTAATATCTTTTTCCGTTAACGCTGGTAATGATACTTTCGTCATTGGTAAGTTAACCCCTTTTTTAGATTTAAGTGGTCCACCTTGTACAACTACAGTTTTTACTTCATCTTCTCCATTAGTTTCTACTACATCAAAGATAAGTTTACCATCGTCTAATAAAATTCTCTCTCCTGCGTTAACGTCAGTTGGGAATTTTTTATAATTCATGTATACGCGTTCTGCGTCACCTTTAAACTCTTCTTTCGTAGAGAATGTAATCACATCACCAGGATTCACGATAACGTCTTCAGACATCACACCTACTCTTAATTTAGGACCTTGTAAGTCACCTAAAATAGAAGTAGTATATCCAAATTCCTTATTTAGATCACGGATTATATTTACTTTCTCTTGAACATCTTTATAATCAGCATGTGAAAAGTTGATTCTAAAAACATTTACACCAGCTTTAATCATATCATGTAATACCTCTCTCGTACTAGATGCTGGTCCTAACGTTGCTACGATTTTCGTCTTTTTTTGTGCTAACATATTTTTAAAAAATTAAGTTCGTTTTATTTTTTAATATCTCTTGCTTTATCTCATAAGCTGCAGATATAATTTTTACTGAATTCAACCGATCAATGATTGTACCAATTTCAAACTGACTATCAGTTTCTTCTATCTTAATCAAATAATCGACTGACTTTAATTCGGGCAATAAATACCCTTGTTTTGTTACTGGATGATTGGCTGAGACAAATAAGGGAGAATCTAATCCTGACTCAGGTATTAAAAAAGCTTTATTCGCTACCACCTTCCAATACACATGATGATCGAAGTCATCATATTCATAGAATGAAAAAAAAGCATGTCCCACATCTGTAAAGATGTCTACATCCCTCTTACTTCGTTCTAGATTAATTTCAAGTATTGAATTAATAAAATACACTACTTTATAATCTTCTTTTCTGGAAGTATGTATAGCGATCAAGCGATAATCCTCACTATCAAAGTCTTCAAGCTTATATTTTATTATACCCATATAAGAAATTAGTTACACAAATATACAACTTTTATCGAGCTATATTTGTATAACCTCACCATAATAGATTATATAAACGTTAAGGAATTAACAAAAATTATTGCTTTATCTGTTCTTGAAATGCGAAGTATGCACGTTGTGATGCCTTTTCTTCTGCTTTCTTTTTAGATGTAGCTCTCGCTTTAGCTACGAGTTTATCGTCTATAAACAGACGTACACCGAAGTACTTTAATTCTTCTGCCGTGTCTTCTTCAAAAGTATCGTATTTAAACGTATGCTTTCTCTTCTGACACCATTCGATTAGCAAGCTCTTATAGCTAGTTATCTTTGTTTCCAACTCTTGGATATCAGATACCTTACTCAATAGTTGTTCATGGATAAACTTCTCACACGCAGGGTAACCTCTATCTAGATAAATAGCCCCTATAATGGCTTCTAATAAATTACCATGTATATTCTCTCCGAACTGCTGATTGCCCATCTTGCTTTCTACATGCGAGATTAGTTTCAAATCTTTACCTAACTGATTCAGATTTTCTCGACTAACGATTTTAGAACGCATTTTAGTCAAATAGCCCTCATCTCCACTCGGAACTTCTATAAATAAATAAGAAGCAATAACAGACCCTAACATTGCATCACCTAAGAACTCTAAGCGTTCATAGTTAATGGGATGACCTGCTTCATCACATCTATTCATTGATCGATGAGTGAATGCAATTTTATAATAAGATAGCTCTACAGGTTTTACACCAACTATCTCAGTCACCTTTCGACAAAAATTCCCGTCTTCATTATTGAAGGAACGGGAATTATTGAATATTCTATTTAGTAACTTTTTCATCTTTATAGGATGATTTTACTTCTCTAATTTCTTAACCAACACACAAGCATTGTGTCCACCAAAGCCGAATGTATTACTCATTCCAACTTTAACATCTCTCTTCTGTGCTTTATTAAACGTGAAGTTTAGCTTAGAATCTATCGCTTCATCATCTGTAAAATGGTTGATTGTTGGTGGAACGATACCGTGCTCTAATGATAATATCACAGAGATAGCCTCGATAACACCAGCAGCTCCTAATAAGTGACCTGTCATCGACTTAGTCGAGTTCAAGTTCATCTCATAAGCATGCTCTCCGAATACATTAAGAATAGCCTTAGATTCTGCGATATCTCCTAGTGGTGTAGAAGTACCGTGCATATTTAACACATCTACGTCTTTAGCCTCTAATCCAGCATCCTTAAGACAGTTGATCATCACATTAGTAGCTCCTAATCCTTCTGGATGTGGCGCTGTTAAGTGGTGAGCATCAGCTGACATACCTCCTCCACCGATCTCACAGTAGATTCTAGCACCACGTGCTACAGCATGTTCATATTCTTCTAAGATAATAGCTCCAGCTCCTTCTCCTAATACGAATCCTTCTCTGTCTTTGTCCATTGGTCTAGACGCAGTCTTAGGATCATCGTTTCTAGTAGATAGTGCATGCATTGCATTAAATCCACCGATACCTGCTATCGTTACAGCAGCCTCAGAACCTCCAGTTACGAAGATATCAGCCATACCTAAACGAATATAGTTAAATGCATCGATAATAGCATTAGTAGATGATGCACATGCAGACACTGTAGTGAAGTTAGGTCCTCTCAGACCGTATTTCATAGAAATATGTCCACCAGCAAGATCCGCTATCATTTTAGGGATAAAGAAAGGATTGAACTTTGGTATTCCATTTCCTTCTACAAAGTTTGTCACCTCGTTTTGGAATGTTTCTAATCCTCCAATACCTGAACCCCAAATAACTCCTGCTCTATCTAAATCAATAGTCTCTAAATTTAATCCTGAATCTTTGATCGCCTCGTCTGCACTAACCATAGCATACTGTGCATAACGGTCCATCTTACGTGCTTCTTTTCTCTCGATAAAATCCTCTACGTTAAAATTCTTTACTTCGCACGCAAACTGAGTTTTGAAATTGGTAGCGTCAAAATATGTAATGGGTGCAGCTCCGCTTACTCCATTAATTAGGTTGTTCCAATACTCTTGAATATTATTTCCAATTGGCGTAAGGGCACCTAAACCGGTTACAACAACTCGCTTTAATTTCATAAAATAACTTATATGGTTTGTACTATAAAAAAAAATCCCAATCTTCACTTTTGTAAAAAAAGGAAACATTGGGGTGTTTGTTTGATTGTATATGTTAGATTGTTGCCAATCTGTCCTTTTTTGTTTCTTCTAAAAATCAGTCATTTTCAAAAAAATAATAACACCCGCATGTTTATGGAATAAACACGCGGGATATAGTTATTACTTTTTAGCTTCTTCTATGTAAGAGATAGCTTGTCCAACTGTAGCAATGTTTTCAGCTTGGTCATCTGGAATTTGAATATCGAATTCTTTTTCGAACTCCATGATAAGCTCAACAGTGTCTAGTGAATCAGCTCCTAAATCATTAGTGAAGCTTGCTTCTGCTACAACTTCGTTCTCGTCAACACCTAATTTGTCAACGATAATCGCTTTTACTCTTGATGCAATGTCTGACATAATCTTTAATTTTAAATTTAATTTCGTAGGCAAAAATAAAAAACTTTATTTTAAATCCTGATTTTCCATGTTAATTGTCGGTGCGAAATTATAAAAATTATTAATACTTATCGCTATTTTTCTATTTATTGTCAGTTATTATTCTTTTTTTTGTACTTATTTATTGTACTTTCAACTTCATAACACAACTAACTACATGAAAAATATAGCTCTATTCGCCTCTGGTTCAGGGACTAATGTAGAAAACATTATCAACTACTTTGAAAGCAAGTCTATTTCTAATCAATACCTTATATTGGTTAACAACCAAAATGCTAAGGTAATAGAAAAAGCTGAAAAAAGAAATCTTCCAGTTCTGATTTTTGACAGAAATATGCTAAATGATGGTGTTGTATCTCAAAAATTAGAACAATTTCAACCTGATTTAATTGTATTAGCAGGTTTCTTATGGAAATTTCCCGATGACCTTGTTAAAAAATATCCGAATAAAGTAATTAATATACATCCAGCATTATTGCCGAAATATGGCGGTAAGGGAATGTATGGTCATCACGTACACACTGCAGTCGTAGAAAATAAAGAAAAAGAGTCTGGAATCACTATTCACTATGTAAACGAAAACTACGATGAAGGAGCTGTTATATTCCAAGCTTCTACTCCGATAGAACCTTCCTATACACCAGAAGAAGTAGGCGCAGCTGTACTTAAACTAGAACACCTACACTTCCCACAAGTAATCGAGAAACTACTATTTTAATATTATAAATGAATTTGCCACAAGTAATACTATATACCGATGGCTCCTCTAGAGGTAACCCTGGTCCTGGTGGATACGGACTGATACTAGAGTGGGCAGGTCATAATGTCTATAAAGAAGCATCCCAAGGATATCGCAAAACTACCAATAACCGCATGGAACTACTAGCGGTGATCGTAGGCTTAGAAATGCTAAAGAACGAAGGCACTAATGTCCTAGTCGTATCGGACTCTAAATATGTGGTAGACGCTGTAGAAAAGAGATGGGTATTCGGATGGGAGAAAAAAGCCTTTAAAGACAAAAAGAACCCCGACTTATGGCAACGCTTTTTAAAAGTATACCGCAAACACAACGTCCAGTTTAAATGGGTAAAAGGACATAACAACCACCCTATGAACGAACGATGTGACGTCCTTGCAGTAAAAGCAGCAACAGGAACTAAATTATTAATAGACGAGTATTACGAGTCTGAAGAAAATTAATAGAACAACAAAGAGCATCTTTTTAAGGGATGCTCTTTGTCGTTATACTACATAAGAGAAGGTCTCTCTATATCCGAAAAATCTAAGTCACTACTAAATAACCTATCGCATAACTCACTAGCTCCATATTCTGTGAAGTATGCTAATTCATTATCTGATATTGGTACAGCTAGTAAAAAATATACTGTCTTATCTTCTAATTCCATTTGACCTAACCTATCTTCCCATAAATACGGGTGAACAAATAATAAGTGAGGTAAATGAGTATCTTTTATATAAGTTCTAATGAGATCTTTAAATACAGTATAGGGTTGACATGGATTTTTATCCACTTTTATACTAAAGCCTGCTGCCAAAATGATAGAATACCACTTATCAGAATTCACATTCCCCTCCATTAGTATCTCCACAGGTATATTCACCAGACTACCATCCCTCATCTCTATAAGGTTCTCACTATCCGACACCCCAACAGTACAGTAAATATCAATATCTTTATTTAAAGGATATTGACACTTTAGTACATCTATACGCACAGCATGTTCGTGATTATGAAATGTATCTACACTCGGAGAAAGCCCAACAATATTCGTCACATTATGGATTAGTTGTTTATTATCATTAGAAAACTCATTCATCTTATTCCTTTTAATTTAGCATTATAGTTATTGATTTATACCCTTTGTGCTTACAGCCTCTCTCTGCGAATCTCTGTTACTACTAGAGTCTCCGCCAGATTATCGTGTAAAGTCTGCTTCTTATCTGACCAGAAAAACATAAAATATCCAATACAGAATATAAAACCAGATAGGAATCTAGCAAAAAATCGCCCTGTAGCCTGACCAAAAGTCACTCGCTGTCCCTGACAGTCAAGCAACATGATCTTCATCGTCTTTTGCCCTATAGTCGCTTGCCCATCGTTACTCTGCATTAAAGAAAAATAGAGCCACCCAGCTATAAATGGAAAAAAGAGGCTCGGTATCAAAAGAATCAAACCATCTAATAACCCTGCCACAAAACGCTCTCCAAAGTCAGCGTATCGATAGTGTATTCGTTCTGTAGGCGTAGTTAAAATCACATATTGATTATCCCTAGTATAAACCAAACTAACATTTTGATTATACCCATAATTTGGCGTGCTATACATCGGTCTCTGAAGGTACACCTCAAACTCTCGTAAAAATCTTGCTTCTGTCCAATCATGCAATTCACTATGCCAGATTAGCGTAGTTGGAGAGATTATAAACTGTCCTAACTCAGAGAACTGATATGGCCCCTGACTTTCGCCATTAATAGAGATAAAGTATTCTTTTTTCATTAATTATATTTTTTTAACAAAAATAAACATATTAATGATTGCAAAACAGACTACCCCCTCTTTTTATTCTTAATCATATACTCATAAAGTATTCTAGGCGTACACAGTTCCTTATTAGGATCAGGCTTATACTGCTCTGGAACATTAAATACCCATCTTAAAATAGCCGTTACAATATTAAAAGGTAACAAAACCCCATTAACCATCATCATCACACATCCCTTTAAACTATATTCAAAGCCTTCGGGATAAAAATAACGGTCAAATTCAAAATATTCAAAACTCACCCCAAACTCATCTTCTAGCGAAATAAGTAAATCATCAATATCAAGACCGTATCCAAAATTATAAGCAATATCACTGTTCTCAGTAATCACCTTTTCTTGTCGACTCGTATCAGTATTCAAAAAAGATATCACATTCTCTAAAGTCAATTCCCTCATACTATTTATCTCTCTTCTTAATCATTTTATTAAACCTCTCTGTAACAAAGTATTCCACTTCTGTTCTTATTCTCAGTTGTATAATAAACTGATGTACCATCTTCTTTAGCTTCTTTAAGAATTACACTTTCAAATATCAAATCAGATGCCAAAGAGAAATAAGGTCTACCTACTTTTTTATTAGCTTTATTATGTTGAGTAGCTTTTAACTCAGCGAATTTAAAAAACTCACTAATCGACATCTCCTGCCCCATTGCCTTCGTATCTAATACCACGCCTGACGCTACAACAGAGAAATTAAACACATAGTATACACCACTGTTTTCATATACTTTCACTTGAAATTCCTTAAGCAGACCATCCTCTCGTATCGGATTACCAATAAATCTAAGCTGTTTAGCGTCTCTTACTTCTTTCTCTCCTGCTGCTGCATTCATTAATAATACGATAGGTTCTTTTATAATATGTGATCCCTGTGCTGACACTAAAGAAGGCACAAGAAAAAAAAATATGAACCACACTATACTTACCCCTCTCATAACTCTTCTATAGTTTTATAAATTCATCCTTATAATGCTTACTCGGCTTTATCCAAGCCCTAGTTCTATCAGCATTAATAATCCAATTAAAACGTTTCATCATATCTGCTCCAAACAGACTAAAAGGTTGATTCTTTAATTCTCCTGAGAAGTACGCCACTCTCACCTGCTGTAGTTCAGCACTACCCAAACTCACTTTACTCACCTCAGCAGTATTCGTGATCACACTTTTGCCTGCTGAGTTCTTTAATTCTTTATGATCTATAGTAACTAATTTGTCTTTTAATCTATTCTCCTCCACAAACTTGTCATCGTATAGTATCCCTCCCGAATAACCAGACTGAAGATAAAAAGGATGTACATACTCCTGCCCAGCTATCTCACTCAGCATATCGATAAACATCGCACCGTTTCGATAATGAACAGAAACAGACTGGTACCCTTCTACACTAGGCATACTCGTATAAGAGACTAATTCTTCCTTATCATAATTTATCTCTAATACACTATCTTTAAACAACGCCATACCGATCTTACCATCTGACTCTAATCCACTATACTGATTATCTACAAAAGAAATACCATCCCACACATACCCACTAATCTCTACTGTATTAGAAGCGCTATAATCTTCTTTATCGAATAGGATATGTTCTACCTTATTCATACGCACAGGCGAGATAGCGCCATCGTCCATCGCCACCTGAAACATCAGGTCTAGGCTATCCTTCTGATTCACGACTGTCTTCAGTATTAGATTATTGTACTTAGTCAGTCTAAAAGGAATACGCAACTGAGCACTAGCGAGAGTTCCCATAGCACACACCATTAAAAGCATTAAGCTCTTTTTCATAATTAATAAGATTATTAGTTAGTTCGTTATCGTAAATCTAAAAAACATTTCCCTTTTTTCTATTCTATCCCCTTAAAAAACACTTTCTAGACCTATAAAAGGCTAACTACAACACCTTATTTCTATTTTTTGATGAGATTAGGGGATATTTACCCTCTTTTAGCAGAAAAAACAGTACTCTTTTTTATACCTAATTTATTGAGAAAACAAACACAAATCACTAATTATCAATAAATTAATTCAACCCAACTCAAATCACTCAATAAACCTTAACACACTCTAACCTTAGTATTTATAAGCAATAGAAGCATTTCCTTCAACACTTCTTCAACATTTCTCCAAGATTACTCTAGCTGACAAAGCTTTTCTTGAAGGAATATTGAAGAGGTGTTGTGGCACTCTTGAAGAAGGCGCTTTTTAGAAGCTTCTACATAGCTATCTTTATGATTATTTCACTATCTTTAAGCTAGTGTATAGACTCCTGTGTATGCTGTATTATGCATCGGGTAGTTTCTAAAAAAGAAGCCAGAGAAGCTTCAGAGAAAAGACTTTATAATTATTTAATTCTGTGTTAAATAACAGCATGTGATAAAGATGACGACATCATCTTTTTATAGAATAATACTGACTAAGTACTAGATAATTGCATTAAAAACAACAATCTATACTAAAACACTCAGTGTTAGCAAAATAGTTAATTATAGCTTTTAAATTTGGTAGTAAAAAGAGTATTGCCATATATTTGTAGCTTATTTCTTTGCAAAAAATATGAATAAATTACTGATAGTGGGGACGGTGGCCTTTGATGAAATAGAAACTCCATTCGGAAAAACAGACAAGATATTAGGTGGTGCAGCGACATACATCGGATTGTCTGCCTCACACTTTAATATTAAATCTGCTATAGTGTCTGTGGTTGGAAATGATTTCCCACAAGAACACTTGGATCTTTTAAATAGTAGAAACATCGATACTACTGGAATAGAAGTAGTAAAAGAAGGAAAAACCTTCTTCTGGAGTGGTAGATACCATAATGATCTAAACTCTAGAGATACTTTAGATACACAACTTAATGTATTGGCTGATTTTAATCCTATCGTACCAGAAGATTTTAAAGAATCTGATGTAGTAATGCTAGGTAATCTACACCCAAACATTCAGATCAAAGTATTAGATCAATTAACCGCTAAGCCTAAACTTATCGTTCTAGACACCATGAATTTTTGGATGAATTGTGCGCTAGATGAATTAAAGGAAGTGCTAAAAAGAATCGATGTTATCACTATCAATGATGAAGAAGCACGTCAGCTATCTGGAGAGTATTCTCTAGTGAAGGCTGCTGAAGTTATTCATACTATGGGACCAAAATACGTTGTTATTAAAAAAGGTGAACATGGTGCTTTATTATTTGAAGATAAAGACGTATTTTTCGCACCTGCATTACCGTTAAAAGAAGTGTTCGATCCGACAGGAGCTGGAGATACTTTTGCAGGTGGTTTTACAGGTTATTTGACACAGAGCAGCAATGTTTCGTTCAGAAATATGAAGAACGCTATTATATATGGCTCTAATCTTGCATCATTCTGTGTAGAAGAATTTGGAACATCAAGGATGGAAAAATTAAACGACAAAGAAGTGGTGGGAAGACTACAACAATTTAAAATGTTAACTCAATTCGATATCGAATTAAAACAATAATGTAAAATTATAAGCCTCGTTATGGGGCTTTTTTTATTCAACAACAACAACACACAACTAACATGAGCGACGCTTTAAAACACGAATGCGGTATAGCGGTTCTAAGACTAAAAAAACCGTTATCCTACTACAAAGAGAAGTATGGAAGTGCTTTCTACCCGATACAAAAGATGTATCTATTACTAGAAAAACAGCACAACCGAGGACAAGATGGAGCTGGACTAGCAAGTATTAAACTTGATATGGAACCTGGGGAGCGATACATTAGTCGTGTTCGTTCAAACAAAGCACAACCTATTCAGGATATCTTCATGCAGATCAATGAGCGTATCAATGAAGAGATGGAAGCACACCCTGAATACCAAAACAACGTAGATCTTCAGAAAAAACATATTCCTTATCTAGGAGAAGTTTTCTTAGGTCACGTAAGATATGGAACATTCGGAAAGAACAATATCGAGAGTGTTCACCCATTCTTGCGCCAGAATAACTGGATGCACAGAAACCTAATCGTAGCGGGTAACTTCAACCTGACTAACGTACGTGATTTATTCCAAGACTTAGTAGAACTAGGTCAGCATCCTAAAGAAATGTCTGATACCATTACAGTAATGGAGAAGATAGGACACTTCTTAGATGATGAAGTAAATGACTTATACTATAAAATAAAACAAGAAGGATATACTAAAAAGAAAGCGTCTCCACTAATCGGAGAACGTCTAGATGTAGCGCGTATCTTACGCCGTGCTTCTAAGAACTGGGATGGAGGTTTTGCGATGGCTGGTATGATCGGACATGGTGATACATTCGTATTACGTGATCCTGCTGGTATACGTCCTGCATTCTACTTCGAGAATGATGAGATCGTGGTAGTAGCTAGTGAAAGACCTGTGATACAGACTGCATTCAATGTTCCTTTTGAAGAGATTAAAGAATTAGATCCTGGTAAGGCTATTATTATCCGCAAAGATGCTTCAGTAAAATTTGAACAAATCTTAGAGCCACTTCCTCTTAAAGCATGTTCTTTTGAGAGAGTATATTTCTCTAGAGGAAATGATGCAGATATATACCAAGAGCGAAAAGATTTAGGTAAGCTAATCTTCCCTGAGGTATTAAAAGCGATAGGAGATGATACGGATAACTCTGTGTTCTCTTATATCCCGAATACTTCTGAGACATCATTCTTCGGGATGGTAGAAGGAGCACAAGACTTCCTTAATCAACGTAAAATAAGTGATATTCTAAAGAATAAAGAAGACTTATCTGAAGCGAAGTTACAAGAGATCTTATCTGTAAAACTAAGAACAGAGAAGATCGCTGTAAAAGATGCTAAACTGAGAACATTCATCACAGATGACAGTAGTCGTGATGACTTAGTAGCTCACGTATACGATGTGACTTATGGTGTGATTAAACCTACTGATAACTTAGTGATCATCGATGATAGTATCGTACGTGGTACTACACTTAAAAAGAGTATTATCCGTATGCTAGATAGACTTAACCCTAAGCGTATCGTAGTGGTATCTGCTGCTCCACAGGTGAGATACCCTGACTGCTATGGTATCGATATGGCTAAGCTAGAGGGATTAATCGCTTTCCAAGCGGCTATAGAGTTATTAAAAGAGCGCAACTTATATCATATCGTGGATGAAGTGTATAAAAAGTCTAAAGCACAGGAGCATTTACAAGATAGTGAAGTCATTAACTATGTGAAAGATATCTATGCGCCATTTACAGATGAAGAGATATCTAATAAAATCGCTGTAATGGTAAAAGATGTGAATATAAAGTCTGAAGTTAAGATCGTATTCCAGTCTGTAGAGAACTTGCATATCGCTTGTCCTAAGAATTTAGGAGACTGGTACTTCACTGGTGAGTATCCTACTAAAGGAGGAAATAGAGTGGTAAATAGAGCTTTTATTAACTTCTACGAAGGAAGAGACGAAAAACCATACTAGAATACAGAATAAGGCATATCTCATCACGAGAGACTAAATAATAAAAGGGCTGTTATCAAAAGATAACAGCCCTTTTACTTTATATAATATAACTTGTATTTAGTTATTGTAACCAAAAGAAATACGCGATAATAGCAATTAATACCGCACAGATAATATTCAATACAAAACCGGCTTTCATCATATCCTTCTGACGAATATCACCTGTACCAAATACAATGGCATTAGGTGGGGTAGCAACAGGCAACATAAAGGCACACGAAGCTCCTAGACCTATAATCATAGACAATCCTAATGGCGGTAAGCCTAACTGGTCTGATATCGTAATAAACAAAGGAACTAACAAGGCAGCACTAGCTGTATTAGAAGTAAACTCTGTCAAGAATACAATAAAGAATGATACTACTAGCCCAATAGTGAAATAACTACTATCCTTAATCACTGATACTAATAAGTCTGCTAAAACTTCACTTGCACCAGAATCTCTAAGTACCATACTCAAAGTCAAACCTCCTCCAAATAAAAGAAGAACTCCCCAATCTACATTGTGCTGTAATTCTTTCCATTTAGAAACCTGACTCACACAGATCAACATAAAGGCAGCTAAGGCAATAAAGGTATCAAAATTACTAAACTTACTTTCGAAGCCTACTAAGGAAGCTACTAACGGATTTAACTGATCACTAAAGATCCAACATAGTGCTGTAGTAATAAATATAGCCAATGTTAACCATCTATCAGAAGTCATTGGAATTCTCTCTGTATCAGCTTTAAATTCAAAGTCTAGTTTAGGCTTGAACACAAAGTAAATCACCCCTATCATCAATGGTAATAATATCAAGACCATAGGAATTCCCATCTTCATCCATTCTGCAAAAGAAATATTTAACTGAGAAGCTACGATAGCATTAGGTGGGCTACCTACTACTGTTCCCATCCCTCCAATACTAGCGCTATATGCTATACCTAAGAGTACAAATACATAGGTACTTCTATACTGCTCTTTATCTAACTGACCTAATACTCCTATTACTAGAGGCAACATCATCGCTACTGTAGCAGTATTGCTAATCCACATCGATAATACAGCTGTAGCTAAAAAGAGATAAAACACAGCATAAGACAACCTTCCTTTAGCGAGGTACATAATCTTATTGGCTATAATCATATCTAGTTTCTGTACATGCAGCGCTCCTGCTAATACGAAACCTCCTAAAAATAGAAATATAGTAGGATCTGCAAAAGAGGCTAAAGCGGGCTTAGTGTCCGTCAATCCGAGTCCTATGGCAAGCACAGGTACAAATACGGCTGTGGTGGTCACATGTATTGCTTCTGTCAACCATAACACAGCTACAAAGACTAAAAGAGCTAATCCTTTATTTACTTGTGGCTCATAAGGCAAATAGTTGATAAGAAGTAATAATGTAATAACATTAAAAAGAATAATAAGGTAATTTCTCTTTGATTTTAGTGGTCGATTTTCATGCTCATAGTCTAAACGCATATTCAGTCGTGTTTAATAATTTTAACTAAAGTTAACAAAAAAATAAATTTACAATACCTATTGTGTAGAAAAACGCTTTATTATTTGATTTCTATCAGAAATAACCACTTTAGAAGGCATAAAAAAAGCCATTCTTACGAATGGCTTCTTCTTATTCTTATAAAACGTATTAAGCATTACCCTCCCACTCATCGTAGAACTGGCTAAGAAAAGACTCCATAAAGCGATGTCTTCCTTCTGCTAATTGTTTTCCTGTTTCGGTATTCATTAAATCCTTTAAACGAAGTAGTTTCTCATAGAAGTGATTAATCGTAGTTCCTACGTTCTTCTTATACTCTTCTTTAGACATTCCAATCTTAGGATCAATACTAGGGTCATGAATCAAATTATTCTTATACCCTCCGTAATTAAATGTTCTAGCGATACCGATAGCACCGATAGCATCTAATCGATCTGCGTCTTGTACAATGTCTAATTCTTTAGAACGAAAAGCTTGATTAAAGTTACCTCCTTTAAAAGATATATTTTCAATTCCTTTTACAACATGTTCAATAGTATCTTCATCATACCCTAAGTTTTCTAGTAATACTCTAGCTTTCGTTGGGCCTACTGTTTCATCTCCATTGTGAAATTTACTATCTGCTATATCGTGTAGTAGAGCTATTAGCTTCACTATTTCTAGATTCACTTCTCCCTCTCCTTCTACGATGTTTAAAGCATTCTTATAAACTCGTTCAATGTGGAACCAGTCGTGACCGCTCTCAGCTTGCTGTAACTCTTTCTTTACATAAAGGATGACTTGATCTATACGCTTGTCCATATCTATTGTGTTGTATTGTTTTATTATTTAATAAGGGCTGGCTTAACCCACTTAAATATGTGTTCTTCTTTACCGATAGTCATACGGTCAGCAACTCTAGCCATACGCGCTGGTAACTTCATTAAATAATCTCTTGCTTTCTCTGCGTCATCAGTAAGATTATTCAACTCTGCTACTTGCCAACGGTCAATTAATTTCTGCATAATATCAATATAATCATGCGCTGTATAAACACCTATTCGTTGTGCAGAATCAGAGAATAGCTCAAAAGCATCTCCCATCTTACCTCCTGATTCACGGATTAAGTTAGCTGGCATCGTGATCTTTCTCTTCATCATATCCACAAATGCTAATAACATCTCGCTAGGATCTACTTTAAAGATACGGTCAACAAACTCACTATATGCATGGTGATGTCTCATCTCATCTCCTGCAATCAATCTACAGATCTTAGACAACTTATGGTCTCCATACTGCTTCGCTAATTTAGCTACACGGTTATGAGAAATATAAGTCGCTAACTCTTGGAAACTCGTAAATACAAAGTTCTTATAAGGGTCTCTATCAGTACCTGGATCAAAACCATCATTAATCAAGTGATGAGTAGTAATCTCTATCTCTTTCATATCTACTCTACCAGATAAATAAAGGTACTTATTAAGAAGGTCTCCGTGACGGTTCTCTTCACCAGTCCAGTGACGTAACCATTTAGCCCATCCATTACCACCTTCACCATCTTTTTGGTTCACTCCTTCTACATCCATTAACCATGATTCATACGTTGGTAATGCCTCTTCAGTGATTGTATCACCTACTAAAACAACCCAAAAATCATAAGGTAATTCTTTAGCGTATTCTCTTAATTCCTTTACTTCTTCCAAAAAGTTTTCACCTTCTGAATCTGGTAATAGGTCTGATGGTTGCCATATTTTCTCTACGGGGATCAGATAACTCTCTACGAAGCTATCAATATTCTTTTCTAAGAATTGCATTACTTCTAGGCGAACATTCTTTATAGACATACAGTTATGTTTATGCCTCTATACTACTTCTTGGTTTAGTTTGCTTGATAGTAGTAAAAGGCTAGTTTATATTTAGAAATTTATTCTATTCTATTTTTGATTTAATCTTGTCTTCACACCTCTGCATAATTTCCTCAAAAGAGTAATCTTTCACAGCAAAAGGTTGATGAGCATATAAGCTTATTCTCGCTCCTAATCCATAAGGGAAGTTTCCAAAACGGAATATCTTCCAAGAATTATTAATAGTCAAAGGTACAACTAATGCATCAGGTGCAAACTTACAAAGCATTTTAACTCCATTCTCAGAGAATCTCTTCAGCTTACCATCTCTACTACGTGTTCCTTCTGGGAAGATTACTGCAGATCGGTTATGCTTAGTGATATATTGTCCTAATCCTTTAATAGCTGTTAATGCTTGCTTAGCATCCTTACGGTCTATTAATACAGAACCTCCATGGTTAAGATTATATGAAACACTAGGGAAACCTTTTCCTAGTTCTTTCTTACTAACAAACTTTGGGTGATTCTTTCTAAAAAACCAAATAATCATCGGAATATCAAACATACTCTGGTGATTAGAAACAAATATGATCGGACGATCTGTAGGAAGTTCTTCTTCTTGACGGAACTTATAACTTGTACCCAGGATACCTGTACAAGCCATTAGCCACCATACAAGTCCATTAACAGTAACGTTATGAGCTTTATATCCAAACAGGTTGAATGCAATCCACTGTAATGCGTGAAATACACATAATACTATTAGCATAATAATCACAAATAGTATAGATATAGGATATGATATTATTTTTTGCATTAATCGATTAGTTTATCGCAAATATACACTTAAACATATATACAACAATAAACATACCTCGCAAATTAACTCTTATATAAGGTATTATATATAGGAATTTGTATTAAAAGTATTCTCTTAAAAGTTATTTATAAACAAATTAGACAGAATCAATTAACACTATAATAGTGAAGAAAGGACAAAAAAAAGACCACCAAAAGGTGGTCTTGATTCTTAACAAAATTCTTTATAAGCATCCATTAAGTTCTCTGCTATAGCATCAGCAGTATTTCCTTCAATGTGATGTCTCTCTAACATGTGAACTAATTCACCATTTTTAAACAAAGCCATAGAAGGAGATGACGGAGGGAATGGGAACATGTGCTGACGAGCAACATCTACTGCCTCTTTATCTACTCCTGCGAATACAGTGATCACATTAGTAGGTTTTTTCTCTCCTCCTAAACTCATTACTGCTGCTGGACGTGCATTACGTGCAGCACATCCACATACTGAGTTTACAACTACTAATGTAGTCCCTTCTTTTTGTAAAGCTGCTTCTACATCAGCTCCTGTATGTAATGATTCAAATCCTGCATCAACTAATTCTTGACGCATCGGTTTTACTATTTCTTCTGGATACATAATATAAATCTAAAATTAGGTTATAAAGCAAAGTTACATTTTTTATTAAACATAAAAACATCTGAATTATAAAGAAATGTTATACTTTATTAGAAGTACCCTTCTTCATCTTATTTATCCAGATAAAAATACCTGTTATCGGTAAACTTGTAGCTATCAAACAGACAATGAAGTAAATAACTTTAGAAAACATTCCATAAATATCTCCAAAGTGTAGAGCACGAATAGAACTAGCTATCTTCTCTCCTACACTCTTATCATTAAACAGATCTTGTTTAATGATATCACCTGAATACTGATCTATAAACACTCTGTCAGTCACAGTCTCATTAAAACGTGCTAAGTCATTCTTGTTTATTTCATAGCTCCCTACAGAATCTTTAGGAATAGATATCGTAATAGTTCTCGCCATAAAAGGAAGTTCTTTATTTGCAATATCGATTGCTTGAGCTAGGCTAATCGTTTTATCATCTTGAATAACTGATTCAGGTTTGACCTCGTTGCGCCCACCGAATACCTTTGTCCCTAACACTTTACTCAACCCATCTCTATACCACTCGAAAGACCAACACAATCCTGTCAAAGACATAATCAACACAATAATAAGAGTATAAAAACCAAGTGTATTATGTAAGTCGTGATTAATACGTTTCCAATTTGCATTAAACTTAATCTTAAAGCCAGGTTTAAAGCTCTTCCTTCCTTTTATTTTCTTTGGCAACCAAAGAATCAATCCCGAAACAGACAAAAACACAAAAATAATAGTCGCTATTCCAACTATAGGACGCCCTATCTCACTCTCTAATAATAACCATCTGTGTAACTTAAATACAGTCATAAAAAATTCGTCTGCAGGTCCTTTACCACTGCCTACAACTTCATTTGTATATGGATTAAGATATACCGTTTCGTTCTTCTTCTCTTTCTCTGCAAAACTTACAGAAAATACATAAGGAGCATCCTTCTTATGGGTTATACTTACACGTTGTACTGTTCCTTGAAAAGTGGATTCAACATAAGTCTTCATCTCATCAATAGGTAATACCTCATCCTTAACAACAGTCAACTTATACATGTCTGGTGCTAACAGTTTCTGAATCTCACTTTTAAAAGTATAGATTGTCCCTGTTAGACATACCACAAATAGTATTAATGAACTAGCTATACCAAGCCATAAATGTAAGTCGTTCATTAATTTTCGAAAGGTGCTCTTCTTTTTTGTCTTCATAAAAAGGTCTATAATCACAAAACACGACTCTACTCTGCGAGTAAAGTCGTGTTTTTGTTTACTAATTCAACTGTTATAATTAGAATCTATAAGTTAATTGAGCTGCAAAATTTCTAGGTGCAATCTCATTGATGTATCCTCCTCTATAATATGAAGTGTAACCTAACTCATTAAATATATTATTCATATAAACTCCTAAAGTAGCATTCTTATATGTATAAGATATCTGTCCATTAGCTGTGATATAACTTGGCATATCAAATGGACGTTTATTTACATTTGAACCATGTCCATCAGGTGTCATTGTAAATTCATTAACCGGTCTACTACCTACATAGTAAACTCCTAATCCTAATGAGAGTCCATTTAATGTTCCTTGATCGAACTTGTAATTAACCCATCCATTAGCTACATTATGAGGTGCATTCATTGGAGCTGATCCATCTACATAGTTAGGACTATCTTTATATCTAGCATCTAAATATGCGTACCCTAACATTACTTCTAAGTTATTAGTAATCTTTCCATTAACTTCTACTTCAAAACCATTACGTTTTAAACTACCTACTAAGATACTTTCAGTTTTCGATTGTTCATTAGTAATAGGATCAATATAAGGAGCTAATAAATTATCTTGGTTAATAAAGAAGTAACTAAAGTTAAATCCTAAACGATCATTTAACCAATTAGATTTAAATCCAAACTCATATTGTTTTGTATCAGAAGCACCTGCTGTACCTCCTCCATGAATAAGTTTATTAGATTGTCTTAAGCTTGAAGTTGTAGTATAAGAAGCAAAAGCACTAACATTTTCAACAGGTTTATAAATTAAACCAAAGATAGGGTTCCAACGATCAATAGTAGCATTCTCAGTAGTACTTCCATTTAATCTACTATAACGCACTCCTA
Organism: Myroides profundi; assembly: GCF_000833025.1. NCBI lineage: Bacteria > Pseudomonadati > Bacteroidota > Flavobacteriia > Flavobacteriales > Flavobacteriaceae > Myroides > Myroides profundi. The sequence goes on from NZ_CP010817.1 coordinate 3,941,717, forward strand.
ACATTGCACTTAATTTATCACCAATTGCAACATAATCTTGTACCATAAATCCAATAGTTGGACTCATCGTTCTAGTTTTATTAATATCACCAAAGATAATGTCCTCTGGGAATGTATTGTCAATCGGTCCTAAAACATTTATATCATTAGTATAATTTACTAAAGCAGGATTACCATTTTTGTCTTTCCCCCATACTTGCCCTGTTACACTTCCGCTATTCGTTTTTGTCTGTCTATAGTCAAACCCTATTTGGAATGTATGTTTAAGAACTCCTGTAAAGATATCTTTTCCAACTAAATCAGCTTGGAATACTGAGTTATAATCACCTGTCTCACCTCTAGACACAGTACGTCTAATATTCTGGAAGTCATTCCAATCAGTAATATCATTCTTTTTCTTCACTGTACCAACACTTGTAGTACGACTATCTTCATTATAAATAGAAGCAGTATATGAAGTTCTGAATGTCAACTTATCTGTAAGTTTTCTTTCAAAACGAGCAACATAATTCTGCATTTTAATACTCTGATTATCTCCTTTAAATCCTAAGAATTTATTGTGAGGCATTTCATATAATGCTTCAACATAATCAGGTGCTAAATTTACAGTTCCTCTATCTGGTGTATAATCTCCAGATAAATAATCCATCTCAACAGTTAATTTGGTTTTATCATCTATTTTCCAAGCTAACGATGGGTTAATATAAAAGTGATCATTTCCAGTATGTGTTCTCCACCCATCATTTCTCTCATAAGCAGCGTTCAAACGGAATGATACAGTTTCTTTTTTATCTAATACTTGTTCAAGATCAAAAGCAGGTCTCACATGTCCATAACTTCCTGTACGAAAGCTAACTTCTCTTTTATTTTGAAAATTAGGTGTTTTAGTAACTAAGTTAATAACACCACCCGCAGCTCCAAGACCATTACCAATTCCTTGTAATACAGCTGCTGATCCTTTTATTACCTCAACACTTTCTACTCCTTGCATATCAGCCATAGCTGATGCTGTTCTAAAGTCAGAGTCCATACCTACACCATTACGTAATACAGGAGTACCTCTAAATCCACGAATAGACATACTCTCAGCAGGCCCACCATAGTTAGAGAACTGTACCACACCAGCTACGTTACGTGCAGCGTCAGTAATAGTTAATGCCCCTTGTTCTTTAATAATATGTCCTGATACAATACTAATAGACTGAACTTGGTCTTGTAATCCTAATGGAAGTCTAGTTAAATATTGTAGTTTTTTTACATCCTTATTACTTCTACCATAAACAGTAATATTATTTAACTGACTATCTGAAGATAGAACGAAGTTAAGTACTTCATCCGTTTTTGCAACATTTAATTCACGTTGAGCATCAACAAAACCAACTGAAGACACTTTTACTAAAGCTTTACCTCTAGGTACATCAATAAGTTTAAACTCTCCATTCTCACCAGCTTGTGTAGCCACATTTCCTTCCCCTACAAAAACTGTTGCAAAAGGAATTGGTTTATTAGTTTCATCCACAACACGTCCTTTAATTGTCGACGTTTGTGCTATACTTACTATTACCCCACCAATAGTAAACAAAAGAGTATTGATTAATCTCATACTTTATTATGTTATTTAGACTCATTTAACAAGTGCAAAAATAAAATGATTCTAAATAAGAAACAAACCTTATTAAGACTTTTTTTAAATAACTCTATACCAAATGAGTATAATCCTTACAAAACCTATATTTCGGTCTTATAAAACAGGGAATTTTTTAGGAAATTATCATTAATAGTATTTAAAAAAAATAGAAAGCATCCTCTATATGTTCTATATCAAAGACGTCTCCTTTCTTATGGATACCGATAATATCAAAACGAACTTCTTCTTCTCTTTCAAATTCGGTAATAAACAGATTAGCGGCTTTAATCAATAATTTTATCTTCCGATTATTTACAAAATCTTGAGGGGTACCAAAATCAAAAGAGCTTCTCGTCTTGACCTCAACAAAAACAAGAATATTATCCTTTAGGGCTACAATATCTAATTCTGTTTTCTCAGCAAAATAATTTCTAGCGAGAATCTCATACCCTCGTTTAATCAAAAAATCGACAGCAGCAGTCTCTCCCTCTTTACCTACCTCATGATTTTTAGCCATATTATATAAACTTTAATTGAGTCTTCTCTGAATTAACTTCTAAATGAATCTGACTTCCTAAGTTTAATGCTAAATTGCTAACTCCATGTCCTGCAGGAAAGTCAAAAACAATAGGATAGTCATACTCTGCTGTTATAGATAGTATAATTTGTTTTGCATCATAACCAAAAGGTATTGCGTTATCATGCATATCTGTCATCCCTCCAACAACTAAACCAGCAAGTCCTTCAAGCATACCATTTCGCTTTAGATTATGCATCATACGATCAATATGATATAAATATTCATCTAGATCTTCTATGAATAATACTTTCCCTTTTGTATCAACTGAAGACTTAGAGCCTAAAAGACTATATAATATAGATAAGTTTCCTCCTACTATCTGCCCTTCTGCAATACCCAATCTATTACTACTATCACTTTCTATCTCATAAATAAGTTCTTGTCCAAATAAAGCTTTATATAACGAATCTCTAGACTCTACTAAAGACTTCTCTACACTAAAAGCCATAAGTCCATGAATAGTCTCTACTCCTAGATTATGAATATGACTATGTAATACAGTAACATCACTAAAACCTATTACCCACTTCGGATTATCAACAAAACCACTAAAGTCAATATCATCAATAATACGCACTGTACCATATCCACCTCTAGCACACCATATCGCTTTTATACTAGGATCTTTTAGTTGTTTTGTAAGGTCATTTGCCCTTTGTTGATCTGTTCCTCCTAGTTGATAATTATCTAAACCTATAGTATCTCCTAATACTACTTCGAGTCCCCATGATTCTAACAGAGCGATTGCTTGTTTCGCTTCTTCATGACTAAACTTTCTCGCAGTACACACAATAGCTACTTTATCACCTTTCTTTAAATATGCTGGTTTTATCATTCTTTTAAACACATTAAAATTACGATCTTCAAAATACTAAAGTACCTCTCAGATATATACAAAATTAAAAATCAAAACTTAATTGTACTGCTATAGGCTTCTTCTTTTCATCTGTGTTAAGATTAGAAAGAGACACACCTATTAATCGGACTGAATCCTTTAGTTTTTCTTGATATAATAACACCTTCGCTAAATCAAGAATAATCTCTTTATCTGATACAAAATAAGGAACGGTAGTACTACGTGTTTGTTGTACAAAATCAGAGTACTTAATCTTCAACGTAATCGTTTTACCTCCTAGACTTTGTTTCTTTAAACGCAAACTGAGCTCTTCTACTAATATATCAAGCTTTGTCTCAATAAAAACTTCAGAAGAAAGATTCTCATCGAACGTCCGTTCTGTTCCTACTGATTTTATAGTTCGATTAGGCCTTACAGGAGAATTACTAAGTCCTCTTACAATATCATAATATATTTGTCCTGCCTTTCCGAAATGCTCTGTTAAGAACTCTACTGACTTTGCCTTTAAATCTTTACCTGTAAAAATCCCCAAATGATACATCCTATCCGCAGTCTTTTTCCCAATCCCAAAGAACTTCTTTATCTCTAATTCTTCTAAGAAACTAATCACCTCATCAGGTTCTATTGTTTTCTGTCCATTAGGTTTATTATAATCACTTGCTATTTTCGCCAAGAACTTATTAATAGAAATACCTGCCGAAGCTGTTAAGCCTGTTCGTTCTAATATCTTCATCCTAATCTCATGAGCTATAAGTGTAGCACTAAGACATCCTATCTTATTCTCTGTTACGTCTAAGAAAGCTTCATCTAATGCTAAAGGCTCTACAAGATCAGTGTATTCATAAAAAACAGAACGTATAATCCGAGAAACTTCCTTATATCTTTCAAATCGAGGTTTGACAAAAATAAGATGAGGACAATTTTTCTTTGCCATCATCGCACTCATTGCACTACGCACTCCATATTTCCTAGCTTCATAACTAGCTGCCGCGATAACACCTCTTTCTTCACTACCACCCACAGCTAGTGCCTTTCCTCTTAGTTCAGGAAAGTCTAATTGCTCTACAGAAGCATAGAAAGCATCCATATCGACATGTATAATCTTACGATTCATCTAATCAACTAATTATCTATTCAGACCTAAAAAACGTCTAGTACAAAAATAATCTTCTTTTTTTTAAATATATTCTTAATAATCCTATTCTCTTTTTTTAATTTTGTAAGAACTATGAAAACATATAATGATAATTATATCATTATTGATTAACTAAAAAAATAGCTATACGTAATGAATGATTTTTTGGCACAAGCATTTGTCTTTCTATTTGCAGCTGTTGTATGTGTTCTAATTTCTAAGAAATTAGGAATGGGGTCTGTATTAGGATATCTTTTTGCAGGTGTTTTAATTGGCCCTTTTGTACTAAAGTTTGTTGGAAATGACAGTGCTGACATCATGCATGCTACCGAATTCGGTGTTGTGATGATGCTGTTCCTTGTGGGGTTAGAACTAGACCCTAAAGAGTTTTGGAAAATTAAAAATGAGATTATTGGACTTGGTACCGCCCAGGCAGTAGGAACTACGGCTATCGTCGCAGCCATTGCCCATTGGGGTGTTGGTTTAAGTATCGGAACCTCTTTGACTATGGGATTTGTAATCACCATGTCATCTACCGCGATTATCTTACAGACCATATCTGAGCGGGGATTAAACCAATCCAATGCAGGTAAATCAAGTTTTGCCGTACTTCTCTTCCAAGATATTATGGTTATCCCGATGATGGCTATTATTCCACTACTAGCCGTTTCGACTAAGACACCTATTTCTACTGAAGCGAATAGTTGGTTAGATGGAGCACCTGTTTTTATGAAAACACTAGCTATCCTTGGAGCTATCTCTATTATCTTCTTAGTAGGTAATTACATTGTAAACCCTTTATTTAAATCAGTAGGTCGTTTACAGATTAGAGAAATCTATACTGCTTCTGCTTTATTACTAGTGATTGGAGTATCACTATTAATGCAGATGGTAGGTTTATCACCTGCTCTAGGAGCGTTTATCGCAGGGGTAGTACTAGCGAATAACCCATATAAGCATCAGCTAGAAAGTGATATAGAACCCTTTAAAGCCCTCCTCTTAGGTATCTTCTTTATTGCAGTAGGTTCTACTATCAACTTCCAGATCATAATTAATGAACCACTTATCATCGCTAGCTTACTAGTAGGTACTATGGCAATTAAAACTATTGTTTTACTAGCTATTGGAAAGTGGAAGAAGTTCCCAAAAGATCAAAACTTCCTATTTGCTATCTTACTATCACAAGTTGGAGAATTTGCATTCGTTATCTTGGCATTAGGAAAAACAATTAATCTAATCAACCAACAGTGGTATGATTATTTACTAGCTACAACAGCCTTGTCTATGGTAGTGACGCCTATCTTATTACTTCTTAATGAGAAATGGATTGCTCCTTACTTAGGATTAAGCCCTTCTACTACAGAAAAACAAGAATACGACGATCTATCACATATTACTGCTGAAAAGAAAATTGTAATTGCAGGATTCGGAGACTTTGGAAATACGATCGGACGACTATTACAAGCCAATGATGTACCTACACTAGTCCTTGATAATGACGCAGAACGTGTAGATCATTTACGCAAGCTAGGCTTTAATGTTTATTATGGAGATGCTACTTCTATTAATATACTTAAGTCTATTGGTGTGGATCAAGCCGATTACGTTATTGCAGCAATGGATCCTCCCGAACTAAATCAACAATTAGTAGCTGTACTTCGTAAGAACTTCCCGAATGTAGAAGTTATTGTAAGAGCGAAGAACCGTAAGAATGCGTATGAATACTTACAGGACGGTCTTACAGAAGTATATAGAGAGACGTTCTTCTCTGCTGTATATGTAGGGGGAGTAATGCTCGAAAAACTAGGCTTTAGCCATGAAGAAGCAAATATGCAAAGTGAGCTTTTTATCAAAAGCGATAGAGCGTCACTCAGAAAGCTAGCCAAAAACATACATAATTTAGAAGACTACATCAATGTCTCTAGATTAGAGTTTGCAGAACAATCAGAAATGTTGAAAAACAGTTTAAAGAATACTCGAAGTCATCATAATCAACCTAAAACAGGGACTGATTCTAATGATATCAATTAATAAAAGAGGGGCTATTACATGTAATAGCCCCTCTTTTATTTTATATATACAAATTAATTACTTTGCCTTATCTTCCTTCTTATCATTTGCCTGTTGTACAGTTTTATCAACAACTACACTTGAAGTTGGTAAAAAGAACTCCATCGGAAAGCTCTTAAAGTGTTTCCAAGTGGCTCTCATCAAATCCTTAGTTTCCTTAAGAGGTATATTACGAGATCTGAATGCTAAGAATAGAGATAAAGAGAAACTCACTAAGAAGTTCATTAACCCTATTAACCACATCCCTACAAAAGCCCAAACAAGCATATTTACAGGAGCATCAAATCCAGAACCATAAAGTCCTAATGCGATATTACCACTTACAAAAGTAATATGTCGTATATCTATTCCAAGTCCTAAGAATACTCCAATAGCACCACAAGTACCCATAAAGAAACCAAAGCAAATATTAGAAGCAATACCTGGCCACTTAATATCTACCCAGTTTGCCAATTTAGTTGTACTAGCAACACCTATATTTCTTTTTAACCATGGATGTTCTTGGATTCTATAAAACACTTTGTTGTGCTTATTTCTATTTGATACATTACCAGAGATAATACCTGATAAAAACAAGAAGATACCAGCAATACCAGCATGGAATAATGCTCTAGATTCGATAGGGTCAGCATCAACTAGCATTTTTGACCAATCATGCTCTGCTATATTCACATCAAATAACATATCAATTCCCCAAACTAATAACATAGCCATAGGGAATGCTAATATAACGTTACCAATAAAAGCGATAAACTGTGATCTAAATAAACGAGCAAACAACTTAGCAAAGCCAATATGTTTATCCGCATCATCCATATGTTGCTTACGACCATCTTCTATTGCTTTAATAATCGTAGCTGCAGTCATTGCAGGTTGTTTTGTAGCTAAAGTAAAACCTAATAGATAGATCACACAGAATCCTAATGCATAGTTTAAACTGTAAAGCATTGCATGCCCAAAGCCACTAACATCAGTCTCATGAGCAAATACCTTAAGTATACACATAAACCCAACAATAATACCTCCTCCCATCGCTCCTTTAAACATATGCCAATACTCTTTTCCTGTATTGGTTATATAGTGTTCTCCAGTCTTTGCGGTATGTTGAGTAATTTCATAAGAAATCAACTGCGTACTCTCTTTTATTAACCCTGTTACATTATACTTATAACAGTTGTACTCTATCAGCTTACGAGCTAATTTTAAAGTATTCTGTCTTTTCTCTAGTAAGGAACCTTCTGGCATCACTAATACAGATATAAGTACATTCACCCTAGCTAGCTGTTGTCTCAGTCTAAGCAAACTCTGATTCACTTTCATAGAGATACCATACTTAGAACTATTCTTGAAAGCTTGGTTTACAAATTCCTGACATTGCTTATGCAACACCACTATTTGCTTATAGTTAATATCATTCTCTAACAAGAACCTCATTTCTCCTTTATGAAAGCTCTGCAGTACAATAGAAAACTCTTGTTCTAAAGCTCTAAAAGGACTTTCTAAATGAGAATACTCAGGTACCATATTGATAATAGAACTTTCCATCGCTCTACCACTCATACGTTGAGTAATGATATCTATAGAAGTTAATAATTCATTAAGAGCCCCTCCATCTTTCTCTTCAGTGAAGATAGTATTGAAGTCTAATAAGGTAAACAATTCTATTAACTGCTCCTCAGGTATCATATCTACCCACTCAGCATCAGTATGCTTATAGAACACCTGATTTAAAACGTATTCATAAGTCTGTTTCTCTGGTTGATAAGGAAGTACCTTTGCCCATAGTCTCTTTTTAACCTCATCGAAGAAATCAGCATCTTGTAGTATACCAGCATCTGATACCATACGACTAAAGTGTCGATTAGATAACAGCTCTTTTAAGTATTCCATTAAGGCTATTCTTTCTATCTCATGTGTCTTTAGATAAGCTAAAAGCGCATCAATAGATACTCTATTTATTTTTTTATTATTCTTAGGTCTAAAAATATGTACTAAATCAACAATAAAAAGTAAATCCTCTGTAGCATAAACCTTCCCGTCAATAACATATTTATTAAATAATTCCTCAACCCCATGAGGTGAGCGTAACATATGTCGTAATTTCATTTGAAAAAAAATCTACTTTTAAATAGTTAGTAAAATAAAAACGTTTATTTTGGCATAAAATTACATTTTATTCTTAACAATCATGATCGAAATAGAAAGAAAATTTCTAGTCAACTCTCTAGAATTCATAGAGCAATCCTTTAAGTCTAATAAAATAACTCAAGGTTATCTAAACTCTCATCCAGAAAGAACTGTTCGTATCAGATTAAAAGACAGTAAAGCCTATATTACTATTAAAGGAAAGAGTAATGACGCAGGTACTTCTCGTCTAGAATGGGAAAAAGAAATAAACTATGACGAAGCGAATCAACTTATAACCTTATGTGAAGATTTTGTAATATCTAAAACGAGATATCTTATCCAAGTTGGTAAACACACTTATGAAGTGGACATCTTTCACGGAGATAATGAAGGTTTAATTCTTGCTGAAATAGAATTAACTGCTGAAAATGAACAATTCGAGAAACCTATATGGTTAGGAGAGGAAGTGACAGGCGATCTAAAGTATTATAACTCTTATATCGCTAATCATCCTTATAAGAAATGGTAGTATTATTTAATGATTTTAATATCTACTTGTAGTAATCCCTCGCCTTTGTGATCCGCTAGTTTCATAAAGGCTTTTTTAGATAGATCTATTTCGCGCCCTTTAACAAAAGGCCCTCTATCATTAATACGAACTTTTACAGATTTTTTATTACTTACGTTCGTAACTTTTACTTTTGTATTAAAAGGCAAGCTTTTATGTGCGGCTGTCATCCCCGAGTTGTGGAATTTTTCCCCACTCGCTGTACGCTTTCCATTAAACTTTTTATGATAATAAGAGGCAGTTACATTCGATTTGTAATTACCTTTAGAAGTGTATTGTCCATTTTTTACAGAAGAACAACTTCCTAAAAACAGGGTTAATATGATTACAATGAAATAATATTTTATACTATAATTGTTCTTCATTTTCTCCTATAAACTTTTCTATTTTTACATCTAGAACACCACGACCAACATTGTCTGTCAATTCACCAAAAGCCTTTTTAGAGATATCTATACTTCTACCTTTTACGAACGGTCCACGATCCGTAATAGTCAATATCACAAAGCGTTTATTCTTTAAGTTAGTCACTTTCACTTTTGTCCCAAACGGCAGTGTTTTATGGGCTGCAGTGTATTTTTGGTTGTCAAACACCTCTCCACTAGCTGTCTTTCTTCCAGTGAATTTATCGTGATAATAAGATGCTTGTGTATCATCATCTACTACGATAAAGTCTTCTGTTTCTTCTTCTCCCATTACGATAGAATCGTTGTCTAACTCTAGAGAATCCGGAGTCACTTTCGTCAATAATGTTTTCACATTATTTTCTTTTACGATTCTTGTAGTCCCACCGAAACTCGATAAGAAAATTACAAAAGATATAGCTAGTAAATATTGATATGTTTTCATGTTTTATAAAATAGAACAGACGAATATTTGCAATAAGCATACCAATAAAAAAAGGACCTTCTTTCGAAGATCCTTTTTTACTCTATATTTTTATAAGCTTAAGCGAATAAACTTGGCATCCATACTTTCCATGGAAGTCTTGATAAAATCAACACTAATCCTAATGTATAGAAAATCGCAAATTTCTTAAACTTAGATTTACTATCTGTCGCTTTCTTGTGTTTAGACCATCCAATAGTAATTAATACTATCGCGATAATATTAATCAATGGGTGCTCTAAAGCATAAAGTCTTAATGTAGAATCTTTCATTGCTACTCCAAATCCTTGAACCATTGGAGATACAAAATAAAGTACAAGACCTAATAATAACTGAATATGAGTGAATATCAATCCAAACAATCCTAATTTTCTGTCTTTGTCTTTAAACTCTTTGTTCCCTGATAATCCCATAAAAGCATTCACTGCTACTATAGCTAAGAAAATCAAGGCTAAATAAGCTACACCTGAGTGTGCCTCTTTAATAATAGTACCGAAATTCATATTGATGTTATTAGTTTAGAGGCAAATATACTTAAAACTATCGAATGCCAACGGACACAATGAAGTTTTACAATTAATTTACACTCTAACGAAAACATCATCTTTATTTATAAACATAACCTACTTGTTCCTCTAATCTAATAAATCAGTCTCTTCCTAAATTAAAATTATCTTAATTCCCTTCTAATAAATAAAAAGAGGTACATTACACCTTATTAATCTAACCACTATACATTTATGCATCCTAACATGGTTATCCCTTGGAGAAATATACTATCTATACTCGCCTTAAATATCATCCTAAGTATAGTGATGCACAATGTTCTGTTTTTCTTTATCCCTATAATCACGTTAGGTCTATACAGCATCTACTTTCTGACCTTCAAGAAGAACGAACTATTCTATCATCGCAACAATCAAACGCCGATTATAAAAACCTTACTCCTAACCGCTTTAAGCTGTTTAGTCATCACATGTCTCATTCAATATTTATTATATGTCCTATAACCATACCCTATATATTGATAGCCTTAGCTACACGATTGATAGTACCCCCAGTACTCAGGGGCATATACTTCACTGCTTCCACAGGAGACATACTCAATATTCGTGGACGCAATGGCGCTGGTAAAAGTACATTAATGAAAATCTTATTTGGTACACTTCAAGCAAATCATGCTTACATCCGAATAGGCAAGACCATTATATCCAATAGACATAAACTTAATCAGTATTTCTGCTATAAACCACAATTCAATATCTTTCCTAAGCATCTTACAGTAAAAGATGTTGTGAAAGAAGATATGATTCGAAGCACATCCCTTCATCAATATCTAGAAACTAAGATTAGAGACTTGTCAACAGGTGAACAACAACTCATCCAGACACTTTACATTCTAAACTTACCTCAGCCTATCTGTCTATTAGACGAACCCTTCGCTGGTATTTCTCCCCTGCTACAAGAGTTTATAGCAGACGCTATTAGAACTACTGCTAGACATAAAATCATCATCCTCACAGATCAAAACACTGATCTAGTCGACACTATCGCCACTAAATCACTACTTCTAGAGAACGGAATATTAAAGGCAATGCCCTAAGCGAACTTAGGACATTAGTAAATAAGTTCTATTGAATCTTCTGTACTCCTAAGAAGCCTTCGTTAGAAACCATTAATTTAAACTTCGTACCATCAGCACTAGTTAATACATTCAGTTCTAATGGTAACTCTCCAGACTCATCTGCTAAAACACCATTAACAGATCTTACTACATTTTTATCATCTAATGTAAGTCTCGCTCCTTGTAATGCAGAAACTTCTAAATTTAAGCTTCCTACACCATCTGAGGCAGTTGATATAATATTTAAAAAAGTATGATTACTTCCCATTAAGCCATAAGACACACTCCCTGTCTCTATTACATTTTCTTCAAACTTAAGAGCTTGTACAATATTACTGACTACCCTATCTGAAGTTATTGCAGTGCTAAAACTAATCGAATTATCTCCATCCTTCAACTCCTCTTCATGACTTATAACTCCAGTGGCACTAATCTGCCTATGTTTTGCATACTCACCTACCTGTTCATCTATCCCAAAGGTAGCTTCTATTTTTGCTTCATAGTCTAATTCATTAAAAGACTCTTTTTTTAAAATTTTAAAGTTCTCTCCTTCATATTCAACAATAGTTGATGTATCTCCTTTAATTTTTACTGGTTGTTCATTTGTTGCCATAATTTACTTTTTTTATTGGTTAATTAATTGATTTATACACTTAGTCTCATATAGCGTCTATTCAACTATGCGTCATTTATTGATTGGTTAATATTTTAAATTCTTGACTTAATGATAAAGCCTGCTGTACCAAGGAACACCAGCAACATAAACCCTCTTCCTAGCCATATCTGTGTCTGTTGCCACCATGATAGGCTCAGGGGTACAGCTACGGGTATTCTTGTCTCCACTATCTTTTGTTCTTTGATAAACTTATCCTTCCACTCAAAGAACAGTCGTTGAGCTTCTGACTCACAGTCTACGATTAGCTTATTATTTTGGAGCTGTACTCTAGGCGGTTGTAACACCTTGTTTTTACTGCGCTTTATATTCGTATCTTTCACAACTATTTTATTTCCTTGTACAGCTAATTCAGCTACATACTGACTCTTATCAGCAGAGATCACCAATACCGTATCCCTCTTTACTTCTTCTACCGTCTGGGTTACCTGCTCAGTGGTTGTCGGTTGCATATTAATCGCTGTCTTGCAACTACCACAGCTCATCAATAGAAGTGCTAACAACAACACTAAAAAAACGAGCCTATATCGATCATGCTTTTTCATATTCATATAGTTTTTTTGATTACGTGATTGGGTAGACTGTGTAACATCACGAGTTACTAAACACGCTGATAAATCCTTTATCTATCGTTTGGATATGACGTTTCTTCTCAGCCACGATATACCCTTCTCTACTTGCTTGGTCATTTGTATTTCCTTCTATAGTTGTGATGACATCACCATTCACAGCTATCACGATACCTGTATGACCTAATCCTTTCCCAAAGTCCATGATGAAGATATCTCCTACCTCAGGTTTCATAACACGAAGCTCTTTACTCGCATTCCATTGAGCCAGAACTCCTCCTGTTTTCTTTAAAGGATTTGACAGTTTATAATCAGCACACACCTCTTGTACACACCAGTACACAAAAGCCATACACCACGCATACCCCTCACCTATCCCTACACTGTTCAGATACTTTTTCACTCCAGGTCCTTTCTTATTCTTGATAGGCCATTCTTGTACATGGAGTTGACTCTGAGCTTGTTTAACTAATTGTGTTCTCATTCTCTCTTGCCATTTAGCTGTTTATATTTCCTTAATTCATCGATCAACTCTTTATTCTGTAGAGCCAATTTCTCTAGTTTCTGTTCTAGATTGATGATTACCTTCTTAGCAGCAGTTAGCTCATCTATAGCCTCGCGGTGCAGATTAGACGTTTTATAAAGCTCATTGGTAGCTTCTTTTAATTTAATCCCTAAGTCATCTACTATATCCCTATAGTATTTTAGAGATTTCTCTACATTATCGAGCTCTGAGCTTTGTACCTCAGCTTTACTCTTACGTCTAGCCGCCCACCATGTCGCTAATGATGAAACTAAGCCTACTACCGTCACTATTATTGTTTCATTCATTAGCACACTGGTTTTGGATTAGTTATACTTTAATTATCCTATTTTCAATTATTTATATTGGATTACACCTAAACAATAAAGACATAGTTATCCTTGCTCGCTTTTTGACAGCAAGTACACTTTACTCTATTTTTTATTGGATTATGAATACCGAGATGAGACTACTCTCATCTGTTATTGAAAGAATATAATGATGGAAAGACATTGCACGTAGGCGCCAATTGTGCAAGTACTACTCCTATATTCCTAATTTTTATTTCTGCATTTCTACTCTACAAAGATCCGACTTTCGCAAGTCCTAATCAATTAGCTGTTCGATAGCTGAACATTTCTGTTCAGTTTATCAAAATTGATTAGTTAACTTTAATTGCTGATAGAGTACCATCATTACCTACTGTTACTCTAAACTTAGATTTATCAGGACTTAACATCACTACTCCATTAGGGAATTCTTCGAATACTATTTCTCCAGCTTCATTAGCTAATATTCCATTAATACTACGCACCACATTCTTATTATCTACTTGTAATCTAGCATTTCCATAGACTGGAGTTGCAATAATTACAGAGCTTTCTTTAGTAGAAAATTCTAATAAGCCTCCTGATTCATTATCTAAGCTTAATTGATAATTATTATTAGCACCTGATACACTATATCTATAATCCAAATAAGACATATATTCATTTTTATCTATACGTCCTACATCATCTTTAGATACAGATTCATTATAAGAATATATATACCATCCTTTAACATCTGCTTTAGTATAACGTATCTTTTGACTTTCACTAAATGAATCAACATACTCAGATACAGTAGGACTAGTTATAATTTTTTTATACTTCATTTTGGCATCTATCTCATCAATATCTATATTATTATGATAAGAACTCTCTTCTACAACTTCTTCGTATGTTGTAATTCTTACACCTAAATCAGTTTCCTTCTTTACTTCAACCAAGAATTTCTTATTAGGGTAATCCCCAAAATCTCCTCCCCACTGTAACTCCCCCTTATCATTGTAAGAGATTGTCTTTTTATCTACATTAGGTTTTCCACCATCACCACAGATAGCATCCTTATTTACATGGATTGTTACTACTGAATCACATGGGTTGCATGTTGTTTCTGTTTTTTGTTCATTTGTTGTTGACATAATTTTATTTTTTGATTGGTTAATATTTTTCTAAACAATAAAGACATAGTTATCCTTGCTCGCTTATTCACAGCAAGTACACTTTACTCTATTTTTATTGGATTATGAATACTGAGATGAAATTACTCTCATCTGTAATTGAAAGAATATACTGATGGAAAGACATTGCACGTAGGCGCCAATTGTTCAAGTACTACTCCTATATTCCTAATTTTTATTTCTGCATTTCTACTTTACAAAGATCGTTCTTTTACTACCCCTACTCAACTTTCTGTTAAGTAACTGAACACTTTTGTTCAGTCTTTCGAAACACTCCTTATTGCTGTATTTCTACATTACAAAGATCGCTCTTTTAATACCCTAACTCAACTTTCTGTTAAGCAACTGAACACTTCTGTTCACTTCTTATAATCACTGTTGATAACCTGATTATTACTCTACAAAGATCTCACTTATCAACACCATAACCTATTTGTTGTCAAGAGACTGAACAACTCTGTTCACATCTTATAAACGCTGTTAATAACTCTAATCTAGGTCTTTCATGGTTGCTTCTATTTTTGCGAGTTCTTTATACACTGGCGTATTCAGCACTTCATATAGAGTCGTACGAGAGATAGGATACACAGGACAGATATATTTCTTCCATACCACCGTCACTGGAATGTCTTCTGTCTTGTATTGATTGTATAAATCCAAGATCAGTTTATATCTTCTCAACTTATTTAATTGACTACCTGCTACTCTTTTTGTCATAACTTTTATTTTTAATGATAAAACAACTCAATAATCGAAACTTTATTTACAAACATCTATTCCTTATCCACTATCCTCTATTCCCTAGCCTAGCTATTTTCTGTTCTAACTCACCAGATATTTGATAAGATTTTAGCTCTTCTTCTCCACCTACGCTCAGGTGATATCCTCTCTCTTGGTTTATGCAGATACGCTCCCCTGAAGTAAAGTATCCAGTGCCATTCGTTCTGTATAAAGCGCTGTATAGATACAGTTCACGCTCTATGCTCTGTTTCTCTTTTAAAGTCAGAATAGCTGGCTCTCCTGCTTCAAATACGGTTGATGTACTCATCACTGCTTTCATAACAATTTATTTTTTGGTGTTGATATATCGAACAATACATACCCAAAATATAAACATCGTTCGTATTATAAAGGAGAGTTTACTGCTTATTTAGAATATCTTACTCGAATCAGTCGAAGTATTCTACCGCTATTATTTCAGTTTATCCCTTTAAAATTAGCTACCTATGCTTTTTTTGACTAATTTTGTTCCTATTACCTTTACAAATATACAAACAAAGTTTCGATTATAAAAACAATTAGAAACATAGTTTTTAAAATATCATTACTATTATGGATAGAATTCAACGCGTAAATGATGCCATCAAGTGGATTTTCTTTGAGGGATTAGCGAAGAACCAAACAGATCTAGCTCAAAAACTAGGGTATACTAAGTCTTCTTTCTCTCAGATAGTAAATGGACGTGTAAACATCAGCGATAACTTTATAGAGAATCTAACCAAATTTGCACTAAGCTTGAGCAAGCATTGGTTACTAACAGGAGAAGGGAGTATGTTATTAACATCACATACATCTCCAGCGATACAAGAACTAACTGGAGATACTCCTACTCAGGAGCTCTATAACTTCGAAGCAACTAATATCACGAAGGATACTGTACCTGAGATTATGTATAATAACCACGGAAACAAGTTTACCTTCTACCCTGATGGGCGTATCTATATAGAAGTACTGAAGATCCCTTCATCAGCTCATGCTTCTTATATTACCTGTTATCAAGATGATGCTCAACTTATACAAGAGTTTGACACAGTACAGTTCAGAGTAGATAAGTTCGGACTTGGTCATTATAAGGCATTTGATGTAGTAGGAGACTCAATGAATGGAGGGAATATAGAAGATACCCCTGATGGAGCAGAAGTACTAGGACGTGAAGTAGGACGTCACCTATGGGAAGGCGGTTTTAGAAACACTACTTATGGGTTTATCGTCATCACTAAGGATGCTACCTTCTTAAAAGACATTACGAACTATGACGAGAAAAAAGGTGTCATCACCTTATCTAGCCGTAATAAAATATACGAACCATTTGAATACCCTATTAATAGTGTATACCAAATATTCCACGTGATTAAACGTATTTTCTAAACAGATACTTTACTTAAATAATAAAGCCAGATCGTAATCTGGCTTTATCTCTTTTTAGTGGTGACCTCTTATAGAGATCGCACTCGCTAACATAATCTTATATAAGAATCTCACTTAAGGTTTTACACGTATTAGGATAACCCCTTCTCTTCCTTCTTCACCATATTTTTCGACTGCTGCATCTCCTTTAAATACATCCACTGATACAACCTTATCTGTGTTCATATTTTTTAAATCCTTAGCAGACTTCTTCACACCATTGACATATACTAGTCCTTTATAGTCGCTATTCTGTACTTGAGTCATATCCTTGATGACCTTTTCTTTATATTTTTTAGTTATCGCTTCTACTCTAGCTTCATTCGCACGATCCTCATCTGTCATTAATGTAAAGCCATACACACTACCATTACCCGTATAGCCTAGTTCATCAGCTGCAGCTGCTCTACTATAAACACGTATACCTTTAGTACCATACTTCTCTATTAGCGCCTCTGCTTCATGTTTATTACTCTCGTCATATAGCTTACCGTTTACATAATACACAAACTCCCCTTTACTGCGCTTACCTGATTTAATGATAACTACATTCTTACCATCTATTACCGCGTCTTCAGACAACTTCTTTCTGCGTTCTTCCAAACGAAAATCTAGATCACCTTTTGCAGATTCCCTTTTCTTTCTCTCTTCTAGCATTCTAGAACGAACAGCTTCCGCTTTAGCTAGGCTTTCTTCTCGTGTTTTTAAAGCTACTTTTCGTGCTTCTTTTGCTTTAGCTAACTCTTCTTCTCGTACTTCTAAAACTACTTTTCGTGCTTTAGTTAACTCTTCTTCTCGTACTTCTAAAGCTACTTTTAGTGCTTCTTTTGCTTTAGCTAGCTCTTCTTTTCGTACTTCTTCTGCTTTAGCCAGAATTACTTTTCTCTCTTCTAGTATCACTTTGCTTACGCGCTCAGCCTCTTCTCTTATACGCTCACTTTCATCCACTAGTCTAGACGCTTCCTCTCCTATTCTTATAGCTTCTTCCGCTATTGCTGCCATATCATCATGACTAGGAGCCTTCTTTTTACCAGATTGATCTAGTTGATCCTCTTCTGCGTCAGTAGTCATACTTGTATACTCATCTAATAAAGTGTCTTCTGCATGATCTACTTCAAAAGCTGGAGTCTCTATATATTTCGCTTTTACCTCTATCTGAAAAAGGAAAAAGAACCCTGCTAATACAGGAGTGATTAATAATAATTTTAAACGTTTCATATTAGTTGATTTTGGGTTGTTAAGCATTAATATACGCTTCTTCAGATCTGAAGAGCCAAAAGTATTCACCACAGGTACACACGCTATCTTATTAGATTCGTATAGTACGAGTGCACGCTGATAGGTATAACTATCCTCTCGTTTCGCAATCTCTTGATCTACGATATACTCAAGATTTAGGTTTACCTCTTTCTGTAGTAGTCGTATCATCGGATTAAACCAGAATACGTGCTTTAACCCCTCTAAGAGGATAAGGTCTAAGCTGTGCTTCTGCTGTACGTGTACTTCCTCGTGAAGCAACACTACCTCTAGCTGACTCAGCTCTTCATAATCCTTTGGCAATACGATATAGTGTAGAAACGAATAAGCATCACTACTCGCTCTATCTACTCGTATATTCTGATGAATAGCCGTCTGAGGCATATTACTAATACGTCTAGTTAACTTGATCAGTTTATACCCAAACCACAAAAGACTCAATAGGGTGATCGTTAAATAAAGATAAGATGTATACTGATACACATCATTCATCGTCCATAGACTCTTCTCTTGTACTAGCTCCACATCCTCCATTACATCCATAATCGGGAGAGGCATTGGCGCTAAGTTGATCGTTTCTACCTTCGTATAAGTAAGCAAAGGCAATATTAAACTCAAAAAAATCCCACTTATAAAGTACAGTCGGTTCGTCTTGACATAGGTCTCTTTCTGTAAAAACAGTTTATAGCATAAATACACTACCAGCAGTAGTCCATTTACCTTTAATATATATATAAGAATAGGTGTCATAATTCAGTTGATTGGTTGGTTGATAATCAAACTATTTTTTATTCTTTTCTATAATATCCATTAGCTCTTCTAGCTCTGTCTTAGATAATTTTTTATCCTTCACGAAGAAACTCACTAGATTGCTAAACGAATTATCAAAGTACTTCTCCATAGTCTCTTCCATAAACATCTTTCGATAGTCTTCTTTCTTTACCAGAGGATAGTACTGATGCGACTTGCCATAAGCTTTATAAGACACCACCCCTTTTTCTTCTAATATACGCACTAGCGTAGAGAGTGTATTATAATGCGGCTTAGGCTCTGGCATGTGCTCTAGAATATCATTCACAAATCCCTTTTCTAACTTCCAAAGGATGCACATAATCTCTTCTTCTTTATTGGTCAATTTTTCCATAATCCTGATTTGATATACACAAACATATAACTATTTTATTAGTTATCAAACTAATTGTTTAGTTTTTAATTAAAATAATAAAGGTCTATAAGCTAATCTGAATACCTAAACAGTCTTTAATCCCTTATCAATAAAGCGATACGCTCAATCTCTTCTTAATTTAGATTAAGTGCACTTGGCTAAGTATCAATGTATTTTTGATACAGAAAATTAATTAAAATATAAATTACCATGAACAAGTTAACACGTATAAACGCAGACGACGTAGCATTTTTATTAATCGATCACCAAAGTGGATTATTCCAAACAGTAAAAGATATCGAAGTAGCTACACTTAGAGAAAATGTAAAAGTATTAGCAGAAATCGCAGCTGTAGAGAGCATCCCAGTAATCACAACAGCATCTGAGCCAAAAGGACCTAATGGGCCACTAATGCCAGAGATTCACCAACTAGCTCCTCATGCACAATACATAGGGAGAAACGGAGAAGTAAACGCATGGGATACGAAGGAGTTTGCAGATGCAGTAAGAGCTACAGGAAAGAAAAAACTAGTGATCGCAGGAGTATTGACAAGTGTATGTGTGGCTTTCCCAGCTATCTCAGCTGCGGCAGAAGGATTTGAAGTATTCGCTGTTATCGATGCTTCTGGTGATATGAGTCCAATGTCTACACAAGTAACGATGAATAGACTGATGATGGCTGGAGTAATTCCTATCACAACGACTGCTGTATTAAGTGAAATCCTAAAAACATGGAGACATAAAGATGCGGCTGTATACGCTAAGGGAATGTCTTCTGTAATGCCTAACTACCAAGCATTAATAGAAAGCTATGTGAAAGCACAAGAAGTAGCTTTAGAAAAATAATAATAAACCGTGTTCAATATAAAGGAGTGATGCTTATCACTCCTTTTTTTGTTTTCTAAATTTCTTGTCAGTATGACCAACGTCTTATCTACTCTATATTATATATACTAGTAAACTCCCTCCTCATACAATATTCATTAACCTCAATAAAAAACAACATTCCCAACCTATTAATCCCAACAAAACGATCAAAAGATAGTCTTTTTTATGTTTTTAGACAGGGTGGTCGGCTTGTGGTCGGCTAGTGATGGGCATATGCTCGGCTTAAAAACACCATAAATAAGCCGACCACTAGCCTAGCACATCGAAATCAAATCGGCATTAACTACACCATAATGGCTTTATGTAAGTAAGAAAGCAAAAAGAAAACTAGGAGTAATACCTGCTGTACAACACACAACACATCTAATATTACTAAACAAAAAAAGGCCTTACACAGTGATATACTGTGTAAGGCCTGCAACATAATTCTAACTAACTATGTATCTAATACAAATGTATACGTACAGATGTACTAGTACTGCAACTATTAAATCGCCAATACATATACGCTTAACGTTCTGTACTGTATCTAGTCTTATGATTCTAAATGCTAAGAAGGTTTTATAGCATTCAGTAGTTTATACATATCATTAGATCGTACATACGCAAAATGTCGATACATGATCTCTAGTTTCTCATTCAGAAATATAACAGCGGGATAAGCATTAGACTGCGCTAATTCTTTTGCTAACTCGTGCTGCTTCGCTTGGACACCAGTCTTTCTCAGCTCATAGCGCTTTCCTTTATACTCTATAGCTTCTTCTTGTTCTGCATTAAAAGAGATGAAATAAAAGTCTTCATCTAACTTCTGCATCACTTTATCATTGTTCAATGTCTTCTTTTCCATCAGAGCACAATAGCTACACCAGTCTGTATGCATAAATACGACAACGGGTTTAGGGTTAGTAGCCATCACTTGCTCTAACTCCGAAAACATTATCTCTTTGGGTTGAGCATAGAGCGCTAACCCAAAGAAATAACTAAACATGAAAAAAAAATAAAATCTCGTCATTCTGCTTATGTGCTAACTAAAAAATATTATATCTCACTCCTAAGAATCCTCTTATTCCTTGTAATGGAGTATAACTATAATCGTTTGGTTCGAAGATTACATCATTTCTACCTGGAGGTGGTGCTACACCATTACCTGGCTCTCCGAATGGATCCCACCATCTAGAGATAGGGTCTTCTTTTGGTAGCGTGTTGAATAAGTTCTTCACTCCTCCGTATACTTCGAATCCGTTGTTAAACTTCTTAGTCACTTGGATATTCGCTAATACTGTCCATGGTGAGTACTCTGGTCTATAGTCATTCTCTACGCGTGGCAATCTCATCGGTCCTTTCCAGTCTGATGTTAAATCTGCTGTGAATCCACTACCGAAGTTATAACTTGCGATAAAGTTACCTGACCATTTAGGAGAGTGATATATTTGCTCTCGTACTCCATCCTCTTTTCTGAATACATCCATATAAGTAGCTCCTGCCATCAACTTCAGTGGGAAGTCAAATGTCACATCTACGTTAAGAGATACTCCTTTAGAGATAGCGTGCCCATCTAGGTTAGCATAGATAATCTTAGTCTGGTCTGTATCTGTATCTGCATCAATCTTATTCGTGAAATAAGTATAGAACCCGTTCAAGTCGAAATTAAACACTCCGAAATTAGAAGGTACTTTCACTGTATAGTTGATATTAGCATTGTATGATTTCTCTGGGTCTAGTTTCTCAGCGAATACTACTTCTCTAGCTCCTGATAACGCTCTGTGATCTTCTGTGAAGACATTCACTACGCGGAACCCTGTACCAAAACTTCCTCTTAAGGTATGGTGTGGATGAGGTGTGTACTTATACCCTACTCGTGGAGAGTGAATCCCCTTATGCGTCTTATCATAGTCAAAACGGTATCCTAATAATAATTTATTCTTTTTATTAAGCGTCCATTCATCTTGGATGAAGATACCTGGTATCGGTGTTTCTTCTGGTTGATTCTTTACTAATCCGTTTTCATCATAGATACCCGTAGCACGAGTATTGTCATCATAATAAGTATACTTAAATGACGAACCTAGTAAAAGACTGTGGTTTCCTAAGGTCTTATCCCAATAAGCTTGAGCGAAAGCTACTTGTTGTTTCGCATCATAAGACTCTGGCCCATACATAGAGTTCTGCTTGTGATAGATGTAAGAGAACTGTGTATAGATATTCTCTGTAGTCGGTAGCTGGTACATCCCTATCGCTTCGAAGCGGTTAGTGAAGATGCTTTCTGCATATACCTCTTCTCCTCCACGGTGTTGCTTGCGCTTCCAGTTAGTCTCTCCTCCCCATCTGTCTTCATATACATAGCGCAGTGCAAGACTAGCTACTTTATCATCCTTTCTCTTTAGAGATACTTTATTGAATAGAGATACTCTGTCTTGTTGTGTTACATCTGTAAAACCATCCCCGTTTTTATCTTTTCGTTCTCCGAACTTAAAGTAGTTCCCTCCGAAAAGTCCTTTTACTTTATTCCCTAGTTTATAACTAGCTCCTAAATCGATATTATTCTCTAACCAAGTCGTGCTGAACGCATCTACGCTTAATTTCGCTGCGTGCTCTGGATCTTTAGTAATCACGTTGATAATACCACCCATCGCTTCTGTTCCGTATAGTGAAGAGGCTGGCCCCTTAACTACTTCTACTCTCTCGATCATATTCGTCGGAATACCGAATAACCCGTATACAGTCGATAGAGAAGATACGATAGGCATACCATCGATCAGGATCATAGTATACGGCCCTTCCATACCATTGATATGGATGTCTCCCGTATTACATACATTACAGTTTAGCTGAGGTTGTACCCCATTGATCATCTGTACAGCGTCAAATAAACTAGCAGTAGGATTCTTCTCAAAGAATGCTGGCGTATATATCTCTACAGGTACTACTGCCTCTGACTTTAGCACAGGCTTCAGTGTACCCGAAATAACAATCTCATCTAGATTAGCATCTTCTTTTAGATCGAAAGATACTGTACTGGTCTGAGTTCCTTTTACAGTTACCTTTTTAGTCTGAGCTGCAAAACCTACGAAGTCTGCCTTCACAGTATAGGTTCCTTCTTTTAATGACTCGAAAGTAAAACCACCTTGCTCATCAGTGACTACTCCCTTATCTGTCCCTACTAAGGTAACTGTAGCATAAGAAAGCACAGTAC
This sequence comes from Myroides profundi, assembly GCF_000833025.1. Classification (NCBI taxonomy): domain Bacteria; kingdom Pseudomonadati; phylum Bacteroidota; class Flavobacteriia; order Flavobacteriales; family Flavobacteriaceae; genus Myroides; species Myroides profundi. The sequence continues at coordinate 3,965,151 of NZ_CP010817.1, forward strand.
CATTAGAAAGAACTTTTCCTTTGATATTTTGAGCATAAGAATTCAATGCAAAAAGGAGACAAAGGAAAATATTTATTGTTACAAGTTTAAAAATACTTTTACACATGGCTTTTAATTAAATTTAGGCAAAGCTAAAAATTAATTTGTAATTAAAAAAACACTAACTTTGTATTTAAACAAAAAAACAATCCATGCTTACCTATTCAGAAGAGAATTATTTAAAAACTATATTCCATTTATCACTAGGGCAAACTCAAGGAATTTCGACTAATGCTATTGCTGCAAAAATCGAAACCAAAGCCTCATCTGTGACAGATATGATAAAGAAGCTAAATGATAAGGAGCTGATTAAATATCAAAAGTATCAAGGAGTTACACTTACTCCTAAGGGAGTTATGGCTGCTAAGATGATCGTGAGAAAGCACAGACTATGGGAGGTATTCTTAGTGGATAAACTTGGATTTAATTGGGATGAAGTTCACGATGTCGCAGAAGAACTAGAACATATAAAGTCAGAAAAGTTAATTAATAAACTAGATGCATTTCTAGGATTCCCGACAGAAGATCCTCATGGAGACCCTATTCCTAACGAAAAAGGAGAAATAAAACAGATAGATAAGAAGTTATTATCTGAAGTAGAGGCTAATAAAGAAGTAGTATGTGTAGGGGTGAAAGACTCTTCTACGGAGTTCTTACAATACTTAGATAAACAGAAAATATCATTAGGATCAAAACTAGAGATATTAGATATAGAGCCTTTTGATCAGTCGTACACCATCAGAGTAGACGACCATACGATCACCATCACCAAAAAAATAGCAAGTAATCTGTTCGTTAAAAAACAATAGACATAAAAAAAGCTTCTCTTTCGAGAAGCTTTTTACTTTATTATTTGTACGCTTTCATTACTTCATCTAACATGATGTTTAGAGAGATATACCCTCCACCTGCAAGATACCATGCATTAGGATCTAGATAAACAATCTTACCATTCTTATATGCATTAGTCTTTTGAATCAATGGATTCTCAACTTCTTTCTTATCCGCATTTACATTTTCCATTACAGCACCTCTATCGATGATAAAGATAATATCAGGGTTGTGCTCTAGTACGAACTCACTAGATACTACATTACCGTGATCGCTTCCCCCCATTAGACCAGCAGCTGCAGACTTCACACCTAAGTCATTAAAGATATATCCATAACGAGAATCTTCTCCGAAGGCACTATAACTCTTATTGTTATAAAGGATTAATAAAGCTTTAGCATCGCTCTTATTAATCACTTCTTTCATCTCAGCTACTTTTGCATCGATATTTTCGATCAATTTATCTGCCTTATCTTCTACTTGAAAAACAGAACCAATTGTTTTAAGATTGTCTTTTGTACTTGCTAAATAATTACTTCCTGAGATACCTAAAGAGATTGTAGGTGCTATTTTAGCAAACTCTGGATAGTCTTTATCAAACCAGTTACTCATAATGATTAGATCTGGATCTACAGAACTTACTAGCTCATAATTAGGTTGCATAAAAGATCCTACATTCACGATACTCTCATCATCTGCATATTTAGATAGGAAGTTAGGGCTGTATACCTTAGCCATTCCCTTAAATGGTATGCCTAATTCTGCCATATTCTCCATAGCTCCCACGTCAAATACAACTACATTCTCTAGTTTCTTATTAAAACTAACTGATCTATTCATATTCTCTATCGTAATCGTCTCTTCAGAAGAAGCCTTAGTGTTTTCCTTCTTACAACCTACAAAAAGCATGGCTGCTAGTACTGTGCTAGTAATAACCTTAGAAGTCATTCTCATTATATATTTATTTAAATTAATTATAAATAACAAAGATATACTTCCTTTTTGAGAACACACTAACATAATGCGATTTTTCTCTATAAACTAATCATTAAATAATCTAGCATACCCTAGACATACTCAGGCCTTCCCTACATAAGATTAATACATACAGCGTTATAACTAAACCGATAAAGTCCCACTTACGTGAGACTTTATTGACTTACTTCTTATAGGCATTATGTATTTCGTCTAACATGATATTCAATGAGATATACCCACCCCCTGCTAGATACCATATATCCGGATTTAGATATACTATCTTTCCATTTTTATAAGCATTTGTCTTCTGAATCAATGGGTTCTCTAGTTCCCCCTTATCAGCTACAATCCCTTCTATCACTGCTCCTCTATCGATAATGAAGATAATATCAGGGTTGTGCTCTAGAATAAATTCACTTGACACTAAGTTTCCGTAATCACTTGTACTTTTAAGCTCTGGTGCTACAGACTTCACTCCTAACTTATCAAAGACAAATCCATATCTAGAATCTACACCGAACTCTCTATATGACTTAGAATTATACATAATAAGTAAAGCCTTCTCATCACTCTTACTTAATAAATCTTTTATCTCGGCCACCTTATCATCAATATTCTTAATCAGAGCATCTGTTTTTACTTCTACTTGAAATATACTTCCTATTACCTTTAGATTCTCCTTAGTGCTATCAAGATAGTTACTTCCTGAGCTACCTATAGAAACTGTAGGAGCAATCTTAGAGAACTCTGGATAGTCTTTTTCAAACCAATTACTCATAATAATAAGATCCGGAGACACTTTACTCACTTCCTCAAAATTAGGTTGCATGGCAGCTCCTACATTAGCAATATTAGGATTATCTGTATACTTAGATAAATACTTTGGACTATACAGCTTTGCCATTCCCTTAAAAGGGATACCTAATTCTACCATATTATCTATCGCACCCACATCTAAAACAACTACATCCTTCAACTCTTTATTAAAAGTAATCGTTCTTCCCATATTCTCGATAGAGATCTTTTCATCAGAAGTTGGTTTACTACTCTCTTGCTTACAACTCGTAAACAAAACTGTAGTTAATAGTAAACTCATTAAAATCTTAGAGGTCTTTTTCATTTCCTTTTTATTTAAAACAATTCCAAACAAAGATAAAAACTCCTATTTAAACATCTGCGTATGAAGTATAAACAAATTGAAAGAAAAACAACCTTTTAGGACAAAAGACCTTCTATTTTATTTAGTATTTAATAATTTTGCACAACCAAACAACACACAAATTATGAAAACTCTATTTTCTCCTTTAAAACTAAAGGACAATACTCTACACAATAAAATTATTGTTTCTCCAATGTGTCAGTATTCTGCACATAATGGTTTTGCGAGTGACTGGCACCTCGTACACTATGGCCAATTCGCTATAGGAAAAGTGGGAGCTATTATACAAGAAGCGACAGCCATAAGTCCGGAAGGAAGAATAACTTATGCTGATCTAGGAATATGGTCTGATAAACATATCAGTAAACTAAAGCAGATAACAGAGTTTATAAAAAGTCAAGGTTCTGTACCTTGTATACAACTAGCTCATGCAGGAAGAAAGGCAAGCTGTGACAAGCCATGGATAAATAGAGCACAGATAGCTCCCAATAATGAGAACGGGTGGCAAACTATAGCTCCTTCTGCTATTTCCTTCAACGAAGGAGAAAACCTTCCTATAGCAATGGATAGAGAAGAGATTAAGAGAATAGTAGAAGCTTTTAAACAAGGGGCTGAGCGTGCTGTAAAAGCAGGTTATGAAATCATAGAGCTACACGGTGCACATGGTTACTTACTACATCAGTTCTTATCTCCACTAACCAATCTACGTACAGATGAGTATGGAGGTACTTTTGAGAATAGGATTAGATTTGTGCTAGAAGTAATAGAAGCGGTTAAATCAGTCTTGTCTACTCAAAGCCTTTGGTTAAGAATATCAGCTACTGACTGGGCTGATGGAGGATGGACACTAGAAGATAGTATCGAACTCTCTAAAATAGTAAAAGAAAAAGGAGTAGAACTAATAGATGTAAGTACAGGAGGACTAGTAAGACATCAGCAAATAAAGGTTGAGGTTAATTATCAAGTTCCTTTTGCTGAAGCAATCAAACAACAGTCTAATATACTAGTAGGTACGGTAGGTCTAATCAAAACAGGACAACAAGCAGAAGATATACTAATGGCTAATCAAGCTGACTGTATCCTACTCGGTAGAGAATTTCTAAGAGATCCTCACTTCGTCATGAGAGCGGCTAATGAACTAGGTGTGAGTTTAGCATGGGCGAATCAATACGAAAGAGGAAAAGAAACACAATAATATTACATAAAATCAAACTCAGTAAAACAACAATGAACAAAAGTTTAATAGCATTAGCTGTAGGTGGATTAGCCATCGGAATGACAGAATTCTCAATGATGGGACTACTACCTGACATCGCTAAAGACTTACAAATAAGCATACCTAAAGCGGGTAACTTCATTTCTACTTATGCATTAGGAGTAGTAGTAGGAGCTCCATTACTAGTAATGTCTTCTAATAAATACGCTCCTCATAAAGTATTGATGGCGCTAATGGTGATGTTCTCATTCTTTCACTTACTATTCGTATTGTCTCCAAGTTATACAACGCTAATTATCTCGCGTTTTATGTCAGGACTTCCTCACGGAGCATTCTTTGGGGTAGGATCTGTGGTAGCAACACGATTAGCTCAAAAAGGAAAAGAGGCACAAGCAGTAGCCATTATGTTCGCAGGGCTTACTACGGCTAATCTAGTAGGAGTGCCGTTGAGTACATACATCGGACAAGAATATTCATGGAGAACAGCCTATATGTTAATCGCTTCTTTAGGAATCGTATCTGCTATCACTATCGCATTTTGGATACCTAAACTAGAAGCAGACAAAGAAACAAATCTAAAGAAACAAACCGCTTTCTTTAAAACACCTATAGCCTGGGTATTGGTAGCGTTAATCTCTATTGGTACAGGAGGACTTTTTGCTTGGATCAGTTATATCGCACCGATGATGACTAATATCGCTCTAATATCAGAAGCAAAGATACCTTTAGTCATGACCTTAGTAGGGTTAGGTATGTTCTTAGGAAACTTCGTAGGAGGAAAATTAGCAGATACCTTTCCGCCTGCTAAAGCAGTTATTTTCTCTTTCTGTGCCATGGCAACTTGTTTAATTATCGTATATTACACTGTACATATTCAATGGATGGCTTATGCAATGTCACTTATCACAGGATTAGTAGCGTTCACGATCGGTTCGCCTTTACAAATGTTGTTAATCAATAATGCGAAAGGTTCTGAAATGTTGGCCGCTTCTGCTGGACAAGCATCCTTCAATATCGGTAATGCATTAGGAGCTTCATTAGGAGGACTTCCTATCACCATGGGATTAGGTTATAATTCTCCTGAATGGGTAGGTGCAGGATTAGCACTATGTGGAGCGATATTGGCTTATGTATTTATCAAAATGAAAAAAAGGGAAACAGCTTAAAAATAGATATTTATAAAATCTAAGGCATATTGTTTTGGCTTTTATTCTATCATTCATAATAAGTTTATAAATTTGTAGGAAATAATTTTTAGCAATGTACAGAACGCATAATTGCGGAGCCTTAAGAGCTTCGGATATAAATACAGAAGTTACCCTATCAGGATGGGTAAGCAAGCATCGCGATAAAGGTTTTATGATTTGGGTTGATTTACGTGACCGTTACGGGATTACACAATTAATCTTTGATGCAGAGAGAACTGATAAAGCAGTATTCGAAGCAGCTAAAAACCTAGGACGAGAGTTTGTAATTCAAGTAAAAGGACAAGTAATCGAACGCGCTTCTAAAAACCCAAATATCCCTACTGGAGATATTGAGATTTTAGTAGACACGCTAACAGTATTAAACGAATCTGCTGTTCCTCCATTTACTATCGAAGATGATACTGATGGTGGAGAAGATATCCGTATGAAATACCGTTACTTAGATATCCGTAGAAATCCAGTGAAGAACAATTTATTGTTTAGACACAAGGTAGCTCAAGAGGTAAGAAATTATCTTTCTGCTCAAGATTTCTGTGAGGTAGAAACTCCTTACTTAATTAGTTCTACTCCTGAAGGAGCTCGTGACTTCGTAGTGCCTTCTCGTATGAATGCTGGAGAATTCTACGCTTTACCACAATCACCACAAACATTCAAACAGTTGTTAATGGTAGGTGGTATGGATAGATACTTCCAAATAGTAAAATGTTTCCGTGACGAGGATTTACGTGCTGATAGACAGCCTGAGTTTACTCAGATAGACTGTGAGATGGCATTCGTAAACCAAGAAGATGTTATGGATACATTCGAAGGAATGACTAGGCATTTATTAAAATCAGTTCATGGAATTGAAGTTGATAAGTTCCCTCGTATGACTTTTGAAGAAGCAATGCGCAAATACGGTAATGACAAACCAGATATCCGTTTTGGGATGGAGTTCGGTGAGTTAAATGCTGTAGCTCAACATAAAGAATTCGGTGTATTTAATAGTGCGGAGTTAGTAGTAGGTATAGCTGTACCAGGTGCTGCTTCGTACACTCGTAAAGAGATAGATGCTCTTATTGACTGGGTAAAACGCCCACAAGTAGGTGCTTCTGGTATGGTGTACTGTAAATGTGAAGCAGATGGATCATTTAAGTCTTCTGTAGATAAATTCTATGATCAAGAAGATCTTAAGCAATGGGCTGAGGTGACTGGTGCTAAAGCTGGTGACTTAATCTTAGTGCTTTCTGGTCCTGCAAATAAAACAAGAGCTCAATTAAGTGCTCTACGTATGGAATTAGGTAATCGTATGGGATTAAGAAAGTCTGATGAGTTCGCACCATTGTGGGTTATCGACTTCCCTCTATTCGAGTATGACGAAGAAGCTGGGCGTTACTTCGCTATGCACCATCCATTTACTTCACCTAAAGTAGAAGATATTCCATTATTAGATACAGACCCAGGTAAGGTACGTGCTAATGCTTATGATATGGTATTAAACGGTAACGAAATCGGAGGAGGTTCTATTCGTATTCACGATAAAGCTACTCAAGAGTTAATGTTTAAACACCTTGGATTTAGCAAAGAAGAAGCTGAAAAACAATTTGGTTTCTTAATGAATGCGTTCCAATATGGAGCACCACCTCATGGAGGTCTAGCTTTTGGTTTAGATAGATTAGTAGCTATCTTAGGAGGGCAAGAGACGATTAGAGATTTCATCGCATTCCCTAAAAACAACTCTGGTAGAGATGTAATGATTGACGCTCCGTCAACTATCACTCCAGAACAATTAGAAGAATTACATATCAATGTGGTAAAACCACAGGTTTAATGATAAAAAAAGGAGTTACTCAATGAGTAACTCCTTTTTTACTTTATAAGTTTTACTTAATCTACTTTCCGTTATAAGTATTCATAGCATTATTTAACCCTCCTAGAGCAAACTCTTGTACTGCTTTGGAAGCCATTTTAAGACGTTCTGGCAACTGTTCTTTCTCTTTCTCATCCCATACCCCTAAAACATAGTCAACTTGCTGTCCTTTCTTAAATTCATCGCTGATACCAAATCTAAAACGAGGATATGCAGCAGAGTTTAAAGTACCTTGAATACTTTTTAATCCATTGTGTCCGCCATCAGATCCTTTTGGTTTTATTCTAATGGTTCCGAAAGCTAGATTTAAATCATCTGTAATCACTAAAATATTCTCTACTGGTATCTTTTCTTTCTCCATCCAATACTGAACCGCTTTACCACTTAGATTCATATATGTATTAGGTTTTAATAATAAAAGTGTTCTACCTTTTATCTTTACTTCTGCTAAGCTTCCTAGTTTTACAGTTTGCCAATCCCCTCCAAGCTCATTAGCTATTTCGTCTACTACTTTAAAACCGATATTATGACGAGTGTTGATATACTCAGCACCGATATTTCCTAATCCTATAATTAAAAACTTCTTCATCCTTCTATTAATGACATAATTAATTGTGTTACAAAAGTACATTAAAGGAAAGAAGTAACCTTATTTTAAGACATAAAAAAAGCACCTGTGTAAACACAGATGCTCTTAATAAATATCTTCTCAAAAGAATTATTTTTTCTTTGGAGTAGCTTTTGCTGCTTTTGCTGCTTCTTGAGCTGCTTTCATAGCTGCACGAGAAATTCTTACTTGACAGATTACAGTGTTATCAGTGTGTAACAATTTGTAATTGTTAACAGGTACATCAGTAACATATAATTTGTTCCCCATTTCTAAGTTAGAAATGTTTACTTCTACGAAGTCAGGTAAGTTAGCTGGTAAAGCCTTAACTTTCAATTTACGTAAGTTTAGGTTTAATACCCCTCCAGCCATTACTCCTTTAGAGTTTCCAACGATTTTCACTGGAACATCTAATGTAATTTCTTTATCGTCATGTAATTGATAGAAATCGATGTGTAAGATTTTATCGCTTACTGGGTGGAATTGGATATCTTGTAAGATAGCGTTGAATTTTTTTCCACCTTCCAACTCAATTACCACTGTGTGTACGTTTGGAGTGTAAACTAAATTTTTGAATGCTTTTTCTTCAGCAGAAAAATGCACAGCTGCTTCAGTTCCTCCGTATAACACGCAAGGTACCATTCCAGCATTACGTAAGGCTTTAGTTGATACTTTACCTACGCTTTCTCTTTCAGATCCTTTAATCGTAATTGATTTCATTTAAATATATTTAAAAAATTAATAAATTCTAAACTACAAAAGTCTTACTAATAGACTCATTAGCATGTACATTGTGCATTACTTCTGCAAATAATGGAGCACAACTTAATACTCTTATTTTATCACAAGGCTTCTTCAAAGGAATTGAATCTGTAACGATTAATTCTTGAATAGCTGATTGTTCTATTTTCTCATAAGCACTACCTGATAAAATAGCATGTGTACATATAGCTCTAACGCTTAATGCTCCACGCTCCATCATCATATCAGCTGCTTTAGCTAAAGTACCTCCTGTATCAATCATATCGTCAACTAAGATTACGTTACGTCCTGTAACATCTCCTATTAACTCCATTTTATCAATAACATTAGCTTGCTTACGTTGTTTATAACAAATTACAACATCTGACTCTAAAAACTTAGAGTAAGCATAAGCTCTCTTAGATCCTCCCATATCAGGAGATGCAATTGTTAAATTATCAAGTTTTAAGCTTTTTACATAAGGTAAAAAGATTGTAGATGCATATAAATGATCTACTGGTTTTTCAAAGAATCCTTGGATTTGATCTGCATGTAAATCCATAGTCATGATACGAGTTGCCCCTGCTGATTCAAGCAATTTAGCAACTAATTTCGCTCCAATTGGAACCCTTGGTTTGTCCTTTCTATCCTGTCTAGCCCATCCAAAATAAGGAATTACAGCCGTAATATGTCTTGCTGATGCACGTTTAGCAGCATCACACATTAGTAACAATTCCATCAGGTTATCTGATGACGGAAATGTAGAACATACTAAGAAAACTCTTCGTCCTCTAATTGATTCTTCAAAAGAAGGTTGAAACTCTCCATCACTGTAATGTGATAGAGTTACTTTTCCTAATTCTACTCCGTATGCTTTTGCAATTTTCTCAGCAAGCTCAACGCTCTGAGCACATGCAAAAATCTTAGCGTCTGGTTCGAAATATGACATTATATAATTAGTTGTTATGTTGCGAGTTAGAGCTTAACTATATTTATTAAGCGGTGCAAATTTATAAAATATAAATTGAGAAAACGATTTTTTTTATATTTTTTCTTTGTACCTAATTTTTTTTATCTACATTTGCACTCACAAACAATAAGTCATCAGCCCGGATGGCGGAATTGGTAGACGCGCACGACTCAAACTCGTGTTCTTCGGAGTGTGGGTTCGATTCCCACTCCGGGCACAAAAAAAGCCTAACTCATAGAGTTAGGCTTTTTTAATTTATATATTTTTATTTAACATCATCGGCTGAAGGCCCATACATACCAGGGATAGGTATATCTAACAAACGTAAATAAACTGATAATTGTCCTCTATGGTGATAAATATGGTTATTTACAATAAATCGATTAGCTCCAACCTTTGGCATAGCAACGATTATATGATCTCCTGATTTTAACTTCCACTCAGACATCCATTTTTCTTCATCAAACATATTTAAAGCTGATATAACAGCCTTTTCATACTTGTCTAGAAGAACCAATAGCTCTTCAGTAGTTTTGGCTTCTAAAGGCTTGTAATCTACTTGAAAATCCAAACCATCCTTTGTTAAGATATTCTCAGTCCAAATTATTAATTCTACAATATGCTTTGCTAAATCGCCTAAGCTCATAGATTTTTCATGAGGCTTCCAGCCCCATTTATCAGTAGGTACGCAAGCTACTATCTTTTTTGTACTATTTACCTCATGTCCTAACTCTAATAAATAACTCTTAGTTATACTCATAATTTTTATTTTAAATATACAACTATTACAAATAAATCTAACATATTCTACTTTAAATAACCTAGAACTTATTCTTACAGAAGAACTAATAACTTCTATAGCCATTAAACTTAATAAACGAATAACTTATATTAAAAACTAGTAATGATTTATTAAATTTGAAGTTACATATATTTAATGTAAAAGCACTTAAAAGAAGTATTAATGTAAAATAGTATGAAAGAATTACAACTTCAAGAAATAGAAAGAGTAAAATCTATCTCTGAAAAAGACTTTATTGAAAAATATTTTAAAAAACAGATTCCTGTTGTAATAGAAAACTTAACTGAAGATTGGCCTGCTTACGAAAAATGGCGCTTAAATTATATAAAGGAAATAGCAGGTGAGAAAATAGTACCCCTATATGATGATAGACCTGTTTCACATAAAGATGGGTTTAATGAAGCACATGCAACAATGAAGATGGCTGATTACATAGATCTACTTGAAAAAGGCCCAACAAATTATAGAATCTTTCTTTATAATATAATGAAAGAAGTTCCAAGTCTTAAGAGTGATTTTAAATGGCCAAAATTAGGACTTCGGCTAGTAAAACAACTTCCAATGTTATTCTTTGGAGGAACAAACTCAAAAGTATTCATGCACTTTGATATTGATTATTCTAATATACTACATTTTAATTTCAATGGAGAAAAGCAATGTATGCTATTTTCACCAGACCAAACAAAATACATGTATAAAATACCTCATTCATTAATATCCAGAGAAGACATTGATTTTAACAATCCTGATTTTAATAAATGGCCTGCTTTAAAATATGTAAAAGGATATATCTGTAATCTAAAACATGGAGAAATGCTTTATATGCCTGAAGGTTATTGGCACTATATGAAATACCTTACGCCAAGTATATCTATGAGCTTAAGAGCATTCCCTTCTAAATATAGTAACCTTGGAAAAGCAATCTATAATATTACTGTAATGAGATATTTTGATAATTTCATGAGAAGATTAAAAGGACAAGATTGGATTGATTACAAAAACAAAAAAGCTATAATCAATACTCATAAAAGACTAGGAATAAAATAAATTGATAAAGAATAAGAACATGTCCTTAACACTAGAACAAGCAAAAAATAAATTAGAACATTTTTGTGCTTATCAAGACAGATGTCATACTGAAGTTATATCTAAATTATTTAATTTAAAAGTTTCCTCTGATCTACACGATGAAATACTAGTTTATTTAATTAATAATAAATTTCTAAACGAAGAACGCTTTGCTCGTAGTTTTGCAAGAGGCAAACATAGAATTAGTGGATGGGGAAAAAATAGAATACTTGGAGAACTTAAAATCAGAAAAATATCAGCTAACCTAATAAAAATAGCGATGACTGAAATAGACGATACTATGTACTTCGAAACGCTAAATAAACTAGCAGAACAACGTTGGCAATCTTTAACAGATAAAGACATAAATAAAAAAAAACAAAAACTAATTGGGTTCCTACACAGAAAAGGATATGAAATGGAATATATACTCGATAAAGTAAATGATCTTCAAAAAGAATAAGAGCCTATAGGGCTCTTTTTTATAGCATTAGAACATATTTCAAAAGTTATTATAAACAACGATACTTCTTCCTGTAAAACGTTTATAAGTACAAAATACACCTACCCTATATAAACAAAAAAATCCCCAACCTCACACGAGATTGGGGATTTCTAAAGAAAGGCGGCGACATACTCTCCCACTGGTTAGCAGTACCATCTGCGCTAGCGGGCTTAACTTCTCTGTTCGAAATGGGAAGAGGTGAGCCCCGCTGCAATAACCACCTTAAATCGGTTGTTACTTTAACGTAACTAATATTTTTAACTATATTGATATTTTAAACTTAACTATATTTTAGAAAGTTGCCCTCCCCTTGTTAAAAACAAGGGGAGATTCACATAAGCTTACGGGTTATTAGTACTACTCGACTTTGACATTACTGTCTTTACATCTATAGCCTATCAACGTTGTAATCTCCAACGACCCTTTAAAGAAATCTCATCTTGTGGTGGGTTTCGCACTTATATGCTTTCAGCGCTTATCCCTTCCCAACGTAGCTACTCTGCGATGCCCCTGGCGAGACAACAGATGCACTAGAGGTTGGTCCAATTCGGTCCTCTCGTACTAGAATCAGATCCACTCAAATTTCTAACGCCCACAGTAGATAGAGACCGAACTGTCTCACGACGTTCTGAACCCAGCTCGCGTGCCACTTTAATGGGGCGAACAGCCCAACCCTTGGGACCTTCTCCAGCCCCAGGATGTGACGAGCCGACATCGAGGTGCCAAACCCCCCCGTCGATATGAGCTCTTGGGGGAGATCAGCCTGTTATCCCCGGCGTACCTTTTATCCTTTGAGCGATGGCCCTTCCATGCGGAACCACCGGATCACTATGCTCTACTTTCGTACCTGTTCGACTTGTTAGTCTTTCAGTCAAGCTCCCTTATACCATTGCACTCTACGCACGGTTACCAAGCGTGCTGAGGGAACCTTTAGAAGCCTCCGTTACTCTTTTGGAGGCGACCACCCCAGTCAAACTACCCACCAAGCAATGTCCTCCTCAATCAAGGAGTTAGATCTCAAATAAGCAAAGGGTGGTATTTCAACAATGACTCCACAACGCCTAGCGACGCCATTTCACAGTCTCCCACCTATCCTACACATCACTTATCCAAGAACAATACTAAGCTATAGTAAAGGTGCACAGGGTCTTTTCGTCCCACTGCGGGTAATCGGCATCTTCACCGATACTACAATTTCACCGAGCTCATGGCTGAGACAGTGTCCAGATCGTTACACCATTCGTGCAGGTCGGAACTTACCCGACAAGGAATTTCGCTACCTTAGGACCGTTATAGTTACGGCCGCCGTTTACTGGGGCTTCAATTCAATGCTTCTCAACAATAAATCATCGATAACATCTCCTCTTAACCTTCCAGCACCGGGCAGGTGTCAGGCCCTATACGTCATCTTACGATTTTGCAGAGCCCTGTGTTTTTGATAAACAGTCGCCTGGACCTTTTCACTGCGGCCAGCTTGCGCTGGCGACCTTTCTCCCGAAGTTACAGGTCTATTTTGCCTAGTTCCTTAGCCATGAATCTCTCGAGCGCCTTAGGATACTCTCCTCGACTACCTGTGTCGGTTTACGGTACGGGTACTAATAATCTAAGTTTAGAAGCTTTTCTTGACAGCCCTTAGGCACACTATCTCGTTGTCCGAAGACTCAAAGTACTATCGCATTTCTCCAAGTCTGACGCATTTTACTATCAAACCTATAGGTACGTGCTTCAACGAACTATTCCGTCAGTTCGCGGTGCTTTCATCACTGTGTCACTCCATCACAATTATTAGTAGTACGGGAATATTAACCCGTTGGCCATCGACGTCCCCCTTCGGGTGTGCCTTAGGTCCCGACTAACCCTCAGCTGATTAGCATAGCTGAGGAAACCTTAGTCTTACGGCGGGGGTGTTTCTCGCACCCCTTATCGTTACTTATGCCTACATTTTCTTTTCTAAAAGCTCCAGCAATTCTCACAAATCACCTTCTGCGCCGTTAGAATGCTCCCCTACCACTTACGCATTACTGCGCAAATCCATAGCTTCGGTAGTATACTTATGCCCGATTATTATCCATGCTCGATCGCTCGACTAGTGAGCTGTTACGCACTCTTTAAATGAATGGCTGCTTCCAAGCCAACATCCTAGCTGTCTGGGCAATCAAACCGCGTTTTTTCAACTTAGCATACATTTGGGGACCTTAGCTGATGGTCTGGGTTCTTTCCCTCTCGGACATGGACCTTAGCACCCATGCCCTCACTGATGATTATCATTACTTAGCATTCGGAGTTTGTCAGGAATTGGTAGGCGGTGAAGCCCCCGCATCCAATCAGTAGCTCTACCTCTAAGTAACTATCGATCATCGCTGCACCTAAATGCATTTCGGGGAGTACGAGCTATTTCCGAGTTTGATTGGCCTTTCACCCCTACCCACAGGTCATCCGAAAACTTTTCAGCGTTAAACGGTTCGGTCCTCCATTTAGTGTTACCTAAACTTCAACCTGCCCATGGGTAGATCACACGGTTTCGCGTCTACCACTACTGACTAAAGCGCCCTATTAAGACTCGCTTTCGCTACGGATCCATGACTTAATCACTTATCCTTGCCAGCAACGGTAACTCGTAGGCTCATTATGCAAAAGGCACGCCGTCACCCCACAAAGAAGCTCCGACCGCTTGTAGGCGTATGGTTTCAGGATCTGTTTCACTCCGTTATTCACGGTTCTTTTCACCTTTCCCTCACGGTACTGGTTCACTATCGGTCTCTCAGGAGTATTTAGCCTTAGCGGATGGTCCCGCCAGTTTCAATCAAGGTTTCACGTGCCCCGACCTACTCAGGATACCACTATTCTTATCTTCTCTTACCAATACGGGACTATCACCCTCTTCGGTTTACCTTTCCAGGTAATTCTCATTAAATCCGCAAGAAATGTCGTGGTCCTACAACCCCAAAATTGCCGTAACAACTTTGGTTTGGGCTATTCCGCGTTCGCTCGCCACTACTTACGGAATCACTTTTGTTTTCTTCTCCTCCGCCTACTTAGATGTTTCAGTTCAGCGGGTTCGCCTCCTATTAGGATACTATATCTTCAATATAGTGGGTTGCCCCATTCGGATATCTACGGATCAACTCGTGTGTGCCAATCCCCGTAGCTTTTCGCAGCTTATCACGTCCTTCTTCGCCTCTGAGAGCCTAGGCATTCCCCATACGCCCTTATTTTGCTTATGTGCTTACAATTCTTTCGAATCGTACTTTCTATATATTTCTATATCTTTTTATTCTTTCTAACTGTTTTGTTAGTTAAGTTTTATCAATATGTCAATGAACTTATGGACTTTTGTCCTTGTGGAGAATATCGGAGTCGAACCGATGACCTCCTGCGTGCAAGGCAGGCGCTCTAGCCAGCTGAGCTAATCCCCCATAAGTTAGATAGTGTGTTATCTGTGCCTTGTGGGTTGTGGATAACGCAACCTCTAAAATATTCCTTTTTGAACTAGTAAACTAGTAGTCCCGGGCAGACTCGAACTGCCGACCCCTACATTATCAGTGTAGTACTCTAACCAGCTGAGCTACTAGACTCTGTATTACTTAATTCTTTTATTCTTTTTTTTGGTATTAACAGCGAGAGTAAAGTATCATACTTATTAATTATTCTCTAGAAAGGAGGTGTTCCAGCCGCACCTTCCGGTACGGCTACCTTGTTACGACTTAGCCCTAGTTACTAGTTTTACCCTAGGCAGCTCCTTGCGGTCACCGACTTCAGGTACCCCCAGCTTCCATGGCTTGACGGGCGGTGTGTACAAGGCCCGGGAACGTATTCACCGGATCATGGCTGATATCCGATTACTAGCGATTCCAGCTTCATAGAGTCGAGTTGCAGACTCCAATCCGAACTGAGACAAGCTTTGGAGATTCGCATCCTGTTGCCAGGTAGCTGCTTTCTGTACTTGCCATTGTAGCACGTGTGTAGCCCAGGACGTAAGGGCCGTGATGATTTGACGTCATCCCCACCTTCCTCACGGTTTGCACCGGCAGTCTTGCTAGAGTCCCCGCCTTAACGCGCTGGTAACTAACAATAGGGGTTGCGCTCGTTATAGGACTTAACCTGACACCTCACGGCACGAGCTGACGACAACCATGCAGCACCTTGTAAATTGTCCGAAGAAAAATCTGTTTCCAAATCTGTCAATCTACATTTAAGCCCTGGTAAGGTTCCTCGCGTATCATCGAATTAAACCACATGCTCCACCGCTTGTGCGGGCCCCCGTCAATTCCTTTGAGTTTCATTCTTGCGAACGTACTCCCCAGGTGGGATACTTATCACTTTCGCTTAGCCACTCAGTCCGAAAACCGAACAGCTAGTATCCATCGTTTACGGCGTGGACTACCAGGGTATCTAATCCTGTTCGCTCCCCACGCTTTCGTTCATCAGCGTCAATAAATACGTAGTAACCTGCCTTCGCAATTGGTATTCCATGTAATATCTAAGCATTTCACCGCTACACTACATATTCTAGTTACTTCCATATTATTCAAGCTCTGCAGTATCAATGGCCGTGTCCTAGTTAAGCTAGGAAATTTCACCACTGACTTACAAAGCCGCCTACGAACCCTTTAAACCCAATAATTCCGGATAACGCTCGGATCCTCCGTATTACCGCGGCTGCTGGCACGGAGTTAGCCGATCCTTATTCTTACAGTACCGTCAAGTCTCTACACGTAGAGAGGTTTCTTCCTGTACAAAAGCAGTTTACAATCCATAGGACCGTCATCCTGCACGCGGCATGGCTGGTTCAGAGTTGCCTCCATTGACCAATATTCCTCACTGCTGCCTCCCGTAGGAGTCTGGTCCGTGTCTCAGTACCAGTGTGGGGGATCTCCCTCTCAGGACCCCTAATCATCGTCGCCTTGGTATGCCGTTACCACACCAACTAGCTAATGATACGCATGCCCATCTTATACCGATAAATCTTTATTATCAATACGATGCCATATCGATAAACCATGGAGCATTAATCCGAATTTCTTCGGGCTATTCCCCTGTATAAGGTAGGTTGCATACGCGTTACTCACCCGTGCGCCGGTCTCAAAAAAGCAAGCTCTTTCTACCCCTCGACTTGCATGTGTTAGGCCTGCCGCTAGCGTTCATCCTGAGCCAGGATCAAACTCTTCATCGTATATTTTTAATTTCGTAAATTAAAAAAGTATAATCCCAAATCTTGCGATTTGCCTTACTCTCTTATTTGTATGCTGTCAATCCAATATGTTTATGAACGTTGTCTTCTTATTTCTAAGTCTCACTTGTTTTTCAAAGCGAGTGCAAAAGTAAAAACTTATTTTGAATTAGCAAAACTTATTTTGAAAATATTTTTCTTTATTTTTTCGCTCAACTCCCATTTTTACTGAAGCGGACTGCAAAGATACTACCTTATTTTTTACTTATCCAAATTTATTTTTATAAATTTTTTAAAGCTTATTTTTTAGTCGTTCTTGCTTCACTTTTTGTTTATGATCGTCTGCCTCTAGAGTCGTTATCACTTCTCTAATGCGGATGCAAAAGTAGTATCTTTTCCATTACTTCCAAACTTATCTTTGCCTTTTTTTAAAGGTTTTTGAAAAGTATTTCATAACTCTCTATTATATCACCTTTTACGAGTGAAAGTTTTTTTGTCTTTTTTAGAGATTATAGCCTTATGGCATTTCTATACTATATATACGTAAAGAGCAGTACTTAATATTGTACTCTATTATATATGTGTAATAATTGAGAATACG
The DNA here is from genome assembly GCF_000833025.1 of Myroides profundi. Classification (NCBI taxonomy): domain Bacteria; kingdom Pseudomonadati; phylum Bacteroidota; class Flavobacteriia; order Flavobacteriales; family Flavobacteriaceae; genus Myroides; species Myroides profundi. Next base: position 3,982,895 of record NZ_CP010817.1, read on the forward strand.
CCTTCATATAGCCTTTCTGTCTATGTATAGATGTTACTTTATCCTATATAAAGGTGTTTTATCTTCCTTTTTATAGTTGATCTACTTATATAGGTATGCTTTTTTTGAAGAAAGAAAAAAAGATGACACAAACCTAAGGTTGTAAACATTTCTCTAAGACCAAAAAAAAGCTCTTGCCTACCGACAAGAGCTTTACTCTATAATTATTTCTTTTCTTTAAAGAATTCAAGCATTAAACAATCATTCTCTTATATACCTTAATATATAATATATCACAGATATTCTAGAAAAGCGAAAAGCGATACCTATTCGATATCGCTTTTCAAATCCCCTTAAAAAGTAAATTTCTTTACTTGTATTCTTGTTTTTAAAATTCCATAACCTAAAAGGTTATAAGAAAAAAGCCAGTCAATGACTGGCTTCTCTGCTCCCCCTCTTGGGCTCGAACCAAGGACCCTCTGATTAACAGTCAGATGCTCTAACCAACTGAGCTAAGGAGGAAGGTGATGTCTTACCTTTATTGCGATGCAAATATAATACGATTTTTCATTTCTGCAAACACAACAAGCATTTTTTTTATATTTTTTTCATCTAATTAAAAATTGCCTTATAAATATCATTCCCATTAGCGAATAACAATAATGCAATAAGTATGAAGAATCCTACCATCTGAGCGTTACCCAAGAATTTATCACTTGGTTTTCTTCCAGAGATCATTTCGTACAATAAAAAGATTACATGTCCACCATCTAAAGCAGGGATCGGTAATAAATTCATAACCCCTAACATGATAGATAACATCGCTGTAATACTCCAGAATACTTGCCAGCTCCAAAACTGAGGGAAGATATCATAAATAGCTTTAAACCCTCCTACTCCTTTATATGCACCTGTCTCAGGTTGTACAATTTTCTTTAACTGTCCGAAATAACTCATGATTCTATCTTTCCCCATGTGCAACCCCGCAGGAATAGCCTCAGCTAAGGAATACTGCTCTCTACTTATCTCATATAGTCCAAGTTTTTGTAAATTATCAAATGGCAAAGCAGGAGCATAGTATGTCTCTATCTTACCTTCTTGATTTACCTTTACATCAACAGTCGTATCTTTTCCATCGCGATTCACTACAACAGCAACAGTCTTTCCTTTGTTCTCTTCTAAAACATTGCTTACCATATCAAAGAAAGGTGTCTCTACCCCATTAATAGACTTCACAATATCTTTAACCATTAATGTACCTTCATTAATAGAGTTCTCTCCAAATCCTGCTACAATAAAAGGAATACGCAATCCTATGAAACCATTTCCTTTATTTTCAGTAATTTGTCCAAGAAAATCAACTGGCAACTGTACATGTTCAACTACACCAGCACGTTCTACCTCGATATCTTTCCCCATAAGGATTGCCTCTGGTAGACTATTAAACTTCACAATCTCCTTCCCATCAACAGTCAATACCTTATCACCTGTTTTAAGACCAGCGTCTTCTAAGATAGGATTCTGAACCCAGATTCCGCTCTTCACATCTTTATTAGCAATATATGACTCACCATACGCATAAGCCATCCCAATATAGATAACAAAAGCTAAAATAAAGTTTACAGTAACTCCACCTAACATAATGATCAAACGTTGCCAAGCTGGTTTAGATCTAAACTCCCATGGTTGTGGCTCACCTGCTAATTGGTCTGTATCCATACTTTCATCCACCATACCAGATATTTTTACATATCCACCCAATGGCAACCACCCAATACCATAAACAGTATCTCCTATCTTCTTTTTAAACAAAGAAAACTTAACATCAAAAAATAAGTAAAACTTCTCGACACGTGTTTTAAAAAGTTTAGCTGGGATAAAATGCCCTAACTCGTGTAAGATAATTAACAACGACAAACTCAATAAGAATTGAGATAATTTAATAAGTATATCCATTTTTATTTTTTACAGACTCTAATATTATTCAGACAAAAGTAAAATATTACTTTAACTAATCTCACTTTTTTTTAAATCAAGGCTTAAATTATCAATTCTTTCACATAAATAACAAGATAAACAAAGTGTAATAAAGCTAAAAAGCACTTTACATATTATTTCAAAGCTACTCTATTAATTAAATTATTATTTAGAAAAGCTAATAAACTACCAAATAAAGTGCATAATGTTCTACAAAACTTATAAAGAGGTACGTAAAATAGCTGTTAATAGAAAAGTATTTTCTAACTTTGCTTTACAATTAATATTTATAATATGTTACAGATAGCTTTTATTAGAGAAAATCAAGAGCAAGTGGTTAAAGGATTAGCCAAAAGAAATCTTGATGTTGCCGATTTGCTAAAAGAAGTGCTTGAATTAGATGAGAAAAGAAGAAGCACACAGGTGGAATTAGACAATGTATTAGCAGAATCGAACAAACTATCCAAAAGCATCGGGGAGTTGATGAAAAGTGGTGAAAAAGCAAAAGCTGAAATCATCAAAGAAAAAACATCAAACTTACGTGACCAAAGCAAACAATTAACGGAAGAACTTAATAATGTATCTGCATTATTAACAGAGAAGTTATATACTATACCAAACGTACCAACAGATATCGTACCTGCTGGTAAAGACGCTGATGATAACTTAAATGTATTCGAAGCAGGAGAAGTACCTACACTACATGAAGGAGCTTTACCACACTGGGAATTAGCAAAGAAATATGACATCATTGACTTTGAACTAGGGAATAAAATTACTGGAGCAGGTTTTCCTGTATATAAAGGTAAAGGAGCTCGTCTACAACGTGCATTAATCTCTTACTTCTTAGACAAGAATACAGAAGCAGGATATAGAGAATATCAAGTTCCTCACTTAATCAATGAGGCTTCAGGATATGGTACAGGACAATTGCCAGATAAAGAAGGGCAAATGTATCACAGTACAGTTGACGATCTATACTTAATCCCAACAGCAGAGGTACCTGTGACTAATATCTTTAGAGATGTTATCTTACAAGAGACAGAATTACCAATTATGTGTACAGCTTATACACCATGTTTCCGTAGAGAAGCAGGATCATATGGAGCACACGTAAGAGGTCTTAACCGTCTTCACCAATTTGACAAAGTAGAAATCGTACGTATCGAACACCCTGATAATTCTTATCAAGCATTAGACGGAATGGTAGAACATATTAAAGGACTATTGAACGACCTTAAACTTCCATATAGAATCTTAAGATTATGTGGTGGAGATATGGGATTCACATCAGCTCTTACTTATGACTTCGAAGTGTTCTCTACAGCACAAGACAGATGGTTAGAAATTAGTTCTGTATCTAACTTCGAGACATTCCAAGCGAATAGATTGAAATTAAGATTCAGAGATAAAGATGGTAAAAACCAATTAGCACACACTTTAAATGGTAGTTCACTAGCATTACCTCGTGTACTAGCAGGTATCTTAGAAAACTATCAAACACCAGAAGGAATCGTAATTCCAGAAGTTTTACGCCCTTACACAGGATTTGATATTATCGACTAATTAAAACCAATAACCTTATAAATAAAAAGCACCAAATATTCGAAATAAGACATTTGGTGCTTTTTTTATCTTTGCAAAATAAATTCATTCACTGTATTTAAAATTATGATCATATATAATATCACAGTCAACATTCATGAAAGCGCACATGACGTATGGATGCAATGGACAAAAAATGCTTATATACCAGGAATATTAGCAACAGGAAAGTTCGACAAAGCTAAGATCGTCAAAGTACTCATCGAAGAAGAAATGGGAGGAAAAACTTATTCTATCCAATTCGAAACACAGAGTAAAGAGTTACTAGATCAGTTCTATAAAGAAGACTTTGATCGTTTTGAGATCGAAGCTAAACGCCTTTTTGGTGAGCTTATGCTAACATTTAAGACAGAACTAGAATTAATCAGCGAACATCAATAAGATAACCATGGATAAAGTAAGAGCAAAAAAACACTTAGGTCAGCATTTCTTAACTGACGAAAGTGTCGCAAAGAGAATCGCTGATACCTTGACATTAGAAGGATACAAGAAGGTATTAGAGATAGGTCCAGGTATGGGAGTTCTAACAAAATATATATTAGACAAACCGATAGAAACATTCGTAGTAGAGATAGATACTGAATCAGTAGACTATTTACATGCTCATTATAACAAACTACACGACCATATATTCGCACAAGACTTTCTAAAGTTCGATATAGTACGTGCTTTTAATCAAGAACCATTTGCTGTAATCGGTAACTTCCCTTATAATATCTCTACACAAATCGTGTTTAGAGCATTAGAACTAAGAGACTATATCCCTGAGTTCTCAGGTATGTTCCAAAAGGAAGTAGCAGAACGTATCTGTGAGAAAAAAGGAACTAAAGCTTATGGTATACTTTCAGTATTAGCACAAGCTTTCTATGAAACAGAATATTTATTCACTGTAGACGAACACGTATTTAACCCACCTCCAAAAGTAAAATCAGGGGTAATGCGTATGATCCGTAAAGAGGATTACAGTCTACCATGTAGTGAAAAATTATTCTTTACAGTAGTAAAAACTGCCTTTAATCAGAGAAGAAAGACATTACGCAACAGCTTAAAAAGCTTTAACTTGCCAGAGGAAATAAGATCTGAAGAAGTATTTAATTTAAGACCAGAACAATTAGACTATAAAGAATTTATAGAACTAACAAAGAAAATAGAAGCCTATGGAGTTTAAAATCAGTAGAGAATCTTTACAACAATTCGAAGATTTAATCGCTGAAAAAAATGAAAAGGAATTATTAGAGATCCTTAAAGATTTACACTATGCCGATATAGCAGAGATAATGAATGAGCTTTCTGGAGAAGAAGCGATATACATATTCGATATATTAGATAGTGAAGTAACAGCAGAAATCCTTTTAGAATTAAATGAAGATGTCCGTGAAAAGATCTTAAAAACGCTATCTCCAAAAGAAATTGCAGAGGAGTTAGATGAATTAGACACGGATGACGCTGCTGATATTATCTCTGAATTACCAGAATCTAAGAAAGAAGAGGTTCTTTCTGAGCTGGAAGATTTAGAGCATGCAAAGGACATCGTTGAACTATTGCGTTATGACGAGGACACTGCAGGGGGACTAATGGCCAAAGAGTATGTCTCTGTTAATGAGAATTGGTCAGTACTTACTTGTGTCAAAGAAATGCGCAAACAGGCTGAGCACGTATCTAGAGTACATTCTATCTATGTAATAGATAATGAAGGTAGACTAAAAGGTAGACTGTCGCTAAAAGACCTTCTTACCTCTTCTACTACTACCCATATTAGTGATGTCTATATTAGAAATGTAGACTCAGTAAAAGTAGACACAAAAGATATAGAAGTAGCTCGTATTATGCAGAAGTACGACTTAGAAGCTATTCCTGTTATAGATGAAATGGGAAGGTTAGTAGGTCGTATTACCATTGATGACATCGTAGACGTTATTAAAGAAGAAGCAGATAAAGATTACCAACTAGCAGCAGGTATTTCTCAAGACGTAGAGGCTAATGACAGTATCCTTATGCTGACACGAGCTAGATTACCTTGGTTAATATTAGCGATGATAGGTGGGTTCGTAGCTGTTAATGTATCTAGAAGTTTTGAAGGAGCTATGGAGAAGTTTGGTGTACTATTCTTCTTCACCCCTCTTATTGCGGCTATGGCAGGTAATGTCGGGGTTCAATCTTCTGCTATTATCGTACAAGGACTAGCTAATAACTCCATCACTGGATCTATATGGAAACGATTAGGAAAAGAAGTAACGCTTAGTCTACTAAATGGTTTCTTACTTGCTATTCTGATGATGCTAGGAAGTCACTTCTTATTAGGAGTTGATTATATCATAGGTATCACTGTATCTATAGCACTGATTAGTGTAATAATCATCGCTAGTCTTATCGGTACCTTTGTTCCGATCTTACTGAATAAATATGGTATAGACCCTGCTTTAGCTACAGGTCCTTTTATCACTACAAGTAATGATATCTTCGGAATCTTAATTTACTTTTCAATTGCAAAGGTTATTTTAGGTTTCTAGATTATTTAAAGCTAAATCACAACAATGAACACTAAGAAAGTATTACATATAGATAGTAATCATCCTTTAATGATTACACAACTAGCAGAACTAGGATACGAAAATGTAGAAAACTACACTTCTAGTAAAGAAGAAATAGCAGAAAGCATAAACGAATATGAAGGTATCATTATCCGAAGTCGCTTTTCTATTGATCAATCTTTTTTAGAGAAAGCAACTAATTTAAAGTTCATTGGACGTGTCGGTGCTGGACTAGAGAATATAGACTGTGCATATGCAGAGACTAAAGGTATAGCACTTATCGCTGCTCCTGAAGGCAATAGAACTGCAGTAGGAGAACATGCCTTAGGGATGCTACTAAGCCTAATGAATAAACTCAACTTAGTCGATCAAGAAGTAAGACAAGGAATCTGGATTAGAGAAGGAAACAGAGGACATGAGATAGAAGGTAAAACAGTAGGTATTATAGGCTATGGAAATATGGGAAATGCTTTTGCCAAACGCCTACAAGGGTTTGACTGTGAAGTAATCTTCCACGATATCAGAGAAGGACTAGAGAATGCCTATGCAAAACAAGTAAGCTTAGCAGAGTTACAAGAAAGAGCTGATATCCTAAGTCTACATACTCCGCAGACACCGGAGACCATGTATCTCATCAACAAGGAACTAATCCAAGGGTTCAAAAAGCCTTTCTGGTTTATAAATACTGCTAGAGGGAAGTCTGTCAATACTACAGATCTAGTCGAAGCTTTAAAGTCTGGTAAAGTAAGAGGTGCTGCATTAGACGTATTAGAGTACGAGAAGTCTTCTTTCGAGAATATGTTTTCTGATAACACTCTTCCTGAACCTATGCAATACTTAATACAAGCTAAGAATGTATTACTATCCCCTCATATCGGAGGATGGACTATAGAGAGCAAAGAAAAACTAGCTCAAACAATTATAGACAAAATCAAATTACTATAACAAACCAAAAAGGAGTTTCAATAGAAACTCCTTTTTTTATGACTGTTGCTTTTCGCTTTTGTTATTTTCTTCTTGAATCTTTCTTTCAAGTTCTGCTTCGAATTCTTCCATTACAGGTTTCACTGTGCTTTCTGGTAGATCAGCAATCTTGATATACATCAGACCATCTATAGCATTATTAAACAATGGATCGACATTAAAAGCAATCACCTTTGCATTCTGCTTAATGTATTTTTTAATCAATACAGGCAATCTTAACTTTCCTGGTTCTACATCCTCGATGATCTTATCGAATTTATTTAAATCAGAATCTGTCTCACTAAAGATTAAATCTTTCTCACTATCCTTAAGATTTACTTTATATTCCATCTTAGGAGTAACATACTGGGCAATATAAGGATCAAAATAATGTGATCTCATAAACTCAATCATTAATGATTTAGAGAAATCAGAGAACTGATTACTAATACTCACTCCACCGATTAAGTACTTGTGCTCAGGATATCTCAATGTAGTATGTACAATACCTTTCCACAATAAGAATAGAGGCATTGGTTTTTGTTGATACTCTTTAATAATAAAAGCTCTACCCATCTCTATAGACTGAGACATCATCGGATAAAGCTCAGATTCGAAGCGGAACAACTCATTTAGATAGAACCCATTGATTCCATATTTCTTATAAATCTCTGTCCCTAATCCCATACGATATGCTCCACAAATCTGTTGAGTATCATTATCCCATAAGAACATATGGTGATAATACTTATCGTATTGGTCTAAGTCTAGTTCATTATTCGTTCCCTCCCCTACTTGTCTAAACGTAATTTCTCTTAAACGTCCTAATTCTATTAGGATTGTTGGTATTAGATCTGATTTACACAAGAATATCTCGTAATTCTTACTCTGTAATAATCTATAATCACCTTCTCTCAGCGTATTAATCTCTTCTAAAATCTTCTCTACTGGCTGTGCCTCAATAATATCTTTCACGCTTTTTGGTAATTTGAAATTAAATGATGGTACTTTAATCCATTTACGTATATCTTCATCCTTATATGCATTAGACAATAAGTATGTTTTAAAACGCAGGAAGTTACCATAATCATTTATATCATAGTGTTCACTTTGTTCTTCTACTGATATTGGTCTACCTATCCTTACTTTGATCACTCTATTTTTTTGAGTCAATAGTTCAGAAGGCAGTTTAGCTGTACGTAACGTAGGATTTATCTGAGACAAGAAATAGAATAACTTACTATTTGTTGCATGAAAATAAATAGGCACTACAGGTACATTTGCTTTCTTTATCAATTTAATAGCTCCTTCTTCCCAAGGTTTATCTACGATAAGTTTATCATCTTTATACGTAGACACTTCCCCTGCTGGGAATATCCCTAGAGGCTTTCCATCACTTAAATGTCTTAAAGTATCTTTTAATCCTATAACGCTTGATTTAACATCCTTATTGTTCTCAAAAGGATTCACAGGCATAATATAAGGCTTTAATGGCTCTATGCGATGTAATAAGAAGTTAGCGATAATTTTAAAATCAGGATCATGCTCTAACATCAGTTTAAGCAATAGAATACCGTCTATCCCTCCTAGTGGATGGTTAGAAATAGTTATATAAGGCCCTTTCTTAGGCAGTCTTTTAAGTTCTTCTGGATCTATTTCAAATTCAATTTGAAATTCTTCTAAGATAGCATTTAAAAAATCTAGATTAGACAAATGCTTATTGCGGTCGTAAATTTTATTTAACGTAGTGATTTTAAGCGTCTTCATCAACATCCACCCTGTAAAGGTTCCTAAAAAACCATACTTATCTACGTTAATTGCCTTTGCTACTTCTTTCGCCGTTACTAACCCCATTAAAATTCAAAATTAAGTAATACAAATATACTAAAATCTTCAGCTATTCCATTTTATTTTGTCAGACTAGTACTATTATTCATAAAAAAGAAATTACAAAATATATAAATAACTGATTAAAACAAAGATAAGATATTAAATCAAAAAATATATTTTTTATATTTTTGATTTTTTAAACTACATACTCATTTTATATGAAGATAATCTCGTATAACGTAAATGGAATACGTGCTGCTATAAACAAAGGATTTATAGAATGGATTCAAGAAGAGAATCCTGACATTATATGTCTACAAGAAATTAAAGCAAAAGAAGATCAAATACCTGTAGCAGATATTCTAGCTGCTGGGTATCCATACCAATACTATTATTCTGCTCAGAAAGCAGGGTATAGCGGAGTAGCTGTCTTGTGTAAGCAAGAGCCTAAAAACGTAGTATTCGGAACAGGTATAGACTATATGGACTTCGAAGGTAGAAACTTAAGAGTAGATTATGACGATATCTCTGTGATGTCTCTATACCTACCGTCTGCCTCTAATATAGAGAGACTAGACTTTAAATATCAGTATATGGATGACTTCTTCAGCTATATCGATAACCTAAAGAAAGAGATTCCAAACCTAGTGATCTGTGGAGACTATAATATTTGTCACCAAGCTATCGACATCCATGACCCTGTGCGCAATGCTAAAGTATCAGGTTTCTTGCCAGAAGAACGTGCATGGTTAGACAAGTTCATCAACAATGGTTTTATAGACAGCTTCCGTATGTTCAACCAAGAGCCACATAACTACAGCTGGTGGACATACAGAGCGAATGCTCGTAATAATAATAAAGGGTGGAGAATAGACTATCACTTAGTGACAGAGAATATGAGAAGCAAGATAAAACATGCGACTATACTACCTGATGTAAAGCACTCTGATCACTGCCCAATACTTGTAGAGATAGACGCATAACCCCTATTTCCCCTTAATAAAACAACAAACTATGTCAATTAAAAAGATTAGCCTAGGCTTATTAGCGCTTACCATGTTATCATCATGTGTGACACGCAAGTTATACAATGAACTAGATCAACAGTACAAAGATGCATTAGCCGAAAACGAACAGCTAAGTAGTGAATTAGACCTTATGAACAGTTCTAATACAGATTTAGAAAATATCAAAAGACAACTAGCTGCTCAGTTAAAAGAACTTCAACAAGAGAGAAGTAATCTTAACGCTGAAATCGCTGCTGCACAGAACAAACTAAGAGACCTAGAAAGTTCTTATAACAATCTAGAGAAGCACAGTGAAGAAACACTAAAAGCAGAAGCTGCTAGACTAGCTAAAGCCAAAACGGAACTAGAAGAGAAATCAAGACGTGTAGCTGAGCTAGAAAGTATCTTAGCGGCTAATGATAAACAGATGCGTACTCTAAAAGACAATCTATCTAATGCCCTAAACGCATTCGAAGGTAGAGGACTGACTATCGAACAAAAAAATGGACGTGTCTATGTCTCTATGGAAAACAAATTGTTATTTAAATCTGGTAGCTGGACGATCAGTGATGAAGGAAAAGAGGCAGTAGTAGAGCTAGGCAAGGTATTAGCGGACAACCCCGATATCACAGTACTGATAGAAGGACATACAGATAATGATAAGATATTAGGTAATCTAGGAGATGGCGTGAAGACCAATTGGGACTTATCTACTAAACGATCTTTAACTATCGTATCTATTCTAGAGCAAACACCCAATATAGATAAGAGAAATCTTACAGCTGCTGGTAGAAGTGAATATGCTCCGCTAGCAAGTAACAACACTGCTGAGGGCAAAGCGAAGAACAGACGTATAGAAGTTATCTTAACTCCTAATCTGGATAAAATCAACTCTATGCTGAATCAGTTATAGTAATAACAGAAGATATAAAGTACCCTCTAAAAGGTGAGATGTAGAACATCTCACCTTTTTTCATACCCTCACACTACCCTCTCTTTTTACTTCACTAAATTTTCAACAGTTTATAGTTTTCTTAGGTAATTTCTCTAAAAAAATAGTTACTTTTCACACACATTAGCAGTCCTTATTTGTATTTGTCTGCTATAATGTTTATATTAAAACAGCTATAAATATAAAAGCCATAATTACATGATGATTAATAACTATCTAGTTACTAATATTGATACGATTATCGACCCTCAAAATTTTAATAAACTATACCAATGGTTCTATAATCTACTGGACTTCTTAAGTCTATCAGAATATGCTACCCATGTAGTGACAGCAATTCTGTTACTAACGTCTTTTACGATCTGTATGTTCATTTTAGATTATATTCTAAAGAACTTTTTTATAGTTTTAGTAAAGACTTTTAGTTCTAAGACTAAAACGACGTTTGATGACTTATTAGTAGAGAATAAATTCTTTCACAATGTTACACACTTAATTCCGATTGCCTTAGCGAAGATCTTATTTCCGATATTCTTTTTAGGCTTTCCGAACCTAACGAAGTTTGTGATGTCAGTGACAGATATCTTAGTCACAGTAGCCTTGACCTTAGTGATTCGATCTACTATACGCAGTATACGCGACTACCTAAAGAGCAAGCCACGCCTAGCAGACAAACCTCTAGATAGCTATGCACAGGTATCTAGCATACTAGTCTATTTCTTCTCTGGAATTATTATATTCTCTATCATCACAGGTACAGACCCTATCAAATTCTTAATCTCATTAGGAGCTGCCTCTGCTATCCTTATATTAGTCTTTAAAGATACCATTATGGGATTCGTAGCGAGTATTCAAGTTTCTTCTAATGATATGGTGCGTGTAGGAGACTGGATAGAGATGGCTAAGTATGGCGCAGATGGTACAGTACTAGAGATGAACCTAAGTACGGTGAAGGTGCAGAACTTTGACAAGACAATCACCACCATACCGACTCACCTTCTGATCAGTGACTCATTTAAAAACTATAGAGGAATGCAGACTTCTGGAGGTAGAAGGATTAAGAGAAGTATCAATATTAAAATCTCTTCTATCCGCTATCTAGAGAAGGATGAAATAGAACTACTTAAAAAGATACAACTATTAGCTCCGTATATAGAAGAACGCCAAAAAGAAATAGAAGAATACAACGAGAAAACACAAGCTGATCAATCTATGCCTATCAATGGACGTAGAATAACGAATATAGGAATGTTTAGAGCGTATGTAACAAGATACATACAGCAGAACCCTAATATTCACAAAGAATATCCTCTGATGGTAAGGCATCTACAGCCTACAGAGCACGGGCTACCGATAGAGATATACACCTTCACGAATACCACTGTATGGGCAGTATATGAGAATATCATGGCAGATATATTCGACCACGTATTAGCCGCTGTAGATTATTTCCACCTAGATGTATTCGAATTGCCTTCTTCTGATGACGTAAGACATTTCATACAGAACAGTACTACTAATCATGATTCGTTTGGTAACTAAGAATACTTATTACCATGATTATAACAGGTCGCTATAGCCTGTCTTCTCTTAGACATGAAAGAAAGACTTAAGTATAGCACACTACATACGATGAACACGGTCATGGAGTATCTTTATGGCCGTGTTCTTATTTTATAATCCTAGTTTTTCTATAATGCCTTCTACTTGTTGTTCTGTAGTTGTCAATTTCTCTTTACAGAACACTATTAGTTTAGATGCGCGTTCTACTTTGCTCGCTAGTTCATCTACAGTCACTTCATCATTCTTTAAATCATTCAGAATTGCTTCTAATTCTAAAGCGGCTTTTTCATAAGTAAGTTGTTCCATTGCTTCACTTCTTTTATTTCTGCTAATATAATTCTATACTTCTTATTATAGATTGCTATCTCTAGCTCATCTCCTATATTTAATTCTTTGTGTTCATTCAACAGTTGTCCATTGTGCATCACGATCGCAAACCCTTTCCTTAGAATAGAACTCAGGTCATACGCTGTTGTAATCTCTTCGAAAGTAACTAATCGCACACGTTCTTTCTTCAACTGTCCTTTTGCTTGATAGACCAGTTTCTCTAGCGAAGTATTCAGTTGTTGTTGATGCACATCGATACACTGTTGTGCTAAATAAGCCACTAGCTTCGTTTTTTCTTTTAGCGTCTGATTTTCTTTACCTGTTATGCGTTGAGCCCGATAGGAGATAGACTGCGTTGCACTCTCTATAAACGACTCTTCTGTATGAAGGCGTTTTCTCACCTCTGTTATCAGTCTGTTGGATAACGTACCTAGTTCTTGCTTTTTTTGTTTGGCTTGTGCCACACCATATAACCTTATCTCCTTCTCCGCTACTTCTAGCTTATGCTGTTCTATAGTGATATTCTGTTTATAAGACTGTATAATACCTTCATACATCCTACTGATATCCGTATAGAACAGAGCAGTTCGCTCCACGATATAAGCCGCTACGGCACTCGGCGTTTTAAAATAGTGATTAGCCACAAAGTCAGCTAACGAACTATCAGTCTCATGTCCTATCCCAGTAAATACTGGTGTATGGCTCATGGCTAGCGTCACTGCTAACTCGTAGTGATTAAACACATCTAAGTCTAGCGCAGATCCTCCCCCTCTAATCAGCACGATCACATCATACGCATCTGACTCTATCTGACTCAGCGCCTCTTGTATAGACGCTACAGCCCCATCACCCTGCACTTGACAGTCATAGTGATCTATATGATAGACGAAATTATACTCGTTCTCCTCTAGTTGTTTTATAAAATCGGCATGCCCCGCTGTCCCCTTAGAACTTACTAAGGCTATGCGCTGAAGCACAGCAGGTAGATACAGTTCTTTATTCTTCTGATGATACCCCTTCTCTACTAACTTTCTGAGGTTCTCCTGCTTTATGCGTTCTACCTCCCCTAATGAGTAAGACAAGTCTATCCGATGTATATTAATAGACATCCCGTATAGATTACTAAACGTGACTTCGCAGTAACACATGATCTCAGCCCCATTCTTCAGTATCTCATTCGCATTCTCTCCTAAGGTTTTTTTGATCACATAGGCATTAGATTGCCAGATATTCGCACGACACTTGGCTAACACTACTCCATCTTTATTCTCTACGAGTTCTAGATAGAGATGTCCCTTACGGTCTTCCTTTAGCTGACCTATCTCTGCCCTTAGCCAAAAGTAGTTATTCGATATAGCCTTATCTACTATATCCTTCACTCTATAGAGGATAGTGCTCAGTCGATAATACTTATTGTCTATATACATCTGTTTAAAATCTAGAAACTCTTTAGACCAAAAATACAATCTTTATTAAGATATCTAAACGAAATTCACGGTCATCGTTTCTCATTATTACATTTATGAATAGCACAAAAATAGCTCCGAAATAAGTCTAAAGTGCCCTATTGGGCAGAATTGCTATAATTTATAACAACTCCTTGCTTACATCTCCCCTTTTCAACAGAATTACAACTTCATTCTTTGAGTCTAGTCCTTGTGATTATTATTTGCTAGGCTATTGATCGGTAGGTGGTCGGCTTATTTATAGTACTTTTTAGCCGACCACATACCTATCACATGCCGACCACAAGCCGACCACCCCTATAAAAACATAAAAAACACAATATCATACTCATACTTAATCGCATAATATTCTTTTAATCAGTATAACTTTTTTATCTTTGTTATCCATTAAAAAATAGATATGACTACCGTAAAAATCATCAATAAATCTAAACATTCATTGCCGAATTATGAGACGAATCAGTCTGCAGGTATGGATCTTAGAGCGAACTTAGAAGAACCTATCACGCTAAACTCTCTAGAGAGAGCCATCGTACCTACAGGTCTATTTATAGAACTACCTGAGGGATACGAAGCACAGATCAGACCTAGAAGTGGATTAGCTGCAAAAAGAGGAATCACTTTACTAAATAGCCCTGGTACTATTGATGCTGATTATAGAGGTGAAATAGGTATTATCTTAGTCAATCTGTCAAAAGAACCTTTCGTGATAGAGAACGGGGAGCGCATTGCTCAAATGGTAATCGCTAAATACGAACAAATCCAATGGCAACCTGTAGAAGTACTTACTGATACAGAGAGAGGTGCTGGAGGTTTTGGGAGCACTGGAGTAAAATAGATATTGTAATATAAAGATATTAGAAAATGAAAATTATTGTACCAATGGCTGGTCGTGGGTCTAGACTTCGTCCTCACACATTAACTGTACCTAAACCATTAATCCCTATCGCTGGGAAACCAATTGTACACCGATTAGTAGAAGACATCGCTAAAGTTCTTAACGATACGATAGATGAGATTGCATTTATCATCCACGAGAGCTTTGGAAAAAAAGTAGAAGAAGACTTAATCGCTATCGCTGCTAAACTAGGAGCGAAAGGGACAATCTGCTATCAAAACGAAGCTCTAGGAACTGCTCATGCTATCCTATGTGCTAAAGAAGCTATGCAAGGGCCTATCGTGGTAGCGTATGCAGATACGTTATTCCGCGCTGACTTTAACCTAGAGAAAGACGCTGACAGCGTTATCTGGGTAAAACAAGTAGAAGATCCTAGCGCATTCGGTGTAGTACAACTAAATGATAAAAACGACATCGTAGATTTCGTAGAGAAGCCTAAAGAGTTTGTATCTGATCTAGCGATCATCGGTATCTACTACTTTAAAAGTGGTGAAACGTTGCGCAAAGAATTAGAGTACTTACTAGATAATAATATTATCAAAGGAGGCGAATACCAACTAACAGACGCTCTAGAGAATATGAAGCAAAAAGGAATGCGCTTCGTACCTGGTCAGGTAGATGAGTGGATGGACTGTGGTAATAAAAATGTAACTGTAGATACGAATAACAGAATGTTAGGCTTCTTAGAACAAGAGAACGCTAACTATGTATCTGATAATGTAGTGCTAGAGAACAGTACGATCATCCGTCCATGTTATATCGGAGAGAATGTAGTATTAGTGAATACGACTGTAGGACCTAATGTATCTCTAGGAGACAACTGTAAAGTAGAAAATGCTACTATCAAAAACAGTCTTATCCAAACAAACTCTACAATCAGAAATGCAAATCTAGATAATGCTATGGTGGGTAACCATGCTACTTATGACGGTAAGCATACGAGTATCAGTATCGGAGACTACTCTGTACTAGACTAAATCATGATATAGACGTCTCCTGTATATACTGTTGATATATCTATTTGACTATATCTTCATCCTTATTTAATACAGGAACAGACGCTAAAATATTAAATCCGTTTTAAACTTTATTTAAAACGGATTTTTTTTATCTATCTTGCTACTATAAAATAGTTTTAGACGATTATGAGAAAGATATCCCTACTTATTATCTGTACTTTATTTCTAGTTGTAGGATGTAAGAAGAAGAACATGGATGGTATACTAGACGAGAGTGAGGCTAGTAATGCTAAAACTGTGCTTACGATTCTAAACAACCACAATAAACAAATAGTAGACTTCACTACCACTGCTATTCGCTCTTCTGCGTCTTATGAGGCGGATAACGATTCTAAGAAGTTCTCTATGGATATCTTTATCGAAAAGGATAAACAGATCTTGCTGAACATTCGCTTTATAGGTATTCCGATAGCTAAGGTATATGTAACTCCAGAAGGAGTGCAGTACTATGAGAAGTGGAATAAGGTATTCTTCAAAGGAGACTTCAGTATGCTAAGTCAATGGCTAGGTACAGACCTTAACTATACTAAGTTTCAGAATCTGCTATTAGGTCAGGCTCTAGATGCTCAGTCGGGAACTAATAAGTATGAAGCATCTATAGAAGAAGGATTGCACAAAATCAAAGCTAAGGTAGAAGAAGATATCCAATCTGCTTATTTCTTCGAAGACCAAAATGGATTATTGAAAAAAGAAGAGATATCTCAGGCATCTAGCAATAGAATTGTCACTATTTCTTATCCAGAATATAAAAAAGTGGGAAAATATACGACTCCTACTGAAATAAATATAGATGCAAGACAAGAAAAAAGCATACATTTGAACATTCGTTATGACAATGTGACTTTTAATGATAACTTGAACTTTAATTACAAGGTTCCAGCAGGTTATAAACAAGTCGGAATAAAACAATAAGATCAACAAGAAGTAATCTACAAATGAGACGAGCGTATTTATCCTTATTATTAATATGTACTGTTTTTGCTTACGGGCAAAAGAAAGAAACGCAAGAACAACTGGAGCGTAGAAAGCAGCAAATCTTAGTGGAGATAAATATTGTCAAAGATTTACTTAAAAAAGAAAAGACGAAAGAGAGAAATATTCTATTAGAAATAGATGAGAACAACCGTAAGATTAACTTAAATAAACAGTTAATAAACAATGTTCAAAAACAAATATCTGTAACAAACAGCAATATCTCTAAAACAGAAAAAGAGGTTAATACCCTAGAGGCAGAGTTGGCTAAACTTAGAAAAGACTATGCTGATCTAGTATTAAAATCATATAAAACGAAGTCTAGCCAAAGTAGACTGATGTTCGTATTATCATCAGACAACTTCCTTCAAGCTTATAAGCGAGTACAGTATATGAAGCAATATGCTGACTATAGAAAATCTCAAGCAGATGAGGTTAAGGCTAAGGCTGAATCTCTAAAAGAGGCACTAGCTAGACTAAGTACACAAAAAGCAAAACAGCAAAAGCTACTTACTGAACAACAACAGAACGAAAAGAACTTACAGGAGGATCTAGGAGAACAAAAGAACCTAATGTCTATCGTACAAAAAGATCAGCAAAAGTACAACCAACATATCAAGCAAAAGCAAGAGGAGACAAAGGCAATCGATAGAAAAATCAAGCAATTGATCAAAGAAGCGATTGAAGAAGCGAACCGTATCGCTAGAGAAAAAGCAGCTAAAGAAGGTAAGAAGACGACGAAGTCTACTGCTTCTACGAAGTCCGCTACTGCCTTTGAGCTTACTCCTGAAGGGAAAATCGTAGCAGATAACTTTAGAGCAAATCAAGGTAAGCTTCCTTGGCCAGTAGCTAAAGGATATATCTCTCTACCTTATGGAGATCAGCCTCACCCTGTACAGACTCAGCTGACGATACACAATAGTGGTGTAGAGATCACTACTGAGGCAGGCTCTAGAGCTAGAGCGGTATTCGGAGGGGATGTGCTTCAGGTACAGGTATTACCTGGTGGTAATAAAGCTGTATTAATACAACATGGAGATTATATAACTGTTTATCAAAACTTAGGTGAGGTATCTGTGAAAAAAGGAGATAAAGTAAGTCTAAAACAAGACATCGGGTCTATCAGTACTAATAGTAATGGTCAGACGGTGTTGAAGTTCTTACTGTCTCGAAATACTGATATCTATAACCCACAAAGTTGGTTGAGCAGAAGTAATTAATTCATATATCATACTATGAGTACACAGTCATCATTCAATATATTTAAATGGGTAAAAGAGAATAAAGATTTATTAAAACCACCTGTTGGCAATAAAAACATTTACCCTGAAGCGTCTGATTATATCATTATGGTCGTAGGTGGCCCTAATGCTAGAAAGGATTTTCACTATAATGAAGCTGAAGAATTCTTCTTTCAACTAGAGGGAACTATCTATATCGATATACAAGAGAATAACGAACGCAAGCGCATTACCTTAAACGAAGGTGACATCTATCTACTACCTGCTAAGGTACCTCACTCACCTATCCGTACAGAGAACTCTGTAGGTCTAGTGGTAGAGAAAAAGAGAAAAGACCCTGGTGCAAAAGATGGATTAATGTGGTTCTGCGAAAATTGTAATCATAAACTATATGAAGTCTATTTTGAATTGACAGATATAGAGAAAGATTTCTTACCTCATTTTAAACATTTCTACTCATCTGAAGAACTGAGAACCTGTAAGTGTTGTCAGACTGTGATGCCTACTAATACAAAATTCGTAGAGTAGTAGATTACTGTACATTACATTCCCTGTCATATTTTTTTTTATATTAGCAAGTAACAATCAATTACAAACTATAAATAAAAAAACAAATGACGACATCTAATAACCAATTTGGTATTTCGGAAGTATTAGAAAAATTAGGTCTTGTGGCAGAGAACAATGGTTCTTCTACAGGTCTTAACTCTTTTTCTAATGGTAGGATTATAGAATCTTATTCTCCTGTAGACGGTCAACTTATCGGAAAAGTAAAAGCTTCTACAAAAGAAGATTACCAAAAAGTAATGGCTACTGCAGAGGAGGCTTTTAAAAGCTGGAGACTAGTGCCTGCTCCTAAACGAGGCGAAATCGTAAGACAAATAGGTGAAGAACTTCGAAATAAAAAAGAATACTTAGGTAAGCTAGTATCATACGAGATGGGAAAAAGCCTTCAAGAAGGTCAAGGTGAGGTACAGGAGATGATCGACATCTGTGACTTCGCAGTAGGTCTATCTCGTCAGTTATACGGATTGACGATGCACTCTGAGCGTCCTATGCACCGTATGTTTGAACAGTGGCACCCTATCGGAGTGGTAGGTGTTATCTCTGCATTTAACTTCCCGGTAGCAGTATGGAGTTGGAATACCATGATCGCATGGGTATGTGGTGATGTGTGTATCTGGAAACCTAGTTCTAAAACACCATTATGTGGTGTAGCTTGTCAAAATATCGTAGCAGGCGTATTCAAGAAAAACAATATCCCTGAAGGTGTATGTAACCTAGTTATCGGTAATGAATGTGGTGATCTAATCAACACGGATCCTAGAATCCCGCTAGTGTCATTCACAGGGTCTACTCGTATTGGAAGACATGTATCTAAAACTGTAGCAGAACGCTTTGGTAATACTATCCTAGAACTTGGAGGTAATAATGCTATCATCGTATCTGAGCATGCTGATATCAACATGGTATTAGTAGGGGCTGTATTCGGAGCTGTAGGTACTGCAGGACAGCGCTGTACTAGTACGAGAAGGCTGATCGTACACGAGAGCGTATATGATAAAACAGTAGATGTACTACAAAAAGCATATGCTCAATTAAAAATAGGGAACCCATTAGACGCTACTAATCACGTAGGACCACTTATCGATAAAGCAGCTGTAAAAGATTACTTAGACGCTATCGAAAAGGCAAAAGCTGAAGGTGGTAAGGTCATCGTAGAAGGCGGTGTACTAGAAGGTGCTGGGTATGAGAGTGGATGTTATGTAAAACCATGTATCATAGAAGGTAAGAATACTTACGAAATTATACAGGCTGAGACATTCGCACCTATCTTATACATCATGAAGTACAAAGATATCGAAGAAGCTATCGCTATGCAAAACGGAGTGCCTCAAGGGCTATCTTCATCTATCTTCACGAATAGTATGAGAGAAATGGAGTTATTCTTATCTCATGCAGGCTCTGACTGTGGTATCGCTAATGTGAATATAGGTACATCTGGTGCTGAGATTGGTGGAGCATTCGGTGGTGAGAAAGAGACTGGTGGAGGAAGAGAGTCTGGATCAGACGCATGGAAAGCTTATATGAGAAGACAGACGAATACAATCAACTATGGTACAGAGCTACCATTAGCACAAGGTATTAAATTTGACTTCTAGTCTATACTTATAAAAATAGAGGGTGCTTACTAACTGTAAGCACCCTCTATTTTATTCTATAATCTAGGTGTTTAGAATCTATATCCTAAGTTAATCCCTGCATTAAACTCAATAGCAGAGAATCTGTCATTCACTTCACTACTAAAGTTTCTCGCGATATCTGCAAAAGGATGAATCGTGAATGAATCTCCTAAAGCCCACTTATACCCGAAGCCTACTCCAAAGATGAAGCTATTCATATCTACTTTAGTTCTGATAGATGTATCAGCTGCTTCTGACCATAGGTTTTCTTTAAAATCTCCAAAGCGGTATTTCAAGAAAGGAGATACTACATAACCACTGCCATGTGCATCATTCCCTGACCCAAAATAGTAGTTATAGTTAACAACTAAACTGTTGGTATTAAACTTTTGGTTCTTTCCTCCTTTTTCTTTGTGGTAAGAAAAACGGTCGTTGATATTAAAATTAGCTCCTATCGACTGGTTGTGCCCAATAAAGTGCTCATACCCAATCTCTACTGATGCTAGTGCAAGTGTATTAAACACATTCACTTTTACTTCATTAACAGCCTGTGCTCTAGCTCCTACTGTACCTACTAAGAGTAATAGTACTAAATATATTTTCTTCATATAACAAGATTGTGTGTGACAAATATAATAAAAGTGTTTTTTATTTATGGTTCCTTCCCTCCTCATCTGGGTATAGCTCAGCGACTACATCACTCTGCCAATACTCCTTCGTCTCTATATCTAGAATAGAAATACGCCCTAAAAATGCTGCTCCTGTATCTATGTTCCAGACATTAGCAAAGTTCATAGGATACTTAAAACCATAATTAGTAACAGGTGTATGTCCTATAAAGATTTCATGATAATGTAATAATCTCTTCGGATATCTAATGTCTTCCTTACTAATCGTTGTATCCATAGATAATACCATCTCCCATAACGTTCTATCCCAATAAAAGCCTTCTTCAATATACTCGTCCTTCACTCCTCTTAAATTGGTAAAGCCTGCATGAACGAAAAGTCTATTGCTCTCATCGATATAATAGTTCTGTAAGTTTCTAAAGAAATGGAGATGTTTCTCTCTCATTTCTTTTGTGATATTGTCTAAAGAATAAGACTTAACAGAGGCGTCTCCTCCATTGCCTTCCCATAGTTTATTCTCCTTACCTGTTTCTAACCAATTCACTAAAAGCGTCTCATGGTTACCTCTTAAGAAAGTACAATTATGTGTCTCCTTCAAAGCTAATAAATACTCTACTACCTTCTCAGATTCACTCCACCCATCTACATAATCTCCTAAAAAAATTAATTTATCTGAAGGGGTTACTTTTGCGCGTTCCATTACTTGTAATAGCGCCTTATAACCACCGTGTATATCTCCTATAACTAGTGTTCTACTCATCTATTTCTGTTTCGTATTTCAGTTTACGCAAGATACGCATTACTTCTTTAAAGGCTATAAAGAGCTGAGGGTCATTCGAATATTTTAGATAATCTTTAACGGAGATTAGTTCATCTTTAGCATCTTCAAAACCGTTTAGGTAGCACAACATCATATTAAAACATAGTTTACCTAATACACGTTCTTCCTTAGAAGTCAGTTTAAGGTTGTTCTGAAGTTTATAAATAACATTAAGACTAGATCCGTAGATATGTCCAAGGATATTCCTATTATAGGATGGTGCTTTAAATAAGACTGTGTTGGTCATAGAATAAGTCCCGTTCTCTGAGAAAGAGATCATCACTTCTTCGAATGGGTAATAACTCGTCTTATCATTCAACCCTAGATTTAAATACTCAGTTATCACAAACTTATGCCCATTATACGCAATCGTGACAGAATCTAGATCTGAATAAAACAACTTAATCTGCTCATTGACGAACTCTATATCTACTCTAGAATAAAAAGGCATTCCCCTAACCATCTTTTTATTACCTGCCCAACAGATGATAAATTGTTCTCTAAAGACATTATACCTCGGCTTCATATCTCGATGTGTATCTGTCATAAAGGTGATAACACTATCTAAGATACTCGCTAGATCATTCTGAGAGTTCTTCTCTATGCTTTTTACTATTTCCCTATTTGTGCTACGAGGTACTACTGCATCAGGAACAGAGGTACTGCCTATTCTTACAAAATAACTTCCTTCTGCTATCTCACTGATAGATCGCTTAAACGTCGTTAGTCCGATACCTGATCGAATGGACACAAGTCCTACTACCCTATCTTTAGGTAAGTCATTAAAAGCCACATTATCATAGGTAATAAGCGGAGGATTATCTAAATAAGCGTTGACTAAGTTCTGAATCTTACTGTCATCATAGAAGTCTACACCTACTATTTCGTTATCTTCATCTTCTATCCCTACTAATAAATAGGAGCTATTGTCTGGATTTGAATTCGCTAAAGCACAGATATGTTTTAAAAACTTAGCTTTGCCCGATTTACTGTGCAGATTGAGTTGCCTCTTCTTATCATAAAAGCTATTCTCATCATAATGCGCTAGTAAATTTTTAATAAGTAATCGCTTATTAATCACAACATTCTTGTTTTGTTCTTAAAATTATAAAAAGAAACTCACAATTCAGACCTAAATCAGAAACTCCATTGTTATATTTAACCATACATTAACAACTTAATAGAGAATATTTTTTGAATTTGCGGTAAGAATCAGAAAAGTATATTACTTTAGAAAAAAAACTATAGATATGGACACAACAGGATCTAATTATGATATCCGTGAACTAAACGAATTAATAGAAAGAGAGAGTGCATTTATCGATATCCTAACCATGGAGATGAATAAAGTTATTGTTGGTCAGAAACATATGATCGATAGACTTTTAATTGGTTTGTTAGGACAGGGGCATATTCTTCTAGAAGGAGTACCTGGATTAGCAAAGACTTTAGCCATTAATACTTTATCTAAAGCAGTACATGGATCATTTAACCGTATCCAGTTTACGCCTGACTTATTACCAGCAGACGTTATCGGTACAATGATCTATAACGTAAAAGAAAATGACTTTTCAATCAGAAAAGGACCTATATTCGCTAACTTCATTCTAGCGGATGAGATTAACCGTGCTCCTGCTAAGGTACAATCTGCATTACTAGAAGCGATGCAAGAGAAACAAGTTACTATCAGTGACGACACATTCAAACTAGACAAGCCATTCTTAGTTATGGCTACTCAAAACCCAGTGGAGCAAGAAGGTACTTACCCTCTACCAGAGGCACAGATGGACCGTTTTATGCTTAAGACAGTTATTGATTATCCTAAATTAGAGGATGAAAGACTTGTTATCCGTCAAAACTTAGCTGGTGAGAAACCTCAAGTTAATGCTGTAGTAACTCTAGAACAAATACAACGAGCTCAAGAAGCTGTTAAGAAAGTATATATGGATGAAAAAATAGAGAAGTATATCTTAGATATTATCTTCGCTACTCGTTATCCAGAACAATTTAAATTAGAGAAGTTAAAACCTATGATTAGCTTCGGTGCCTCTCCTCGTGGAAGTATCAACTTAGCTCTAGCAGCTAAATGTTATGCGTTTATCAAAAAGAGAGGGTATGTAATTCCAGAAGATGTAAGAGCAGTAGTAATAGATGTATTACGCCATAGAATCGGGGTTACTTATGAAGCAGAGGCTGAGAATATTACTTCTGTAGATATTATTAACCAAATCGTAAATGAAATAGAAGTTCCTTAGTAGAATAAGGATAACTTTTAATATACAAAACCTATTTATAGTTAAGTGTAGATAGGTTTTGATGATTTCGTTAATTTGAAAGCTGTATAGTCATGGAAACCAAAGATATCTTAAAGAAGGTCAAGAAGATCGAAATAAAAACAAAGCGATTAAGTGACCATATTTTTTCGGGAGAGTATCACACTTCTTTTAAAGGGAAAGGTATGACCTTCTCAGAGGTGCGTCAATATCAGTTTGGCGATGATGTAAGGGCTATAGACTGGAATGTCACTGCGCGCTATAATGAGCCTTATATCAAGGTATTCGAAGAAGAGCGTGAGCTAACAATGATGCTCTTAGTGGATGTAAGTGGTTCGGAAGCCTTCGGGTCTACTGATCAGTTTAAAGAGGATATTGTACTCGAAATAGCTGCGACACTTGCCTTCTCTGCTACTCAGAACAATGATAAAATAGGTCTAATACTGTTCTCTGATCAGATAGAGTTATTCATTCCTCCTAAAAAGGGAAAAACACATGTACTGAGAATCATTAGAGAACTTATTGACTTCAAACCTAAAAGTCTAAAGACAGATGTAGGCTTTGCTCTTGAGTATCTTTCGAAGGTAGTCAAGAAGAAAGCTATTGTCTTTGTGCTTTCAGACTTCATTACACACTCTTTTGAACAGACTTTAAAGATATCGGCAAAAAAACACGATATTACAGGCATAAGAATCTATGACAAAAGAGAAAAAGAGCTACCTAATGTAGGTCTTATCAATGTATTCGATGCAGAGACTCATACAGAACAGTTAATCAATACTTCTGATGCTAGTGTAAGAAAAGCCTATGCTTCTCACTTCCACAAGCAAGAAGAAAACTTTACCAAAGTATTTCAAAAATGTGGAGCAGGAACTATCAATATTGAAGTAAATGATAGTTATGTCAAAAAATTACTAGGATACTTTAAATCGAGATAAGGACAATGAAATCTAATTTTCTACATATCGCTATTATTTTTTTAGTTGCTACTTTCTCTACTCTAGCTCAAAATAGAATAGAAACACAAGTAGATACTACTGCTATAAAAATAGGAGACACCTTTCTATACACCATAAAGGCCCATTCTAACACAGGAAGTTTAATTACATTCCCTGCAACAGAACAAATAGGGAACTTTGATGTAGTAGAGTCATTCCCTATTGATACGATTAAGAATGATAATACACAGGAGCTTATTAAGAAATATCACTTGACTCAGTTTGATGCAGGTGATTTTAGTATTCCTGCTGTACCTGTTATTGTAGATGCTAAGCTATTTCATACAGATTCTATACAGATACATGTACAAGATGTAGCAGTAGATACATTAAAACAACCTCTTTATGAGATAAAGTCAATCTCTAAAGAAGGAGCTTCTTTCTCTACAGATTGGTATTATCTATTGTTTATCTTCATCGCTGTACTAGCAGGGATAGGTATATATATCTATATCAGAAGACAACAAGAAAAGAACCTTACAGAGGATGATAAGTACAAAACTCCTTATGAGAAAGCAGTTAAAAAACTTAAGAAACTAGAAGAAAAGAAAAACTGGAATAGAGGTGATGCTAAACCATACTATTCTGACATGAGTATTATCACTAGAGGGTTTATAGAAGATACTTTTGGAATCTCAGCAAAAGAATTGACGACTTTCGAAATTATCACTATTCTTAAGGCTACTTTAAATGATAAGAAGGTAAAGCTAGATCCTGTGGTGATTAAAGAATTAAAACGAGTTCTAGAATCTGCAGACTTAGTTAAGTTCGCTAAGTCTCAACCTACTGAAGGTGAAATAACAGCAGATACTTCTAAGATACAGAATGTTATAGACAGTATCAATACAGCTTATCCTATCTCTGCTGCAACACAAACAGAGTTAATCAGAAGAAGAGAGGAAAATAAAAAGAAAAAGAAAAGAATACGTATATGGATTCCTACAGCCATCACAGCATTCTTAGTTGTTGTGACTGGGATAGTGTATATTATCAATACTTCTGCTAAAGAAGATTATCATTGGTTTACATTCAACAATACAAAGAAACTGATGAATAAAGAATGGATTACTAGTACATATGGTACTGCTCCAGGACTGACTATCTCTACTCCTGAAGTTCTAATCCGTAAGAATGAACCTTTATTGCAAGAAGGAAAACCTGATGGTATATCATCACTTAATCAATTTAAATATGGTGTACTAGAAGACCCTATTCACATTGTATTAAATAATGTAGTTACCACTAAGGAATATAAATATACTGATAAGGAATTGATTACTTATTCTATTTCATTGCTGACACAAAACAATAAAATAGAAAACTTAGAGTATAAAGATGAACGCTTTGAGAATGCAAATGGTATTCTTGGGACACTTGTTTATGGCGAGTTTGCATTCAAGAATCCAACTAATCAAGTAGAAGAGAAAGTAATGTTCGAAGGAGTATTAACAGACAATGGTGCTAACAAAGATCAAGTATGGATATTCTATCTAGCAGAAGATGAGATAGCTCCTAAGCTAGTAGAACGTATGTTTGATTCAATACAGTATAAAAAAGAGGAGAAATAACAATGATACAGAATATAACTTTTGCCAATCCTGAGTTCTTCTGGCTATTTATACTATTACCAATAGTCTTATTTGTATGGTATAAAAACAGAAAGAAACAGCGTGCTACTGTCAAGCTAAGCACTATACAAGGTGTACAAGAGCATACTTCACTATTAGTAAAGTTATTGCCTATTTCTATTATCTTACGAGTACTAGCTCTTAGTGCTATTATAGTAGGTATGGCTAGACCTCAAATCGTGAATGTAGATTCACAGATACATTCTACTCATGGTATTGATATCGTGATGGCTATGGACGTATCAGGAAGTATGTTAGCACGAGATCTAAAACCAAACCGTTTAGAAGCGTTAAAAACTGTAGCAGCAGACTTCGTATCACAGCGTGTGACAGATCGTATAGGATTAGTTATTTATGCAGCTGAAGCATATACTAAGACGCCAGTGACTAGTGATAAATTACTGATACTAAATGACCTTAAGAGTATAAAATATGACAATGTCCTAAGAGATGGTACTGCTATAGGTGTAGGTTTAGCTACATCAGTAAACAGATTAAAAGACAGCCCTGCCAAAAGTAAGATTATCATACTTCTTACAGATGGTGTCAATAATACAGGTACAGTAGACCCTACATTAGCTGCTGAGATCTCTAAAGAGTACAATATTAAAGTATATACTATCGGTATTGGTACTAATGGGTTAGCAGAATCTCCAGTAGGAATAAGAGAGAACGGTGAAATAGTATATGAGAAAGTACCTGTAGAACTAGATGAAGAGCTTATGAAGTCTATCGCTAAAACAACAGGAGGTAAATACTTTAGAGCAACAGATACTAGTAAGCTTAAAGCAATTTATGAAGAAATCAATCAATTAGAGAAAACGAAGATTGACGAACAAAAGTTCGTTAAATCTGATGACAAGTTTCAATTCTTAGTGTTACTTGCTTTTATTCTATTGTGTATTGATTTCACATTACAAAAAACATTATTCAGAGGATTCATATAATAGATTATGTGGGAGTTAGACAATAAACAATATCTTTTTCTATTTTCAATCATAGCAATATTGATCTTAATCTTTATTGGGGACATCTTGTGGAAGAAAAAGAAGCAACAATCATTTGCTACAGCTAAAGCAATTAAAACTTTGGCACCTAATCAATCTAAGAATAAACCAATCATTAAAGCTTCTATTTATCTAGTAGCTCTAATATCTATTGTAATCGCTTTAATCAATCCTAAGATAGGAACAAAGGTAGTTACTGTCAAAAGACAAGGTGTTGATATCGTATTCACATTAGACGTATCTAAGAGTATGTTAGCTCAAGATATGGCTCCTGATAGATTGGCAAAGATGAAACAACTAGTCTCTCAGATTATCAATAATCTAGGACCAGATAGAATAGGTATAGTAGGATATGCAGGTACGGCATTCCCGATGTTACCTATCACTACAGATCATTATGTTGCTAAGATGTATCTTCAGACGATGAACACGGATATGGTCTCTTCACAAGGTACAGCATTTGAGGACGCTATCTATGTAGCTTCTAATTTCTATGACAATCCCAATACAAGCAAAGTCATGATCCTTATCTCTGATGGAGAAGACCACGGAGAAGAAATGGAGAATGCTATCAAAATAGCAAAAGAAAAGAAAGTAAAGATTATCACCATTGGTGTAGGAACAGAGGCAGGAGGACCTATCCCTATTAAGACACCTAAAGGCGTGGAATATAAAAGAGATTGGAACAATGAGATCGTTACTACAAAGCTCAATCCATCTACGCTTAAATATATAGCTGATGCTACTGGAGGAAAGTATTATTACGGCTCGAATACACAAGAGATTGTAGACCTTATTAAAAACGACCTTAGCAAAATAGAAAAAACAGATTTTGAAGATCAACAAATCGCAGAGTACCAATCTCAATATCAATGGTTCTTAGGATTTGCTTTCTTACTGATCTTTATCGATTTATTCATCCTAGAAAGAAAAACTATCTGGATGAAGAAACTTAATTTGTTCAATGAAAAAGAATAGCATGCGATTAATTATGAAAAACTCATTCTACATCACGATATTTTTATTGTTTACTGCTTACTCATTTGCACAGTCTGCTGGGAGAGCGCTGAGCACAGGTAATGAAGTATTCGAGAACAAACATTATACTCATGCAGAATCTTCTTATAGAATAGCTAATTCTAAAGACAGTAAGTCTGTAGCTGATTATAACTTAGGAAACTCTTTATACAAACAACAATTAACCAAAGAAGCAGAAGCTGCCTACCTTAGAGCCATACAAAAAGCAACAACCAAAGAAGCTAAGCACCAAGCCTACCATAACTTGGGGAATGCTTATATGAAATCTAAGAATTATCAAGCAGCAGAACAGGCTTACAAAAAGGCTTTATTAAACAATCCTAAAGATGATGAGACTCGTTATAACTACGCTGTAGCGAAGAAAATGAACAAAGAGAATCCTCAAGACAATCAAGACAACAAGGATAATCAAGATCAAAACAAAGACCAAAATAAGGATAATCAGGATCAGAATAAAGACCAAAACAAGGACAACAAAGATCAAGACCAAAATAAAGATAAAGGAGACCAAGACAAGAAAGATCAAGATCAAAATGATAAAGGAGATCAGGATGACAAGAACAAAGATGGTCAGAATGATAAAGATAAAGACGATAAAGGAGACCAAGACAAGAAAGATCAACCTAAACAGAATAACCCTAAAACGCCTAATCAAGATCAGATGGATCGAATATTAGATGCGATGAATAAAAATGAAAAAGATGTACAGCAGAGACTAATTAATAGAGGTCCTAAAGGTGGTAAACCAGAGAAAGGACAACCTGCTGGACAAAATGAACAAAGAAAAAAAGACTGGTAGAATACAATGAAAACACTGCGTTACTACATATTATTATTCGCTCTGATTTGCACTCAAGCAATCTTAGCTCAAATCAGCTTTGAAGCAACAGTAAGTAGAGATAACATACCGCTTAATGACAATGTTCGCGTTGACTTTGCTATGAACCAAGATGGAGATAACTTCTCTCCACCTCGTTTTGACAATTTCACTGTAGTTGGAGGGCCTAACCAATCTGTTAGCTACGCTTGGACAAATGGTAAAAAGTCTTTTAATAAAACCTATTCGTACTTCTTACAACCGAAGAAGAAAGGAACTTTATCTATAGGTTCCGCATCTATAGAAATAGAAGGACAGGTCTATAAAACCAAGCCGATTACTATTACGGTATCTGATGCTGTAGCAAAGCAAGACCCTAGACAGCAATATAATCAGGTACAGCAGAAAGCTCTAGATGAAATACATCTAGTCGCTGAAGTAACGAATCAGAATCCTTATATCAACGAACCTGTAACGATAACGTATAAACTGTACTTTAATACCAATATCGCAGGATATACAGGAAGAAAAATACCTACTTATGAGAAGTTCTGGGTACACAATGTAGATATCCCTAGACGACCTGAAGTGAAGCTAGGTAAGTATAAAGGGACAGATTATAACTATATTGTATTAAAGCAAGATGTATTAATGGCCCAAGAAGCAGGCAATCTTAGTATAGATCCTCTTGAGTTAATGATACAGGCAGAAGTTCCTACAGGTAGACGTGACTTCTTTGGATATCCTGAGTTTGGGTATATGGAGAAAGAATACAGTACTGGTAGAGTAACTATTAAGGCGAAAGACCTTCCTGAAGCAGGTAAACCTGACAACTTCTCTGGAGGTGTTGGGACATTTACATTTAAAGTAACTCCTACTAAGACAAGCCTTAAATCAGGTGAACAACTAAACCTAAAAGTTGAAGTTGCAGGTAAGGGTAACTTGAATTTATTGACTATACCTACCCCTACTGCACACTCAGCTCTAGAGATGTATGACCCTACTAGTTCAGATAAGATTACTTCTGGAGTACACGGTATGCAAGGTAGCAGAGTGAACGATTACATCATTATCCCTCAGTATAAAGGGGATTATATGATTGATCCTATGGAGTTCTCGTATTTTGACTTAAGCACTAAGAAGTATAAGACTATTCATATTGACAGTTTAGCGATTAATGTACTAGAGGGACCTACCCTGCCAACTAATACAGAAGCAAAAGACACAGACGTAGTAGATAAGAGCGAATTGTTCCAACCGAATAAAGCTACACCTACAGTAGTAGAAGCTTCTACTAGCACATATTGGGACACTACGTTATTCTACGTCCTTACAGTACTGCCATTCGCAGCTATACCGCTATTCTTACTTGTCGTGATACAGCGTCGTAAATATGCATCAGACACAGATGGTATCCGATTGAGAAACAACAATAGACTAGCTAGAAAATACTTAGGAGAAGCAAAGAAAAATATCAATAACAAAGAATTGTTCTATGAAGCACTAGAGCGCTGTCTACACAACTTCCTTAAAGCGAAGCTAGACATGGTGACTAGTGAGATGAGCAATGAAAACATTACAGAGATTCTAACAGATAGAAATATTACTGAAGACGCTATTAAGAACTTTATGGATATTAAGAACGCTTGTGAATGGGCTCGTTACGCTCCGACTGATCAGGTTAATATCAATAAGGATTATGACAATGCGATTACAGTAATCTCTGAACTAGAAAAACAATTCAAATAGACCAACATGAAACACATCATCACTCTTTTTATATTTGTTTTGAGCTTTCATACATGGGCACAAACGGATTCTTGGAAACAACAATTTGACAAGGGGAATGCCTTGTATCAAAAAGAAAAATATAGTGAAGCAATCACGGCCTTTAAAGCCATAGAGAAACAAGAAGCTTCTTCACCAGAAGTATTCTTTAATCTAGCGAATGCTTATTATAAAACACGTGATTATGTCAATGCTGTTTATTACTATGAGAAGGCCTTAAAGCTTAATCCTAGTGACACCGCTATAGAGACGAATCTAAACTATGCACGCAAAGAGCTTATAGACGATATTACGATAGTGAAGCAATATGATAACGAAGACATACTACATCAGACATTAGGGAAGCTATCCGTTGACCAATGGGCTACATTAGCCACAGTAATGGCCTTTGTAGTACTATTATGTTTTGTGGTATACTATCTGAATCACAGCAGTACTATTAAGCGTATTAGCTTTGTATTGATGCTTGTTTCTATCCTAGTGATAGGAGGTAGCGTATACGCTGCTACTTTTGAGCAGAAGTATGCTTCTAAGACTACAGCTGCTATCCTATTTACAGAAAAAGTAAACCTTAAAGAAGAAGCGAAGAACACCTCTCGTACACTAAAAGAACTACACGAGGGTACTAAAGTGTATATCTTAGAGAAAAAAGCATTGTGGATCAGAGTGAAACTAGATGATCAACAAGAAGGATGGATAGAAGAGAATACGATTAAGTATATCTAGATCGTTTCCGGTTCTTTTATATCTTGTATCATATCAATACTCTTAGAGAACAGAGATTTAACTAAGTCATATAAGCTAGGCAATAATGACTCAGACAGAGATACATATATTTTATAACTAGTTGAGTTCATTAATGTCTCATGACTGACGAACTTAAATATTGTGTTCACCTCATCGAATATAGAGAGAAAGATACTTCCTACTAGTATCACGATCAAGATCTGAAATACAGCCCCAAAAAGTCTGTTGAACAGTCCTAAGAATACTGCTTGTACAAACTTAGTTGCTAACTGAGCGATGAAGCGTGCAGCTAATACTGCCAACACAAAAGCCAATATAAAAGCAAGTAAAGGAATAGAAGGTGACTCCCATCCTAGAGAATTCATCAGAAATTCTTTGATAATATTTGAGAATTTCAATGCTCCTATTATTCCGATAAATAGAGATAGAAAAGAAACTACTGAAATAAAAAAACCATCTCTAGCTCCTTTTATAATAGCAAAAATAACGGCGATAAGGCATATAATATCTAAAAACATAAATACTCAAATATATTCTGTGCGAAGATATTACAATTCTATTAATTACAATAGAGCAGAACTGTAGTATATTTGTCACCATTACAACTAACAATATGGCAAGAGATGAACAATTAAAAGCTAGATGGGACGCTGTCGTTCAGAAAGTATCTGACCGATTCGGAGACGGAGAGACACTAGACTTAGAAGCTATCATATATTTAATCGGAGTACAAGAACTAGGTAAAATCAAAAAGAGATATAAAAAAGATGACAAAGTGAACTTAATGCATATCGCTATCTGTCGTCTATTAGAACCTTATGGTTATTACGAGTTTGATCACTTTGACCAAGACGGATGGCCACACTATAATGTAAAAGAAAACCTACCTAGCCTTAAAGCAGGTGAACAATCGGTTTTAATGAAAGAAGCGATAGTCAATTACTTCTTAGAAAGTAAGTTTATTGACTAACATAAGAAACAATTATAAAAATTATAGCTGTTTATAATTTTATGTCTAATTGAAAAGCAGTAAATTTGCTTTTTACTTTACTTAAGATGATAGATAAAATAAAAGAATACATCGGTGAAGCGGAACACTTTAACACCGATAACAAAGAGACGCTTGAAACATTTAGAATTAAATTCTTATCTAAAAAAGGAATTTTAAACGACTTATTTGCACACTTTAAAACGGTGCCTAATGAGCAGAAAAAAGAGTTTGGTCAAGCTATCAATCTATTAAAAAGCACTGTCGAGAATAAAGTAAAATCTATTCAAGATGAACTAGAATCTAAAGATGTGCAAGGTCTTTATGGAGACTTAACACGTCCAGGTTACCCTCTAGAGATCGGGTCTAGACACCCTATTTCATTAGTGAAGAACCAAATCGTTGATATCTTTAATAACATTGGTTTTAATATCTCTGAAGGTCCTGAGATTGAAGATGATTGGCATAACTTCTCTGCGTTGAACTTCCCAGAGTATCACCCAGCTCGTGATATGCAAGATACATTCTTCGTTCAGACAAATCCAGAACAACTATTACGTACACATACTTCATCTGTACAGACTCGTTATATGGAGAAGAATACACCACCACTGAGAACTATATCTCCAGGGCGTGTATTTAGAAACGAAGCTATATCATCTCGTTCACACTGTATATTCCACCAAGTTGAAGGTCTTTACATTGATAAAGATGTTTCTTTTGCTGACTTAAAACAGACTTTGTTATACTTCACTAAAGAGATGTTTGGTAAATCTAAGATTAGATTACGTCCATCATACTTCCCATTTACTGAGCCTAGTGCTGAGGTAGATATCTATTGGGGATTAAAGACTGAGACAGACTACCGTATTACTAAAGGTACAGGGTGGTTAGAGATCATGGGATGTGGTATGGTTGACCCTAACGTTCTTAAGAACTGTAATATCGACCCTACTGAGTACAGTGGTTTCGCCTTTGGTATGGGGATAGAGCGTATTGCTATGCTATTATACCAAATCGGAGATATCCGTATGTTCTTTGAGAACGATGTACGTTTCTTAGAACAATTTAAATCGAACTTCTAATAAGAAAACGATATATATTAAAAACACCTCATCTGATCTAGATGAGGTGTTTTTTTATATCCCTTTACATATAGCCCCTTATAATCACTACATGGATTATAAGGGCTATTTATATCTAACAATACTGAATGATTAACTAGAAGCTCTTCTTCACTCCTATCATAATACCGTCTTTAGCAAACGTCCCTCCTTGATAAGAGCGTACATAGTCTATACGGAAGAAATTAATCTTACCAAATCCGAAATTAGACAGACCTGCTGTAAACTCGTGATATGGCTTTATATCGCTTACCATCGCATTGTGGTAGCCCAATACTACATTCCATCCAGTCTCTCTTAATAATGGAACCTTATTAATCAAGAATCCCTTAAAATCATACTCAAAATGACTCTCTACATAAGACTTATTCGTACTCAGAGCATAATATGGCAATAAGTTAAACGAGGTCAATCTATCATTCGTTATATTCAGATGAGTCTCGTTACCTGTGAAGTGTTTTCTATCCACATAAGAGATACCATCAGCTCCAAAATATTTACCCATCAATACATTATACTCGAATCTCCCTTTATTGCTCACCGTTAGTCCTTGACTAAACCTAGCTTCTAGTTTATCATACTCTAATCCTTTCTCACTACCACTGAATCCCTTTTCATAGTTCATCTCTATCAGAGGATAACTAGGATTGCGCATATAGATACGCTTGTCAGGATAGCTTACATAGTTCATGCCTAAGGATAGCGTAGTACCTACTCTAAACTTGTATAGATGATGATTCGTGATCGGGCTACTGTTCATATCTAGAGGAGCTAACGGATCATTAGAGGTATAAGCTCTACTACCCTTATAAAATGAGCCATTCGCATTATTATACAGCGGACTTCTATCCTCATACCCTATGGCACTGTGTACTTTTAGAGCTTCATTGAAGAACTGACCGTAATACCCCACATACACATCATTGTGATTATAGTACTTCGCATAGTTCTTTCTCATTAATAGGGAGAATGCAGTATTCAGTAGCTCAGGTATATTCTCCTTATTATACTGTTCTATCTTACTTCCTCCTTCTATATATACCGCTGACTTAGATGCTCCCTTAAACTGACGCAATAGCTTTCCATACACTCTCAACCTATCAGAGGCAAACCCGTAGTCAAAACTAGCTTTACCATACGTATACCCTATCTTATCCTTATCGTAAATAGAACCATACATATCCGTCTTCATATTGAACCCCTGCACAGTATTAAATCCAGGTTTATCCATCCCTATTAATCCTGTGTAGCCGATACTATACTTATTATCTTCTCCTCTATAGTTATATCCCCCAAACACATCACCTACTTTAAATCTATTGTGCTTTTTGCGGATACTATCTTTATACACAGGAGACTCTTTCACTAATCTTATACTATCCTTCACGCGATAATCATTCAACTCCTCTTCTGACAAAGCAAATAATCTATTCTCTTTCCAGAAATCATCCCCTTTCTTATTCACATCCTTCGCAAAGGATAAAATCTCTTTATCAAAGCTCGCTCTAGTGAAATTAGGTGTGAAGTTATAGTTGTTAAACACACTTAAGAAAACCGCTTGTATCCTTACTCCTAATGCTCCAAAGACTAAGTCAAGGTTCTGCGAGCGCTTCACCCAGCTCTTATTCTCCTCATTATAACTAAAGTTCTGACTCACATTGATCTCTTCTATTAGTGGCTGCTGTACACTTACTCCTGTTACTTTTAAGTCTATACCATAGATAGCCCCTATCCCATCTACTAAGTAGAGATCACCTGAGAACACAGGCTGAACTGATGACTTAGGCGTTACCTTGATTTTATTAATCAATACCCCTTGATCTCTGAAGGTAGCCGCTAGCGTGTACTTATAGTATGAGAACGCTACATCTGCTATCGGAGAAATTAGTTTAGTATCCATATCTCCGATCACGATATGATTATCATAGAAGTCATAGAAGGACTCATCCGCAGTATTAAAGCTATATCCACTATTACTCCCACTCACCTTAGACGCGATGATATGCTCCTTTAGTTTATGTGGTTTTTGGTACTTTAGGCTAGACACTGTTTCTGACAGATACACTATCCCTCTACCTAGTGAATCCACACCAGATAATCCACTGCCATTCACCTGTACCTTCTTTTGAAAAAACTTAGACATCTTCAGCGTCTTCAGCATCCCTTTAGAGTAAAAATCTGCAGTGAAAGCAGACATTCCCTCTGTATTCTTCTGCTTGTTCTTTATCGCTAGACGGATCAGATCATCTGCAGGATTCTTACCTGCTGTGATCACGATATCTTCTAGTATGAAGTCTTCAGACTCTAGCACTACATTTACCTCTTGGGCAGCACCAGTATAGGTAATATTCTTTCGCAGCGTCTTATAGCCTAAGAATTGATATACGATTGTATACTCCCCCTTCTGAGGTAAGCTCAACTCATATAGTCCTTGTTCATTACTTATTGTATTCTGTTGGCTTTTTTCTAGATACACCGTAGTATAACTAATGGGCTTACCCTCTGTGTCTTTTATACTCCCTTTTAGTTGGCCAAATACAGTCAAGCCAACTAGAAGCATAAAAAGTGTAACAAATTGTTTCATTGGTTAGGTTTTGTTTAATAGTAACTATTAGACATTGTATTTATTACATTGTTACACCTTGACCATGATATTATACTAAATAACAGAACACCTCATACAGTCTTCATACCTCATCACATCGCTAACCTTCATATTCATTGACTTCATACCACTATATCCTCTCACAGAATAAGACAATACCTAAGTAGAGAAAGTTCTAAAGCGTTAATTAACTGTAAAAGAATTAGTCATTATAACATTAAATACACCTTTAACTCATTCTCTTTTGTATTTTTGTCAGTTCAAACTAAACTACCTATGTCAAGATTCAACCTATTAACTGTAAAAGAAGTTCGCAGAGAAACTCCTAATGCAGTATCAATAGCATTTGATATTCCTGCCAACCTAAAAGAGGAATTTGCATTCACAGCAGGTCAATATCTTAATATTAAACACCAACACGAAGGGAAAGAGATCCGTAGAGCTTACTCTATCTGCTCTACTCCTACTAGTGGAGAAGTACGTGTAGCAGTAAAAAAAGTAGAACACGGTGTGTTCTCTACTTTTGCAAACGAAACACTGAAAGCAGGTGACCAACTAGAAGTAGAGAATCCAGAAGGAAGATTCACTTTTGAGCCTAGCGCTTCAGTAGCTAATAACTATGCAGCCTTTGCAGCTGGTAGTGGTATCACTCCTGTGATGTCTATACTAAAAACAGTATTAGAGCAAGAGCCTAACAGCAAGTTCGTACTAGTATACGGTAATAAAAATGCGGAAGAGACTATCTTCCACGACGAATTATACAAACTACAAGAACAATACGCAGAGCGTCTATTCATCCACTTCGTTTACTCTCGTATTAGAGAGAACGATTCTATCTTCGGACGTATAGATAAAGCAGCGATCAACTTCGTAGTAAACAACAAACACAAAGAAAAAGAGTTCGCTCGTTTCTTCTTATGTGGTCCAGAAGACATGATCGATACTGTAAGTGCTACTCTACAAGATAGAGGTGTTGCAAAAGACAAAATCGCTTTTGAGATCTTCACTCCTAACACAGATGGTGTAAACCCTGTACAGGCAGAAGGAGGTACTACTAAGGTGACTGCGCTAGTAGATGATGAAGAAGCTAGCTTCGAGATGCCGAAGAGTGAAGTATTACTAAACGGTGTACTTAAAGCAGGTATAGATGCTCCATACTCATGTCAGGGAGGTATCTGTAGCTCATGTATGTGTAAGATCGTTAAAGGATCTGCTGTGATGAAGAAGAACAGCATCCTTACAGATGATGAGATAGCAGACGGACTTATCCTATCATGTCAAGCTATCGTTACATCAGACGAAATCTATGTAGACTACGACGATATATAATAGATATACGATATAATCTAAGCTCTCCCACAGTGGAGAGCTTTTTTTTGCGATAATACTCCGAGGTGATAGCCTATTGCTCCCTATATGATAGGCTAGTGATAGGCTATTTTTGGTACTTTTAAGCCGACCAAATGCCCATCACTAGCCGACCACATGCCGACCATCCCATAAAAAAAGGTAATAAAAGCACATTTAATATTTTAGAAATAACACGCAGATTGCAAATCCGTACCGAGATATAAAACACATTACAATAACACAATAAAAAAGAGCTGTACGAAGCATTATACTTCATACAGCCCTAAATCAATTATAGTTAACAGTGATAAATTAATAAATAGCAAGAGGCTCTCCCACCGCGTGGAAAAGCCTCTTTCAATCTATCACAACACTAAACTTACTAGTTTCTCATTTACTTGGTCAAAGTTGAATGACGTGTATACACGGTCAAACTCTCCT
The DNA here is from genome assembly GCF_000833025.1 of Myroides profundi. Classification (NCBI taxonomy): domain Bacteria; kingdom Pseudomonadati; phylum Bacteroidota; class Flavobacteriia; order Flavobacteriales; family Flavobacteriaceae; genus Myroides; species Myroides profundi. The sequence continues at coordinate 4,021,661 of NZ_CP010817.1, forward strand.
TCGATTGCTTCATTCATCAGGTTACCTACACTACCTTCGTGTGTATGGTTTACCTCTTTTGACGGTTGATAAGTACCTGCCTCTATCGACAGCCCTATCTCTTTATATGCTTCTCTAAAAGGTATCCCCTTTAGTACATAGTCATTCACTACCTCAACGCTAAACAAATAGTCGTATTTCGGATCGCTTAATATCTCTTTATTCACCTCTATATTGTCCAACATCAATTTCAGAATATCTAAACATTCTTTCAATGAAGTGAAAGCTGGGAACAAGTTCTCTTTTAACAACTGAAGATCTCTGTGGTACCCAGAAGGCAAATTAGTAGTCATTAAGGCTATTTCGTTAGGCAAGGCTTGTATCTTATTACATCTTGAACGAATAAGCTCTAGAACGTCTGGATTCTTCTTATGTGGCATAATGCTCGAACCTGTAGTCAAATGATCTGGGAATTTGATAAAGCCCATGTTCTGACTCATATACAAGCATCCATCCATCGCGAACTTAGCTAAAGTAGCTGCAATAGCACTTAACCCTTGTGCTAAGATACGCTCTGTCTTCCCCCTGCCCATCTGTGCATAGACTACATTATAATTCATAGACTGAAAGCCTAATAAGTCTGTAGTCATCTGTCTGTTTAGTGGAAATGATGAACCATAACCTGCAGCTGAACCCAATGGGTTCTTATTCGTAACCTTCCACGCAGCTAGCATCATCTCTAAATCGTCTACAAGGCTCTCTGCATACGCCCCAAACCACAAGCCAAATGACGAAGGCATTGCGATTTGTAAATGCGTATAGCCAGGCAGTAAAACATCTTTATACTGATTACTCAATTGCTGTAGTGTATCAAATACTTCCTTCGTCTTAGTGACTATCTCCTCTATCTCATGGCGAAAATAAAGTTTAAGATCTACTAATACTTGGTCGTTTCTAGAACGTCCTGAATGTATCTTCTTACCAGCCTCACCTATTCTCCTAGTCAATAATAACTCTACTTGAGAGTGTATGTCTTCTACATCATCTTCTATCTCGAATTGACCAGCTAATATCTCTTGGTATATCTGTTTTAATTCTTTTTGAATAAGGACTAAGTCTTCTGACTCTAATAATCCTATACTTTCTAACATCTGTGTATGTGCTAGTGACCCCATAACGTCAAATGCCGCTAGGTTCATATCTAACACTCTATCTTGTCCTACTGTGAAGGTATCTACATTACTATCTACAGTAGTGTTTTTTTGCCATAATTTCATTTGCTACACGATTTGCGTTAACATCTCTATATACAAGGCTATTCCCTCTTCTATCTCCTTTACATAGACGAATTCGTCTGCTGTATGTGAGCGAGCAGAGTCGCCAGGTCCACACTTAAGCGATGGAATACTTAACAAGGCTTGGTCACTCGTAGTAGGTGAGCCATAGGTCTCTCTACCTAGTGCTATACCCGCCTGTACGATAGGGTGATCTTTAGCTATAGACGAAGGCTTTAATCGAGTAGAGCGCGCATTGACCTCACAATCTACATGCTGTCTCACCATCTCTAATACTTCTTCGTTTGTATAAGCATCTGTCACACGTACATCTACTACAAAATCACAAGTAGAAGGCACCACATTATGCTGTGTACCAGCATTGATCATCGTTACACTCATCTTGATCGGTCCAAACTCCTCAGATACCTTAGGGAACTGATAGGTATTAAACCACTCTATATCTTTTATTGCTTTAAATATCGCATTGTCTCCTTCATTACGCGCTGCATGTCCTGAGCGCCCATGAGCTACACAATCGAGTACCATTAGTCCACGTTCTGCTACAGCTAAGTGCATTTGTGTAGGTTCTCCTACGATAGCGAATTCTAATTCACCTAATTTAGGTATTACAAATTCTAAGCCATCATTCCCTGATATCTCTTCTTCTGCCGTAGCAGCGATACAGAAGTTATACTTCATCCCCTCTTTCTCATAGAAGTGAAGAAATGTAGCGATTAAAGAGACCAAGCACCCTCCAGCATCATTACTCCCCAATCCGAACAACTTGCCATCTATAATCTCAGGCTTAAACGGGTCACGAGTATAGTCTTTATTTGGTCTCACGGTATCGTGGTGAGAGTTCAATAAGATTGTAGGCTTACTCGGATCATAGTGCTTATTAAACGCCCATACATTAAAAAGCTCTCGGTGAATAGCTACTCCATGAGACTCTAAAAAGTTAGCGATTAGATCAGAAGTCAAGTGCTCTTCTTTACTAAAAGATGGAGATGCTATAAGGCTTTCTAATAAAGCTATTGCCTGTTGTGATAAGTTGTCTTTCATTGTGGTTTTATATAGTTATGGGTAGTTGTCTTGTTATATTATATTAGAGTTGAATCGTAGTACCAGCTTTTATATCTAATAGATCTTCTGCTTTCTTGATACATACCTTATCTACTCCTTGGTTGACAGCCGCCAAAGCATTCTCTATCTTTGGCAACATACCATCAGCTATCACCCCTTGTTGTTTTAGTTGTGTAAAGTTCTCTTGATTAATGGTATTGATCACAGAGTTCTCATCGTTAATGTCTTGCAGTACCCCTTTGCGCTCAAAGCAATATACTAAGGCTACTTTATACTTAGTAGCGAGAGCAACGGCTATATTAGAGGTAATAGTATCTGCATTGGTATTTAGTAGTTGGCCTTCCTTATCAGCCGTAATCGCAGAGAAAACAAGATTAATCCCTATCTCTAACAATTGTTGTAATCGAACCACATTCACATCGCTTGCTTCAAAGTCCCCTACATAACCATAGTCTATCGGCTCAGTAGGGCGTTTATGACTCTGTATCAGCTTAGCGTCTGCTCCTGAGATTCCCATCGCATCACAACCTCTTGCTTGAAGTTGAGCTGTGATTTGTTTGTTTATTAAACCCGCATACACCATTACAGCTATAGGCAACATCGCTTCGTCAGTGATACGACGCCCATTGACCATCTGAGTTTCTATCCCTAACTGCGCAGCCATACGCGTAGCTAATTTACCTCCACCATGTACTAAGACCTTAGGGCCTTCTATACGAGCATAGATGTCTAAAAAAGCGTTTAACGCAGACTCGTCATCGACGATATTACCTCCTATCTTAATAACTGTAAGGCTTTGCATATTTTATTGGTTTTTAAGCATTTCTTTTAATACAGCTTGTGCTGCCCATACTCTGTTTCCTGCTTCTTGGATCACGATAGCATGCTCGCTATCTAATACTTCTGACGAGATCACTAAATCACGTCTAACAGGTAGGCAGTGCATTACTTTAGCTTGGTTGGTTGCTTCTAATTTATCAAGAGTTAACATCCAAGACTTATCTGTACACGTTATCTGTCCGTAGTCTTCATAACTCGACCAGTTCTTTACATATACGAAGTCAGCATCTGCTAAAGCTTCATCCTGATTAGTAGTCACTGTAGCTCCTGCTGTAAACTCCTCTTTCAGCGTATAACCTTCTGGATGAGTCACTACAAAGTCTACAAGACCTTCTGCCTGAGCTCTACACATCCACTCTGCGAAAGAGTTCGGTACTGCCTGTGGAAGTGCCTTAACGTGCGGTGCCCATGTCAATACTACTTTAGGTTTTTTGCCTTGAGGTACTAATTTATCTTGTGCAGCATCATAATTATAATCGAAGTGCTCTACTATGGTGATTAAGTCTGTGAAGCTCTGTAGAGGATGTCTTGTCGCGCTCTCTAAGCTCACTACAGGTTTGCCACAGTACTTAGCGAACTTGCTAAACAATTCTTCGCTATAGTCTTCCTCAGCATCTTTTAGTCCAGGGAACGAACGAAGTCCTAATATATCACAGTACTCTCCCATCACAGCTGCAGCTTCTCTAATATGCTCTGCTGTATTTCCGTCCATCACTACGCCGTCTTTAGTCTCTAAAGCCCAACCGTCTGATGTCATATTCATCACCATTACATTCATCCCTAAGTTAGCAGCAGCCTTCTGAGTACTCATCCTTGTACGCAAACTTGGATTTAAGAATACTAAACCTATTGTTTTGTGCTTGCCAAGAGTTTCTTCTGCAAAAGGGTTTGCCTTACACGCTAATGCGCTGTTTACTGCTTTAGATAGAGAAGGTATATCGTTAACGGAAAAAAATTGTTTCATTGTAATTGTCTTTTTAGAATTGTTGTAATCTGTTGTTGAATTTATCCAAGAATAAATCTGCATCAGCTTGAGTCAGATTTAATGCTGGTAACAACCGAATTACATTAGGGCTTGCATTACCCGTGAAGATGTGGTCTTTCACTAATAGTTCTTTACGAACCTCTTTTAACTCAGGAGCAAGGTCTATTCCAATCATCAGTCCTTTTCCTCTTACTTCCTGTATCTTGTCTAATTTCTTTAATTCATTGATTAAGTAGTTCCCTACTTGTGCTGTATTTGCCATTAGATTGTCTTGCTTCATAACCTCTAATACAGATAGGGCTGCTGCACAAGCTAAGTGGTTTCCTCCAAAAGTAGTTCCTAACTGTCCATGCCAAGGCTTAAACTGCTCTCCTATCGCTATCGCTCCGATAGGGAATCCATTCCCCATTCCTTTCGCCATCGTATAGATATCAGCACTCACTCCTCCGTCATTCACTGCGTAGAAAGAACCTGTACGTCCATATCCACACTGTACTTCGTCTGCGATAAACACCGCATCGTACTGCGTAGTAAGACTTCTGATTTTCGCTAAGAAGCTATCTGTAGCTACTTGTATTCCTCCTACACCTTGTATTCCTTCAATAATCACTGCTGTAACTTCATCACCGTAAGACGCGAAAGCTTGTTCAAGAGCTTGCTCATCGTTAAAAGGCAAGAACACAATGTTCTCTGTTTGATTGACTGGGGCAACTATCTTTGGGTTATCAGTAGCAGAAACGGCAAGAGAAGTTCTCCCGTGAAAAGCTTTATCAAAAGCGATAACTTTCTTTTTACCATTATAAAAAGAAGCTAATTTTAAAGCGTTTTCATTTGCTTCTGCTCCTGAATTACACAAAAACAATTGATAATTGTCCAACCCAGCTACTTCCCCTAATAAGGCAGCTAATTGCTGCTGAAGAGGGATTTCTATAGAATTAGAATAAAATCCGATTTTGTTTAATTGGTCCGTTAATCTCGCTACATAGTGCGGATGAGTATGACCGATAGAGATCACAGCGTGCCCTCCATATAAGTCTAAATACTCTTGACCCTTGCTGTCATATACTCTACTCCCTAATCCTTTTACAATCTCGATAGGGTTAAGTGGGTATACATCATATAATTTCATCATAATAAATCGTTGTTAGAAAGCCGAAGCTTTTAGTTGTAAACCTGTTTTTTCGTCTAATCCGAATAGCAGGTTCATGTTTTGAACAGCTTGACCGCTTGCTCCTTTTAGTAGGTTATCTATCGCACTAGTCACTAATACATCATCTCCGTTCTTCACGATAGACACCAAGCATTTATTCGTATTTACCACTTGCTTTAGGTCAATCCCCTTTTTGCTTACGTGTGTAAATGGATGCGATGCATAATATGTGCTGTACATCGTATAAAGCTCTTCTTCTGTCAAAGCCGATTCAAACATCACACTTGCAAAAATCCCTCTCGCAAAATCTCCTCTCTCTGGGATAAACTTAATGTTCTGTACATAGTCAGGTTGTAGTTGTACAAGGCTTTCTCCTATCTCGCTAAGGTGTTGATGAGTGAAAGCTTTATATACGGATATATTATTCGCTCTCCAACTAAAGTGAGATGTAGTAGATAGACTCTGTCCAGCTCCTGTAGACCCTGTCAAAGCATTGATATAAATAGACTCAGGCATCTTAGCTGCATGTGCTAAAGGCAACAAGGCTAACTGTAATGCTGTAGCAAAACAACCTGGATTAGCTATATAATTCGCTTTCTTTATCTTCTCTTTATTCAACTCTGGCAAGCCGTAAACGAACTCTCCTGCTGTATCTTTTAATCTAAAGTCTTGGCTGAGGTCTATAATCTTAATCTCCTTATCAATGTCATTCTCTGCTAAAAATACTTTAGAATCTCCATGCCCCATACACAAAAACAATACATCAATATCCTCCATCAACACATTCGTAAAATGTAAGTCTGTATCTCCGAATAGGTCACTGTGAATCTCATATACTGGCTTACCAGCGCTACTGTTAGAGTGTACAAAGGTGATCTCTACTGCGGGATGAGGTAAGAGAAGTCTCAACAACTCTCCTCCCGTATAGCCAGCACCTCCAACTATTCCTGCTTTTATTGTCTGCATAGTTCTATTGGTCTTGGTTATTAACTTTGTGCCAAATCATGACTTGGTTACCAAAGATCTTAGAGAACCCTTTTACATCTTCGCCTGTCCATGCATTGTTCATCTCTCCATAGCTACCAAACTTATTAGACATTAGGTCATGCTCTGACTCTATACCTATCACTACAAAACGATGTGGGTGTAACTCTACGATTACTTTACCACTTACGGTCTGCTGTGTACTACTCAAGAATGCTTCCATATCTCTCATTACTGGATCATGGAACTGTCCTTCGTGTAGGTAGTTACCATAGAATGATGCTAACTGCTCTTTCCAGCTCAATTGCCACTTCGTCAACGTATGTTTCTCTAAAGTGTGGTGTGCTTTCACTAAAATAATAGGCCCTGCTGCTTCAAAACCAACTCTCCCTTTGATACCAATGATTGTGTCTCCTACGTGGATATCTCTACCGATACCGAATGGTTGAGCTAAGTCTTGTAACTGTTGGATAACCTCAGTAGGTTTTAGTTGCTTACCATTTAAAGCTACTGGCTCACCCTTCTCAAAAGTAATCTCCACTGTCTCAGGAGTCGCTTTAGTCACTGGTGTAGGCCATGCCTCTTCTGGTAAATATAGATTAGAGGTTAGGGTTTCTTTTCCACCTACTGAAGTTCCCCATAAACCTTTATTAATTGAATATTTCGCTTTCTCTGCATTGATTTCGACACCGTGTTTTTGTAAGAACTCAATCTCTTCTTCTCTGCTTAATTTTAGATCTCTAATAGGTGTAATAATCTGTATACTAGGCACCAATATATTAAAGATCATATCAAAACGCACTTGGTCATTCCCTGCCCCTGTACTACCGTGAGCAACCGCTTCGGCACCAATCTTCTTAGCGTAATTAGCAATAGCTGTAGCCTGACATACACGTTCAGCACTTACTGATAATGGATAAGTAGCATTCTTCAATACGTTACCAAAAATCAAGTACTTCACACTGTCATTATAGTAGTCCTCTGTCTCATCGATAGTCGTGTGAGAAGCAACTCCTAAAGCATACGCTTTCTCTTCGATAGCCTTCACTTCTGCTGCATCAAATCCACCTGTGTTTACCACTACAGAGTGTACTTCATACCCTAACTCTTCTTTTAAATAAATTACACAGAAGCTAGTGTCTAATCCTCCGCTAAATGCTAATACAACTTTCTTATTATTCATGATTGATGTGTTTTAAAATTAAAATAGATGTGTTTTTTTGACTGTTTTCTTCAATTGCATTTGCAATCGTTTCAGCAATGAGTACTTTTTCTGCATATTTTTAAGTCTCTCTTTTGCTTTGGTCTTTTGGTCTATTTTATTCCGAAGCTCTTTTTCTTTATCTTCTGGGTTCCAAAGCATGGCTGTACAAAGACAGTTCTTCTTCTCTTTGCTCTGTAAGATTTGGAAGTTTACACAACTCTCACACCCTTTCCAGAACATCTCATCCTGAGTAAGTTCTGAGTAAGGCACAGGCTCATAGCCTAAATCTGAGTTGATCTTCATAACAGCAAACCCTGTAGTTAGACCGAATATTTTAGCCTTTGGATATTTCTTTCTAGATAATTCAAAAACACATTTTTTAATAGCTTTTGCCAGTCCCTCTTTTCTAAAAACAGGATTAACAATCAGTCCAGAATTGGCTACATAATCACCGTGACTCCAAGTCTCTATGTAACAAAAACCAGCCCAAGTACCATCAATATGTAGGGCGATAACAGCCTTACCTTCAACCATTTTATTGGCAACGTACTCTGGTTTTCTTCTAGCAATACCAGTCCCTCTAGCAAGAGCTGACTGAGCCATTTCTTCACAAATTTGTTCCGCATATCCTACGTGTGTTTCATTCGCAGGAATTACGATAAACTGATTTGAATTCATTTCAAAACAAGTGATTAAGAATCAAACGAGCCAAGATATTGATACCGAATAGGTACAATCATCCTCAGACTGTCTGAAAAGCATTAAAAATCAATGATATATGTACAGATATAATGCCAAAAAAGGCATTATACTAAAAAAAGGCTAAAAAAGATTAAGCCCGGGCGCGAGATGACCGCGATGTAGACAATGAGAAAACCGCAACAGTTGCTAAGGCAATGTTGTTAGAGATAAAAGTAATATTTAAATCGGTTCTCTTCATAAGTTTTATAACTGCTTAAATAAGCATGAACAAAGTTTTCTAATTAAAATTGGATTATGCAAGGTTTTTATTAAAAAAATAAAACATCGCTCAATACCTTATATACTAAGAGTTTGACAGTATTTGAATCAAAATATTTTTAGTTCATTTTACCTAATAGTTCATTTTGAACGTCATTTCTGCACTCTCCCTTTATTTAAAATAGGATATAAACCACCATTAAAAAGGGTGTTTTATTCTCTAAATAAACGCTATAAAAACATTGTTTTCACCTCTAATATTGAACTCAATTATCCTATAATAACGGTGATAAAATGGATTAAAAAAGAGGAATTATTCTCTCCTTAGACAATAAAAAAAGCCCTATTCAATGTCTCTTATAATAAGACACTGAATAGGGCTATAAGTATGTTTTTTACTGTATTAGTAGCTAATTAAGCTTTTCACGTCATAATTAGATAACTTATCTCTTCCGTGTAAGAATGATAGTTCCATTAAGAAGTTTACTTGTACTATCTCACCTCCTAAACGCTCTACAAGCTTACATACAGCCTCTGCTGTACCTCCTGTAGCTAATACGTCATCATGGATTAATACCTTCTCTCCTGGCTTAATCGAATCAGTATGTATCTCTAGGATATCTGTTCCGTACTCTAATCCATACGCTTCAGATATCGTGTCAAAAGGAAGTTTACCTGGTTTACGCACAGGAATAAATCCTGCTCCAAGCTTCTCTGCTAACAAAGTAGCAAAAAAGTAACCTCTACTCTCCATCCCTACTACTCTATCAATCTTCTTATCACCTACTAATGCTAATAACTGATTAGTAGCTTCTACCATAGCTGCATGGTCATTTAATAATGGAGTGATATCTTTAAAACCAATACCTTCCTTCGGAAAATCTTGAATATCTCTAATATAATCTGCTATGTTCATAGTCAATATTTTATACTGTAAAAATACAATTATTTATCTGATTTTATTACTTCTATAACCTTGTCACACACTACTTGTGGATCTATTGTATGCATGGCGTTTTCATACCCTTCTACAATCTTATTTCCATACACAGACGTAGGTAATAATGGATACTGTGACCTATCCGCAGTGATACAATAGTCTGCAGGTTGATTAAACGGCGCAAAGCCCGCATAAGGGTGTGTCGCTCCCCACAGAGTCACAACTTTCTTACCAAGCATGGCTGCTATATGTGCATTTCCTGAATCCATTGATAGCATTACATCTAAATGCTGTATAAGATTAATCTCTATATCAAACTTCACCTTACCTGCCATCACGATTACATTATAGTTATCGCGTTTTAGCTGATTCAATAAAGCTATTTCCTTTTCTCCTCCACCAAATAAGAATATAATAGACTTCTCACGTTCTGCTAAGGAGTCTACCACTTGTTGCATCAAGTTAAGAGGATACACTTTCGTATCATACTGTGCGAAAGGAGCAATCCCAATCCATATGGTATCTTTCTCCTTTACATATTGTAATAACTCAGGAGCTAACTCTGGTACAGCGGGGAATTGAGGATTAGTTAAATCCACTTTAAAACCAAGTTTAGCTAATGTATTCTGATGATTAGAAAACATCGTAGGCAACTGTTTAAAGACTTTGTTCTCTGCTCGAGTAAGTTCTTTCTTTCCTTCTCTTCCTTTGTCTAATGCGGCAACTTTAGTACCACTTAAACTAAATAAAGTTCTGATAATCTGCGCTCGTAGTACATTGTGAAAATCAGCAAAATAATCAACCTTAAGCTTCTTTAAGTCACTAAATAATCTTATCAAACCTAAGAATCCTTTGTGTCGTTTCTTTACGTCAATTGCAAAGAAATCAACCCTGTCTATATCTTTAAAAAAAGGTTTGAAAAAAGGACGAGATACTACAGTCACTCGTACATCTGGATGCTGTGCTACTAAAGCACGCACTACAGGCACTGTCATAGCGACATCCCCCATAGCAGACAATCTAAATACCAATATATGTTTCAACTGTGCCACAACTAGTTAAATTAGGTTATGAACAAGAAAAGCGTGAATACTCACGCTTTCTATATTTTTTTATCAAAGATATGATTATTTCTTGTTTTGGTACAATACAGGGTTTAATTCCTCATCATTGTACATTTTCATTTGCTTGTATACTTTCATATACTTATCTCCGTTAGCGATATCATTTAATAAATCATCGATAGCAGTAGTTAAGTCTTTCTTTTGTTCTAAAAGTACATCCAATTTAGCTTGACATTTATCTCTGTGATCTTGAGTAGCTTCAGGTCTAGTAGCTTCTTCATTCATGTGATAAATCTTAAGAGATAAGATAGATAGTCTGTCAATAGCCCAAGCTGGACTCTCAGAGTTAATCTTAGCAGTTGCTTTTACTTGAACATCTTTGTGTTTTTGTAAGAAATAGCTATCAATATATTCTACCATATCTGTACGCTCTTGATTCGAAGCATCAATTCTTCTTTTCAAAGTTAATGCAGCTACAGGATCGATCTGTGGATCGCGGATAATATCTTCGAAATGCCATTGAACAGTGTCAATCCAGTTCTTTAAATACAATAAATGTTTAATATCATCTTTTGGATATGGGTTGTTGATTGGCTGGTCAACATTATCAAATTTATGATAGTCACGAATACTCTCTTCGAATATTGGAAATGCTAATTCTGAAAACATACTAATTATTTTATTTACAAATATAGTTTTTATACCTTTATCGTACTAATTATACCGAGATGAAAATTCATTATATTTCAGCAGAAAACAGTATCCTAAACCACTTTTTAGCACAACTTAGAGACGTTAATATCCAAAAAGATAGCATGCGATTTAGAAAAAATATCGAGCGAATCGGAGAGATTATGTCTTATGAGTTAAGTAAGAAGTTACCTTATAAAGATATTGCTGTACAAACTCCTCTAGGAGTAAAACACACAACATGCATTGAAGACAATGTAGTATTATGTTCTATCCTACGTGCTGGTTTAGCACTACACACAGGATTTATGAACTTCTTTGACAACGCTGAGAATGGATTCGTATCTGCTTATCGCCGTCATGGAAAACACGGTGAAGCTAGTGAGATCTTAGTTGAGTATCAAGCGGCACCTTCATTCCAAGACAAAATATTGATCCTTATTGACCCTATGTTAGCTACAGGACAATCTCTAGTAGCCGTAATCAATAAGCTAATGGCTGAAGAAAAGCCAAAAGAACTACATATAGCTGTAGTTATCGCTGCTCCTGAAGGAGTACAATACTTAGAAGAAAACCTTCCTGATAATGTAAATCTATGGGTAGCTACTCTAGATGAGAAATTAGACGATCACAATTATATCGTACCAGGACTTGGTGATGCTGGAGATTTAGCATACGGACATAAACTATAATACTAACTGCATGAAGTAGAAGAATACCCCTAGTCCAAATACGCTGTATACTATGGCTTCTCTTCTCCACTTCTGTGGAATATCTTCTATATAATTAGCTCCTAAAACAGCTAATGGGAAGAAAGTAAATATTAAAGTTCCGTTGTTCTTTTCAGCAGAAATCACATAAATAGCAACGCCTATAAGGAAAGATAATAGTATTTTCTTATAGGTGCTTTGCATATTAAAAGGCTTCGAAGAAATACTCGCTGCTTGGCTAACAAAGAACAATAAAGCGATAGGTACATAGACTGCCAAAGCTATATTCTGATATACGTTCTCAAAATACATAAAGTCAAAGCTCACTCTGCACTTCTCCCAGAACCAGTCATAATAACTACCGTCTGTGATCACTAAGTACAATTCTAAAAATATAGAAACACAGAAAAAAGCAATGATTGGAATAAACCAGTTTCTATAATCTTTTGCTCCAAAATAAGTTATCGCAAAGAACAATAGAAGTAAAAATAATACACTCCAAAAGTGAAATAACCCTGCTACAAAAATCCATAAAGAGGTATCAAACATCTTCTCCTTAGACTGCTTCAATGAATGTAATGAGAATATCCTTCTCAATGCTAACATGATAAAGTAGTTGGTTATAATAACCTTACTATGTACTAAAACTGTAGGGAATAGCATTAAAAAAGATACAAATAAAAGAGGTACATAAGCATTGTCCCTTACTAATCGATTACGAGTAGCAATAAACTGTGATAAATACATCATCACCATTAGCAAAGCTAGTAAAACAGTTCTTTTACCAAACTCATAAGTAGTCCAAACCAACTGATCTTGGTCTATAAATAAGTACAAAACACTGATTAATAGAATTAAGATGGTCAGTATAATGTAATTAATTGGTTTTGTTTTACTAAAAATACTTGCTAACATTTATATATTTTATATTTTTGTACATATTAAGCCTATACTTCCATTTTATCGGTTGAATAAGTTTAGTAACGGATTAATAAAATAATTTTATTTAATTTAAAATAAAGTACAATGACTTCATTTTTTCTTGGATTAGGATTCCTTTTTGAAAAAGTTCTATTTATTCCAATGGATCTTTTTGCAAAATTAGAATTAACAAATTGGTGGACTGCAAATATTATTACTTGGGCGTTTATCCTTATTACTTGCTACTATTTTGCTTTTTGGTTAAAACAACTAAAAATCTTCAAAGCAAATAATGAAGATGACCAAGATACTACAGCCCACTCATTTTTAAAATAGTTTCGATTTTTACAAATCGAAACCTATATCTGAACGGTAATAAATCTTATCGAAATTTAGCTTAGCTATGTTTTGATAAGATTTTTTTAATGCCTCATCGTAACTGTTTCCATAAGATGTAACAGCTAATACACGACCACCATTAGTCACTACTTCTCCATCTTTTAGCGCTGTTCCAGCATGGAATACAATAGAATCTGTTACGTCATCTATACCTGTAATTACTTTTCCTTTCTCATAGTCTTCAGGATAACCACCCGATACCAACATTACAGTAGTTGCTGTACGCTCATCTAACTCTATCTCAACTGTATCAAGTGTTTCATTAGCCACTGCTTCAAAAAGGTCTACTAAATCAGTCTTTACTCTAGGCATCACCACTTCTGTCTCAGGGTCTCCCATACGTACATTATACTCAATCACGAATGGATCATCTCCAACCTTAATCAATCCAATGAATACGAAACCTTTAAAGTCTAAGTTGTCTTCTTGTAATCCTCTTACAGTAGGAATAACTACTCTCTCTTCTACTTTCTTTAAAAAGTCATCAGTAGCAAAAGGAACTGGAGAAACTGCTCCCATACCTCCTGTATTTAACCCTTTATCTCCTTCTCCTATTCTCTTGTAGTCTTTTGCTGTTGGTAATAACTTATATGATTTACCATCAGTTAATACAAAACAACTCAATTCTATACCAGACAAAAATTCTTCAATAACTACTTTAGAACTAGCATCACCAAACTTAGCATCTACTAACATATTCTCTAACTCTGCCTTAGCTTCATTGATGTCTTCTAAAATAACTACACCTTTTCCTGCTGCTAATCCATCTGCTTTCAATACATAAGGAGCTTTTACTGTCTCTAAGAACTTCTTCCCTTCTTCTACAGTATCTTTTGTAAATGTAGCATAACCAGCTGTCGGTATATTATGTTTAAATAAAAACTCTTTAGCGAAGTCTTTACTTCCTTCTAATTGTGCTCCTTTCATTGAAGGGCCAATTACAGGAATATGATTTACTAGATCATCTCCTTTAAAGAAATCTACAATTCCTTTTACAAGAGGATCTTCAGGTCCTACCACCACCATATCAATCTTATGCTCTAAAACAGTCTTCTTTACTGCTTCAAAATCATTTGGATTGACCGCTATATTCTTAGCAATTTTCGCTGTACCAGCATTTCCTGGTGCTACGAATAACTCTTCACATTTAGAACTTTGAAGCATTTTCCAAGCAAGTGCGTGCTCACGTCCTCCTGAACCTAATAGTAAAATTTTCATTAATTGTGTTGTTTGTTATTAAACACCAAAAATAAATATAAATAACACAATAACGAAAGTTACTCTAAAGAAAAAAGCATCTAATTTAGTTTAGATGCTTTCCTATTAATATGCTTTTTTTTCTCCTTTAAAAACATTGTAAACAGTAAGATACACAATCTTTAAATCTAAGAGTATAGACCAGTTCTCTAAATAAAACAAATCATACTTAAATCGATTAATAATATCTCTATCTGTTTCTATTTCTCCTCTATATCCGTGTGTCTGCGCCATCCCTGTAATTCCAGGTTTGATAAGATGGCGTAGCATGAACTTGTTTACTCTCTTTGAATATAACTTCGTATGAACCACCATATGAGGTCTAGGCCCAACGATAGACATATCTCCTAAAAAGACATTAATAAACTGAGGAAACTCATCCAAACTAGTTTTACGAATAAAAGCTCCTATCTTAGTTACACGCATGTCATTCTTAGTCGCTTGCTTCTGATCACAATCATCATTAACAGCCATAGACCTGAACTTATAACATACAAACTCTTCATCATTGACTCCTGTTCTCTTTTGTTTAAAGAATACAGGTCCTTTAGATTCTCTTTTAATCAAAATAGCGAGTAATGGAAATAACCAAGACAACACAAATACAATCACTAAAGATGAAAAGACAATATCGAATAGTCTTTTTAATAGCTTATTATATGGTTTATCTAAAGGGATAACACGTCTAGGGACAATAGCTATCAAATCATAATAGTCTACCTTAAGATTATGTGTAATAATTTGTTTCTGGGTAGGAACATACTTTAATGTTACTAGGTTATTATCTGCTAACTCTAATAGTCTATGATAATCCTCTCCTTGGATTATAGAGAACTGTATATAGATCTCATCTACCTTATTCTCCAAGATAAGTTGTTCTATCTCATCTACTTTTTCTAAACATAATACATCATCATAAGTAGCAATTATTCTATAACCAAGATCTCCTCTCTTTATAAACAGTTTATTTAATAAAGATATTTCCTTGCTCTTTCCTATTAGAATGATATTTCTAGAATTACCTCCTAATACCCTTCTAAAATACTTTAAAGAAAAAAAGATAAAGAACTTCACACCTGTTATAATTCCAAAAGCGTATACACAGTATATAAATATCTCTAAAGGTTCTGCAAACCTAGCTGCAATCCCGTTAAATGAGGTAATCAATACTAAGATCAGAACAAACTGCTTTACTATTTTCTCTCCAATCTTAACTACTCGTGTATGTCTGAAGACTCCATAGAAGTCACTCATCCATGCTGCAATAATCCAACCAATAGTAATGACTAAATGAAATAGATATACTCCCTCTAAACTAGAGAAGTATAAAGCTGCCATTGTATTGATTAAAAATAAATCAATAGCTATAGTCAATGGTCTAATTAAATACGAATATCTACCTGAATTTTTACTCACTAATATATATACTTTGAAAAATCTTTATGTTCTTCTCTTAATAAATCCTCGCTTGAATAGGCCTTAAAGTACTCATACGTCAACTTCATCCCTTCACTTCTACCAACTTTTGGTTCCCAACCTAATATTTTTTTAGCCTTCTCAATACTAGGACAACGTTGTAAAGGGTCATTTATTGGTAAATCTTTATAAATAATCTTTTGTTCTGACTGGGTAAGGGCAATAATCTCTTTAGCAAAGTCTAATATTGTAATCTCATCTGGGTTTCCAATATTAACTGGTAGGTGATAGTCTGATAACAGTAATCTATAGATACCGTCAACTTGATCATCTACATAACAGAAAGATCTAGTCTGACTACCATCTCCAAAAACAGTTAGGTCTTCTCCTCTTAATGCTTGTCCAATAAACGCAGGTATAACACGTCCATCGTTAAGTCTCATACGAGGGCCATAAGTATTGAAAATACGTACTATTCTTGTTTCTACATTATGGAATGTATGATATGCCATTGTAATAGATTCTTGGAATCGCTTAGCTTCATCATATACTCCTCTTGGTCCTATCGTATTTACATTTCCGTAGTATTCTTCTGTCTGTGGATGTACTAATGGATCTCCATATATCTCTGATGTAGATGCTATCAAAATACGTGCTCCTTTTACACGAGCTAAGCCAAGTAGATTATGTGTTCCCAATGAACCAACTTTTAGTGTCTGAATAGGTATCTTTAAATAATCTATTGGACTCGCTGGTGATGCGAAATGAAGTATATAATCTAATTCTCCAGGTATATGAACAAACTTCGTTACATCATGATGGTAAAACTCGAAGTTCTCTAATTGAAATAGGTGTTGGATATTCTTTAAATCACCTGTGATTAAATTATCCATTCCTATTACATGAAAACCTTCAGCTATAAAACGATCACACAAATGCGACCCTAAAAAACCTGCTGCTCCTGTTATTAATATTTTTTTCATCCTTTTCTAAACTTCTCTTTAACTACTAAAAAAATAAACTTACCATTGGTAATAAAGCTTCTTTTCCACATTCTCTTAGGTTCTTGAAGAAATCTATAAAACCATTCCATTCCACATTGTTGAACCCATAGAGGAGCGCGCTTTACCTTTCCTGAAACAACATCAAAACTTCCACCTACCCCCATAGTAAAACCTATTAAAGATAATTCCTCTTTGTATGTTGACAAGAATATTTCTTTTTTTGGAGAGCTAATTGCTACAAATAAATAAGTAGCTTTACTATTCACAATATCTTGTACAATACTGGGTTCCTCTTCTTTTGTAAAGTATCCATTACGATACCCTCCTATAACTTGATCACCATATTGTTCTTTAAACTTATCTGCTACCTTACTTACAACTTCTTCATTTGCACCTAACAAATAGACTGATTCTCCTCTATTTGCAGCATTTTCTACAAGTTTGACGAACAAATCAACTCCTGATACTCGTTCTTTCAATGGTTTTTTTAAGAGTTTAGAGGCCCATACCACAGCCATTCCGTCAGCATTAACTAGATCAGCATTCTTAATACTATCAAACAACTCTATATCACTTTGCATATTTACAAGTTTAGCAGCATTAACCACTATATGCATAATAGGCTCTTTAGTATCTATAGATTTATTAATAACATCTAATGTCTCATTCATAGTTAAATTATCTATACCTATATCAAACATTACTAGCTTCATTCTTTCTTCTTTTTATATCCATAATTGTAAACAAGTTACAGTAAAAACCAACAAATATAACTACCATATTTCTATATAAAATAGAATCAAATAGAGAACCTACAGCAACAATTATAAACATGAAGAGATAAAGAATATCTCTACTTGTAATTGCGTTCCTCAAATTATAAAACAAATAAAAAATAAAAATAGCTACACCGAAAAGTCCATACTCAACGAAAAAGGACAAATATTGATTATGAGGTCCATATTCTTCTTTATACGCATACATCAGTTGATTTTCTTCATATGCTATTAGAACTACCTTATCTTCACTAGCTGCACCATGACCAAAAAAAGGTCTTTCACCCCCCTTAGAAGCAATAGCTTTCCATCTAGAAACTCTACTGTCATTAGAGTATACTCCATCATAAGATGTGCCTTTATTCTCTGTTAATTCCCAAACAATATGTTTTGAGAATCTCTGATATAAATAAGTGTCTTTTAAAAATATTATAGCACTAACAACTATCATAACAGTAAAGCCTAAAAATAAAAATAGTTGACCTAACCCCTTTTTATATTTGAAATAAATCAATACCCTTCTTATGAAAAAAACAATGAAATAAATACATAGTAGTAATAGAGGACTACGAGCATTTAAAAACAATAAACACAACAATAAAGTAAATAAGGAAAATATTTTTAAGTAGTTATTAAATAGCCCCTTATATTCAATAAGAAAAACAATAGCAAGAACAATATAAAACCCCAGAAATACTGGATGGAAATTTAATTGGGACGCAAATTGATGATAAGTAAAATCATAACTTAAAATATCAGCCTGTAATTGTACTGTATTACCCTTAAACACATAATACCTAAAAAAAGTAATCGATATTAAAATCAAACTAGATATAACACTCCCTATAATCAATCCTTTACAAGAAGTTTTTTTTATTTCATTTAAAAAACTAAATGGTAAAAAACTAAATATCAATGGAACAATAAAGTAAGAAGAGAAACGACCATAATACTTAAAAGCATTATTTACATCATCTGTAAAGAACAATCCTATTGTTAAGAGAACTAATACAAATACTGTAGTTGTCAAACCATACTTTATAAAGCTTTTCTTATTAAGGTTAATACCATCTTTAAATACCTTTATTATTACCGCTAAACCTAAAAGAATTAAACATACATTGGCCACCTTTGTACTAAGAGGTAAAGAGGCAGAAAATATAAAAGCTAGATAAAAAATTATCTCTTTTTTCATTTTAGGTATATTATAATTTTTCATTTTTAAAACTTACTTATATAGTACACAAAATATTTTAATTATACTTTTCATATAGAGATGCTTTATTCTTTCTTTTAAACATAAGTGCAAACCCAAATCCAATGTAGATACCTGCTATTCCTGAATTTAATATATGCCCTGATAAACAAGATAATAAAAGCAAAAAACATAAAATAATTAAAGATAAACGACCAAAAGGGAATTCCAATCTTTTACTATGTAAAATAGATTCTTTTAATAGATTTCCATAAAATTGAATAAAAAGTAGAACCCCCATTATTCCATAAGAGAAAAAGATATCAATTATATCTATTTCTACAAACTTAGATGCCCATTCATAATATTGCGAGGGGCCAACTCCTATGAAATAATTAATTAAATTATATTTATCTTGTATAATTAACCAAGTCTCGTGGAAATACAAATTCCTGCTTGACAGAACAAAAGTTACAAAATCTAACTTATCCCAAAATAAAGTATATCTATCAAATATTGATGTATTTATTATAAAAAGAACAATTATGATTAATATACTACTAATACCTAATAGTGCCTTACCTATTGTTGCTTTAGATATATTTTTCGAAAAATCATAAACACTTAAAAGAATTGCAATATAAACAAGAACAATTCCTAGCATCCCTGTTTTAGAGCTAATCAATAAACCTAAAACAAAACTAAAAATTCCATAAAAAATAAAAGCTAACTTATCCTTTTTAATACCCCAATAATAATAACCTATGATAGCAGATAGAACAATTAATAATGCTGATATTTCATTCCCTGCAATAAAATATCCTCTTGTCCCAATATTACCAAACTCATACATTGGATACCCAAGACCTACCAACTTACTCAATAAATTGAATGCTAAAATCCAAAATGAGAATTTAATCCACCCCCATAAAACATTAAAACTATTATTCTCAACAAAATAATACTTAAAATAATAAAAAGAGATGATAATAATTAGATATTTTGAAGTTCTAATAACATCCTGAAAAAGGAGACTAATATCTGCATTATAAAAACAAAATTGAGTAATTGTAGGGATTAAAAAAATTAGCGTATACGACAAAATTATTTTAAGTACTTTAGGGTACACAATAAGCCTAATACAAAATAGAAAAATAAGAACAAACTTATACAATTGGCTTAAGGAAAATATAAACTCAATATTATTTTCATATAGTATACCATTTATCATGTCCAAAATCAATAATGGAAACAATAAATACCCTATAACAAAATCTATCTTTTTTACATTATCAAGTATTAATTTCATGTTACAATTTGCTTTAGTAAAGAAAGCTCTCTTTCTCCTTGTTTTCGCCAATTAATTTTCTTCATTCTACTCCTCCCTATTTCTACCATATTTTCCATTACATGAGAATTATTAGTAATTTCAATGATTCTATGTGCAAGTTTTTCTAGATCATCATCAATTAACCCTCCTATTCCATCTTCAATAAATTCACTTATTGCAGAATTATTATTACTTATTGTTAATAATCTACTTGCCATAGCCTCACACATAATAACTCCCTGAGAGTCAAATAAAGTAAAAGCACTAAAAATACCATATTTAGAAAATAGAACAGGTAATTTCTCTCGCTCTATAAAATCATCAACTATTTTTACTCTTTCTTGTAAATAGTATTTTTGTATCAAATCTTCATACTTTTCCATTAAATATCCTTTCCCATATATATCCAAAGTATATCGTTCTGGTAGAAAACGCATCAGCTCAATCGCTTTATCAACTCCATATTTAGGATCTGATAAAGGCCTTATCGTAAGTATTTTAAATCTATTATTATAATCAAAAGGAACATCGAATAATTCTATATCAATACCATTCGCAACTGCATGAAAATTATTAAATGTATGATTCATAATTTTTTCAGCGTGACGTTTCATCCACATAGAAGGCGTCATAATAAGGTATTGATGAGACTTACTAATATTATTCAAGAAACTCTTCATTCTTAAATGATTCCATGTATTTACATATAAATATTTAACCAAGCCTTTTAGACTCCATTCAAAATCATACAAATACTCAGGATATTTTAACACATCAGTCCCATGAATATAGATCGCTACAGGATATTTATTCTTTAAAATAGCATTGTATATCCTAAAACCACCATTCTTTAATGGATACTGATTAAGTAAATGTAAATACAGTAAATCATACTGGGATAACAAAGGCACTATTGAATTAGTTGTAGCCTCTATTACTTCTATTCCTTGATAATGATAAACACATTGTTCTTTAGCAGGCACCAAGATAGTCACATCTATTCCTTGAGATTTAAAATACAATGCCCTAACGTGCACAAACATATGGTTATATGGCTGATTATCTTTAGGATATCTTGATGTTATAATAGCAATTCTCATTATTCATTAAATAAGTAGTAAATCGATAGTAATGTAAAAATCTGTTTTTCTCTATTAAAACCTTTTTTGTGTTGTTCAAAAATATCCAATACTGCCTTTTTATTAAACAATTCAAAGTATGAACTATCACTTTCTTTAATCATTTGTACATAATATTCACCTAAATCCCCTCTAAACCACTTTTCAGTAGGAGACATAAATCCTTTTTTAGGTCTATTAATTATTTCTGCTGGTAATACTTCTTTAGCAAAAAACTTATGAATTTTTTTTGTTTCCCCTTCACCTATTTTATATTCATAAGGCAACGATTCTAAAAATCGAATCAATTCCGTATCAAGCATAGGTACTCTAGTTTCAATAGTAAAATTCATTGATACCTTATCCGTATACATTAAAAGATCATCAGCTAAATTCATTCTAAGATCTACCGCCATCATCCCTTCAACACCTCTCTTTTCTTTGCAATTCAACAAATTATAATAATATGCAATTCTTTCAAAACTCTTTTCATCTATTGTATCTATCAAATCCCTTATCTCTAGATCTGTAAATAGAGAATAAATACTTTCCCAACGTTTAATATCATTTTTTATAGATAGTGATTGAGCTGCTCTAATCCACTTTTCTTTTTTACTATAATTAGCTATTGGTTTAGCTAATTGAAACATAAATGAAGGGTATTTATCTGCTAATATCTCTCCTTTATAGCGAGTATAACCACCTAGAGGTTCATCAGCTCCTTGACCTGTTAGAACTACTTTTAAATCTTTACTTACAGCCTCATTTAAATAAAACATTGGTAAGATTGAAGTTGTTCCCAAAGGTTCTTCTACAATGCGACATGTCTCTTCAAAAATCTCTTTAAAATTACTAGCTGATATAATAATATTATGATGATCTGTCTTTAAGAAATCAGCAGATTTTTGAGCATCTTCTATTTCATTAGCAAATTCATTCTCCTCAAAGCCTACTGTATATGTTTTAATCTTACTATCCGAATGTTTCTGAGCAAAATAAGTCACTAAAGCAGAATCAATACCTCCACTTAATAAAGCTCCTACTTCTACATCAGACATTAATTGTCTCTTAACAGCATCTTCAAAAAGCTGTCCATACTTATCCACTGCTTTATTAAAACTATAGTTCTTAGTAATCGATATTGCATCTATAAAATTATAAAGATCAATTGTATTACTTCCTAAATTATATTCTAGAATATTTCCTGGACGTAATTTTAAGATTCCTTGATATATTGTATCTGGCGATGGATTATATCTCAACTTAAGCAACTCTGCTACATTCTCTTTATCGATTTCTAATTTCCCTTTATAGTGTCTTAAAGGCCTTATTTCAGAAGAGAAAAGTAATTTATTAGATTCTTCTAACAAATAATACAACGGCTTAACCCCAAAATGGTCTCGAACCAAATATAATTTACTGTTTTTTTTATCTAATAAACAAAAACTAAAAATACCATTGAAATCCTTAACTGCTTTGATACCAAATTTAGCTAAGTAGTATAAAATAGTCTCAGTATCAGAATTCCCTTTAAAACTAATCTCAGGTAATTTCTTTCGAAGCTCTAAATGATTGTATATCTCACCGTTAAAAACAATTACAAAATTTTGATCTATAGATGTCATAGGTTGATATCCTGCTTCTGTTAACTCAACAATGGCTAATCTCCTATGTCCTAACAAAACAGTATTATTCCCTATATCAAAACTTTCAATAGATCCACTATCTGGGCCTCTATGATATATTGTATTTAATGTTGCTTCACCAAATGGTAAATTTATACTTCCTAAAATCCCACACATAATTTAATATTTTTTTAATTGTTTCTCTCCACTCCATAGAATTAAAGCAAAAACAACAAATGTTGAAATCAAATTAGTTCCTATAGCTCCCACTATTCCATATCTAGGTAACAATGTAAATATGCTTATTAAATTAAATACAGCGCCTATAACCATAATTAAAAAACGTATTTTTTGTTTATTTAAAGCTACTAATAACATTTCGTATCCTGAATAAATAAAACTGAAAAGTATAATCCCTAACACACCAATATACGCTTGATTTATTGTCTCTGTTAAAACTAACTTAGCTATTTTCTCTAAAACAAACTCTCTAAAAACATACATTACTCCTAAAATCAATACTAGAATAGGAACAGCTATTTTTTGCAGAGAATGAAATACTTTTCCTTTTTCTGCAAAAGAAACATTTTTAATTTGATTTAATAATACTTGTGAAAACGCAAGATTTAATAAAGCAAAAGGAGCCACAATTAGTAACAATCCTCTATAAGTTCCATAAACATCTCCTTGAACTAAAAGTGGTAATAGTAACATTCCTCCCTGAACAAAAGAAGCTGTAACTATATCCTGCAGTCCATAATATTGTCTCGCTTTCCAAACAGTTAATAACTGCTTTTTAGTTAGAAGGCCTGTAATACCTTCAAACAAAGAAATACCTTTAGATAAATTAAGAAAAGTAACTGTAGTTAATAAATTAAATAAAATCAATAAGTAAAAAATTGTATTGATACCTAATGTTTCAACATAAATTAAATACCCCATTAGAGCAAAAATTAATAAAGAAAAAACAACATTTATCTTTAATTCAAATCCAAACTGCCCTATCCCTTTTAAATAAGAAAACAGAATATTATTAATACTAAAAACTACTCCTAAAATCCAACCTAAATATATTACATAACCATAACTATTAACTCCTAGTAAATCTAAAACAAAAATTACTCCAAATACTAAAGATGATAATATAGCAAGTACAAGAATTGATGCCTGTAACTCCTTACTATTATCCTTATCTATATTTGCTTCTTTTATTAAATAAAACTGACTACCGAAGGGCAGAACTGATACCAAGATATTTGCCAACGAATAAATAAATGAAAAAATTCCAAAAGGGATAATTCCTAATGTTGCCAATAAAACAATACTAAGCAACCATCTTGATCCAAACTGTAGCCCTAATGATAAATTATTAATAATAATATTTTTTATAAATTCCCTATTCATCAATCAATTACATTTTTTCTAATCGAATTTAAAATATACTCTACTTTATCATCTTGGTCAAATAATACATTTATTTCTCTTAAGCTCACATTGCCTCTAATACCGACATCGAAACTTATCTTTAACTTATTGGTGGCAAATGATACAGGAAAATAGTTTATATCAATAAATGTATCGAACCCTCCTGTTTTATAATATTTTCTATTTTTATTATAGATATCTTTATTGGTATATATTTTTACCCAATTATCTTTTTCCCATGCATAGATAGTATAATTTTGTGGTAAAGATTCTTCAGTAGGGCTATAAAAAACAATACCTTCTATATTTCTTCGATACTTATCAAACTCTATTATTAGTTCATTATCTTTGTTTTTTGTACTCCAAAAATTCCCCCAACTCCAAAGTTCATCAGTTAACACATCAATATTTTCTTGTAATTTTAAAGAAGTAACTTTTTTAAATTTATCGAAGTCATAATAGCTATCAATTTTTCCAGTATCATACTTAATAAACTTATGTGCATATTCTCGTAATATTGATTCATTAGTCCAATAATATAAAGTCAAAAGTTGATAAATCTCTAATTCATGATAATGATCTGGATCTTCATTAATTGCTGAAGCATATGTCTCATTCTTCATTTCTTCTACTCGTAATTTATTGTAATTTGAAGTGAAGAAAGAATCATACATATGAATTTTTGCTTTTAAAGTATTTATACCTTGATCAAAAAGACGTTTTGCATCCTTATTGCCTGTAACTCGATAACTATAATACAATCCTGCTAGAGAAAACATATACCCATTCAGAACATGTGATTTAGGATCTGCATATTCTTCATAAAAAGGATAGCCATCCCAAAAATTTAAAACTCCTCCTTTATCTATTGAATAATCAAATGATTTAAGAAACTTATTGGACATATCTAAATATCTATTATCTCTCGTTAAATTATAAGCTTGTAACATAATTACTACAGAGTATCCTTGTGACATAGCTGATGCCCATTTAGAAGGTAGTTGATAGTTTTCAACCTGTAATTCCGTCTGTAAAACTGCAAAGTCTTCTATCAAGACTGCCTCGTTTAAGATATGTGAAGATATTTTTAAAAACTCTTCTTTACTATTCTCTGATTTAGTTTCTAAAAAATTGGCATGATATGCTAAAGCCACTTGACAAAAAGTAATTGGATAATAGTGATGCCCGCTATTATAATAAATTAGAGGAATTCCTGCTTCAGATCTTTCTAAATTATCATACATAGATATATTTGAACCAGAAAAGGGAAACTTAGGGTATAGACTATCATTATTAAAAACCTTTTTGTCTAAAAAATCAACTGCATTGAATCCTACTTTAACTGTATCTTCAACATTAAAAACATTATTTTCGGTACTAATATAAGTACTCACTTTAACTTCTCTTTTACATGAATAAAACAAAAGAGTTATTAATAAAATAAAATAAAAATTCTTCATATATACATACCCAACACACTATACCTCGGTCTACTAGCCCTAGTAGGATATTCCTCAGTAGTGATTGGATTTACTTTTATATTAATATTATTCTCTTTAAATATAGATACAGCAAAGTCGTACCAAGAGCAAATCACATCACCCCTATAATGATAAACCCCATAATCATGATTTCCTTGCATCAGAGACATTAAAAAATGACATAATTCTATTGCATTAGTAGGACAACCTATTTGATCCATTACAACACTTACTTCACTTTTAGTCTCTGCTAATCTCAACATCGTCTTCTTAAAATTATGCCCAAAATCAGAGTACACCCATGAAGTACGCACGATATAGTAACGCTCCATATTCGCTTTTATGTATAATTCTCCCTTTAATTTAGAAGCACCATACACATTAATAGGATTTGGGATATCAGAGACAGTATAAGGAGTCTGTTTATGACCATCAAATACAAAATCAGTAGACAGGTGCACTAACGTAGTATTGTATTGATTACATGCTCTTGTTAAGTGCATTACTCCTTCAGCATTTACTTTATACGCTAATTCTTCCTCATCCTCTGCTCTATCTACAGCAGTATAAGCAGCTAAATTAAAACAATAATCAGGGCACAGTTTACTGAAAACCTCATCTATCGAAACTTCATTCGTTATATCTAACTGACTAGAATCAAAGAAAAAGAATTCCACTCCATCATATTCATGACTTATAGATTGTAAGCATTGTCCTACTTGTCCTTTAGCCCCTGTAACTAATATCTTGATCATATAGGTAAAGCATTTTCGAATAGTGGTAATACCTTATCTTTATCAGAAACGATAACCTCATCAAGATTAAACTCCCAATCAATCCCTAAACTTGGATCATTATAGATGATACCCCCTTCAGATTCTTTATTATAAACGTTATCGCACTTATAAGCGAATATTGCCGTCTCACTCTTTACTAAAAAACCATGTGCGCACCCTCTAGGGATAAACACCTGTTTAAAATTATCTGCTGATAGCACTTGAGTGAACTGCTGTCCATACGTACTAGAGTCCTTACGTAGATCTACCACTACATCTAATACTTCACCTTGTAATACTCTTACTAATTTAGCTTGTTGATAAGCTCCTCTTTGATAGTGAAGCCCTCTTAGAACGCCTTTAGAAGACTTAGATTGGTTGTCTTGAATAAAACGTACAGCTAACCCTGTCTCTTTCTCAAAAACAGCCTCATTAAAGCTCTCTAAGAAATATCCTCTCTCATCGAAGAATACCTTTGGTTCTATGATAACACAATCTTGTATAGGAGTAATAAATACCTTCATCTTTTCAACTAAATTCTAAGACTATAAAATTACACTTAAATTCACAATTTAACATATAAATCAAAATAAAAAGCCACCACATATATTCTGTGATGGCTCATTTATCTTAAACTATTTAGAATTTAATTACTTAATATTAAATATCTGCTCTAGTATTTTGATGGTAATTAAGTAAGTAGGCTTTACTCCTGTCGTACCTAACCCTCCTGAAGCTAATGTACTACCTGTCTCTAATGGATTATCAGAAGCATAGTAAGCATATCTTACTTTCACATCAGGATTAATACTTTTTCTGATCTTAGAAGCAGACTGTATTGCTTTTTGGTAGTGAGCACCTTCCATCTCTAGACCGATTACACCCCATGTAGAATCGTGGAAGAACTTTAATAAATCCTTATTTTGAAGTGATGTACCTAATACAGTAACCATTGTTCCTCCAAATACAGGGATATCATCATTCTTAAACATATCTACTGTCAATTCATTATCAAAAGGATAATTATCCCCTGTTCCCTCATTAATATGAGCGAATGGAATCATAATATCTCCTTTATCTCCTACTAAGATACCTGCTTTCCCCATGATAGACACAGATTCCACATCTATCATCGTTGTCTTCTTATAAGGCTTTAAAAGCTCATCGATCGTCTCATAAGCCTGCTCACCGAAAGCATAATCCATAACGATAATCACAGGATACTCTCCTTCTATTTGCTGAGCCTTAAAGTTTGTAGTAGCAAAATCTATCTTAGCAGTATCGAATATTTGAACATCAATGTTCGTTCCTGACTCATCTCTTAAGAAAGTCATTCCTTCATTTTCAGCGCGTTCATTAACTAAATCTCTAAGGTGTTTGTTCTCAGGCTTACTTAACTCTTCGTATACCTCTAGCTCAGAACTTACCTCTACTTCACTCTTTACAACTGAAGGGGCAAAGATAGAATTCATAACACTGTGCATATTCGCACTGATGATATGGATTGGACGCTCTAATAATCCTTTCGTTGTAAGTACTTCTTTAATTCTATCAGACCACATTTCTCCATAGATATGGTGACCTAGACGTTCTCTAAGTAGTGGGCTAAAGGTTATTGTACGTTTATCGTTATACACATCCTCTTCTATCGCTAACTTTCCTAACCAATAAATCACGTCTAAGAAACGGTCTGGATTCTCAGGAATAGCGAATTTCTCATATACATCTAGAACCTCAGCAAAAGAACGTCCTAATACATTAGCTAGGTGAGACATGATTACCTCTTTCTCCTCTAATTCTAAAAACTCTTCTTTTTTAGCTGCAGTTTCTATCTTTTTCCAATCGCGAGTTACCTTACCATCTTCTCCTATCAATACACGATCTTTAATTTTATGCGATTCGATGAATATAAATGTCAAGTGAGTCAAAACATCATAGATATCAGATCTACCTCTAGTGATCTCGATATTCATCTGTTCCTCATCTATTCGATAACAGTTTCTTCTTCTCTTAGGTGGTACGATAGCTGTAAAGTGAGAGAATGAATACCCCTCATCAGATGTCAAGTTAATATAACGACACTCCTCTATTCCGATCGGAAGGCGTTCGATAACATATAACAATCCGTTTAACTCTACTTTTTCTTCTGCGATAGTACCATATATTTCTGGACGCAATTCTAATAGCGCTTCTCTTAATGTATCTCCTGACACTCCCATCGGTTTATAAAAACCTCTGTTAAACAAATGGCGCATTGTAATATACATACGCTCCACAGCTGCAGACGACACTTGCGCTCTCGTTCTAGATATATTCTTTATCTCTTTCATATACTTCTCCTTTTTACGTCTTATTATTTCTTTTTACTAATATAATTTTAATTGATCAGCGATGATTCTATCATTGCTTAATCTAGGCAATTTATTTTGCCCTCCTAGCTTCCCTATACTTTTCATATAGTTATTAAAGCCTTCTTGTTTTACTTTAGAGATGACTAATGTCTTCAACACCTTTCCTACAATTAGATCATCATAATACATATTCTGCTTTCTTAGAGCATTATCTATCTTTAAAGCAAACGCTTCTAAATCCTCAGGTTCATTGCCGAACTCTATCAACCATTCATGGTAAGGCAATCCCTCTTCTGGACTAATCTGTGGCGCTACAGTAAACTCATTAACAGTTACTGATGTACCCTCCATAGCTTCTTGTATAGCAGATTCTACCTCCTTACCGATTACATGTTCTCCGAATGCAGAGATAAAATGCTTTATACGCCCAGATACCACTACTCTATAAGGCTTTAGATTAACGAATTGTACCGTATCACCGATATTGTACCCCCATAGTCCAGCGTTAGTAGAGATAATTAGTACATAATTCACACCTAGCTCTACCTCTCCTATCGTATATCTTCTAGCATTCTCATTAAAGAACTCCTCTACTTTTATAAACTCATAGAAGATACCTGCATTTAGCAGTAATAACATTCCTTTCTCTGTCTGTGTATCTTGATAAGCGAAGAACCCTTCAGAAGCAGGGAACAACTCTATAGATGGCACCTTACGTCCTATCATTTGTTCAAATTTACCTCTATAAGGCTCATAATTTACACCGCCATAAATGAACAAATTAAAGTTAGGAAATATATCCCCTACAGGTTTACCCTTTTTCTCCTTTAGTTTTTCGAAGTACATCTGTACCCAGCTCGGAATACCAGAGATCACACTCATATTCTGATCTACTGTTTCCTCTACTATAGCATCTACTTTGGTCTCCCAATCTTCTATACAGTTTGTTTCTAGACTAGGCAATCTATTCTTCTGTAAATAAGCAGGAACATAGTGAGCTACTATACCTGATAGTCTACCTAATTTTATACCATTCTTCTCATCTAGTATCGGGCTCCCTTGTAAGAAGATCATTTTACCATCTACGAAGTCCGCTTTACCTGTCTCATGTACATAAGCTAATATTGCATTACGAGCAGCTTCTATATGATACGGCATAGACTCCTTGGTCAACGGGATATACTTAGCACCAGAAGTTGTACCCGAAGTCTTTGCAAAATAAAGAGGCTTCCCTTTCCACAGCACATCACTTTCTCCAGCTACTACTCTATCTACATAAGGCCTTAATCCTTCATAATCTCGAATAGGTACTTGTTGTACGAAATCTTCGTAGCTTTTAATATAAGCAAAATTATGGTCTTTTCCAAATGCAGTGTGCTTAGCATCCTCTAACAATTGTTGAAAAACCTTCTTTTGCGTATTAATAGGGTCATTGACCCACTTTTGTGTTTTCTTATGTATAATTGAAGCAAATACTTTAGCTCCAAATGATTTTATTGACATATTCTCTTATTCTAAATCTATAAATAATGAGCTATCTAATGGATAGGCATCCTTCCATAGTTCGAAGTGGAAGTATTTTGTAGAAGCATTTAATGCAGTAGCCTCACTACTTCCATCAAAAAGACCTATTACTTCTCCTGACCTTACACTTTCATATTCTCCTTTAGTAATAGAAGTTAAGTGTTTATATACAGATATTAAACCTTCATCGTGTAACAAGATGATTGTATAACCATCTTTTATAGTCCAGTCTACGAATAGCACAGTCCCTTTACTAATCGCTTTTACAGGTGTATTAGCTGGAGCTCTAAAGTCAATACCGAAGTGCATTGCTCTGCTATCGTACTTTCTAACTATTTCTGCATTAATTGGGCTAAACAGGACTTGGCTAACTTTAGGTTTGCTCTCTTCGAAGAGATTATACTTATCCTCCAGTCGAACCATTTCTCTTAGCTTCATATCTGTTTCACTAGGATCTTTATGTTCGATTTGATTCAATGGTTTCTGAGTCAGTTTTAAAGAATCTATACTAGCTTCTGTCACCTGTATTTCTCCTAACAGTGCGCTTTTGATTGCACTTAGATACTGTTGATTCTGTCTAGACTCATTCTCTAGCGAATCTACTTTCAGAGCTAACTCTACAGCCCTTTGTTTTAGCTCAGCAGAAGAGTATCCAGGTATATATTCCTTTAACGGAGTCAATACCAACATCAAAACAGTTGATAGAATAAATAAAAATACCAACGTAGTACTGGCACCAAAAACATTAAGTAAATTAAGCTTAAAAGACTTTACGTCTTCAAACGTCTTATCATTAACGATAACAATACGGTATTTACTTAAAAGTGTACTTTTCCACTTTTTCCTTTTATGTCCCTTTCCTAACATTTGTACCTATTTTACTACACAAATATAATAATTATAAAATTTGACTCTGTCACTTTACCTAAATATTCACAGTTTTCAAGGAAATTCCTTACTACATAAACGTTAAAAGTTAAATAAAACCTATTACGAATAAACGTTTTACATTTTTCTTACTATATTTGTCGCTACTTAATGTTTCAAAAAGATTATTATGAACTCATTACACATATTTTTAGGAATGGTTGGGCCATGGCAAATTATAGTTATTGTAGCTATCATTCTATTGTTATTCGGAGGTAAAAAGATCCCTGAATTAATGAGAGGACTTGGTTCTGGTATCAAAGAATTTAAAGATGCTACTAGAGACGAAAACGCTCAACAGACAACTAAAAAAGAGAATACACAAGATAACTCTAAGACAGAATAATTCTGTTCTAAACTTATATATTTTACGCGTTATATGGCTTGCCGTATAACGCTTTTTTTGTTTCTATACATCACTATAGCTCAAAAAAAAGTACCTATCTTGACAATAAAAGATAGGCACTTCACTTATAAAACATAATAAAAACACTACTTACCTGCTTGTTTTCTTTTTCAATAACAACATTATTGTTTTCAAACTCAAGTACTAATTTAAAAACAAGTATCGTGCCAAAAACAAGATTTAGAAATGTTTTTTTAATCTAATATCATAGACAGTTGTATTCTCTTTTTAGCAACATCTACATCCGTCACCTTCACTTGTACATGCTGGTGTAACTTTACTACTTCATTCACATCTGATACAAAGCCTGCCTTAAGTTGAGAGATATGCACTAGACCACTCTCCTTAATCCCTACATCTACAAAACAACCAAAGTTGGTAATATTATTGATAATACCAGGTAATACTTGACCTATTTTTAAGTCTGTAATCTGTTTCACACTAGGATCAAACTCGAATACCTTAGCACTGCGTCTAGGATCTAGACCAGGCTTCTCTAATTCTTTTAAGATATCTTGAAGCGCTAATGCTCCTACCTCACCCGTAGTATATTTATTAGCATCTACTTTAGCGATAAGCTCTTTATTAGAGATCATATCCCCTATAGACACCTTCATATCTTTAGCAATCTTCTCTACCACACCATAAGCCTCTGGATGTACAGCAGAGTCGTCTAGTGGATTCTTAGCATTCTTAATACGCACAAATGCTGCTGCCTGTTGGAAGGCTTTATCTCCTAGTCGAGGTACTTTCTTAAGTTCTGTTCTACTCTCGAATGGTCCATTCTCTGTTCTATATTGCACTATATTCTCAGCCATCTTCTCTCCTATCCCAGATACATAGCTCAGTAACGACTTACTAGCAGTATTTAGGTTAACCCCTACTGAGTTTACACACTTCATCACCACATTATCTAGCTCTTTTTTAAGCATAGATTGATCTACATCGTGTTGATACTGTCCTACTCCGATAGACTTAGGATCTATCTTCACTAGCTCTGCTAATGGATCAGACAGACGACGCCCGATAGACACAGCACCTCTCACTGTCACATCATAAGTAGGAAACTCTTCTCTCGCTATCTTAGATGCAGAATATACAGATGCTCCAGCCTCATTCACTACGAATACTTGTACAGGCTTATCAAAAGCTATTTTCTTAATAAAGAACTCCGTTTCTCTAGAAGCTGTACCATTACCGATAGCGATAGCTTCTACATTGTATGCATTGACCATAGAGCGAATCTTCTTCATCGCCATAGTAGTATCCTTCTGAGGAGCATGAGGAAATATAGTCTCGTTGTATAACAAATCTCCTTGCTCATCTAAACAAACTACCTTACACCCAGTCTTAAACCCTGGGTCAATAGCCAATATACGTTTCTCTCCTAATGGCGAACCTAATAACAACTGAGTAAGGTTATCCGCAAATACCTGTATAGAGTTTAAATCTGCCTTCTCCTTCGCCTCTACCAAGGCCTCATTAGACAATGCAGGTTCTAACAGACGTTTATAGCTATCCGCTACTGCCTTCTCTACTATCTTACCACACTCATTCTTACCTTTGACTACATTATCTTCTATGAAGCTAATAGCCTCACTCTTATCAATACCTACATTAAACTTGATATAACCTTCTTTCTCTGCTCTTAGAATAGCTAATAATCGATGTGCAGGTATCTTATACACAGGTTCTGCCCAATCAAAATATTGCTCAAACTTCTGCGCATTCTCTTCTTCTTTTTTTGCCTTTACTACCTTAGTACTGATCACCCCACTGCGTTGGAACTTTCTTCTCAGTGATTTTCTCACATACATATTTTCATTAATCCATTCTGCAATGATATCAGATGCCCCTTGTATAGCCTCTTCTTCACTTCCTACCTTATCATTAAGATATTTAGCAGCGATAGACTCTACATCATGAGCATTCTGAGCCATAATCACTTTAGCCAATGGCTCTAAACCGTTCTCTCTAGCCGTATCAGCTTTCGTCTTACGCGTCTTCTTATAGGGCAAGTATAAATCCTCTATCTCTGTTAGATCAAAGCTATTTGTAATCTTATTGCGCAATTCATCTGTTAGCTTCCCCTGTTCTTCTATAGAACCTAATATAGACTCCTTTCTCTTCACTATCACTTCATACAGCTCACTATACTTCGCTATCTTTTCGATAACCACCTCATCTAGATTACCTGTTCTATCTTTTCTATATCTAGCGATAAACGGTATAGTACATCCCTCTCCTAAAAGAGACAACGTATTCTCTATACTTTTTGCACTAGCACTCACAGCCTGTTGAATAAACTCTATCAACGTCATATTTTATTATTTTAAGAATAGCTAAAATACTACCTTTGTCACAATAAATAAATCTCATGAAGTTTTTATTCCTATATCTACTTATAATAAACTATTTAGCTTTCTCCATGTTTGCCTTTGACAAAGAACAAGCGATTAAAAACAAAAGACGTGTTTCTGAGAAGAACCTCTTGTCTCTTTGCTTTTTTGGAGGAACACTAGGTGCATGGATTGCGATGAAGAAACTTAGACATAAAATCTCTAAAGACTCTTTTAAACTAAAGTTTTATGCCATCCTAGCTATTCAGGTAGCCTTATTCTTTATCGTCTTTAAACGATAATATCCATAAAAAAAAGACTTATAACCGAAGTCATAAGTCTCTTGTATATTACTCTTCTGCAGTTTTAAGCCAAAACAACTTCATATAGAGTATTTACTTCTCATATCATTTTGAGATTTATACTCTCCTCTTTCTAATGACTCCATCCCTATTTGAATGCGTTCTTTCACTTCTTCAACAGTATATTGACAAGGTGATTCTACCTCCACCTTCTTTAAGTCCTTTACATACCTAATTACTAAGTCAAGCAAATTCTCATCGTGATTAATCTCATTAATCAACTCTCTTTCTTTCATACTAATCCCCATACAATACTCATTTACTGTAATTTACAATACAAATATCCATAAAAAAAGACTTATAACCGCAGTCATAATTCTTCTTTTAAATATTTTATTGTTTAGTATCTTTTATCTGTATCTACAGATCTAATCTCTAAGTAAATAGGTTGTCCTATATAATTCGCAGATAAATTATTCTTAAGTACTGAGAACATATCGTCTTTAGAAGTACTCCACTTACCTAAGCTGTTTATCTTATCTTCAGTGCTTAGTATTGTAAAACTTGCATTACTCAAGATTTTACCATTCTTATCATTTAAATTTAAATTACCTTCTTTTCGATAATGTACTAATGCTGATCTTACAGCATCATTTAAGTCTGCATAATCGGCCTTACTCTCTATTGCCACATAAGTAACAGGAGTTCCTCTCATAATTCTCTTCACATAATACAAGTCCTTCTCATTCATAGGCTCTTTAAAGAAATTTTCATAATCTCCCTCAAACCACTCTCCATAGAATACCTTACCTACTCTCATTAGTAAAATAGACTTATATCTACTATCACCTGCATTCATTTTCATATTTTTCGCAAAAACTTCTCCTAACTTCAGATTACCACTAAAAGCTTGAACAACATCTTTATAAGTATAACACTCTGTAATATATAAATCCTCAATACCATAAGCTCTATTTTTTACCTCTGATTGAAAAGCTTCACTGTCTAGAGCTTGATTAACGGCATCTAAATATGTTACCCTCTCTTTCTTAGTACTAATATCACTTAAAACAAAAGATTTATAGAACATAAACATTAAATCATAAGGATTCTTTTCTGCTTTTACCATAGCATCAAATGTCAATCTATCTATGCTATTCTTTGGAAATACAGCTCCAGGATATAAATCATTACTAGTAGAATAATGTTCTCCTGATGTACTTACAGAATAATTAATGTCATCTATAAACAATAGATCATTCACTTCAGCACTTCCCTTCACATCCCAACTAAAAGGGCTTCTGTCAAAACGTCCCTCTCTCTCTTCTACAGGTTTACTATCATTTAGATTATCATCATTGCTACACCCTATTGCTAAAGTTGTAATACACACTATAACCAAGCTATAAATACTCTTTCTCATAAATTTTTTTATCAAATTTAACATTTATAATCTTAGCAATCAATTATAAAAAACACAATAAATAGTATAATTATCAAACATTAACAAGCTTATATACTTAAGATAATCATAATCTACTTATTCTCAAATACTCTATATTTAGTTTTATACCTTATAGCTACTCTTCCCATCATAGCATCTATCTCTATATTTCCACACAGACAGCCATCTCTATGTATCGGGTAACTATACACCACCACCTCACACTTAGTACACTCATAATAGATATACTCTCCTACTATGTGCCCTATTTGATTATTAATATCTAGATACTTTCTCATTTTTATACTTTACAATATCGCCCTAAATTACCTAAAAAAGTTTACCACAACACTTATCCTTTTCGACGCACTATGGCCTCAACTATCTACGTTATCATAGTATCATAAACAAATAATAATCTATAAGTTAGTCAACTAATCTATCACTAAAAGTAACCTTATGAAACACCATATCGCCCTAGTCTTAAGTGTATTGCTTTTCTCTTGTCAAAATAACAAAACTACTGCATCTGTAGAATCTATCACAGAACAATCAAAGATTAACTACATAAACACTACAGGTATGACAATAGGAGAGAGATATAACGTTCCAGAGGGTTATACACGCCTTAACTATACAGCTAAAGACTTCGGGTACCACTTACAACACTTACCTCTAAAGCCATACGGTGAGAAGGTAAAATACTTCAATGGTAAAGAGAAAAACAAAACACAAGTGTACTCATCTGTCATAGATCTCCCCATAGGCACTAAAGATCTACACCAGTGTGCTGATGCAACCATGTGTCTCAGAGCTGATTATTTATACAACCAAAAGAGGTATAGTGAGATCGCATTTAACTTTATTTCAGATGGTAAACCGAGATATTATACCGATTATGTCAATGGTGATTATACATCACAAAAGTATTGGTCATACTTAGAACACATTTTTAACTATGCTAATACTGCATCATTAAAACAACAGCTAAAATCCATTCCAAAACAAGAAGTACAGATAGGAGATATCTTAGTACAATCTGGAAATCCAATTGGGCATGCTGTCATCGTAGTAGATATAGCACAGAATGAAGTAGGAGAGAAGGTAGTGCTCTTAGCTCAGAGTTATATGCCTGCACAAGAATTGCAGGTATTAAAAAATCCTTATGCAAAAGACGACAATCCCTGGTATGATATAAACCTTGATATCATCCAAACTCCTGAATGGAAATTTACTTCTAATGACTGGAAGACGTGGTAATAATAGAAAGAAGGTATCCCAAAAGTTACCCTCTTTCTATTTCTATTTTATAATTAAATCTTAAGCACCTTCAATAATCACCTCCCCACATACACCACCACACTAGGATTAAAAGCCTTAGAGTTATACAGTGTCAGTTGATCAGGATTGTTATTAATCGGGTAGAAGAACTGTATCTCTGCCACCACCATCTTAAGACAATCTCGATGAGGTATCAGGACAGATAGCGGATGAGGACTGACCACCTCATCACTCTTTTTGAAATCAATAGATAATGTGCTGGTTTGCTTACCGAGCATCTCATCTGTATCCGTCATAAAGAACCCTTCTATGCGCAAACTAGCATGTGTACACATAGGAGGGAAGTCCACCTGTTCTATCGGGATAAATGGAGACACTGATACAGTTATCTCCTTATTTTCCAGCACATCTACAGCTATATCGACTAAGAAGGTATCTGTAAATAGTTTGGCTGTATTCCATTCAAATCCGACTACCTCAGCAATAGAAGTATTGTACAGTGTAGTCTCTGCTATCGGCAGTACAGTATTCTTGCGCAAGGCCGTCATCACTAGTCCCATCAATCGCAGATGAGCAGTAGACTCATACCTCATCCCTAAGAAGTATTCGACATGCTTACGTATATATTTCATGCTTTGTGCAGTATGCTTAAACAGCTTAGCGGAAGGGTTCTTGCCCTTGTCTTGTTTTGAGCGATTAGGTCTACTTTGTACGATCTGTACATTGTTTAAAGACCTAAAATACACAGGCCCACTTACTCCCGTAATTTTTCCTTTTGGTGACATCTTTGCCATAACTTTTAATTTTATAGGTTGGTATTTTAAAGTTGCACAAAGACTATTCCACCTTATCGGTATATAATCAGTAGGTGATAGGGTAGTGATAGGCTATTTTGCGATGTTTTAAGCCGATCAAATGCCCATCACTAGCCGACCAAAAGCCGACCACCCAAATAATAATAGCGCAAAAAAGAGAGGTAAACCCTAATTTAAGACAATCTGTACCTGTTCAGATTCTGAACACATCTGTTCATTTTAGTTGCTATTGAACTGATATTGACAGTGACAACCTTATGTAGTCAGCGACAGATAAATAACTCAATGTCAGTCAATATTCAAATATTAAATCACCTATCCTACCACATACCAAAAACCTAAATGCATACTACTCTCGTCGATTAAACCAAGAAGAGAAAGGCAAGCTTCATTCCCAAAATAACCATAACAAATCTCCTTCGTATTGCCTAAGGTTTGACCCAAAACTATTTCTGAGTATTCATTCTCATTACGCACAGAGATAAAGTGCCCTTGGGTGTTGTCAAAAGCATTTAGATAAGATTGTTCTACAGCATCCGAGGCAGATAATAGAGTAGAGGCTTGGGTAGTATCTTTAAGAGAAAACTTACCATTCTCTATACAACCAAAGTAGGAAGGCACTGTGAAGTTAGACTTACGTATCTTGTGATACTCCACCTGCACTGTACTCATATCTACCATACTGAAGAAGTCTTGGGTTTCTTTTGTGTTTCCTATCACTGCTTCTAATGTCTTAATCACCTCCATAGAAGTAGCGAACAGCACATTAGCATACTCATTATCATAGTTGCGAACCAAGGTATGATATACAATACCTTCTACTTGTAGCAATTGACGCTCAAATCGAGCTATTGCAAACAATAATTCGTCGTCACTTACTGTTGTTTTCTTTCTAAAACTGGTGAACTCCATCGCACACACTGGTGCATTACTTACTCGTATCATCCTGTATATTGTTAAGATTATGGAGCAAAAGTAGAGTAGGGTAATGACAACCTTTTGTCAGAGGTGTATACGCTTATTTTTTAATTTTAGGATATACTTTCATGATATCAAAGTAGGAGTTTCTAAAGGCAACTAAGCTTTTATAACCTACTTTAAAAGCGATTTCGCTCAAGGTAAATTCTCTTGTATCTACTAGCTCTATACTCTTCAAGATACGGATAATCTGAAGGTACTTCTGTAGAGTGATACCCGTCTCTAGTTTGAACAGGCGCTGTAGATTGCGCACAGACATGGTAGAGATACTGGCTAGTTCATCTAAGTCTAGCATTGAGGTAAAATGATCGTTGATATAAGCACATACAGGTATTAGCCTATGATCTGTAGGGATAGGTAATTGAAGCGATTGATTCTCTTCACAGAACGATTTTAAACTAATGAGAATAGCCTGTAAGAACTGTTCTTTTTCTAGCTCTATTTGGATTACTCTATTCCACTTCGTCGCATACTGTAGCATCTCCCTCAGCACAGTAGGAGCAGGGAAGATATGTACTTGATTATAGAATGAGTCAGCTGGCACATCTTTATACAACAGTACTTTTAGGTTGATATCCTTCGCTGTAGAGGTAGTCGCGTGTTGCTGTCCTGAAGGTATCCATGCTACGTGATACTGAGGGACTAGATAGATACAGTTATCTACGTGAAGGTACTGATAGCCCTGTTCTACATAGGTGAGCTGATATCGCTGATGAGCGTGCTGATACTCATCGTGAACGAAGTTGTCTTCATACCATACATACGCCTGTACCTCATTAGTATCATCATATACTCCTAAGAGCTTCTCGGTTAATCCACATTTGATATTGGCGTTTTGCATATATTTTTTGACAAATATAATATAAACTGCAAACATACCTTTGTGATTATACTTAAAATAAATAATATGAAAACATTATATACTGCACTAATCACTTGTGCATTACTCTTCACAACAACACAGATTATGGCAAAAGATACCCTAACCAAAATATTAGTACTTATCCATTCTGATACGGGAGGTACATATAAAATGGCGCAAGAAATCGCTAAAGGAATAGAAAACAATCCTCACACAGAGGCGACTATAAAACTAGTACAGCCTTCAGAAAATGCACTGTTACATGATCTACAGATAGCTACTCCTGAGGAGCTACCGACTTATGACGGAATCGTATGGGGATCTCCTGTATATTTTGGCAATATCAGTACTCCGATGAGTGCCTTTCTTGCGAAGACAGTAGATCTATGGACAGCTCATGCTCTAGAGGGAATGCCTACAGCTGTATTTATGTCTGCTGGTAGCGGAGCAGGGAAGGAGCTAGCCTTACAGTCATTCTGGAATAGCCTAGCAGTACATGGGATGATACTCGTACCGAATGGCATCAGAGCTACGGAGAAGCTAGATAATAGCATCGCCCAAGGCAATAGTGTACTAGGAGCAAGTAGCCTTGCTTCAAACAAAACGGTGCAACGTCCTAGCGAAAGTGAACTGCTGATCGCCTATACGCAAGG
Organism: Myroides profundi; assembly: GCF_000833025.1. Taxonomy (NCBI): domain Bacteria; kingdom Pseudomonadati; phylum Bacteroidota; class Flavobacteriia; order Flavobacteriales; family Flavobacteriaceae; genus Myroides; species Myroides profundi. The sequence continues at coordinate 4,062,132 of NZ_CP010817.1, forward strand.
TCAAAACTTCGCCAAAGTTGCCAAAGCCTTAAGAGGAACTTTTCAGAAGAAAGAGGAAAGTGCACCTAAACAAGTAGTCACTGATGTAGAAACTACGCTTAAACAAAAGAACATCATACTACCTGTAGCCCCTAATCCTGTGGGGAACTACACGCCTTACTCACGCAGTGGAAATCTAGTATTCATCAATCAGGTAGCCTTAAAGGATGGAAAAATATTATATCCTGGTAAGGTAGGGGTAGACGTCTCTGAAGAACAAGCAAAGCAAGCAACTGAGCAGACGATGCTGAATGTAATCGCAGTGCTTAAACTAGCAGTGAATGGTGACCTCAACAGAGTAAAGAAAACAGTACAACTAACAGGTATATTCAACACCACTCCTGACTACTCTCAGCACGCTAATCTAATGAATGTGGCATCAGATCTATCTGTAGCAATATTTGGAGAAAAAGGTAAACATGCTAGAGGTACTCTAGGTGCTACTTCTGTACCTGTCAACTCTGCAGTAGAGATACAAGCTATCTTCGAAATAGAGTAATCAAAAAAGGTCTTTGAATACTGTTATTTCGTCTTATTGATAATCCCTAACTTGTCATTTCTAACACGCTAATAGGTTAGATATGCAGTATCCATCTTATTCATTTACAACAGATAGAGAAAACTCAATCTATGAATTTACAAGCATAGGTGAAAACCAAGCAATCAAAAAATTAATTATCTTTACACCTGTCAAAGGTGAATATAAAGTTTATAACTTAAGCTTTGGAGATAGAACCAATTACGATGGTGATTTATTGCGTATAGATGATAGAATCGTAAGTAATAATGGTGATATGAATAAGGTTTTAGCTACTATATTTAGAGCTGTACTCAAATTTACGGAAGGCAAAGATTTTTATAAAATATACTTTACTGGTAGTACTCCTTCACGCACACGATTATACAGAATGGCTATATCTAATAACTATAGTGAACTATCTAAACATTTCAGTATATACGGATTTGATATGGGAGGAAAAGTAGTATTCTTTGCTAAAAATAAAGAATATCAAGGTTTCTTAATCACACCTAATACGAACAGTATAAAATAAGGCATTATGAAAAAAAAGATTAATTCAAACGAAGTAAAGACTGATACTAATCCTAAAATCATCACTATTAATAAAAACCTAAGAGTCATTGACGAATCAGGTAAAATAGAATATGCAAATAATCTATTTGCACAGCTAAGAGCTTCAGGGGAGTTAGATATTTTCGAAGAGAGAGAAAGAAAGAAAAAAGAAGAATACGAAAAAGCACAAAAAGAATCTTAGTGCTCGTTCAACAATAACTAAAGGCTTTTAGTTCTCACTATTTCGCCTAGTAATACTTCTGATAACTAACGAATCTACTATCCATCTTCTTTGGATATAAACAGTCTTTGAATACTGTTATTTCGTCTTATAGATAATCCCTAACTTGTCATTTCTAACACGCTAAAAGGTTAGATATACAGTATCCATCTTATTCATTTACAACAGATAGAGAAAACTCAATCTATGAATTTACAAGCATAGGTAAAAACCAAGCAATCAAAAAATTAATTATCTTTGCTCCTATAAAAGCAGAAAAAAACTTGTATAATCTTAGCTTTGGCGATGCGAATGAATCAATAGATAAAAACGGTCTTATCAATGATACAATTACAAGTAATAATGGAGATATGAAAAAGGTATTGGCTACTGTATTCAGAGCAGTATTGGCTTTTATACAGAATAAAAAAGAATGTAAAATAGTCTTTAGAGGTAGTACTCCTTCAAGAACGCGATTATACAGAATAGCTTTATCTAATAACTATGATGAACTATCTAAATATTTTGATATCTATGGAATTAATCAAGACGGTAAACTCCTTTACTTTGAAAAAGACAAAGAATATATTGGTTTTCTAATTAATCCTCTCACTACTATTTTTAAATAAAAACACAATGAAAAAAGATATCTACTTAGGTGAAATCAAAGAGGGAGCTACTCCTACAGTAATATATTCGAATAACGAAGTTAATATTATAGATCGCTCAGGAAAGTTTGAAGAAATGACTGCTTTAGTAAAAAAGCTAAGAGCTTCAGGAGAGTTGGACATTTTCGAAGAGAGAGAAAGAAAGAGAAAAGAAGAATACGAGAAGGCACAAAAAGAATCTTAGTGTTTATTCAACACTTTTAGTTCTCACTATTTCGCCTAAAATACTTCTGATCACTAACGAATCTACTATCCATCTTCTCTGGATATACACCGTCTTTGAATACTGTTATTTCGTCTTATAGATAATCCCTAACTTGTCATTTCTAACACGCTAATAGGTTAGATATGCAGTATCCATCTTATTCACTTACAACAGATAGAGAAAACTCAATCTATGAATT